>JAIPUZ010000084.1 GCA_022833215.1 Mesorhizobium sp. | reverse complement strand
CCGCACACGAGCCTCGACGGGCTCACCCCGAACGAATTTGCAAACCGGTCCAGATCGGACCACAACGTGAACAGGGCTAACTTATAGGCGCGGACAATACGGGGAGCACGTCATCCTGTTCGCGCTTTAACGGCGGGAAGCCGTTCAAGTGTTCTGGGGTTCCGGTTCAACGTTCCAACTCCGCAAGTCATCGACACGCGGATTGTCGCCAAAGCGGCAGTGGAACTTTATGGGACCGGCTTAGGGAAAAGTGTCACTCGACCGAAGAAGCCGGGACTGGCTCGCCTCGGCCGTCATTCAACTTGGAGACTGGTGGAACATAATGTTCCACCTGTCCCTCCATCCGTTCGAAGGTCTTGCCCTTGGCGGGCTTCGCGGGCTTGGGCTTATCCTCCGAAAGGATTCGCTTGGCCCGGCGCGTAAACAAGTCCGTGGCCCCCGCCACCTTGGAAGCTATGCCCTTGGGGCGGTGTCCCTTCCCGTCGGCCCTCTTGCTATCAATCGCGCGGAAACCGCGCGATTGATCCTCCATCCGTTCGAAGGTCTTGGCCAGTATTTTTGACTTGGGCCCGGCGCTTAGAGAGCCCCGTGGCCTCCGCGCAACCTTGGACGCCACGCCCTTCTTGCCCCTGCCTTCGCTTGCCCACCTCATCTTCCGAAAAACGTCCTGTTACAGGACGTTTTATCCTCCATGCGTTGGAAGCTATTGGCCAGCACCCGGCCCCCTACACCCTCCACGGCCGCGATTGCCTCTGCCGCCGAAGCGAAGCCCTCCAGACCTTCGGGGGGCAGGACGACGACGGAATAGGAGGTGTTCATGGCTTCTTCCTTCACAAAGGGCTGGATGGCGCGGACAACACGGTCCGTGAGGTATTGCAGGCGTTCATAGGAGGAGCCCTTCCGGCGCGGGTATCCGGACTTAGGGGCCCTCATGGCGTCCTCAAGGGCTTGGAAAACGGTCTGGGGCAAAGTCCGTTTCATCGGGCCGCCTCCTTCTTCCCACGGCGCTGAAGGTCAAGGTGCCAGTGCGCCGCGATAAGGGCCAAATCTTCCGGGACGTCCGGGGCCCCTACGTCCAGCCCCCGGGACTTGACGAAGGCGAGGAAGTCCGCCGCCATATCCTCCACGGGGTTCACAGTCTGGGACAAGGTCCGTTTCATCGGGCCGCCTCCTTCTTCTCACGGCGCTGTTTGTCGAAATACCAATGCGCCGCATGGAGGAAAGCCAGCTCCGGGGAGACAGGGGCCTTTACGTCCAGCCCACGGGAGCGCGCAAAGGCCAGCATATCGGCCACCACGTCCTCCACGGGGTCCACTGTCTTGGCCTTGGGCGGCGCGGCGATACGGACCTTGTGCGCCGCCTCCTTGAACTTGACGACGGTGGGGCCCTCCGTACCCTCTTCGGAGTGCTCCTCCGATAGGGGCTCCGGGGAGGGCTCCGGGGAGGGCTCCGGAGCGCTGGCCTTCCTGCTGGACGTATGGCCCGGGAGCACGGCCGGTTCCTCGTCCAGCCCCTTGCCCTTGGGGGTCTCTTCCTTGGCCTTGCCCTTGGCGGGCTTCGTGGGCTTGGGCTTGTCCTCCGAAAGGATTTCTTGCACCCGGCGTTGAGACAGGCCCGTGGCCTCCGCCACCTTGGAAGCCACGCCCTTGGGGCGGCCTTCAGGGCGTCCTCTCTTGCTGGGGAGTTTCGGGAAATTATTTCCCGAAACTCCCTCCAGCCGTTCGAAGGTCTTGGCCAGCATTTTGACTTGGGCCCGACGTTCGGCCGCCGTGAGGTCGAGGCGATGGAGGTTTTCGACAATCTCCAGCGCCAACGCCTCGTCGTCGCTCATGTTGACATGGACTTTGCATTCAATTCGGGCCCAGCCCAGAGCCTTGGCGGCCGCCAGCCGACGAGCGCCGGCCACGACCTCAAAAGAATGCATTCCGCTTTCCGCGTCCTCCATGAGGCGCACGGAGATAGGGCTTTCCAGCCCTATCTTGCTCATGGAGTCCTTGAGAGCGGACACGTCTCCGACTTCCCGAAGCCGTTCCCCGGAGAGGATGGCATTAATGTCCAAGAGTTCGGTACGGCCGCGCTTCCTGCGGCGCTGGACGGCTTCTTTGTTCAAGAAGTCCATTTCACTTGCTCCGGATGAGGGGGAAGGAACCGCCGCTAACGCGGCCGGCCAAGAAGGCCCCGTGACCGCCGACGCGCCAAGCGTTCCAATGGCGGATGATGATTTCCACGGTGTCCGAAACCGCCGTGGGAGCGGCGGGCCCGATAAGGATGGCCTTCAGCGCACGGACGGCGGGGATTTTCGGCGCGGCGGAATAGAGGTCTTCGAAGAACTCTTCCGCCAGCTCCGCCGCCTTGTAGGTGAAGACAATGTCACAGAAGACCAGTGCCCGGCGATGGCGGGTCATGACCCGATGGCGCGGAATGCGGGAGAAGGCTTCAATGAGTTCATAATCCTTGCTGGCCGCCTCCAGAAGGATTTCCGCCTTGGTCGGGGCCTCACTCCGGTCCGCAAAGCGCCCATACTTCTCATATTCGAGGAGGAGTTTTGCCACGCCCGCCACCAGCGTGGCGTTCTGGGTGCCCATGATGGACAGTTGCGCGCCTACGATGCGAGTCTTGGCCTCACTGTCCACAGTGTAGATTGTGCCACGCTCCGCGCCGAAGGCCATGAGCACGGGAATGCCCGGAACGCCGGAGCGAATGAGGGCCTTCAGGCGGTGCTGGCCATCGTTAATGAACCATTCCGGCTCCCCGTTGGCCCAGCCCTTATGCCCAATGATAATGGTCTCCCCGTTGAGGGCCCAGTGACCATTCCGCATGGTGGCGGCCAGCTTGTCGATATGGCTTTCCACGGCCGCGCGATTGTCCGCATTCGGGCCCTCCGTGGACTGGCCGGGCTTGTCGTCGCCCACCAGCACGCGGGCCATGGCCGGAGTGACATGAACGGTTATCGCATAAACGCCCATGAGTTGGGCATCTTCAATGCGCTCCAGCATCCAAAGCTTGATGCCGTCCGCATCTTCGGGCGGTGCCCAGCCGCGCACGGTTACGGGGTCCCCGGAGGTCTCATAGGTGACTTCGGAGAGTTCGGGGGCTCTGTGCGTGATGATTGCATCACAGAAGGCCGGCCTACGGCGACAGTGTGGAATACGCCCGGGGCGGGTTAAGTTGAACATGTCGGTAACTCCTTTTCAGATGAAAAGGGCTATTGGCCGACATCAAAGCTCACTCGTCGCGGGGAACAGCGCAGGTAAAAATGTCACTTCATGGCCCAGACGATTCGCGGCTAACGCACGAAGGCCGGCAATTCTCATTGAGAAATCGGGAAATCGTTCCGCCGATCTTCGTCAAAGCCACCAAAGGCCAAAGTAGGGACAAATGACGGGACAGAATTTTCGCCTTGGTTAAAAAGTAATGTTTTCAAGGCGTTGGGAGAGGAAACTGGCGGAGAGGATGGGATTCGAACCCACGAGAAGCTTTTGACCTCTACTCCCTTAGCAGGGGAGCGCCTTCGACCACTCGGCCACCTCTCCACACGGCGCTTTCTAAGGCTTTCCGCTGATTTGGCAAGGCTCTATCTTGTAGATAAATACAGGAACTTGCAGAACGATGCAGGAACTCACAGAGGAATTGGGGAAACAGGCCCAGTATCGACAGGTTCCGCTCTGTGCGGACAGGCAGCCAGCATTCAGCCTGTCGTTCATTCCTCTTGGGCGCACCGCCCGGCTGTTGGCAGCGCGATCATCCTGCCAGGAACGACGATCCGGTTGCGGGGATCGCCCACCCAATGGATTTTCGCCGTTCCGCCACGGCGCGGGACGCCAGCCGCCTTTATCGACTTGTACGTTCCCCGTTTCCGCCAGCCGCAGCGCGACAGGCTGCTACATGACCGGCAGTTCCTCCCTGCCAATGGTGCGCTGCCGTGCATGAACCGGCAGAAATCAAGTCGCAAACCGGACATGGTCGATGCCCGGTCCACAGCCTTGTGCGAAAGCGCAGATGCCGGCGACCATATGATGGACCAGATTGGGCTGCACAGATACGCTTGCAGGTTGAGAAGGCGTCAAGCGGACACGGAAAGGCAAATTCCATGAGACGGTGCTGCGCGATCCTGATTGTCACGGCGCTCGCCACAACGGCCATGGTCGGGTGCGCATCGCGCCGCGTCGATCCGGCAGCATATCAGAACGCGTCCTGCGTCGACCTCGACACCTCGATCGGCTCGAATTCCAAAGAGATCAGCGCAACCGCCGTTCGCCGCGGAAAGGTGGACAGTTGGGAGCCGCCGTTCTGGCTGGCCGGCGCCAGACGCGGGGCGGAGGCGGTCAAGAACAGGCAAACCGCAAAGATCGACAGGCTGCAGCAGCAGGGAACAGCCATGACGGCCGAGAGAGCCCGCCGCTGCTGATTTCCCAAACCCTTTTCGCGTTGAACGCCACGCTGCCTTAACTGTCGAAAGCTCTTGCACTTTTCCTGTTGCCGGGCTTACCTGCGGGCCATTTCGACAACAGGATCGCCATGCCCGTTTATCCGCCGTTCACGCCCGTCATCGCTGCCCTGCCCTCTACCGTCCCCTTTGTCGGCCCGGAAGCTCAGCAGCGCGACAGCGGCAGGAAGTTCCGTGCCCGCATCGGGGCCAATGAAAGCAGCTTCGGCCCCTCGCCCCGCGTCATCGAACGCATGGTCGAGGCCGCGCCCGACATGTGGATGTATTGCGATCCGGACAATCATGACCTCAAGGTTGCGGCAGCCGGACATCATGGCGTCAGGCCGCAGAACATCGTCGTGGGCGAAGGCATCGACGGGCTGCTCGGCCTGCTGACGCGCATGTATGTCTCGCCGGGAGAACCGGTGGTGACGTCGCTGGGAGCATATCCCACCTTCAACTTCCATGTTGCCAGCGTCGGCGGCAGGCTTGTCTCAGTTCCCTATGAAAACGACCGCGAAAACATCGAGGGGCTGCTCGAAGCCGTGTGCCGCGAAAATGCCCAGCTGGTTTATCTGTCCAATCCCGACAATCCGATGGGAAGCTGGTGGGAAGCGAATGAGGTAAACCGCTTCATCGAAGCCCTGCCGGAAACGACGATGTTCATTCTGGACGAGGCTTATTGCGAACTCGGGCCGGCATCTGCCCTGCCGGCGATCGATGTGGCGAGGCCGAATGTCGTGCGCATGCGCACCTTCTCCAAAGCCTATGGGCTCGCCGGCATTCGCTGCGGCTATGCCATCGGCGAGGAAACGGTGATTGCCGCCTTCGAGAAGATTCGCAACCATTATGGCGTCAGCCGCATGGCGCAGATCGCCGGCCAGGCGGCGCTGGAGGACCAGAATTATCTGGCCGAAGTGGTGGGCAAGGTGGAGGCCGGCCGACACCGCATTGCGGCAATAGCCGCGGATAATGGCTTGCAGGCCCTGCCCTCCGCCACCAATTTTGTGGCCGTGGACTGCGGCAGCGACGGGGCGTTTGCGCTGAAGCTGATGCAGGCGCTGCTGGCGCGTGGCGTGTTCATCCGCAAGCCGATGGCGGCAGGGCTGGATCGCTGCATCCGCATCAGCGTCGGGCTCGACCATGAACTCGACATTCTGGCGGAAGAGATGCCGAAGGCACTGTCGGCCGCGAGGGGCGGATAGCTGCATTCAGCGGCTTGCGGCAATGCGCAAGGCCCAGCGGCGTCCGTCACTGGTCAGGCACGTGAGGCAGAGCGGCTCGACATCGACGCGCCAGAAAGCGCTCGCCGGAGCCCCAAGCACTTCGCAGACAGCGGCGCGGATGACGGACGCGTGGGTGATCGCCAGCGTATGTCCCGAAAGGCCGATGCTTTCTTCCAGAAACCCGGACACGCGACGCCCGAGATCGTGGAGCGATTCGCCGCCATGGGGCGCGGTTGCCGGGTCGGACACCCACGCGGCCAGGTCCGCCGGATCGAGGTCGGCCAGCCTGCGCCCCGCCCAGTTGCCGAAATCCTGATCGCGAAGCGCCTCCACCGCTGTCCCATTCAGGCCAAGCGCATCGGCCGTCCGGGCGGCGCTCAGGCCGGGGCCGTGCCATATGCGGTCGGCACGCGGCAGCCGGCCCGCCAGCTTTTGCGCCTGCGCAAAAGCCGAGGGCTCGAGCGGCTCGTCACGGGGAAAGGCACCGCGCCGGTTTGCATCCGTCGAACCGCAGCAGATAAACGTCAGCCGGCCTGTCATCTATGCTCCCTGGCTTTCATTGACAGCCATACATGACGGCGACTAGTGTCGGCAAAGGTTACGGATCTGGAAGCTGGTGAAAATCCAGCGCGGTCGCGCCACTGTGACCGGCGGGGTTATCGCCGGAAGTCAGGCCTTGGTCCGTGTCCCACAGCTTGCAATAGCGGGGCGCAGGATCCCGGGGAGAAGCACAATGTCTGACATCACATTTGCACCAGAAGTCCGTCCGGTCCCGATTCCGGTGCGGGAAATACTGCCGTGGGCGATTTTCGGTGGCCTGCTCATGATACTGGGCATCTACTTCGTCGGCGCGGAGGAAGGGGCGACAACCCTGTTCTCGAGCCTGAGCACGCATGAATTCGTTCATGACGCGCGCCATCTCCTCGGCTTCCCCTGCCACTGAAAGCATAGCGCCATGGTTGGAAATCTTCTGCTTCGCGGGATGCTGGTCGGCATCCTCGCCGGACTTTTCGCATTCGGATTCGCCCGCGTGTTCGGCGAACCTCATATCGACAGCGCCATAGCCTATGAAGAAGCGATGGCCGAAGCCTCCGGCGAACCCGCCGAAGAAGAGGAAGAACTGGTCAGCCGCGAGACTCAGGCCGGCGCCGGCCTGCTGACCGGCTCCGTCGTCTATGGCGCCGCCATCGGCGGCCTGTTCTCGCTCGTCTTCGCCTATGTCTATGGCCGCGTGACCTCGTTCGGCCCCCGCGCCACCGCCGGGCTGCTGGCCGTTGCCGCCTTCATCGCCGTCGTGCTGGTTCCGGCGCTGAAATATCCCGCCACACCGCCAGCCGTCGGCAATCCCGAAACGATCGGCGAACGCACGGAACTGTTCTTCGTCATGCTGGTCGTGTCCATCATTGCGGCTGTCGTCGCCGTGGCGCTGGCGCGGCGGCTGTGGAGCCAGCTCGGCGGCTGGAACGCCGGGATCTTCGGCGGCCTTGCCTTCATCGTCATCATCGCCATCGCCCAATATGCGCTGCCGACGGTGAACGAGATTCCGGATGGCTATTCGGCCGATCTGCTCTGGCGCTTCCGCACCTCCTCTCTTGGCATGCATGCCGTGCTGTGGGCGGTGATCGGCCTTGCCTTCGGTGCGGTCGCCGAACGTGCCCTGCCCGCCGGCGCGCGCGCCCGGACGGCCTGAGAAATGCCATGAAGCGGCGCGCTCCCCTTCCGGCGCGTGCCGCCCTTCTGGGCGCAATTTCAGCAATCTGCCTTGCTTCACCTTCGGCTGAAGCACACCGGCGTATCAATCCGGCCGAAATCCAGGGCATACCGATAGCCAGCCTGTCGCATGGCCAGATGGCCGTGATCGCCGACTATCGCAGCGAGATCATGAAGCTTGCAGCGCAGGAGCGGCAGGTGGACGATACGTTCGTGCGGCTGCTGAACTACGGCAACATCCAGTACACCTACTGCCTGTGGGGTCTCGTTCCCGGCACGCTTGGCGACGAGGAAAGCCCGTTCAACGAGTGCGCCCATGCCTACCTCTCGGCTGCGCGCGAACTGCTTTCCCACATGCGCGAGACCTCGGCCAACAAGGCTGCCGTGGAAGATCTGATATCGCGCATCGATTCGGACATGGTGCGCAGGCAATCCTCCTTCGTGCTGTGCCAGTACAGCGCCGATACCTTCGATACGGCAAGCGTCGTGCGGCCGCTCTGGCGCGACATACCAGGGCATCTGCCCAGCCTCGCCACCTTTTCCGGCCTCGGGCTGGCGCTGATCGGCATCGGCATGGTGCTTGGCAAGGGTCGTCCGAACCCCGGACAGGACAAGACCTGATCAACCGTCCATAATCACAACGCCAATGGTGACGTTTAAAGCACCCTCTTGAATTAATTGAACGTACGTTTTATTAATGAAAGCCGGAGGAACCACATGGCGCGCACGGCAGGCTCGGACGGCGAACGAACTGAGGCGGCGATCCGCGAAGCGGCCGTCGACCTGATCGCACGCCATGGCTACGAGGCTGTGACCATGCGCCAGCTCGCCGCCCGGGTGGGCGTGCAGCCGGCCGCTCTCTACCGCTATTTCCAGACCAAGGAAGACCTGCTTTTCATCCTCATGCGCGAACACATGGAAGCGCTGCTCGATGCATGGAACAATGCGCGCCCCTCTTCCGGCGATGCCGACGAGCGGCTGGCTGCGTTTGTGGAGAACCACATCGCCTTCCACATCGAACGGCGCGCGCAAACCCATATTTCCAACATGGAACTGCGCAGCCTGTCGCCGGAAAGGCTGACCGCCATCCTCAGGCTGCGCACTTCCTATGAAAAGGAGCTGCGCGCCATCCTGCGCGAGGGCGCGGAAAGCGGCGCCTTCGATCTGGACGACATCGGGCTCACCGCCATGGCGATCATCCAGATGATCACCGGCGTCATCGTCTGGTTCCGGCCGGACGAGCGGCTTTCGGTCGAGGGCGTGACGCGGACCTATCTTTCCATGACAATGCGCCTCGTCGGGGCGTCAACGAACCGGGAGACCCATCATGTACACGCAGGCACTCGACTTCGGGCTTGAGGAAGACGTCGCAGCACTGCGCGACCTCGTGCACCGCTTCGCGCAGGAGAAGATCGCACCGCTGGCCGCGGAGATCGACCGCAGCAACGAGTTTCCGGCCCACCTGTGGGAGGAAATGGGCGGGCTCGGCTTGCTCGGCATGACCGCCGATCCGGCCTTCGGCGGCACCGGCATGGGCTACCTCGCCCATGTCGTGGCGATGGAGGAGCTTTCCCGCGCCTCGGCCTCGGTCGCCCTCTCCTATGGCGCGCACTCCAACCTGTGCGTCAACCAGATCAACCGCTGGGGAACGCCGGCGCAGAAGGAGAAATACCTGCCGACGCTGTGCTCGGGCAAGGCGGTCGGCGCACTCGCCATGTCGGAGCCCGGTGCAGGTTCCGACGTGGTGTCGATGCGGCTGAGGGCGGAGAAGAAGAACGACCGCTTCGTGCTCAACGGCACCAAGATGTGGATCACCAACGGGCCGGATGCCGACACGCTGGTCGTCTATGCCAAGACCGATCCGGAGCGGAAATCGCGCGGCATCACCGCCTTCCTCATCGAAAAGGGCTTTGCCGGTTTCTCGGTGGCGCAGAAGCTCGACAAGCTCGGCATGCGCGGCTCCAACACCGGCGAGCTGGTGTTCGACAATGTCGAGGTGCCGTTCGAGAACGTGCTGGGCGAGGAGGGCAAGGGCGTCGAGGTGCTGATGTCGGGCCTCGACTATGAGCGCACGGTGCTGGCCGGCGGGCCGCTGGGCATCATGGCGGCCTGCCTTGACGTGGCTGTGCCTTATGTGCGCGAGCGCAGGCAGTTCGACCGGCCCATCGGCGACTTCCAGCTCGTGCAGGGCAAGCTGGCCGACATGTACACGACGCTAAACGCCTGCCGTGCCTATGTCTATGCAGTGGCCTCGGCCTGCGACCGCGGCCAGACCACGCGCAAGGATGCCGCAGGCTGCATTCTCTACGCGGCGGAGAAAGCGACGCAGACGGCGCTCGACGCCATCCAGCTTCTCGGCGGCAACGGCTATATCAACGACTATCCGACCGGTCGCCTGCTCCGCGACGCGAAGCTCTATGAAATCGGAGCGGGCACCTCCGAAATCCGCCGCTGGCTGATCGGCCGCGAGATCATGAGCGAGGAGATCTGAAGTGGCGGTGCTTCGTTCGCAGGTCTCCCCCTCCTCCGACACCTTCCGCGCCAATGACGAGTGCATGCGCGCGCTGGTGGAGGACATTGCCGCAAAGGCCGCAACGGTGCAGCAGGGCGGCTCGGACGAGGCCCGCCAGCGCCATGTCTCGCGTGGAAAACTGCTGCCGCGAGAGCGGCTGGCGCAATTGCTCGATGCCGGCTCGCCCTTTCTCGAAATCGGCCAGTTCGCCGCCTACGGCATGTATGGCGGCGACATCGCCTCGGCCGGGATGATCGCCGGCATCGGCCGCGTCGAGGGACGCGAGGTGATGGTGGTCGTGAATGACGCCACGGTGAAGGGCGGCACCTATTATCCAGTCACCGTGAAGAAGCATCTGCGGGCGCAGGAGATTGCGCGGGAGAACAACCTGCCTTGCGTCTATCTGGTCGATTCCGGCGGGGCGAACCTGCCCAATCAGGACGAGGTGTTCCCGGATCGCGAGCATTTCGGCCGCATCTTCTACAACCAGGCAACCATGTCGGCTGCCGGCATTCCGCAGATCGCCTGCGTGATAGGCTCGTGCACGGCGGGCGGGGCCTATGTGCCGGCGATGGCCGACGAATCCATCATGGTGCGGAAGCAGGCGACCATCTTTCTTGGCGGTCCACCATTGGTGAAGGCCGCCACCGGCGAGGATGTGAGCGCCGAGGAACTGGGTGGCGCCGACCTGCACACGCGTGAATCCGGCGTCGCCGATCATCTCGCCATGGACGACGAGCATGCGCTCGCAATCACGCGACGCATCGTCAGAAACCTGAATCGAAAGAAGGAGATCGGGCTCGATCTTCGTGAACCGATTCCGCCCCTTCACGATCCGCGCGAACTCTATGGCATCGTGCCGACCGACCTGCGCCAGCCCTATGACGTGCGCGAAGTGATCGCCCGCATCGTCGACGGCTCCGACTTCGACGAGTTCAAGCAGAACTACGGCACGACGCTGGTGACCGGCTTCGCCCATATTTACGGCATGCCGGTCGGCATCATCGCCAACAATGGCGTGCTGTTCTCCGAAAGTGCGCAGAAGGGCGCGCATTTCATCGAACTGTGCTGCCAGCGCGGCATCCCGCTGGTGTTCCTTCAGAACATCACCGGCTTCATGGTCGGCAAGAAATACGAGGCGGGCGGCATCGCCAAGGATGGCGCCAAGCTGGTGACGGCGGTGGCCACGGCCAGCGTGCCGAAGGTGACGATGATCATCGGCGGCTCGTTCGGCGCCGGCAATTACGGCATGTGCGGCCGCGCCTACTCGCCCCGCTTCCTGTGGATGTGGCCGAACGCCCGCATCTCGGTGATGGGCGGCGAGCAGGCCGCCATGGTGCTGGCACTGGTCAAGCGCGAGGGCATCGAGCGAAAGGGCGGCACCTGGAGCGCCGGGGAGGAAGCCGAGTTCAAGCGCCCGACGCTGGAGAAGTACGAGCGCGAGGGCCACCCGCTCTATTCCTCGGCACGCCTGTGGGACGACGGCATCATCGACCCGGCCCGGAGCCGCGAAGTGTTGGCCCTGTCGCTGTCGGCGGCGCTCAACGCGCCGGTGCCGGACACGAAATTCGGCCTGTTCAGGATGTGAGGGCGGCCATGTTCAAGAAAATCCTCATCGCCAATCGCGGCGAGATCGCCTGCCGCATCATCCGCACCGCAAGGCGCATGGGCGTGGCGACCGTCGCCGTCTATTCCGACGCAGACGCCGGCGCCATGCATGTCGCCATGGCCGACGAGGCCGTGCGCATCGGGCCGCCGCCGGTGGCCGAGAGCTATCTCGACGGCGAGCGCATCGTCGCGGCTGCGCTGATGACCGGCGCCGAAGCGATCCATCCCGGCTATGGCTTCCTGTCCGAAAACCCGGATTTCGTCGACCGGGTGGTGAATGCCGGGCTGATCTTCATCGGCCCATCCGCCACCTCGATCCGCGCCATGGGCCTCAAGGATGCCGCCAAGCGGCTGATGGAGAAGGCCGGCGTGCCGGTGGTGCCCGGCTATCACGGCGAGGCGCAGGACATCGTTCTGCTTGCCTCCAAGGCCACCGGGATCGGCTTTCCGGTGCTGATCAAGGCCCGTGCCGGCGGCGGCGGGCGCGGCATGCGGCGCGTCGAGCATCCCGACGACTTCGCGGAAGCGCTGTCCTCGGCCCGCCGGGAGGCGAAGGCTGCCTTCGGCGATGATCGCGTGCTGGTCGAAAAATATGTCGAGAAGCCGCGTCACATCGAGGTTCAGGTATTCGGCGACAATTACGGCAACGTCGTCCATCTGTTCGAGCGCGACTGCTCGGCGCAGCGCCGCCACCAGAAGGTGATCGAGGAAGCCCCTGCCCCCGGCATGACCGAAGAGATGCGGGCGGCAATGACGGAAGCCGCCGTCACGGCGGCAAAAGCCATTTCCTATTCGGGGGCAGGCACCATCGAATTCATCGTCGATGCCTCTCAGGGCCTGCGTCCCGACCGCTTCTGGTTCATGGAGATGAATACGCGCCTCCAGGTCGAGCACCCCGTGACCGAGATGATCACCGGTGTCGATCTGGTCGAATGGCAGTTGCGGGTGGCCTGTGGCGAGGCGCTGCCCATGCGTCAGGACGAGATCGAGCTGGACGGTCACGCCTTCGAGGCGCGCCTTTACGCAGAGGACGCCGCCAAAGGGTTTTTGCCGGCCACCGGCACGCTGCATCATCTGTGGTTTCCGGATGAGCCTGTGGCGGGCACGTCGCTGCGGGTGGAAACGGGCGTGCGCGAAGGCGATGCGATCTCCCCTTTCTACGATCCGATGATCGCCAAGCTGGTGGTTCACGGCCCCGACCGCGAAACGGCGCTCGACGCGCTGGGCGACATGCTGGCGGAGACGGAAATCGCCGGCTCCACGGTCAACACCGCCTTTCTGGCCGCCCTTGCCGCCGACCCGGATTTTGCTTCCGGCGATGTCGACACCGGGCTGATCGGCCGCAAACAGGATGCTCTGACCGCGGTTCCGGAACCTTCGAAGGAACTGCTCGCGGCGGCGGCTCTGGCGGTTTCGGGCCTGTCCGATACCGGAACGCCGGACGATCCATGGTCGGCGCTCGCCGGCTATGCGCATTTCCACACGACGCCGAAGCGGATCGCGCTCAGATATGGCGAACGCGAGATACAGGCCCGCGCAGGGATCGAGACCGGCAAGGCATTCGTCGAACTCGGGGGAGACGACGGCAAGGCGCATCGCCTTCAGCCCGCGATGGTGAATCTGGCGCGCTGGCCCGGACATATCAGCGTGTTCGACGGGCCGGTGAGCTATTCGTTCACTGTCCCCGACCCGCTGGATCGGGCGGAAGAGGCCGGCGGCGGGGCGGACAGCCTGCGCGCGCCGATGCCGGGTCTCGTCAAACTCGTGCGCGTCGCCGTTGGCGACAGTGTCGGCAAGGGGCAACCGCTTCTGGTTCTGGAGGCGATGAAGATGGAGCATGCAATCGCCGCGCCGCATGACGGAGTGATTGCGGAAATCGCGAGCGAAGGCAGTCAGGTCACCGACGGCGCCGTGCTGGTGCGCTTCGCCGAGCAGGGCGGCGAGTAACACGCAGCCGAAAAGCAATTCCTGCAAAAGTGCGAAGCGGTTTTGCGTCCGGAATTGCGTTGAAACAATGCTCGAAAAGCCGAAGCCGCGCCGATCTTGTTCCGATCGGTCGCGGCCCGGCTGTGCGTGATGTTGGTATAAGCGCCCCCGCGCCGTTGTTGTTTCCACGCCTTCCCTGTCGTCACGGCCGGTTGTTGGAGCAACCACCGCCTGGTCGTCGCCGCGTTCTGCGCGCGGCTTTTCGTACAAATCAGTGCATCGTCATCCATTCACGCGCTTCGCGCAGGGCCCTCGCCAGATCCGTCTTCGACATGCTGGCCGAGATTTCCGAGCGCAGTTCCGCGGCGCGGGCCGAACCCTTGATGGCGGCGATGTTGAACCATTTGTGTGCGGCGATCTGATCGACCTCACAGTCGCGCCCCGTGGCGTACATCATGCCCAGTTCGACGAACATGTCAGCCTGAGCCATCGTGCCCATGGTGCCGAAACCGGCTTCATGCATTTCAAAACGTGCCATTTCAAACCCCTGTCCCGTTGCGAGAGCGCCTCTTTCTTGGTGTGTGGGAGGCTGCCCTTCGATACTTCCGAGAATGCCCCAGGGGCTTGAATTCGCCGTAAAAAGACGTGCTTAATTTGAAGAAAACAAAGCTAAAACAATAGGTAAACGTCACACTTCGTTAACGATGGAAAAGCCGGAAACGGCTGGCTTTCGGCTCGAATTTTACCGAAATTTCATAAGCTGAATTCAACCCTTCGCTAACCAAGGCAACGCATCGGTTTCGCGATTTCGTTTTGATGCAGCCCTGCTGCGCTCGAAAAAAATATCGTCGATCTTCCCCAGCGGAACGGCTTTCGCCCGGCGCGGGACTGGATTAGCTTACGTTTGCGTAAGAGGAACGCAGCGCTCAGGGAGGAGACATGTTTCGCATTACCGGCGTGGCGGCATTCGCCATTCTCATGACGGCCGGCACGGCTCTTGCCGATCCGATCGAAGGCACGTGGAAGCGGCCCAACGGCACGCTGATCTCCTATGCCGGCAGCGGCTCGAAATATTGCGGCACGGTGATGACCGGCGAATACAAGGGCAAATCGATCGGCTGCATGGAAGGCAGCAACGGCGCCTACAAGGGCTCGGTCAACAAGCTGGATGAGGGCAAGACCTACAACGGCAAGGCCAGCATATCGGGCAGCACCCTTTCCCTCTCCGGCTGCGTGCTGGGCGGGCTGATCTGCAAGAGCGAAAAGCTTACCCGCCAGTAGGAAAGGCAATGGCCGCCGGTCATCCGGCGGCCCCCAATTCCTGAACGGGCGGCAGTCAGGCGCGCGCCTTCTGGCCGAACAGGATTTTCTGCGCTTCCTTGTCCTCGGCAAGATTGTTGCGGTGGTCCTGCCCGACTTCAACCGCCTTCTGGACGGCCGGGCGCGCGGCAATGGCCTCGAACCAGCGCCTGAGGTTCGGAAAATCCTCCAGATCCTGTCCCTGATTGCGGTACGGGCGAACCCACGGGAACGCAGCCATATCGGCAATCGAATAGTCCCCGGCCAGATAGTCGCGGTCGGCGAGGCGCTTGTTCATCACGCCATAGAGCCGGTTCACCTCATTGGTGTAGCGGTCGATGCCATACTGGATTTCCTCCGGCGCATACTGGCGGAAATGATGAGCCTGTCCTGCCATGGGCCCAAGACCGCCCATCTGCCAGAACAGCCACTGGTCCACGTCCGTACGCTGGCGCTCGTCCGCGGGATAGAACCGGCCGAACTTGCGCCCCAGATATTGCAGGATGGCGCCGGACTCGAAGACGGAAATCGGCTCTCCACCCGGCCCCTCCGGATCGACGATCGCCGGCATGCGATTGTTGGGAGCGATTTGCAGGAATGAAGGCTCGAACTGCTCGCCGCGTCCAATGTTCACATAATGGACTTCGTAGGGAATGCCCGCTTCCTCCAGGAAGATCGTGATCTTGTGGCCATTGGGGGTTGGCCAGTAGTGCAGTTCGATGGGGGCGGTCTGGCTCGTCATTCGTCCTTCTCCGGCAGTGTGATGATCTGTCGAAGGCACATAGGCACTTCCGGCAACAGCACAATAACCGGACGTGGTTAAGCAGCGTCAATAATTTTGAACCTCAGATGAACGGCACCCTCAGAGAGAGTTCAGGCTGCCGGTGCGATCCTGGTTTCAACACCAGGGAAACCGCACATGCTCGCTCGCCGCTTCACCATCGTCTGCCTGCTGGCCACGCTCTTCGGCATCGGTTTCGCCATGATCGTCGCGGAAGCCGGGCGCCAGCCCCGCCACTGGGATGAGGTACGCTCAGGCAAATGCCTGCTGGGCTGCACCGGCATAACGGGCCGCTGAAGCAAGGACAGGGAACAGGACAATGAACACCATCTTCGAAAACAGCCTGACCTTCCTGCGCATCCTCCCCCGCGCGGCGCTGATCCTGACGCTGCTGGCCGCTCCGGTTCTGGCCGTTCCCATGGTGCGGGGCGACATGGGCCAGACCATCGAGGCCCCCTCCCTGAAGAAGAAGGGCGTCGGCTTCGTTCTGCTGGTCAGCCTGAAGCGGGCCTGACCAGCGCAGGAACATCAACA
This sequence comes from Mesorhizobium sp., assembly GCA_022833215.1. Lineage (GTDB taxonomy): Bacteria > Pseudomonadota > Alphaproteobacteria > Rhizobiales > Rhizobiaceae > Mesorhizobium. The sequence goes on along the minus strand of JAIPUZ010000084.1, from coordinate 119,782 downwards.
GCGAGCTTCAGCAGGCCCCTTCCCCACTCTCGGGCCATGGTCCTATATTGGGTCATGGAAAACCGAATCTACCCGCAGCCCATCGAATCGATCATCACACCGGAGCCGGTGCAACCGCAAAGCTTCGACGATCCGGCCGAGGCAGTCGCCGCGCTGCGCCGCATCTACGATCGCAACACGCAGTTCCTGCGGGATTCCTTTGCCACTCTGGCTTCGGGCGGCGATACGGACAAGCGCTACCGGGCCTTCTATCCGGAAGTCGGCGTGACCACGGCATCCTTCACCCAGGTGGACTCGCGCCAGGCTTACGGCCACATGCCCCTGCCCGGACATTTCTCCACGACCGTTACGCGGCCCCATCTGTTCGAAACCTATCTGACCGAACAGCTTCGGCTCATCATTCGCAACCACGGCGTGCCGGTGGTCGTGCAGGAATCGACCACGCCGATCCCACTGCATTTCGCCTTCCTCGAAGGCACCTATGTCGAGAGTTCGGTGGCTGAGCGCCTGCGCCGGCCGATCCGCGACCTGTTCGACGTGCCGGACCTCGACGGCACCGACGACCATATCGCCAACGGCACCTTCGAGGTGGGGTTGGGCGAAGCGCGGCCGCTCGCGCCCTTCACCGCCCAGCGCGTCGACTACTCGCTGCACCGGCTTCCGCACTATACGGCGACCAGCCCGGAGCATTTCCAGAACTATGTGCTGTTCACCAATTACCAGTTCTACATCGACGAGTTCGTCGCCCGCGCCCGCCAGCTGATGGCGGAGGGTGGCGGCGGCTATTCGGAGTTCGTGGAACCGGGCAATTTCATCACGGCGGCCGGGGAAGACCGCAACCCGGAAGCCGGACTGGCGCGGCTGCCGCAGATGCCGGCCTATCATCTGAAGAAGCCCGGGCATGGCGGCATAACGATGGTCAATATCGGCGTCGGTCCCTCCAACGCCAAAACCATCACCGACCATATCGCCGTTCTGCGGCCTCATGCCTGGGTGATGCTTGGCCATTGCGCCGGGCTGCGCAACACGCAGGCGCTTGGCGATTATGTGCTGGCGCATGCCTATGTGCGCGAGGATCACGTTCTGGACGACGACCTGCCTGTATGGATACCCCTGCCGGCGCTGGCCGAAATTCAGGTGGCCTTGCAGGAAGCGGTCGCGGAGGTGACCGGCCTTTCCGGCTACGATCTCAAGCGCATCATGCGCACCGGCACGGTCGCCACCATCGACAACCGCAACTGGGAACTGCGCGACCAGCGCGGCCCGGTGCAGCGGCTCTCGCAATCGCGCGCCATCGCGCTCGACATGGAATCGGCGACCATCGCAGCCAACGGCTTCCGCTTCCGCGTGCCCTACGGAACGCTGCTGTGCGTTTCCGACAAGCCCCTGCATGGCGAGCTGAAGCTGCCGGGCATGGCCAGCGAGTTCTACAAGCGACAGGTGGCCCAGCATCTCACCATAGGCATCAGGGCCATGGAAAAGCTCGCCGAAATGCCGATGGAGCGCCTGCACTCACGCAAGCTGCGCAGCTTCACGGAAACGGCGTTCCAGTAAGGCCCCGGTAAAGCGTGTCGCCATCCTTCAGATTGGCGGCTTACGCTTCAACTTCCTGTTTTCACGCATGCCGGCATCCCGAAAACGGTTCCCGCTTTCGGGCGATATTGCTCTAACGCTTTGTTTTCACGCAATTCCGAACGCAAAACCGCTTCGCACTTTTGCTGGAATTGCTCTAATCCCCGTTGACCAGCCCGAGTATGAGGCGGTGCATGTTTGCGCCCTCGGCCATCTCGACCCGGTCGAAATCGCTGCTGCGCTGCCGCTGGCGCAATGACGCCGCACCCAGCGGGGCCTGGATGTCCTGCCTGATCTTCTTGCAGCCAGGATCGTTCTCAGCCGTGGCGCCGATGGTGTTCGCCTCGATCTCGGCCACCATCTCCTTCATGTGAACGCCGTGGACCTGCTCATGTTGCCTGATGCCCTCGATGAAGGTGTCCCAGCGCTTCTTCGTTTCCGGCGGGAGAGGGTTGGAAGGTTTCGGAAGCGTGTAGGTGATGATGAGACGCGGGATGGCGGAAACGAGCGTGCATGAGGTGCCCTGCGGCCGATAATCCCTGCGCCATGTCAGCTTGAAGGTGGTGTGTGCGATGGCGCGTCCGACGCCGCTTTTCGGTCCCCGCTCCCCGATCGATCGATAGAGTTCTATACCCGTGCGTCCCGATACGGGGTATGTTTCCACCCGCTCGACGATCTCGCCGCCAGCCACAGCCTTCGTGCCGGGGATGATTGCGAAAACGACCGCGAGGACCAAGATTGCTGAAACGGTCGCCTTCAAACGCTTTTCCCGGTATCTGACATGCAATTCGAGCGCGCATCCTATGCGAGCTTCACGACACCATCAATGAGCCGTAATTGCGTCCACAAGCATCGCCCATGACAAGCAAACTCCGCTCCCTTCTTCTGCCCGGCATGATCGGCGCGTCACTGGCATTGCTGCTGGGATTTTTTGGCGACTTCCATCCTGCCTTCGATTCCTTCGCCCATTTTCGTGTGCATCTGGCCTTTCTCACCATAGTTCTGGCCATTGCGCTGCTCTTTACGCCCAACCGGCTGCTGTCCCTGTCGGCGCTGGTGTTCGCGTTGAGCGCGCTGTCGTCCATAACAGGCGTCATGCACCTTCCCTTCGCAATCAACGCAAAGGCATTTCCGGCCAGCCCCGGGGACCGCGCCGTCTACCGCCTGCTCGAACTCAACCTGCGGCACGACAATGCGACGCCTGAGAAGGTGCTGTCGCTGATAGGCCGCGTGCAACCGGATGTGCTGAGCCTTTCCGAGGTCAGCCCGGCGTGGAAAGAAAAACTGAAACTTCTCGACGGCGCCTACCCTTACAGCAGCTTCTGCACCTATGCGGACACGCGCTACGGGGTTGCGGTCCTGTCGCGTCGCCCCTTTGTCGAGGGCGGCAAACCGGCTTGCCATCCGCTCGTTTCGCTCACCATGGCGTCCGTGGATTTCAGTGGATCGACGGTCGATATAGCCGCGCTGCATCTTGGCTGGCCGTGGCCACTCCCCCAGTTCCTGCAGATTTCGCAGATGAGCGGGCCACTTTCCATGCTTGCAGACAATGCGATCCTCGCCGGCGACCTGAACGCCGCGCCATGGAGTGCGGCGGCATCCCGGCTGGCTGCGGCAGGGGAACTGAACCTCGTTGCCTCGCCCGGACCGACGTGGATCGACCGGCGATTGCCAATGGCCTTTCTCTTCGCCGGCCTGCCCATCGACAATGTGTTCGTCAAGGGTAATGTGGAGGTCCATTCCATCGAACGGCTGGAGGCCGTCGGTTCGGACCATGTTCCGATACTCGTCGAGTTCTCGATACGGCCCGAGCCCGAAGAGCCTGACGACGAACATGAAAGCGCTACCGTTTCGCTCGAACGGTGGCGCGGCTGAAAATGAAAAGCGGGGCCGAAACCCCGCAATTCCTTACATGTTGGCGTAGACCGGGCCCTCGCCACCTTGTGGCGGCACCCAGTTGATGTTCTGGTTCGGGTCCTTGATGTCGCACGTCTTGCAGTGGACGCAGTTCTGCGCGTTGATGACGTAGCGCACATCCTTTGCGTTCGGATCGGACGCGGCGTTGCCATCGGCATCCACCCATTCATAGACGCCAGCCGGACAGTAGCGGGTCGACGGACCGGCAAAGACATCGTGCTCGGACCGTTCCTGCAAGCCCATGTCCCTGACCTGGAGGTGAACCGGCTGGTCCTCCTCGTGATTGGTGTTGGACAGGAAAACGGAAGACAGGCGGTCGAAGGTCAGCACGCCATCCGGCTTGGCATACTCGATCTTCCTGTGCTTGGACGCCGGCTCCAGCGAGGCGGCATCGGTCTTGCCGTGCTTCAGCGTGCCGAAGGGCGAGACGCCGAACAGCGTGTTCAGCCACATGTCGAGCCCGCCGAGGCCGACACCGACCAGCGTGCCGAACTTCGACCACAGCGGCTTGACGTTGCGCACCCGCTTCAGGTCCTTGCCGATGTCGGAACCGCGCCATGCCTGCTCATAGCTGACCAGATCGTCATTGGCACGGCCGGCAGCGATGGCCTCCACCACATGCTCGGCCGCCATGATGCCCGACAGCACCGCGTTGTGGGATCCCTTGATGCGCGGCACGTTGACGAGGCCGGCCGAGCAACCCATCAGCACGCCGCCGGGGAACGACATCTTCGGCACCGACTGCCAGCCACCCTCGGTGATGGCGCGCGCACCGTAACCGATGCGCTTGGCGCCCTCGAAGGTGCCGCGAATGGCCGGATGCGTCTTGAAGCGCTGGAATTCCTCGAAGGGCGCAAGATAGGGGTTCTTGTAGTTCAGGTGGACGACGAAGCCGACCGCGACCAGATTGTCCTCCAGATGGTAGAGGAAGGAGCCGCCGCCGGTCTTCATGTCGAGCGGCCAGCCGAAGGAGTGCTGCACCAGGCCCTGCTTGTGGTTTTCGGGCTTGACCTGCCAGAGCTCCTTGAGGCCGATGCCAAACTTGCCGGGCTCGCGGTCGGCGGCGAGTTCGTACTTCTCGATGAGCTGCTTGGCGAGCGAGCCGCGCGCACCCTCGCCGATCAGCACATATTTGCCCATCAGCGCCATGCCGGGGGCAAAGTTCGGGCCGTGGCTGCCATCGCGCTCCACGCCCATGTCGCCCGTATAGACGCCGGTTACCGCGCCTTCGTCGTTATAGATGAGGCCCGCGGCCGCGAAGCCCGGATAGATCTCGACGCCAAGCTCCTCCGCCTTGCCAGCAAGCCAGCGGCAGACATTGCCAAGAGAAACGATGTAGTTGCCGTGATTGCTCATCAGGGGCGGCATGAGGATATTCGGCAGGCGGATCGAGCCGGCCGGTCCCAGAACAAGGAAATGATCGTCTGTCACCGGCGTTTTGAAGGGATGATCCGGCTCGTCGCGCCAGCCCGGCAGCAGCCGGTCGATGCCGATCGGGTCGACAACCGCGCCCGACAGAATATGCGCGCCAACCTCGCCGCCCTTCTCCAGAACGACGACGGAAAGCTCGGGGTTGACCTGTTTGAGGCGGATCGCAGCGGCCAGACCTGCCGGTCCGGCTCCGACGATCACCACGTCGAACTCCATGCTCTCGCGTTCCATATCGCTCATCAATCCCTCCGCATTGGCTTGCCGATACTGTGCTGGCTCCCGCGCTCCATAGCGCATCAGTCTGCGACGGGAAACCGGCAGAACACCACCTCCGGCATTTTCCCTTGCCGCGTAAGGTCGCAGAAATTTACGTAAACGTAAACGTCAAAATTGTCGCTGATCGGGTATTCCCCGCGGTCCGGTCCCGCCCGCGCCAATCTTTGCTGGCGCACAATTGAGCATGCGCCGGGGCGCGGATCGGCGATACTTGACGCATGCGCACCCGGGAATTGTCCTGCCCGCCGTCCGTTCGCCTGCCGAAGCCGCCCGGCAGGGGCTGGAAGTTCGTGGTTTCGGCATTCGTTGCAGCGTTGCTCGCCGCCGCTCCGGGCTTTGCCGATGAAGGCGATATGTGGCCTGCCGGGCCCTACATGTTTTCGGACGAGCCCGGCCACTTCACGATCACCGCCGCCGGCGGCACGGGAACCCGTGACGATCCGATCGTTCTGATCGAGGAGTTCCTGTCGGCCACGCCCGCGACACTGACCATCCGCACCGCGATGCGTCGCATGCCACGCCTTCCTGGCGATGGCCAGCTCATGGTGCTGCATATGCGCCTCGATATTCTCAACAACAGCGGCCATCCGTGGATCGAGTTCGAATTCGAGCTTCAGGAGATATCGGGGCGGCCAAGCGTCTTTGGCGACGGCCTTTCCTTCGACCAGCGCAACCGTTCGCCCGAGACCATCTCCTCCAGTGCATTCACCCGCTTCCATCGCGCATTCGAGCCGTATGACAGGCTGCTTTTCTCCGGCGGGCAGGTCGATCCCCTGCACACGGTGTCCTTCCAGTTCGTGATCACCGACTTCACGCCGCGCTGGACCTTCTATCTGGTGCAAGACCCGCGCATTCCCTCATCCTGACTTGAAAAAGGCCAACGATATGCCGATTGTGCCGGCATGAGCGCAGCCGCCCCCGATACCGCCCCCGACATCCACGCCCTTCTGGCCTTCTATGCCGAGGCCGGGGTGGATGAAGCGCTGGATGATGCGCCCATCAACCGCTTCGAGGAGCGCGCCCCGCAGCCGGCCCAGTCTTCCCATCAGCAGGAGGCGCAAACTCAGGCACAGCGAAACGCTCCATCGCAACCGGCCGCATCGCCGCCCGTGGCCCGCCCGGCCGCACAGCCGGCGGCGGTCCCGGACGGGCAGCAGGTAGCCTTTGCCCGCGAGCTTGCCGCGCGCGCCACCACGCTGGACGAGCTGCGCGAATGCATGGCCGGCTTCGACGGCTGCAATCTCAAGGCCACCGCCAAGAATCTGGTGTTTTCCGACGGCAACCCGCAAGCCGCCGTCATGTTCGTTGGTGAAGCGCCGGGACGCGACGAGGATCTCGAAGGCAAGCCCTTCGTCGGCCGCTCCGGCCAGTTGCTCGACCGTATTCTGGCTGCCATCGATCTGGACCGCAGCAAGGTCTATATAGCCAATGTGATTCCATGGCGACCGCCGGGCAACCGCGCGCCAACCCCGCAGGAAACCGAAATCTGCCGTCCCTTCATCGAGCGTCAGATCGAGCTGGTTGGCCCGAAGGTGCTCGTTCATCTGGGCGGAGCTTCCGCCAAGACGCTGCTCAACACCACGGAAGGCATCCTGCGGCTGCGCGGCAACTGGCGTGTCTATACCGGCCCGTCGGGTGTAGAAATTCCGGCCATGCCAACGCTGCATCCGGCCTATCTGCTGCGCACGCCCGCGCACAAACGGCTTGCCTGGCGAGACTTCCTCGAAGTGAAAATGAAGCTGCGCGCGCTTTCCTGATGCAGGCAGGCCCGGCTCAACCCTGAGGGGGCGTGACCTTGCGCGCCCTTGCCCGCTCGAGCCCGAGCTGGCGCTCGCGGAATATGATGAACAGCCCGGCCGCCACGACGATCACACCGCCGGCAAGCATGTGGATTCCCGGCAGGTCGCTGAAAACCAGATAGCCGATGACAATGGCGAGGATGATCGAGGTGTATTCGAAGGGGGCGACCACCGAAATCTCGGCGTGGCGATAGGCGGAGGTCATGAGAATCTGGGCAATTCCCCCGAAAATTCCGCTGGCGATCAACAATATCGTCTGATGAAGGTCGAGCGCCTCCCAGCCGAACGGCAGGGTGCCGAGGGAGATGATGCTTGCCATGAGCGAGAACCACAGCACGATGGTCGCGGTGCGCTCGCTGCCGACAAGATTGCGGACCAGAATGGCAGCGACGGCGGAGGTCGCAGCGCCAGTCAGCGCCGCCATCACCCCAAGAACCTGCTGGTCGTCCATGGCTGTCCCTGAACGCAGCAGGGTAAGCTCCGGCCAAGAAATGATGACGACCCCGATCAGCCCTACGGCGACGGCACCCCATCTGTACATGCGGATCGGCTCCCCCAGAAACAGGGAGCTGAACACCACCACCATAAGCGGCTGCGCGTAGTTCAGCGTGATCGCATCGGCCAGCGGCAGCCGCGCCAGAGCGAAAAAGGTGAGCCCCATCGAACAGACGCCGACGAAACCCCGCGCCAGATGACCCAACGGCCTGCGGGTTGTGAAAGCCGTGCGCAACTCTCCCTTCCAGCCCAGGAAAAGCAGGATGGGCAGCATCGCAAAGAATGAGCGGAAGAAGACCACCTGCCCCGCCGGAAGCGCTCCGGCCGATTTGATCAGGGACGACATGGCCACGAAGATCACCACGGAAGTAATCTTCAGGCTGATTGCCGTAAGGGGTCTGCCGGAATGCTCATGCGTTGGCGTATTCAATTGCCCTGCGTCCTCAGGCGGTGCGAGAGTCTGATCCCCTGTCGTGGGCTTCCCGACGCAGGCGCCTATCATGTAAAGAACCCTTACCGGATTGTCTTGCGCCAAAGTGACGGCTCCGTCTGCCCATGAAAATCCGGTGGCGGAAGGAATGGAAAGCATATGCGTACAGATACCGGCCAGGTGTTCAGGCTCGAAGACTACCGGCCAAGCGACTATCTCATCCCGCAAATTCATCTCACGTTCCGGCTGGCGCGCGACACGACGACCGTCATTGCAGACCTGACCGTCGAACGCCGGGCCGGAACAGATGCGTGCGCGCCGCTGGTGCTGGACGGAGAAGTGCTGAAGCTGAAACGCATCGAACTCGACGGCGACGGCAATCCCGCCCACGAGGCGACGCCCGGGAAACTCGTCCTGACGGACCTGCCGGAAGCACGCAGCTTTCGGCTGCTCATCGAGACCGAACTGGATCCGGATCGTAACAAGGCACTGATGGGGCTTTACCGCTCAAACGGCGTCTACTGCACCCAGTGCGAGCCGGAAGGCTTTCGCCGCATCACCTATTTCCTCGACAGGCCGGACATCCTCTCGGTCTACCATGTGCGCATCGAAGCTGCGAAGGCGGAGGCTCCTCTCCTCTTATCCAACGGCAATCCGGTGGCGGGCGGGGAGCTTGGCGACGGCTGGCACTTCGCCGAATGGCACGATCCCCACCCCAAGCCTTCCTATCTGTTCGCGCTGGTGGCCGGCGATCTCGGCTGCCTGCGCGACAGCTTCACCACCATGAGCGGACGAACCGTGGAACTCGCCATCCATGTCGAGCATGGCAAGGAGAAGCTCGCGGCCTACGCCATGGATGCGCTGAAGCGCTCGATGAAATGGGACGAGGACGCGTTCGGACGCGAATACGACCTCGACGTGTTCAACATCGTTGCCGTTTCCGATTTCAACATGGGCGCGATGGAGAACAAGGGCCTCAACATCTTCAACGACAAATATGTGCTGGCCGACGAAGCGACCGCCACGGATACCGATTTCGCCAATATCGAGGCGATCATCGCGCATGAGTATTTCCACAATTGGACAGGCAACAGAATCACTTGCCGGGACTGGTTCCAGCTCTGCCTCAAGGAAGGGCTGACCGTTTTCCGCGACCATGAGTTTTCGGCGGACCAGCGTTCGCGCGGAGTGAAGCGCATCGCGGAGGTGCGCACGCTGCGCGCGCTTCAGTTCCCGGAGGATCAGGGGCCCCTCGCCCATCCCGTGCGCCCGCGCCGCTATCGCGAGATCAATAATTTCTACACGGCGACCGTCTACGAAAAAGGTTCGGAAGTGGTGCGCATGCTGCGCACCATCCTGGGCGCCGAGACATTCCGATCCGGCATGGAACTCTACTTCGAGCGTCACGACGGGCAAGCCTGCACCATCGAGGACTTCCTGAAAGCGTTCGAGGATGCGTCGGGACGCGATCTCTCGCAGTTCGGCCTCTGGTACAACCAGTCGGGAACGCCGAACCTGACCATCAAAGCGAGCCATGAGGCCGGCACTCTTACCCTCGACATCGAACAGTCCGTGCCGCCGACACCGTCGGAAAGCCGCAAACGCGCCATGCACATTCCGCTGGCTTTCGGTCTGATCGGCAGCGACGGCAAGGAAACCGGTTTCACCGCAGCCGAAGGCGCAACGGTCGAAAACGGCGTCATCCATATCCGCAAGCGCAGCCACAAGCTGCGCTTTCACGGTGTGCCGGAACGTCCGGTCCTGTCGCTCAACCGCGGCTTTTCCGCTCCGGTCACGCTTGCCATCGAGCAGCGACCCGAGGACCTTGCCTTCCTGGCCGGTCACGACAGCGATCCGTTCGCGCGCTGGCAGGCTTTCAACACGCTGCTGACCGATGCCCTGATTGCCGCGTATCGCCTTCTTCTGGGTGGAAAAGAGGCAAACTATCAGAAGGATATCGCGAAACTCGCAGGCAGGATCGCAACAGACGCTACCCTTGAGCCGGCCTATCGCGCGCTCGCGCTGACGCTGCCTTCGGAAGCCGACATCGCCCGCGACATCGGCCGGGATATCGACCCCGACGCCGTGCTCGCTGCCCGCAGCACGCTGTCCACGTTCATTGCCGCAGCCAATCGCGAGCCGTTCGGGAAGCTTTACGAGGAGCTCGAGGATCGGGGGCCTTTCCGCCCCGATGCCGCCAGCGCGGGGCGTCGTGCCTTGCGCAACGTGGTGCTCGGCTATCTTGCCCGCCTCGACGGCGGCGACGATATCGCTGAACGGCACTATCGCACCGCCACCAATATGACAGACCTGATCGCCGGTCTGGGAACGCTGGCGCATGAACACGCCGGATCGCCACGCACCGATGCCGCGCTTGCCGACTTCGCGGCCCGCCACGCAACGATGCCGCTTGCGATGGACAAATGGTTCCAGATCCAGTCGACCACGCCCGGCACGAAGGCACTGGAGACGGTGCGCGCCCTGATGCGGCATCCGGCGTTCCACATCGACAATCCCAACCGGGTCCGCGCGTTGCTCGGCACGTTCTCCACCGGCAACCAGACCGGCTTCCACCGGGCGGACGGAACTGCCTATGCTTTCTTTGCCGACGTTCTCCTCGAGATAGATGGCGGCAACCCGCAACTTTCGGCCCGGCTCGCCACGGCCTTTCGCTCATGGCGCTCGCTGGAGCCGGCGCGGCAGGAAAAAGCACGGCAGGCCCTGGTTTCGATTGCCGGTGCAAGCAGCGTTTCCGTCGATCTGCGCGACATCGTGGAGCGCTCCCTGACCTGACAAAAATCGCCGTCCGGACATCTTTTTTCGCCGCGCCACTGGACAAGGCGAATCACGTTTGATTCTTTAGGGACGATTCGGATGTGTGGCGTAGCCGGATCTTCAAACGGGACATAGTGGGGAGTGCCATTTCATGGCGAAGGCGGACGCGTTCAGCGCGCCCGGTGGGATTTCTGTTGACCGGCACCCGAGCGGCCTTGCCGGCAACGCGAAGCTCATCGCCCAGCCTGCCTACCAGAAGCTGGTGGCAGCCGAGCCCTTCCTGCGCCGCCTGATCCCGGTTCTGATCGTCATCTTCCTGCTGGTCGTCGCCGGGCTGCACTTCATCTCGCTCATGAACTGGCGCGACGATGTCGAGCGCAATGCCAGATCGGCGCTGGCGCTGGCTGCCGGCCAGCTCATCGAGGCCGACGTGGCGGCCAGCAGTCCGCAGGAACTTCTGGAACAGGTGAGCCGCACCGCTGCCCTTTCCAGAGGCCATGTGCTTGCCTTCACCAACGAGAAATTCGTCGTTTCGGCCGTCACGCCGCGCTCCACGCGCTGGTATGGCCGGGCGCTGGACGAGATCGTCTCGGGCGGCCAGTCCCTGTTCCTGTTCGGCGAGAAGGCCGGCGTGATCCCGGTCAGGATCGGCGCGGACGACTGGTACGCCGCAATCGCCATCGATCGCGAAGCCAGCCGCGCCGCCGCAGCACTGATCCCGCAGGATGCGGTCTACGCCCAGTGGCGCAGGACCGTGTCGCTCAACGTCTCGCTGTTCGTGCTGACGGCCGGCGTCCTGATCGTCATCCTGTACGCCTATTTCAGCCAGGCGGCACGCGCGCAGGCAGCGGACCGCGTCTATCTCGAAGGCCAGCAGCGCATCGACATGGCGCTGGTGCGTGGCCGCTGCGGCCTGTGGGACTGGGACATGGTGCGCGGCAAGATGTACTGGTCTCCGTCCATGTACGACATGCTCGGCTACGAGCCATGCGACGCCATGCTCTCCTTCGGCGAGGTGGACCGCATCATCCACCCCGACGACGGCAATCTGTTCGAGATCGCCAACCGGGTGATGGCCCGCGAGATCGACCAGATCGACCGGGTGTTCCGCATGCGTCATGCCAGCGGCCAGTGGGTGTGGATGCGCGTGCGCGCGCAGGTGGTCGATCCCGATGCCGCCGAGATACAGCTTATCGGCATATCGATGGACGTGACGGAGCAGCGCCACCTTGCCCTGCGATCGGAAGCGGCTGACCTGAGGCTGCGCACGGCAATCGAGAACATTACCGAGTCCTTCGTGCTGTGGGACGCCTCGGACAGGCTGGTGATGTGCAACTCAAAGTTCCAGCAGGACAACGGCCTGTCGGACGACGACGTGGTGCCCGGCGCACCGCGCAACGTTCTGGAAGACCGCATGCAGGCTTTCGCCTCCGAGCGTCGGCTGGCCAACGCCAACGGCCCCCGTGGAGGCGTCACCTATGAGCGCCAGCTGGCGGACGGGCGCTGGCTTCAGGTCAACGAACTCAAGACCCGTGACGGGGGCACGGTGGCTGTCGGCTCCGACATCACCCAGATCCGGCAGCATCAGGACAAGCTGCTCGACAGCGAACGGCGGCTGATGGCAACCATCCACGACCTCAGCCTCGCCCGCCGTGCCGACGAACAGAAGGCGCAGGAACTGGCCGAACTCAACCGCAAATACATGAAGGAGAAGGAACGCGCCGAGGCCGCCAACCAGGCCAAATCCGAATTCCTGGCCAACATGTCGCACGAGCTGCGCACGCCGCTCAACGCCATCATCGGCTTTTCCGAACTGATGTCGCAGAAACTGTTCGGGCCGCTGGGCAGCGAACGCTACGAGGAATATGCCAACGACATCAATTCCAGCGGCACCTATCTCCTTGGCGTCATCAACGACATTCTCGACATGTCGAAGATCGAGGCCGGCCAGTTCTCGATGGAGCGCGAGGAAATCGATCTCTGCCCGCTGATCCGCGAAACGGTGCGGGTGGTTTCGTTGCAGGCGGCCGAAAAGAACATCACGGTCGACACCAACATCGCCGAGACGCTGAAGCTTTACGCGGACCGCAGGGCGATCAAGCAGATCGTGCTCAACCTGCTGTCGAACGCGGTGAAGTTCACCGGCAAGGGCGGGCGCATCTCGGTGCGCGCCCGCTACGCCTCCGGCGCGATGATCCTGTCGTTCGAGGACAATGGCTGCGGCATTCCCAAGCATGCGCTGAAGAAGCTCGGTCGGCCCTTCGAGCAGGTGCAGAACCAGTTCTCCAAGAACCACACCGGGTCCGGGCTCGGCCTGGCCATTTCGCGCTCGCTGGCGGAACTGCATGGCGGAGCGCTGAAGATTCGCTCGACCGAGGGCACCGGCACCATCGTCTCGGTTCGTATTCCCTCATCCATAAGGAAAAGGCCGCTGAGCCCGCCGATCAAGGTCGCCGCCTGACTATTTCGCCTTTCCCCGCAAGATGCGGCCGAAGCAGCGGCGCACCCCGGCTTCCGTATCCCTCAGCGCTGCCTCCAGCACCGAAAAATCGGGCATATCGGTCACCGCCAGAAGAAGGTCGGACAGACCGGGCGGCACATCGTCCCTGTCGAACGGTCCCGTCAGGCAAAGCCGCGTGATCTGGGTGATGGCAGCATAGAGCGAATAAGCCCGAACCAGTTCCTCGCGCATGCCTGCATCCGCATATCCCGGCGCAAGGCCCGCCAGAACATCGGCTGTCGCGGTGGTGCCGGGCATGCCGGTGAAGCTGCCGGTCAGGACCGCGACCTGAGCGATGAACTCGAGGTCGATCAGCCCGCCCGGAGCGAGCTTGATGTCCCACAGGTCGCGCGGCGGCTTCTCCTCCTCGATCAGCTTGCGCATGTCGGAAGCCTCGCGGCGCACTTTCGCCGCATCGCGCGGCTGGGCGAGGATGGCGGTGATCTCGCCGGCGATTTCGGCGCAAAGTTCCCGGTCGCCCGCGACAGGGCGCGCGCGGGTCAGCGCCATCTGTTCCCACACCCACGCATCCTGCCGCTGGTATTTGCGAAAGGCATCCATGTGGGTCGCGACCGGCCCCTTGTTGCCGGAGGGGCGCAGGCGCAGGTCCAGTTCATAAAGCACACCCTCGGCCGTGGGAGCCGACACCGCCGCGATCAGGCGCTGGGTCAGGCGGCTGTAGTAGTGGGCGGGCGCAAGCGGCTTCTCGCCGTCCGATTCATCCGCGTCCGGATCGTGGTCGTAGAGCAGGATGAGGTCGACATCCGAGCCGGCGGTCAGTTCCTGGCTGCCCAGCTTGCCCATGCCGAGCAGCGCCACGCGCGCGCCGGGAATGCGGCCATGGCGGATTGCGAACCCGGCCGTCACCGCATCGAGCGCCACGCCGATCGTCAGGTCGGCGAGATGCGAGAAGGCCCTGCCCGCCTTGCGCGCATCGATGGAGCCGGCCAGCAGGCGCACACCGATGAGGAATTTCTGCTCGGCTGCGAAGATGCGCAGCCGGTCCAGAACCTCCTCATAGGGCCGGTCGCCTTCGAGAAAGGCCGAAAGCCGGGCCTCCAGATAGGCCCGATCCGGCAATTCGCTGAGCAAGGCAGGGTCGAGCAGTCCGTCGAAGACATGCGGCCGGCGCGTGATGACGGCGGCCAGCCGGGGAGCCGCACCCATGATGGTCGCCAGCAGGCGCAGCAATGCGGGATTGGATTGCAACAGGGAAAAAAGCTGGACGCCTGCAGGCAGGCCCGACAGAAATTCGTCGAAGCGCATCAGCGCCTCGTCGGCGCGCCGGGTCTTGCCGAAGGCTTCGAGCAGCGCCGGGGTCAGTTCCGTCAGCCGCTCGCGCGCTTCGGCCGAACGCGTCGCCCGATAGCGGCCGAAATGCCAGGCGCGTATGACCCGGCAGATGTCGCTCGGGCGCTGGAAACCGAGATTGTGCAGTGTCTGCAAGGTGTCGGGATCGTCCACATCGCCGGTGAAGACCAGATTGCCCATGCCGGCCGAAAGCTCGGGCGCCGCCTCGAACAGGGCCGCATAATGGCCTTCCACCTCCACCAGAGATTCGCGGATGGCTTTTGAAAAGGCATCCGCAGCGGCGAAGCCGAGCAGATGCGCGATGCGTTCCAGCCCTTCGTCGTCTTCCGGCAGGATGTGGGTCTGCTCGTCGGCGACCATCTGCACGGCATGTTCGACACGGCGCAGGAACCAATACTGGCGGGTGAGCGCGTCGCGTGCCTCGGCCGTGATCCAGCCATTTCCGGCAAGCTGGCCAAGCATTTCCACCGTCTCGCGGCCGCGAAGCTCAGGGAAGCGGCCACCGGCGATGAGCTGCTGGGTCTGAACGAAGAACTCGATCTCGCGGATGCCGCCCCGGCCAAGCTTGACGTTGTGGCCCTTCACCGCGATCTCGCCATGCCCCTTGTGGGCATGGATCTGGCGCTTGATGGAATGGACGTCGGCAATGGCCGCATAGTCCATATATTTGCGCCAGACATAGGGCCGCAGCTCCTTCAGGAAGGTCTCCCCCGCCTCGATGTCGCCCGCCAGCGGCCGGGCCTTGATCATGGCGGCGCGCTCCCAGTTCTGGCCGCGCGCCTCATAATAGGTCAGGGCCGCCCCTACGGGGATAGCCAGCGGGGTCGAGCCGGGGTCCGGACGCAGGCGCAAATCGGTGCGGAATACATAACCATGCTCGGTGCGGTCCTGCATGATGCGTACCAGCCGGCGGGCAAGGCGCGAAAAGACGTCCGTCGCCTCCATCGGGTCGCCGGCCACGGCCCTGGGATCGAAGAAGAGAATGAGATCAATGTCAGACGAGAAATTAAGCTCGTAGGCACCGAGCTTTCCCATGCCGAGGACGATGAGCCCGCTGTCGCGGGCTGGATCGGCGGGATGCGGCAGATTGAGCTTACCCTGCCGCGCGAGGTCGGCCAGCAGGAAAGCGGTGGCGGCACGAACGCAGGCTTCGGCCAGCAGGCTCAGGCGCCGGACGGTCGCCTGCGTATCCGCCTCGCCCGCCAGATCGGCGAGAGCGATGAGGAAATGCGCTTCCGTCTTGAGGAGCCGCAGCCGCTTCATCAGCTCGGCTTCGGAAACACCGTCACCTTTCCAGCTGGCCTCGATTTCGGAACCAATCGCATCGAGCCGTTCCGCGACGGTCCCGTCGAAGAGCGCATCAAGCATTTGCGGCCGGCGGCGCGCCAGATCCCGCAGGAAAGGCGACAGATCGAAGACGGCGGCAAGGAAGCGGCGGGCATGGCTGTCCGTGGCAAGCAGTTTCGCCACCCGCGGCAACTCCCGCTCCGATGCACTGGCGGTAATGTCGGCAAGCACGGAATCCGCATGGCCCGCATCAAGCGGCCGGAGTTCAAATGCGGGCCGCAGCAGCCACCCGGTTGCGGCGCGTTCCGCCGCGATGCTTGGAGCCATAGGGGTCAGGACCTGTCCTTGTCGGGAAACACCATGACCACGGATAATCCGGGATCGGCGGGCAAAAGATCAAGCCTGCCGCCGTGAAATTTCATCACCGCGCCGGCGAGGCTGAGACCAAGCCCCGAACCCGGTTGCGAACGGCTCTTTTCCAGCCGCACGAAACGCTCGGTGGCGCGGGCGCGATCCTGCTCGTCGGGAATGCCGTGGCCGTTATCGGTCACGGACAGGCGGATTTCCGAACCCTCCCGCTCCAGCCGGACACGCACGCGCGGCTCGCCGGTCGCATCGGCCGAATATTTGATGGCGTTGTCGACGATGTTGGACAGCGCCTGTCCGATGAGTTCGCGATTGCCGCCGATGATGACGGATTGCGAGGGTTCCGCCTCCAGCACCACGCCGCTGTCCTCGGCCAGGGGTTCGTACAGTTCGACAACGTCGCGGACGGCCTCCGCAAGATCGACCCCGGCCATGCTCTCGGCTGAGTAGCCCGCCTCCAGCCGGGAAATCATCAAAATCGCGTTGAACGTTTTGATGAGCTGATCCGATTCGGCAATGGTGGCTTCGAGCGCGGCGCGGTAGTCGGCGGTTTTATGCTTGCCGGCCAGCGTCGCCTCGGCGCGGTTGCGGATGCGCGTCAGCGGCGTCTTGAGGTCGTGGGCAATGTTGTCGGAAACCTGCTTGAGCCCCTCGTTCAGGGTGTCGATGCGCGACAGCATGGCGTTGAGGTTTTCCGAAAGACGATCGAACTCGTCGCCAGCAACGGTCGTTGGCAGGCGGCCGGACAGGTCGCCCCCCATGATGCGGCGGCTGGCGGCGGAAATGGCGTCTATGCGCTTCAGCGCGGCCCGGCCGACGAAGAACCAGATGACGATGCCTCCCAGCCCCATCATCCCCAGCGCCAGCATCAGCGAACGGTTGACCACCTCGCGGAACCGCTGCGGCTCGCCCAGATCGCGCCCGACCAGCAGGATCATCTGGTTTGGAAGACGCAGGACCAGCGCCAGCGCGTCATGCCTGCGCAGTTGCGTGCGCTGCGTCTCGTTCTGCGCGCCCTCGCTCCGCTGACGTTCGGCCTCGCTCTCGCCATAACGGCGATAGTAGAAGGGCCGCGTCGTCCAGCCCTCTGTCTCCAGCACGCCAGGTTCGAGGCTCTCCACATTTCCTGTAAGAATCTGGCCATTGATATCTGCAAGCAGGTAAAGGTTCGCTCCGGGCTGGCGCGAGCGCTGCTCGACCACGCGCACCAGCGTGGGCAGCCCGCCACGCTGGTAGGCACGTCCAAGGCTGAGAACCTCTTCGTTGATCGTTTCCTGCGTCTGCGTCGCCAGCATGCGCACGGAAAGCGAGGTCATGTAGAAGACCAGAAGGGTGGCGCATAATGCGAACAGGAGCAGAAAAAGCGCAGACAGCCGCGCCGCCGTCGTCTTCATGATCGGTGGCAGGGAAAGCGCCATCGGCACTCAGCCGTGCCTGAGCATGTAGCCGGCCCCGCGCACCGTGTGCAGAATCGGCTTGTCGAAACCCTTCTCGATCTTGCCGCGCAGGCGCGAGACATGCACGTCGATGACATTGGTCTGCGGATCGAAGTGATAATCCCAGACATTTTCAAGCAGCATGGTGCGGGTGACCACCTGCCCGGCATGGCGCATGAGATATTCGAGCAAACGAAACTCGCGCGGCTGCAGCGTGATTTCCTGGCCGGCGCGCTTCACCGAATGGGACAGGCGGTCGAGCTCGAGATCGCCGACACGGTAAACGGTCTCGCTTTCGCGGCTGCCGGCACGCCGGTTCAACACCTCGATGCGGGCCAGAAGCTCCGAGAAGGCATAGGGTTTGGTGAGATAATCGTCGCCACCGGCGCGCAGGCCGGTCACACGGTCGTCAACCTCGCCTAAAGCCGAAAGGATAAGGACAGGCGTGGTGTTGCCGCGCGAACGCAGGCTGGCAATGACCGAAAGACCGTCACGGCGCGGCAACATGCGATCCACCACCATGACATCGTAGTCGCCCGCATCGGCAAGCGCGAAGCCGGTTTCGCCGTCACCGGCTACATGGGCAGTGTGACCGGCCTCGGAAAAGGCTTTTTCCAGATAGTCCGCAGCCTCGCGGTCATCTTCAATGACGAGGATCTTCATCGCATCACTATAGATGATTCCGGCAACCGCGCCTGAATGTAAAAGAATGAAGCCGGCCGCCTTCGCAGCGGCAGCCGGCTTGTCCCGTCAACCCTGATTTATAGGCAGGGCCACGAAGCGGTTCGCGGAGTCACGGCTGATCTGGACCAGAACCGACTTGCGGCCGGCCTTGGCGGCCTTGTCCATGGCGTCGGTAACGTCCTTCACGCTGGCCACCTCCTCGGAGTTCACGGCCGTGATGACATCGCCCGTCTGGATGCCGCGATCGGCGGCATCGCTGTCGGGATCGACCCCCGTGACGACGAGGCCCTTGCCATCATCGGCCGTGGTTACGGTCAATCCCAGATCGGCCAGCGTATCGGTGGACGAAGGCGCGGAATCTCCAGATGCGTCAGATGCCTGCGTGCCGCTGCCGGGCAGCTTGCCGAGTTCGACCTTGACGCTCTCGGACTTGCCGCCGCGCCACACGGTCATATCCACCGTAGTGCCCGGAGCATAGCCGGCAATGACACGCGCCAGATCGCGGGAAGACGAAATGTCCTTGCCATCCACCTGCGTGATCACGTCGCCGGATACGATGCCCGCCTTTTTGGCCGGGCTCTCGTCCTGTGCATTGGCGACGATGGCGCCCTTGTCCGCCTTCAGGCCGAGCGATTCCGCGATTTCCTTCGTCACCGGCTGGATTTCAACACCGAGCCAGCCGCGAGCGACCGAGCCATCCCTGATAAGCCCGTCGACCACCTGCTTGGCTGTGGAAGCGGGAATGGCGAAGGCAATGCCGACATTGCCGCCGGACGGGGAGAAGATGGCGGTGTTGATGCCCACGACCTGACCGTTGAGGTCGAATGCCGGCCCGCCGGAATTGCCGCGATTGACGGCGGCATCGATCTGGATGAAGTCGTCATAGGGACCGGCACCGATGTCGCGGCCGCGTGCCGAAACGATGCCGGCGGTAACCGTGCCGCCAAGGCCGAACGGATTGCCGACGGCGACGACCCAGTCGCCGACGCGGATCTTCGCATCGTCGGCGAAATCCACATAGGTGAATTTGGTGTCGCCATCGACCTTCAGCACCGCAAGATCGGTGCGCTCGTCCTTGCCGACAAGCTTCGCGTCCAGTTCCTTGCCGTCATTGGTGACGATGGTGAACTGCGTGCCATTATCGACAACGTGGTTGTTGGTCACCACATAGCCGTCCTCGGAGATGAAGAAACCGGAACCCTGCGCCACGGGACGCGGCTTGGCCGGGCCGCGACGTTCGGAACGAGGGCCGCCGTCGCGGTCGCCGAAACCGCGGAACTCGCGGAAGAAGCGACGCATGGGATGATCGGGGGGGAGATTGCCGAAGCCTTCGTCGGGAAAGCCGAAGCCGGGGCCGCGATCGGCGGTCTGGTCGACCCTGGCCTTGACGCGGACACTGACGACTGCCGGTGTCACATTGGACACCACATCGGCGAAACTGGGAACCTGCGGGGCTTCGACACGAACGGCCTCGGCGAGCACCGGCGCGGTGCCTGCGGTTACGCCCGTGAAACCGACAGCGCCGGCAATGGCGAGCGAGGCAGCGGCAGCGGCAAGCCCCCTGCCCCGGCGGGAAACGATTCTGGAGATGCTGGTCATCGATCTCGGTCCTTCTTGCACGGGATGTCTCAGGAACATCATCGCAGGCAGAGATAGGACGCCAGACCTTACTGCGCCATTTCCGGTTGATGAAACTTTGTTAATGTTGAGAAGTCTGGTCGCGTTTCAATAGCTGGTCGAGAGCCGCGCGCTCTTCATCCGTCAGCTTCGCGACCTCGACCGGACGCTTGCGTCTGGACGCGAGGAAAACAAAGGCCCCTCCGGCCAGAAGCAACACAAAAGGCGCGCTCCACAGCAACACGGTCTGCGCATTGAAACGCGGCTTCAGCAATACGAACTCGCCGTAGCGGGAAACGACGAAGTCGATGACCTGCCGGTCGGTGTCGCCGGCCTCGATACGCTCGCGCACAAGGACGCGCAGGTCACGGGCCAGATCGGCATCGGAATCGTCGATGGACTGGTTCTGACAGACGAGACAGCGCAGGCCGGCAGAGATACCGCGCGCGCGCTGTTCCAGCGCCGGGTCGGCCAGCATTTCGTCGGGCGTTACTGCACGCGCAGCCGGCGCGGCAAACAAACCGATGCATAGCAACGCGAGGGCAAGGCGGCGTATCATGCGGCCTCCACGGCAGGTTTCGCCGCGCTCTTTCTCGAACGGCGTGCCGGCGCGCCGACCCTCAGGCGCCGGTCGAGCAATGAAAGGGTGCCGCCGGCCATCATCACCAGACCGCCTCCCCAGATCAGCGTCACGAACGGTTTCCACCACAGGCGCACGACAAGCCCGCTCTCCGTCGTCTCGCCGATCGAGATGTAGAGCTGGCTGAAGCCGAGCGTGGCGATGCCCGCCTCGGTCGTGTTCATCTGACGCACAGGGTAGAAGCGGCGCGACGACCAGATTTCGCGCCTGACCTCGCCGGCCGGACCGAGCAGGGAGAAATGCGCGCGCTCGTCAGTGTAGTTCGGCCCCTGAACGGGCACCACATTGTCGAAACGCACCCGCTTGCCGGAAAGCTCGGTGATCTGCTCCGGCTTCATCGTCAGCACGCTTTCGGTGCCGAAACAGATTGCGCCTACCAGCCCCAGAACGGTCAGGCCGAGGCCGAGATGTGCAAGCGCCGTACCGAAAACCGAACGCGGCAGTCCGACGAAGCGCCGCCAGGCAACAGATGGCTTCACATTGCCGAGGCCAGCCTTGACTGCAAGGTCCGTCAGCGAACCGATCATCAGCCAGACGGCGAGCCCGACACCGAAAGCCGCAATTGCAGACGATCCGTCGATCAGGAAGGCCGTTACCATCGCGGCCACAAGCGCGGCGGCGAAGGCGAACATCAGCCGCTGGGCGGCGGCCAGCGCATCTCCGCGCTTCCATGCCAGCAGCGGGCCGAAAGGCACGAGAAGGAGCAACGGCACCATCAGCGGAATGAAGGTGAGATTGAAGAAGGGAGGCCCGACCGAAATCTTGTCGCCGGAAAGCGCTTCGACGAGCAGGGGGTAGAGCGTGCCGATAAAGACCGTTGCGGTCGCGGTGGTCAGGAACAGGTTGTTCAGCACCAGCGCGCCTTCGCGCGAAATCGGCTGGAACAGGCCGCCCTGCGTCAGCGAGGAGGCACGCAGCGCAAACAGCGCCAGCGAGCCGCCGATGAACAGCATGAGTATGCACAGGATGAAGACGCCGCGCGACGGGTCGGTGGCGAAGGCGTGAACGGAGGTGAGAACCCCTGAGCGTACGAGGAAGGTGCCGAGCAGTGACAGCGAGAAGGTGAGGATCGCCAAAAGCAGCGTCCAGATTTTCAGCGCCGATCGCTTTTCCATGACGATGGCCGAATGCAGCAGGGCGGTTCCCGCCAGCCAGGGCATGAAGGAGGCGTTCTCTACCGGATCCCAGAACCAGAAGCCGCCCCAGCCCAGTTCATAATAGGCCCAGTACGATCCCATGGCGATGCCGCCAGTCAGGAACACCCATGCCACCAGCGTCCATGGCCGCACCCAGCGGGCCCATGCCGCATCGATTCGGCCCTCGATCAGCGCGGCGACGGAAAAGGCGAAAGAAACCGAAAAGCCGACATAGCCGAGGTAAAGCAGCGGCGGGTGAATGGCGAGGCCGATATCCTGAAGGATCGGGTTGAGGTCCCTGCCCTCGACCGGCGCGGGAGAAAGGCGCGTGAACGGGTTCGAGGTGATCAGGATGAAGAGGAAGAAGGCCACACCAACCGAACCTTGCACGGCCAGAACGGTCGCCCTCAGCGTTGTCGGCAGATTTCTGCCGAAGATGGCCACAAGCGCCCCGAAGAACGTCAGGATCAGAACCCATAAAAGCATGGAGCCTTCGTGGTTTCCCCATACGCCGGTGATCTTGTAGAGCATCGGCTTCAGGGAGTGGGAATTCTCCCACACATTCTGAAGCGAAAAATCCGAGCGGGCATAGGCCATGGTCAATATGGCAAAGGACAATGCCGTGAAGGCGAAACCGGCCAGTGTGACCGGTCCCGCCACAGCCATCATGCGCTCGTCGCGAAGGCGCGCGCCGATCAGCGGAACCGTCATCTGCACCAGCCCCAGGGCCAGGGCCAGAACGAGAGCGAAGTGACCGATCTCAACCATGGCGATGCCTATTCATTGTGTTGCCAGAGACCCTTTTCCTTCAGGCTGTCCGCAACCTCCCGGGGCATGTAGTTCTCGTCGTGCTTCGCCAGTACGCTGTCTGCGACAAAGCCTCCGTCCGGGCCGAAGGAGCCTTCGGTGATGACGCCCTGCTCCTCGCGAAACAGATCCGGCAGGATGCCTTTGTAGCTGACATTAACGGTTTCGGCCGTATCGGTCACCGCAAAGGTCACGGTCGCGTCCTGTCCGCGAGCAATCGAGCCCTTTTCCACGATACCGCCAAGACGGATGCGCTGGCCGGGTTGCACATCGGCCGAGACGAGGTCTCCGGGCATGTAGAAGTAGGACGCCTTCTGGCCCAGCGCGACGAAGGTCAGCGCTGTCGCTGCTCCCAGAAAAGCCAATCCTCCGAAAATGACAGCTATCCGTTTCTGCTTGCGGGTCATTGAGCCTGTTCCGTCATTTTAAGGCCGTTCGATGCAGCGAAAGCGATGATCGCCATCGCCTGCCCGGTGTCCGCGCCGAGAGCCTCGACTGCCCGGGCAAGCGCATCGCGAGCTTTGTTTGCATCGCCCAGAACCAGATGCGAGCGGATAAGCTGCTTCCAGCCCTCACCGTCTTGCGGGTTTTTGCGCAGGCGCTCGTCCAGCCGCTCGACCATGCCGGCGATCATTTCGGCGCGATCCTGCTCCGACATCTCAGCGGCCGCCTCGACCTCTTCCTGTCCGGGTCCGGGTACAGGTCCGGGGACGCGTCCAGCCGTTTCCAGCCCGGCCTGCGCCAGCGCCTGCGCGGCTGCGCCGCGCCATGGCGAACCTTCCGGGAGAGCGTCGCGCATGCGCGTCCAGCTTGCAACCGCATCTTCCATTCGCCCATCCTGGGCGGATGCCATGGCGAGGAAGAATTGCGACTTTGCATTGGAGGGGTCATGTTCCAGCGCCGCCTGAAAAGCCGCGCGTGCGTCCCCGGCAATTCGGCCGCCGGCGGCATTGACCAGCGCTTCGCCAAGGCCGGACTGCCGGTCCGCATTCGAACCAAGCAGCCTTATGGCATTGTCATAGGCTCGCGCCGAATCCGAAAAACGCTGCATGCGCATATAGATAGGCGCCAGAACTTCCCAGCCCCTGCCGTCGGACGGGTTGACGGCAAGATGCGATTCGGCGCGGGCGACAAGTTCGTCGACGGTGCTTTCCGCCGGGTTCCTGGCAAGCCGCTCGCTCAGCGGCTGCGATGGAATGTCGGGAGAGCCGAGGCGGGCATATACAGCCCAGCTGATGAGCGGCACGGCGAGGACCGCGATCACCGGGATGAGACGCCGGCCGAAGGATCGTTCACTGCCCGCCTGTGCTTGGCGCGCTGCCGAAAGGCGCAGAATCCGCCTTCCGATCTCGGCGCGGGCCTGTTCGGCTTCGGAAGGCTGAATCAGTCCGCGGTCGAGATCGCGATCGAGCTCGGACAACTGATCGCGATAGACCTCAAGATCGTGCGCCGTATCCGAAGATTCGGATTTGGGTCGCGCCGCGAGAGGCAGCAGAACCGCCAGACTCGCGCCCAATGTCAAGACAGCGGCAATCACCCAGAACAACATGCTGTCTAAATAGCCTCGGGGCCATGCGCTGCCAACATGGCGGACCTGCGACCCTTTGACGATTCTTCGTGAAGAAGTGTTGGGGAAAGGGACGCAAAATGCGCGTCAGGTGAGCGGAGTCCAGCTCCCATCCGCATTGCGGCAGGCCGTTCCGCGGGCGCTCACGCCGGCGCCTCCGGCATAGACGGTATGCGTGTACTGACGGCAGTCCTGAGAGCCGACGCGATAGGGCTGCGCTGCGACAACTTCGCCGTATCGACCGGATTGGCTGCCCCGCCAGACCACCGGCTGCCCGCTCGGCGTGTATTCCAGCGCCTTGTATTCAGCTTCCAGCCCGCTGCGTCGTTCGCCGCCGGAGAGGCCGGAACCGACGGAGCCGCTGACGAGGCCCCCGCCCATGGCGGATATAACCGTTGAAGACACCGGGCCCGATTGCGCACCGCCGCCCGTCGCGCCCCTGCCCATACCGGTCGTGCTGCAGCCCGCCAGCATCAGAGACCCAGCCACCAGAACCAGACGAACGTTCATTTCATCACCTGCACGCCAGAGCATCGAACCCACAATGAAATCCGGCGCCCACACAAAAAGCCGTCTCGCCGAAATTCTCGCATATAGCCGCCGCTAACATGTTCAGTTTGGCCAAATTCAGGTCGTTTGCCCCGCGCCTGTCATTCGATCCTCCGCAACTGGACAATCGCCTTCAGGCCGCCAAGCCCGCCTCGCTCCAGACGCAGCTTTCCCCCATATTCATTGACCAGATCGGTGACTATTGCCAGCCCAAGGCCCGTCCCCGGCTTGCTTTCGTCCAGCCGCCGCCCACGTTTCAAGGCATCGCGCGCCTTGTCCTCGGGAATACCGGGGCCATCGTCCTCTATCCATATCTCGAAGCTGTCCGGCTCACCCTCGGCTCCTGGCAGAGGCGCTACAGATATGGACACTTTGCTGCGAGCCCACTTCATCGCGTTCTCGAGCAGGTTGCCGAGCATTTCCTCAATATCCTCGCGCTCGCCCGCGAATACGATGTCGTCCTCCGGCAGATCAACCGACAGGTCTGTGTTCGGATTGAGCTTGCCGATCACCCTCGCCAGCCGCTCGACCAGCGGTTTGACGGGCGTGCGATAAACCACGCTGTCGCGCTGTGCTGCCACGCGCGCGCGTTGAAGATAATGTTCGACCTGCTGCTGCATGGAAGCCGCCTGCTCGGCGATCAGTTTTCCCTTCGCTCCGCCCAGCGCGCGTCCTTCGTTGAGCAGGATGGCAAGCGGCGTCTTGAGCGAATGTGCAAGATTTCCAACCTGCGTGCGCGAGCGCTCGACAATGCGGCGGTTGTTTTCAATGAGCGCGTTGGTTTCGTTCGCAAGCGGCTCGATTTCGGCGGGAAAACGGCCATCCAGCCGCTGGGCCGTTCCTTCGCGCACCATGGCGAGCGCGTCGCGCACACGCCGCAACGGCTGGAGTCCGTACAGAATGGCGATGGCGTTGATGGCGATCATGCCGAAGCCGAACAGCGAGAGATAAATGAGCAGGCTACGCTGGAATGCCGCGATTTCCTCTTCCAGCTCGCTCTCGTTGCCCATCACGCGGAAGCGGGCGATCTGGTTTCCGGTATCGAGCACGAATTCGCTTTCAAAGACTGCAAGCTCTTCCCCGGCAAGGCCGCCGGCAACGTAGCTGCGCTGGAATTCGGTGTTGAAGGGCACCGCGGTGATGCTCGGTGACGGAATCGCTCCTGTCATGGAGGAAGAGCGCAATCCCCCCGTCACTCCCGCAGAAGCAGGCTCCACCGACCAGTACCAGCCGGATCGCGGTTCGGAAAAGCGCAGATCGCCGAGATCGGGCGCACCCGTAAGCCTGCCGTCCTCGGAAACGCCGACCGAGCCGATGAGGTTGAACAGATGCGCCGAAAGCAGACTGTCGAATCCGCGTTCGCTCGCCTGCCTGTAAAGGGTGGTGATGAGGGTGAAGACGACGACCTGCGCCAATATGGCCCACATGGTCGAGAAGGCGATGACGCGAAAGGTCAGCGAACGGGGCCAGAGCCGCACCCTGCCGATCCTGCCAGGTCTTCTGGCGGGTCGGGATGCAGGAAGTGCGGACAGCTTCTGCGAGTTCAAGCCTCCGGCCCACGAATGCGATAACCCATGCCGCGCACGGTTTCGATCAGATCGACGCCGAGCTTCTTGCGCAGACGTCCCACGAACACCTCGATCGTGTTGGAATCGCGGTCGAAATCCTGATCGTAGAGATGCTCCACAAGTTCGGTGCGCGAGACGACCTCGCCCATGTGATGCATGAGATAGGCAAGCAACCGGAACTCAAGCGACGTAAGCTTGAGCGGAACCCCCTCGACATCCGCCTTGGAAGATTTCGTATCGAGGCGAAGCGGGCCGCAAACGAGTTCCGACGAGGCGTGCCCCGCCGCACGACGGATGAGCGCGCGCAGCCGTGCCAAGACCTCCTCAATGTGGAACGGCTTGGCGACATAATCATCGGCGCCGGCATCTATGCCGGCCACCTTGTCGCTCCAGCGATCGCGGGCGGTCAGCATAAGCACGGGCATCTTGCGTCCGTCGCGCCGCCAGCGTTCGACCACACTGATGCCGTCCATCTGCGGCAGACCGATGTCCAGAACCACGGCGTCGTAAGGTTCGGTATCGCCGAGGAAATGACCTTCCTCCCCGTCATAGGCCTTGTCGACCACATATCCGGCATCGACCAGGGCATCGGAAATCTGCCTGTTGAGATCCTTGTCATCCTCGACGACGAGCACACGCATGAAAACGATCCTGCCGGTGTAGCGGCCAGTCGGCCCGGTTACTGTCAGATATAGAGCGATTCCGATGCCATTGAAACGAGACGCGAATCAGCTCTTCGGCACCACGATCTCGGTTCGGCGCGGCCGCTCGCCATCCCTACCGGGAACCAGAACGACGATGACGCAAACCGCCTGCCCCCCCCTGTTGGCTTCGGAGGCCTTGGCCAGCGTGCCACCGTTCTGCGCGGCGACCTGTTGCCCGATCGAGTAGCAATCGGCAGCGACAGCGGGCGGCGCAAGCAGCGCACAGGCGCAAAACGCCAGCATTGTCGACCGGATCGTGTTTCGAAGCTTTTCCATGTTCGCCGTTCTAACCTGCCATGGCTGAACGTGAAATGAATGCTGAATGCATCGCGCATATCCCCCCAACAGGCATTTGCACACAAGAACCAAGCCTCGCCGGAGGCATCACCCGGCAATCCTAGCCTATCCTGTCCTTCGCAGACAACCTGCCAAGAATGGCAATCAGGCCAGATATGGCACTGACACCCTGCAACAGCGTATCGGTGATCAGCGCACCGTCAGCCGCCTCGATGGGCAGGCCCGTCATGCCAGCGGCCCCGGTCGCGACCGTTATGATCGAAGCCCAGATGGTTCTGGAAAAATACCAGGGTTTTGTTGCCGTCATTGCGTGTTCCTTTCATGTATCTGGTTCAGATGAGGGTCAGCCGCGATGTTCCGGGCAGCCCCCAACCGGTGGGCCCGCCCAGCTGGCGCACCGTCAGCTCGATGATTGCAGGCAGCGTTCCGAAGTCCGAGGCGATGAGAGCCTGCGGATACAGCCAGCCTTGTTCGGCTACCGTTTCGGTACGCACCAGATTTCCGGTCAGATCGGCAATTTCGATCCGGTATTCCTCACGCTCCTCACCCAACGGAATATCGGGGGACTCCCAACTGTCCGCATCCAGGCGGCCACGGCGAATCCATGACAGCCGTACATCGCCTCCCGCGCGCCTCGCTTTCAGATGCACAGGGGAAAGCGGAAGCTGGGATCGCAATCCACCGACATGCCGCTCCGTGATGAAGTGGAGATCGGAGATATCCATCGCAGTGGGGCCGACCTGCCAGTTGAGCTCAAGGCCGGTTTCGCCCGCCTGAAGGCCTGCCGGAACCACTGCCTCATCGAGAATCACGAAATCGGAATCGGCCGGCGCGCCGATTGCCATGGCGTCGCCGGTTCCCAACTGGCCCCGCAGCAGCGAGGACAGGCGCCAGGTTTGCGATGCCACCTGCTCGGCCCGCCTGAATTGCAGGACCTCCCAGATACCGGAAGCCGACCTGACAGCCGCCAGATTGGCTCCATTGAGCAGCTGAAGCAGACTTGCGCTTTGCACATCGGCGTCGAACAATTCGACCATGACAGAGTTGCCGTGCACCAGCCGGCCTTCAAATCCCGGTGGCAGGGGTTCGAGCAGGCGCCCGAGTGAAGCGGGCCTTGGGACAAGTTGCCGGTAGGCGAAGCCTTCACCTTCGGGCGAGGCGAATACTGTCTGGCTGCGCCATGGCTTTTGCCAGACGGCAACGCGAAACTGTTCCGTCCCGCCGGTTCCGCCAACCCCTGCGGGCAGATCGAGAAACAGCACGTGGGGCTGGCCCGCGACAATGGATACCTGCTGCGCAACCGGCAACACGGCTTCCCGCCAGGGGGAAGGCACGGTGGCGAAAATCTGGCGCGCTTCCACCCTGCGGGTAATGCCATCCTCAATACCGGTTACGAGATAGTCCGACGCGGAACCGGACGATGGCAGTCGCACGATGGCACCCGGTACGACATCGGCATTGGGCTGCGGCACTGCAAAAGACACGGTTTCACGCTGGTACCAGACGCGCCTGAGCCAGTCATCGAGCAGCGCTCCCGCCTGTCCCGCTTCCAATACACCGGGAAAATAGATCGTCTGCTGCCTGTTTCCGGACACACCGCCTCGCGTGCGCCTGACCGTAGCGGCCTGATAGTCGTTCGCAGGATCGACAAAGCTGAGCAATGCTTCGGCAGGCAATTGATGGTCGGGATTGCGGACCGCCTCCAGCGTAGCCGTGCGATCGTCGACGACAAGCTCATCGATGGAAAGCGCCGGGCTTTTCCCGGCACCGGCCCGCTCGATGGTCAGCTTTCCGCCGGCTTCATGTGCACTCAGATCGAACAGGTCGGCCAGCGGTTCAAGCGCTGCACGCGCTGTCGTCGGGTCGGCGATGACATAGCCGTTCACGCAACCGTCGACCTCGCCGACAATCGCGTCACGATAGCCGTGGTCATGCAGGATCGCGGCTACAAGGGCGGCGACGTCGGGACTGCTCAATCGCCCGTTCAGCCAATGACCCCGGCTCCAGTGCTCGCCATCCGACCAAAGGTCGGTCCTTTGCGGAAAAGCGGGGAACGGACGTGCATCCCAGGCCCAAAGATAGCTTCTTTCATGGTCGACCATTCGCCCGCCATAGACGGGCGATGTCGGATTTCCCGTTTCGTCAAAGTCCCCGAACGACGGATCCCAGTGAGACATGTGAGCCTCCAGAAACCGGCTCTGCGCCAGATCGGAGCGTCCCTTGCTCGAGAACCAGGGCGTGGAGCTTTCAGCAGACTTCGGATCCGGGAACGCATTGGGCTGGTTTGGCCCCTTGTCGACAGCGGGGCAGCCCAGTTCCGTAAACCAGATTGGCTTGGCTCCGGGCACCCAGGCGGTCGGCATCGGCTTTTCAACACCGCCGACGCGGTCGTAATGCAGGCTGGACCACCAGGACAGGATGTCCTTGTAGCGAAACACCCATGGCTTGCCATGCGCGCCGTCGGCGATCGGCTCTCTCGCGCGCGCCTCTCTTGCACCGGTATCCGGGTAATACCAGTCGAAGCCTTCGCCGCCTGTGATTCCGGCGCGCAGGCCACGCAAATCGTATGGACTGTCGAAGCCGTCGGGGTTCCCACCTGCATAATCGGCATCCCGCCAGTCCGCCAGCGGCATGTAGTTATCTATTCCCACGGCATCGACAGCCGGATGGGCCCACAACGCGTCAAGATGGAAGAAGACGTCGCCCGAACCGTCCATCGGGTGATGGCCGAAATATTCGCTCCAGTCCGCCCCGTAGCTGATCCGCGTCGACGAACCGACCAGCGTGCGTATATCGGCTGCGAGCGCGCCAAGCTGTTCCACGAACGGGAAGGCGTCAAGCTCATCACGCAATGTCGTGAGGCCGCGCAATTCGCTGCCCAGCAGGAATGCATCGACCCCGCCTGACCTAGCCGCAAGATGCGCATAGTGGAGGATGAAGCGCCTGTAGCCCCAGTCAACCCCGCCACTGAAGGAAATCGTATTGCCGGAATAGGAAAACTGGTTCTTCTGGGCGGAACCGCAGAACGCCGCCACCTGCATTCTCGACAGGATCGAGCAGTCGGCGGTTTCAGGTTGCAACGGGGCGGGATGGCACGTGATGCGGCCGCGCCACGGATAAGCGGCCTGGCTCGCTCCGCCATATGGATCCGGAAGCTCGTTGCCGGCAGGAACATCCATCATGATGAAGGGGTTGAGCGTAACCTTGAGGCCCCGCGCCTTTATTTCGGCGATAGCCTCCATGACGCTCCGGTCGGAGGGCGTTCCGCCATAGGCTGGCCCGCCGCCATGCTTCGAAACGACCGGGGCGGTCTGCCGCGAAAGCCCCGACACCCGCCACTCCGCCGAAAAGCCACCATCCAGACCGGTGGCCGTCATGGGCCTGATCCGGCAATGGCCGGCCCTCAGATCGTCGCCGAACCAGGCCACCACCAGAGCAACATGTTTCAGGTTGGGGCAGGTCTGCTGCAATTCATCCAGCGAAGCCTGAATATCTGTAGCGCCGAACACCACGCTGCGGTTCACATAGGTCTGGTCGCCGGGCCGTTTGCGGCTTGTCACGGGTGTGGTGGAAAGCCCGTATTCCGTTGCGCCTGGGATCAGCGCCACCGCTCTCACACCCCGATGCACCCTGCCGACCGGCCGGATCACCTCGAATTGCAGTTGCGGGATGCGGTTGCCGAAAGGACCCAGATCCATCCGCTCGATGACCACATAGGCCGCCCCCCTGTAGGCGGGAGCATTGCCGGATCCTTGCCTTGCCTCGATCAGAGGGTCCGGCTGCTGGTCCTCGCTGCCAGGGTAGACACGCAGTTCGAGCGTCTCGCGATCTATCTCACGGCCATCCGCCCAGATGCGCCTGATGCCTGCAATCTCGCCCTCGCACAGCAGGAAGGCCGCGTTGGCGAAGTAGGAGTATTCCGTAACCTTCGGCCCCGTCTTGCCCTGTCGCCGGGTAGAGCGACGCTCCTCGAAGCGCGTCGCCCATATCAGCGTGCCGCCCAGTCGCGCCGTGCCGTACAGACGTGGTATGGGCGCGCCTTCCTCTGCGCTGAACGGTCTGGCATTCGCCAGTCTCGGCCCTTCGATGCGCTGCGTGCCGTTGATCAGCGCGCGGTCGATCGCATAGCCCGCCATCGCGCCGACGGCGGTCCCGATCGCACCGCCGAATGTTCCGAGGAAGCCGCCAAGATAGGCTCCGGCTGCCTGTAGCAGAATGGTCGCCATGAAACGCTCCGGCGTGGTCAGTTGTCGGGAAAAGCGAAAACGCCGGCGATACGCCGGCGCCATTGCGGAACAAGGAAGGAACGCACCACTCCGCCGCCGCCATCATAGGCATGCACGAAGTGATCCTGCGTGACCGCGATGCCAGCGTGGCGCGCCGGCAGATGCGGCTTCCAGCGGAAGATGAGCAACCGTCCGGTCAGACAGGCATTCGCCCCGCAGGGCTCGAAATGACGGTACGCTCCGGCAAGCAACGCTTCCCCTGCATCGCCACGACTCCAGTCGGCAGCGTAATCCGGGGGTGCCGGCAGGTCCCGCCGATAAAGCGCGCGCCACACGCCCCGCACCAGCCCAAGGCAGTCGCAGCCGATGCCTTTCGCGCTCGCCTGATGCAGGTAGGGCGTGCCGATCCACGACAGCGCTTCCGCTGAGACATCGTTCACATCGGTCATGGAACCACCGGTCCGCCATCGAAGACGCCGCCATCGGTAACGTAGGCATAGGCCACGTCATTGCCCGGCAGATGCGGAAAGCCACGGAAATTCAGCGCATTTGCGAATTTCGCCTTGCAGGTCGCGAAGGAATGGTCGCATCCGGCCACGATGGTGAAACCGTCTCCCGGCACGATCTGCGGTCCGGAGCCGGCTTGCAGCGTCAGTACAGAAAATGCACCGTCGCTGCGATGATCCACGATCCTCTCCGTTCGCCCCTGCCGCAACCCGTCTGTCCAGGTCAGCGTTCCGAATGAGAACCAGCCCGTATCTCATGAGTACCGAGCTTCGTCAGCATGACGGACGGATCGGCCAGCAGCCGCTTCATCAATGGCGTCGGACGCGGCGTGGTGGTGATGAGCTGGCGCGGTCGCTCTCCCAGCCGAAGGCCGAACTGAAGCATGTCGTAGGTCGCCTCGGCATTCTTCCATTTGGCCAGCTCATCGCACCATGCAGCAGCAAACTGCGGTCCGCGCAGACTTTCGGGATCTTCGGAGGAAAATGCCTGCGCCACCGCCCCGCTCGGCCACAACAGCCGTCGCCGCGACGCCTCGTAGCGGGGCCGGTCGTCGCGCGCGATACTGGCTATTCCCGAAGCGCCATCGATCATCACCTCGCGCACATCGCCCAGCGTCTCGCCCACCAGAGCGATCAGTCCATGCCGGTTGCCCGGGCGGGCGAAAGGCGGCAATCCCCGCGCCAGTGCGATCACCCATTCGGCCCCGAGCCGGGTCTTGCCCGAGCCACGTCCGCCCATCACCAGCCAGCCGACAGGGTCGCACCCGATCTGAAGCTGGTTGGCGCGCCCCCGCATCAGCCATTCACACGCCGCCTTCTGTGCATCCT
The DNA here is from genome assembly GCA_022833215.1 of Mesorhizobium sp. Lineage (GTDB taxonomy): Bacteria > Pseudomonadota > Alphaproteobacteria > Rhizobiales > Rhizobiaceae > Mesorhizobium. The sequence continues at coordinate 87,058 of JAIPUZ010000084.1, read as the reverse complement.
GCGGCTGCAAGTTGTTCTTCAGCCATTCGAGTTGCGAGCTCGCCCGCAAGCTCGACGATACGTTCCTCGATCCGTTGCAGCGTGTCGGCAAGGTCCTCGTTATCCCTGATCTGGTTTTCCCTGGCGGCTTCTTCCGGCCGCATGATCTCGCCGATCTTCTCCAGACCGCGGATCATCGCGATCAGTCCGTCGATGGCGCCCTTGTCGATGCTGCCGCCGTTTTCGGCAGCCTCTCCCAGTTCCTCCACCTTGCCGAGGACCATGCCGGCCGCCTTGCGGATGCGCGCCGAGACATCCAGCGGGCCGGCCTCGACCAGCTTCCAGCCTTCGTTTCGCGCCAGCCGCTGCAAGGCCGCAACCGACCTGCCGCTGGCCATCGCCAGCCGCTCGATCGTGGCGTGCCCACCCTCGGCCAGTATGCGCAACGCATGCAAACGGGCACCCTGCCCTGCCGCTGCTTCCGGCATGGTCCTCGCCTCATCGAATCGTGAGAAAGAAGAATTGCGATTGAATCGATCGCCGCGCGGTCTCGCCCGACCGCTTCGTGTGAACTCGCCTGCGCCAGTCACACTTTCTTGACGATAGCCGGACACTATCAGGAGAGCGTCACGGTGTCAAGAATTAATTCCTAGGTTTTTTTACTTACGATACCGTTACGCGCCGCGATTGAACGTTTCCCCTTGCCGGCCTTCACGGTATGGAGGAAAAGACGTGAGCGGGGCGCTCCATCGCCCTTATTGCAGCCGGGCAGCTTGTAGATGGTCAGTTCCCTGGAGCCGAAGAAGAAACGTGGTCGTATCGCCGCTTTCCTGCTGGCAATCGACGCCTGGCTCGATTCGACTCTCTATGAGGCTGGCTTCAAATTCCGTGAGTTCTGGGAAGCGGCGACCATCTTCTTCCGCCGTTTTCGTGTCAAAGGCTGGCGGCGCGGTGCCATTGAGCTGTTGAGCGAAGGCTTCACCCTGGGTGCAGGCGGTGCGGTGGTCATGCTGGCGCTGGCCATGCCGGCCTTCGAGGAAACGGCCGGGGACTGGCGCGCACAGGACGATTTCGCTGTCACCTTCCTCGACCGCTACGGCAACGAGATCGGTCAGCGCGGCCTCATCCAGCGCGATTCGGTGCCGGTGGACCAGATGCCCGATCATGTCATCAAGGCGGTTCTTGCAACGGAGGATCGCCGCTTCTTCGACCACTACGGCATCGATATTCTCGGCCTCATGCGCGCCATGACCGAGAATGTCCGCGCCAATTCCGTGGTTCAGGGCGGTTCCAGCCTTACCCAGCAGCTCGCCAAGAACCTGTTCCTGTCCAACGAGCGCACGCTGGAACGCAAGGTCAAGGAAGCCTTCCTCGCGCTGTGGCTGGAAGCGAACCTGTCCAAGAAGGAGATACTGCAACTTTACCTCGACCGCTCCTATATGGGCGGCGGGACGTTCGGCATCGAAGCCGCGGCCGATTTCTATTTCGGCAAGAGCGTGCGCGACCTCACCCTTGCGGAGGCAGCCATGATGGCCGGCCTGTTCAAGGCTCCGAGCAAATACGCTCCGCACGTCAACCTGCCGGCAGCGCGCGCGCGCGCCAATGTCGTGCTGTCGAACCTCGTCGACAGCGGGTTCATGACCGAGGGCCAGGTGTTGCAGGCGCGCCGGCATCCGGCCGACGTAGTCGATCGTGGTGACCGCAAGAGTCCGGACTACTATCTCGACTGGGCTTTCGAGGAGGTGCGCAGGCTGGCCGCCAGATCGCGCCAGCATTCACTTGTCGCCCACACCGCCTTCGACCCCAATATCCAGCAGGCAGCCGAGGAATCTCTGGAATTTCACCTTCGCCAGCATGGCAAGGACTACAATGCCTCGCAGGGCGCAATCGTGGTCATCGAGACCAACGGTGCGGTGCGCGCCATCGTGGGCGGACGCGACTACGGCGCCAGCCAGTTCAACAGGGCCACAAAGGCGCTGCGCCAGCCCGGCTCCTCCTTCAAGGCATATGTCTATGCCGCTGCCGTGGAGCACGGCTTCACGCCGGACACCATCGTTTCGGGCGCACCCGTCAGCTGGGGCAACTGGCATCCCGGCAACTACAACGGCGCTTCGGCAGGCCGCATGACGCTGACCACCGCCTTCGTCAAATCGATCAACACCGTTCCCGTCCGCCTCGCCAAGGACAATCTCGGCATCAAGCCGATCAAGGAACTGGCCGAAGCCATGGGCGTCGAATCAACGCTGGAGTCGCACAAGACCATGGTGCTCGGCACCTCCGGCATGACCGTCATGGATCAGGCCACCGGCTACAGCGTCTTTCCACAGGACGGAATGGTCGGCACTCGCCATGGCGTCACCCAGCTCGTCACCCACACGGGGGACGTCATCTACGATTTCGCCAAGGATGCCCCGCCGCCCCGCCGTGTCCTTTCGGAACAGGCCGTTTCCTACATGAACACGATGCTGGTTCAGGTGCCGGTTATCGGCACCGCCCGCCGCGCCGCACTGCCCGGCATCGTCTCAGGCGGCAAGACCGGCACCAGCCAGTCCTATCGGGATGCGTGGTATGTCGGCTTCACCGGCAACTACACGGCGGCCGTATGGATCGGAAATGACGACTACAGCCCGACCCGCAACATGACCGGCGGGTCGCTGCCGGCCATGGTCTGGCAGCGGCTGATGGCCTACGCCCACCAGAACATTGACCTGAAGCCGATCCCCGGCATTGCCAACCCCTTTGTCGATGCGACCGTTGCAGCCAAGGCCGAGGAAGCGGCAAAAGCGGCCGCACAGGCGGAAGCCGACCGCGCCGCAGCCGAGCGCCCACCGGTCCTGTCCAGCCGCAGCACTCAGCTTTTGCGCCAGATAAACAGGCAGTTCCTGTCGGCCCCTGTGCTCCGGCCGGATGCAGAACCGGAGACGGTGTCTTCGCTGTGATCTTTCCGCCAGCTTGTCATGCCTGTGCCTGGCGCGGTAACTGGCTGTCGAAGATTCGCCGGGGCCATCGATGCTGAAAAGAGCAGTGCTGACGCTGATTGCGCTCGCCATCGCCATTGGCGGCGGTGCTGCAAGCGTGTGGTATGCGCTGCACATCCAGAAGGGAGCCGGTGCAATCACCATCGGCACATGGACCGCCTTCCCCGATATCGGCACTCCGGAAGCAGATCCCTATACCAACGCACGCGTCGCCCGCGAAGGCGTACTGGCGCTCGGTCGCGCCGAAGGGCTTGCCTTCGTCGCCGAACACGATTCGGAGGGGAAGCCGCTGGCAAGGGAATGCGTCTACCGCCTCGAAGGCCAGCTTCCCACCGCCCGGTTCTGGACGCTCTACGCGGCGGACCAGTCGCTCGACGCCATCGAGACAGGCAAATCCCGCCCGGCTGCCCTGCAGTCGCATCAGGTGTTGAGAGAGGCGGACAACTCCGTGCGCATCATGGCATCCAGCCGCCCCGCTCCCGGAAACTGGTTGCTTACGGCAGGCAGCGGGCCCATGTATTTCGTGCTTACCTTCTACGATACGCCCATCGCCAGCAGCACCGGCCTGTCCGGCATAGAGTTGCCGCGCATCGTCAGGAGCGGCTGCGATGCGTAGTCTCCTTTATGCTGTTCTGGTTGGGCTCGTGGGTGCGGGCATCGTCCATATTCTGGTGCTGATGATGGTGCCGGAACTGTCGGAACGCGATGCATGGTCGCGGCTTTCGATGGCCTCGGACCTGTATCGCATGACGCCGCTGGAACCCGAAACAGGTGGCCAGCCTGTGGTGAAATCCGTCGATCCGCTGTTTTTGGCGGTTGCCTGCCGTTTCGACATCGGCGAAGGCATGGTCCAGGTGAAGGCTCCTGGAAAAGTTCCGTTCTGGTCGGTCTCGATCTACGACCGCAATGGCCACAACATCTACAGCTTCAACGATCACAGCGCCACCAACGCAACGCTGGATGCCGTGGCCCTTACCCCTGCCCAGATGCTCGAGGTGCGGCGGCAACTGCCGGACGATCTCGACGGCTCAGTTTTCGTTGAAACGCCGATCGGGGAAGGCATCGTCGTGCTGCGCGCCTTCGTTCCCGACGAAAGCTGGCGCCCCGAGGTTTCGCAATTTCTCCGGCAAAGCACCTGCGAGTTGAAGGAACTGTAGCTGCGCGCGTCAGTGCTTCGGCAATGGCGGAAGTTCCACCTGCAGCCGGGGGGCTTTTACCTGCGGCGCAACTCCGCCGGCTTCCGACCGTTCGTAGCGAACGCCGGGGAAGATCACCACCGCCGCGGTTCCACCGTTGCTCGAAGGTTTCTTCGTGGCCGCGCTTTGCGGCGTGAAAGACAGGACTATACCCATTTCGCGCATTCCTCTCGGTTCAACCGGAGCACAACGCAACGCCTCCATTTACGAATAAGGCGTCTTGAGGGTTAACGGAGCGCTAACGGATCGCGGCTAATTTGAGTCTTGTTCTGCTGCGCATGCCGCTGTTGGCCTGCGTGCTTCATCGCGAGTCGTTCAAGGCGTATCTTTGTGTCATCCTCGGATTTCCGGCAAATCGCGATCAAGGCTGGAGCCGGCAAGGCCGAGCGACTGTTCCGCGCCGCCATATCCGCCTATTGCGCACTGACCCGCCCATCGCGCCGGGAAATCACACAACTGGACGACCTCACCCTGCCCTTGTTCGATGAGGTTTCACCGGAAGCCCGGCGTTTTGCAGCCGCAGCGCTTTCGGAATCCGAAAGCGTACCGCCTGGCCTTTTGAAACGCCTCGCAGATGAGCCCGTCGAAATCGCGGCTCCGCTGCTGATCCGCTCGCGCGCGCTCTCCGATGTCGAGCTTATCGCGCTCATCGGGCGTCATGGATTGCCGCATGCGCGCGCCATTGCCCGCCGCAAGAGCCTGCATCCCACGATCGCCAGCCTTGTGCGTGCGCTTGACCGGCCCGATTCTTTACCGGAGAAAGAAGCGGCTTCGACGCGGGGCAAGGCCGCCGAAAGAACACGCGACCAGCTCAGGTCGATGATGGCCGATGGTCCCCACCTGTCCTTCTCCATTGCACCGGCGACGCCACAAGGCTTCGGCAGGCTGCTCAATGCTGCGCTCGACACCAACGCCGCCTTTTTTCATACCGCCCTTGCCGATGCCCTCAATATCGGGTTCGACGCTGCGCGCAGCATCGCTTCATCAAACGACCATGTTCCGCTCCTCACTGCGTTGCGGGCGCTCGATCTGAAAGAAGCCGAAGCGTTCCTGATTGTCAGCGCCGCAGTGCCGGGCTCGTTCCCGGACATCGGCAGCGTACGCCTGTTCCTCGGGCGCTATCGCAGCCTCGAGCCGAAAACCGCCACCGCGAAAGTCGCATCGTGGGCAAAAGGCGTCGTCACGTCTCCTGCTGCCGCTGAGACGCTCAAGGCAGGCTGAATTTCAACCTTTCAGCGCCACCAGTTCTTCGACAGGCAGCGAGCAGGCCTCGATCTCCACCACCCATATATCGGGGTCGAATCGCTTCTCCCGTTCGATCCGGGCCTCCAGATTCTCGGCGGTTTCCCCATCCCCGATCCGGACGAACAGGCGCTCATCCGGCCGGGCGGTCTCATAGCTTGTCTGAGGTGCCGGGCCATACAGCGCCACATCGCCAAACCTGTCCCGCACGAGAACGAAAGCGGCCCCTGCCTCGCCGGAACCGCGTTTCAGAATCGCGGCAAACCCGCCGGAAGCGAATACACGGCGCACCAGCGCGGAAGCCCACAAATCGGTGGTGACGCGCATATCAGATCGCAAATACGGGTTGGTCAGCCATGCCGCTGCATATCAGCCGGCCACCGGCTTGGCGAGATGCCGAAGCGTCTATGCGTTCGGAACTGCGTCGCGATAGCAGGTGACAGCGTTTGCGATCTGGAGAAAAGGATAACGACTCTAGTCGGTTAGGCCAACTTCGCGCATCTTGATGTAGACGGCGGCATCCGGCTCTCCGGTTACCGCCAGACCGAAGATCGACTGGAACTCCCGGATCGCAGCCTTGGTTCGCGCCCCCGCTATGCCGTCCAGCTGAATGTCGGCGTTTCCGAAGGCTCTGAGGCCCGCCTGTATCTTCATGATCTGGTTGGCCGCGGAAGCCGGCTCCGCGCCCGGTTTCACGGATCCGGTCATGTCGGTGCGATAGGCCGGCACGGGCACCGCCGTTGCGGGAGCCGCACCCAGATGATCGAGCAGCGCATCGTCGACCGAACCGGTCGGCGCCAACCCGACCTTGCGCTGATAGGCGGTGATTGCGTCGCGGGTGTTCGGTCCTGTCAGACCGTCGGGCTCGGCCGTATAGAAACCAAGATCGCGCAGGATCGACTGCACCTGCCGCACCACCGGGTCGCCTTTTGGCGTTTCCGGCCGCACCGCCGGGTCAGGGCGAACGATGTTGATCGTGGTCTCCGGTTCGATCGGCTCGGAAACAGGAAAATCCTGCATGCTTCTGGTGGCGAAGAAAGCGCCGGAATGCGGATATGGCTGATACCAGAGCGCGTTCGCCGACACATAAAACAGCGTCACGAGGAACGCCGTCGAGCCGCCGACGAGGACCGGATTGCGGGAGACCATGTCGCCGACCGCAGCCGCTCCACGCTGCATCGCACCCGGCCGGCTCGTCTGCTTCCTGGCCTTAGGCCGTTTTGCGGAGCGGGCCATGCACTTCCCCATTCTTCCTGCCTGCCGGCGTCGCATCCGCCAGCACCACCAGCCTGTCCTTGTCTGCCTTCGGTCCATCGACCGGAATGCTCACCGAAACCGTCGTGCCTTCACCGGGCATGCTGTCGATGGACATGGTACCTTCGTGCAGGCTCACCAGCCCCTTGACCAGCGACAGGCCGAGCCCTGCCCCCTCGAAACCGCGGGTGTAATCGTTCTGCACCTGCACGAATGGCTGGCCGATCTGCGCAAGATCGTCTTCGGCAATGCCGATCCCCGTATCGCTCACCCAGAAATGCAGCCGCGAACCCACCCGTTGCGCGCCGATCGCCACCTCGCCGCCTTCGGGCGTGAACTTGATGGCATTGGAAGCAAGGTTGATCAGAATCTGCTGGATGGCGCGGCGGTCGGCATTCACTTCACCCGTATCGGCAGCCACCCGCAGTTCCAGCCTGATCTTTTTGGTTTCAGCCTGCAACTGCATCATGGAACGGCACATCTCGGCAGCTTCCACGAAACGGAACGGCTCGGGATTGGTGCGGTAGGCACCCGCCTCGATGCGAGACACGTCGAGGATCGACGTCACGACCTCCAGCAGGTGCTGGCCGGATTCGCGCACCAGGGCGACATATTCCTTCTGGCGAGGATCGTTGAACGGCCCGAACATCTCATGCAGCAGCATGTCGGAAAAGCCGATGATGGCATTGAGCGGCGTGCGCAACTCATGGCTTACGGCAGCGAGGAACCGGGTCTTCGTCACCTCTGCGCTTGCGGCGCTCTCCTGAGCCTCGCAAAGCGCCTGCCGCAGCCCGGCCATCTCCGAATTGTCGCGCAGCAGGGCGAAGAACGCATTGCCCTCCTCGTCGCCTCTGGCCAGTTCGAGGATGCATTGCTTGTGGCTGCTCGCGGTTGCGCCTGCCGCCTTCGGCAGCCGAACGCGCATTTCCACATGAGCGCAGACCGCGCCGTCGCGCATGTCGGCAAGCGCATTGAGATAGCTGATGCGGTCGGCGATATGGATACGGTCGAAGAGAGCGTTGCCGAGCAGCAGATGAGCCGGAAGGCCCAGCACAGCCTGCGTGCGTTCGCCTGCGTCAAGCACCTCGCCCTGCCGGTTCAGGCGCAGCATGACAGCGTTCGTCAGTCCCTCGACATCGAGATCGACCGACCTTTCCGTTTTTGCGGTGTCGCCATACCGGAACCGGGGCCAGCGGGGAACGAGCGTAGCGCCCCAGGCCAGCGGCAGAAGCCAATGCCAGGGCGCCGGCTGCACATAGGCGGGCAACGCCAGCCCTGCGGGCAGGAACTGCATGACAGCGCCGGCAATCGCCGCCACGGCTCCTGCCAGCGCCCAGCGCCGCGAGCGGCTGACCCAGAACGCTTCCACGGCAGGTGCGACCAGAAGCAACGCGACTGGCGATGCAAGCCCACCTGAAAACGCCACAAGAGCACCGATAGCCAGGCCCGAGATGGCAAGAGCTGCCGCGCCGGCCTCCACATCGCGACCGGTGGCCGAAACCAGAAGGGCAGCCAGCCAGCAGACGCCGAAGATGGCAAGAATGGTTGCCAGCGTCGCCGATGCGCCAAGGCTGGCGGTCACGAGCATGACGGCGCTTCCGGCTGCAAGGAACGGCACGGCCAGCATGACACCGATGAAGCGGGCTTGCCGGGCGCGCGCGTCTTTTTCGCTCACGCGGGCATGCACGAGACGGTCGCAGCCAGTCGCAATCGCGTCAGGCAATCCAACGTATCTTGCCGCAATCGAACTCAACTCAACGCCTCGTACAGACCTGCCTCGCAGATCGTTTCTGATTGAGCCTGAAAGTCGCATCCAGCCTTTAAGGAATGGATAAAGCAGGACACGCGCGCCCCCTTTCGATGTCGTTTTTTCCGCAAAACGGCTCATCGCGGGCGTCAACTCAGCCCATGGTAAACGCCGGGTTAGTCGAAAGCACAATCTGAAGGCGATGACCGCAACCGGCTGCAAGCAGACCTTTTAACGACGAATCAAATGGATAGGCTGACCACCGCCCCGGACTTCAGCCTCCGTTCAGCTCTCGAAGGCCAAAGGAGAGCGGACAGGAAGTGTTTCAAATTTTAATAAAATTCCTGTCTTGGTGGAAATCGGCCCTTGGTAAGATCCGGGTAAGGGTGGCATCGATGGAGCAAGGGACTCTGGAAAGAAGACGGATATGGGTTTCCTGATCAGGTTTGCGTTCTGGTTCTCGTTGGTGCTGTTGGCGCTGCCCTTCGATGTCGGGCCTGACGGAAATGGCCGTGAGAGCGTCAATCCCATCCAGGCGCTTCTGGCGGCGCGTGACGCTGTAGGCGACATAGCGGGCATGTGCGAGCGTCAGCCTGATGTCTGCGAAACGGGTGCTTCCGCCCTCCACACCGTTACGGAACGTGCGAAGATCGCGGCGCGCATGGCCGTGACCATGATCGAGGATACGCCGGCCAGAACCGCGCCGCCCCCGGAAGAACCGGTCACGACCGGCAGCATTCAACCGAACGAGTGATATTCTGACGGGTATGGAACGCCGCGAGCCCTTCCGGCGTTTTTCCCGTGACGCAGCCCTTCCCCGGCACTATATCCAGCCACATGGCGACGACGATTCAAAGCATAATCGATGATTTCTCCCTGCTGGACGACTGGGAAGAGCGGTATCGTTATGTCATCGAACTTGGAGAAGCGCTTCCCGAGTTTCCGGAAAGCGAACGCACACCGGGAAACAAGGTGCCGGGCTGCGTCAGCCAGGTGTGGCTGACCACAAGCTATGGCGACGGCTCCGATCCCGTCATCACGTTCTGCGGCGATTCCGATGCGCATATCGTGCGTGGACTCGTTGCCATCCTGCTGGCGCTGTACTCGGGCCGAAGGGCAAGCGAGATCCTCGACGTCGACGCTGAAGGCACGTTGCGAAAGCTGGGGCTGGACGAACACCTCACCCCGCAACGTTCCAACGGCTTGCGCTCGATGGTCAGGCGCATCCGCACCGATGCGGACAGGGCGCGTCAGGCCGTTTGAGTTCCATTATCTACGACCCGTGCATGCTCGGCCGGTAATCCTGCACACCCCAATGCAGCATGCGTGCCGGCTTGTTCTCGTCCGAAGCTGCATTCGGCCAATAGTGGCGGGCCAACGCGGAAAGCGCGGTCTTGAGCACGACCTTGCCTGACCTCACGGGCCATGCCCGTTCCATCTCGACCGTTTCCATGCCTTTCAGAAAACAGCACACATCGATCAGCACGCCCGAAAGCTCGGGGCCTACAGCCGCGATTGCCTTTTCGACCCGCAAGCGCGCGGCAAGGGCCGCCTCCGTCAATTCTGCCGTGCCGCCCGCACCGGAGCGCTTTCCGGAAGCAACGCTGGCTATCCAGTTGGCGCCGAGACGCGGCATGATCTGGCCGCGCGTGTAGTCTGCGCGCAGCCGTTCCCCTGCCTCGAACTCACGCGCGGCAAGGAATGATTTTCCAGCCCTGGTGCGCAATCTTGCCAGTTGCGCCAGAGGCGATTCCGACAGGTTCACCAGAATTGGCCGGGCCTCCCCGCCAGTGCCGGTGCCGGGAGAGATTGCACCGATCTCACGCCCCCCATTTTTGGAGGATCGGGCAGCGGCAAGATCGCGCGCGACCTCAAACCCCGTCCGCGACAGGGAAATCTCATCACCGCAAACCGTCACGGTTCCTTCGGAAACGAGCCATTGAAGCATCTCGTTTTCGACCGAAACGGCACCTCTGTCGCCTGCCTCGATCAGCAGTTTCCCGCTGTGGGCGGCCTGCCCCATGCGTCCCGGTCCTTTGGCCAGAAAGGTCAGGAGGCGAACAGGCAATTCGCGAAAAGGCCCCGGCATCGATCAAAACCCCAGGCGGTTGCGGAATGCGGCGGAGGCGATCTGCTCGAACATATGCACGACCCGGTCGAATTCCGGATCGTCCCGCAAATCCTCGATGGTCTGGCAGGCGTGTATCACCGTTGTGCGGTCACGCCCGAAGCCACGGCCCACGTCGCTCATGGTCAGGCGCAGGATCACATGGGCGACATACATGGCGATCTGGCGCACACGCGATACTGGCTGGGATGTTCGTCCCGCCTTTCGCAATTCCCTGGAGGAGAGTGCAAACAGAGCGGAGGCAATGTCGATCAGGCATTCGCACACCTCCAGCGCGATCTCATCCTTGCGTTTGGGAAGCACATGGGTGGAACGGTCGTCGGCTCCCGCATCCATGGCCATATGTACGGGATCGTCGGGGATAAGAGAGAGATTTGCCTGCACGAAACTTCCTCCATAATAGGAATATCTTCCTTATAGAGGCAGCCGGAGGAAATGTGAACAAACAACGAACATCTCTTCCTGTCAAGTTTCACCAAGATATTGATTTTAAATGATTTTTATCTTTCGAAGATGGAAAGGACAGCAATTTTACTCCCCGCCCCCGCCAGCAGGTCGAAAGTGGACGCCTTGTTTCAGGGAGACGACAGATGCGATCGCTTCAGCGGGATGCCGACAGATTTGCGAGATACAGGCAGGAGAAAGCAACGGAAGCGGGCCAGCGCGTGGCTTTGAGACTGCTGTGCGGGCTCGATCTTGAAGATGTCATGACTGCCGGAAAGCAGGAAAAACTCAGGCTCATCGAGCGTGTCGTGCGTCTGCTTGAGCGTGAGCGCCTCAAGGGGCTGCGAAGACACTGGAGCTACGATCTGAACCGTCACATCGCGCTGAAGCAGGCGCGCGACCGGCTGCGGGAAATGAACGGGTAGAGCATCTCTGCCAGACGGTAGTCGCAGAATACCCTTTGCCCCGGAACTCCGGGAGTTCCACAAATGAAAAACGGCACCCCGGGGTGCCGTTCCATCTTGTTGTGATCGATCTGACGCGCTGTTCAGCGGCTCTTGCGCTTGCGGCCCAGCCCCATCTTCTTCGCCAGTTGCGAACGGGCGGCGGCATAGCTCGGCGCAACCATCGGATAGCTGGCGTCAAGGCCCCATTTCTCACGATACTGCTCGGGCGTCAGCCCGTAGTGCGTCATGAGATGGCGCTTGAGCGACTTGAACTTTTTGCCGTCCTCAAGACAGATGATGTAGTCGTCATGCACGGATTTCTTTGGACTAACCGCGGGCTTCTGCTTGTCGACCGCCTGCGGTTCAGGAGAAACACTGCTCCCAACCCGGCCGAGTGCGGCATGGATGTCTGCAATCAGGTTCGGCAACTCGGAAGCCGGCACCGGATTGTTGCTCACATAGGCTGCCACGACATCGGCTGTCAGTTCGATCAGCGTGTCGATATTTTTCGGAGGTGTTTCGGCAGTGTCCATAACAGTGAAATCCCAACGAGAGACGTGATGGCGATGCCAATGGTCGTTTCACGGGCATCTACGGATTCTGAGGTCGCAGACCTCGACTGCGATTCGGCCTGCGCGAACTTCATGATCCCAGATGACTGTCAAGTCAATCGCCTCTTTCGGTCATTCCGATAATCATCAATGTTTTCTACATCCGAAGTACTCAATTATTAATGCATAACTTCAAAATCCCGTTGACCGGCGCACCGCCTCAACTGCCTTTCCAACAAGAGAACTATTACTATTTGCGGTCACAGACCGGTCGGGACTTGAACCCGGATGCATGCCGTGGTCATTCACCTGTGAAAGAAACGGAAATCACGAGATGACGACGACTAAGCCCTTTGAGCTGGTGCAACCTCCACACGCGGAACAGCATCCACGATCCGACACGCGGCACGGAATCACACGCACCGACGAATATGCATGGATGCGGGCCGGGAACTGGCAGGAAGTGTTCCGCGACCCGTCCACGCTCGACCCGGCAATCAGGGCGCATCTGGAGGCAGAGAATTCCTATCAGGAAAGGCTCATGGCCGACACGGTCGAGTTGCGGAAAATCCTGTTCTCCGAGATGAAAGGACGAATCAGGGAAGACGATTCCTCCGTACCGATGAGGGACGGGCCCTATGCCTACGGCTCCTCATTCAGGCTCGGCGGCCAGCATCCCCGCTATTTCCGCAAGGCTCTGGAAGGCAACACAGGGGAGGAAATCCTGCTCGACGGCGACCGTGAAGCGGAAGGCAGGGCCTATTTCCAGCTCGGCGGCATCGATCATTCGTCCGATCACAAGCGCCTTTTGTGGGCGTATGACGACAAGGGTTCCGAATTTTACACCCTGCGTGTCCGGGACATCGCCACCGGAACCGAACTGCCGGACCAGATCGAGAGCACCGGCGGCAGCGGTGCATGGGCGTCCGACAATTGCGGTTTCTTCTACACACTGCTGGATGACAACCATCGCCCATCGAAAGTGATGTTCCACAAACTCGGAGACGATGCCGCGAATGACCGCCTGATCTACGAGGAAACCGATCCCGGCTTTTTCATGAGCGTCGGCGGCACCCGTCGCAACGACTGGATCATGATCGGCATCAGCGACCACGAGACGTCGGAATGCCTTATCATTCCCGCTGACGATCCCTTCGCGGGGCCAAGGCTGGTTGCACCACGCGAAACCGGCCTGCAATACGAGTTGGAGGAAGGCGGAGATATCTTCTTCATCCTGACCAATGAAGGCGGCGCGAAAGACTTCAAGGTCATGACCGCGCCGGTAACCGATCCCCGGCGCGAAAACTGGAAGGAACTGGTCCCGCATCAGCCCGGACGCCTCATCCTGTCGGTCATGGGCTTCAGGGATTATCTCGTGCGCCTCGAACGCTTCGAGGGGTTGCCGCGCATCATAGTTCGGGAACGCGCAACGGGCGAGGAACATGCCATCGCTTTCGATGAGGAAGCCTATTCGCTCGGCATGGCCGGATCCTATGAATACGATACGGATGTGCTGCGCTTTTCCTATTCGTCCATGACCACGCCGGCGCAGGTGTTCGATTATGATATGCGCACGCGCGAGCGCACCCTGCTCAAGACGCAGGAAATCCCTTCCGGCCATGATCCGGAGGCCTATGTCACCCGACGCCTCATGGCGACTGCGCAGGATGGAGAGACGGTGCCCGTCTCGCTGCTCTATCGCCACGACACGCCACTCGACGGGTCGGCCCCCTGCCTGCTCTACGGATACGGTTCCTATGGAATCACCATACCCGCCTCCTTCAACACGAACTGCCTGTCGCTTGTGGATCGCGGCTTCGTCTACGCCATCGCACATGTGCGCGGGGGCAAGGACAAGGGCTACTCCTGGTACGAGGACGGCAAGCGGGCGCACAAGCAAAACACTTTCAGGGACTTCATCGCAGTCGCGAAACACCTTGTCAGCGAAGGTTACACGTCGCACGACCGCATCGTTGCACAAGGCGGCTCGGCGGGCGGCATGCTGATGGGCGCCATCGCCAACATGGCTCCCGATGCCTTCGGCGCCATCATCGCTGAGGTGCCCTTCGTCGATGTGCTCAACACGATGCTGGACGCATCCTTGCCGCTCACCCCGCCGGAATGGCCTGAATGGGGCAACCCCATCGCCTCGGAAGAGGACTACAGGACGATTGCCGCCTATTCGCCCTATGACAATGTGGGCGCCCTGAACTACCCTCCAATCCTTGCGCTCGCCGGCCTCACCGATCCGCGCGTCACCTACTGGGAGCCTGCCAAGTGGGTCGCACGGCTGCGCGAAAGGAAGAGCGGCGACAATCCGGTCCTGTTCAGGATCAACATGGATTCGGGCCACGCGGGAGCCTCCGGCCGCTTTTCCCGGCTGGAGGAGATTGCCTATACCTATGCCTTCGCACTGAAGGTCACTGGCAAGGCGGGGGTCACACTGGTTTCTTAAAGTGTATCGCGATCCTTCAGATTCGCTCCTTACGCTTTAAGGACCTGTTTTTAAGCGTGTCGCCCGAAGCCGGTTCCCAGTTTCGGGCGACATGCTTTAGAAAGTCCCATCGTCAGGGCTGGCGCGCCGGATAGCCATTCGGATGCGCCGGTATGGCTTTGAGATAGGCTGCGATCGCTTCGCGGTCTTCAGAGGTCAGTTCGGCCATGTTCTTCTGCACTTCGACCATCGAACCGCCGACGGAATCGAAATCGGGCGTGAAGCCGGTTTCGAGATAGCCGGCGATGTCCGCCTCGGACCAGTCGGCGATACCGCCCTCTCCAGAAGTGATATTGGGCACCACGCCGTCGCCCTCTGCCGCGACCGCGCCCGCCAGCCACCTGCCGGTATCCGGCCCGCCGGCAAAATCGCGCGGCGTATGGCATTCGCCGCAATGGCCTGGCCCTTCCACCAGATACCGCCCTGCCAGCACCTTGTCGGATGCATCGGCGATTTCCACCACAGGCATGTCGCTCATATAGAGCAATTTCCAGAGGCCGATGCCCCGGCGGATATTGAACGGAAACGCCAGGTCATGCCCGGCTGTCTGCCCCGCGACAGGCGGCAGCGTCTGCATGAAGGCAAACAGATCGGCGATGTCCTGCGGCTTCATGCGCGCATAGGATGCGTAGGGAAAAGCGGGATAGTAATGCCGGCCGTCCGGTGAAACGCCCTTCAGCATCGCTGCGGCGAAATCGTCGAGCGTCCAGTTGCCGATGCCATCGCTGGCGTCCTGCGAAATGTTGGGCGCAACGAAGGTTCCGAACGGTGTCCTGAGTTCCACGCCACCTGCAAGCTGAAAGCGGGCTTCGCCCTCAGCCCCCCTGGCAGCATGGCAGGAGGCGCAGCCGCCGGCATGGAAAATGCGCAGCCCGCGCTCCGCATTTCCCGGCTCCGCCGCAGTCATGATCCGGTGATCGGGCCGGTGCGGCGCGGAGAGGAACCAGCCCGCTGCCGCACCGGCTGCAATCATCACGCCGAAAAGGGCGCCGACCTTGCCAACTCTGGACATGGGCGGCAATCAGCCCTTGCGGATGCGGAAGTTTTCGTGGCAGGCGCCGCAGCTCGCACCGATCACGCCAAACTTCGCCTTGAGCGCATCGAGGTCCGCCGGGGCATCCGCCAGCGCCGCGCCGACAGCATCCTCGAATTTCTTTTCCGCGTCCCTGAAGCCGTCCGGATTGTCCCAGATCGCGGGGGCGGCGGTGGTGTCGCCTGTATTCGAACCTTCGGGGTAAAGTGCCCCGATATCGAATTTTCCGGCATTGTCCTTCATGGCTTCCAGCGTCCTGAGCACCGACGCGGCGTCGAAAGGCTCCTGCCCCTTCACCATCTTGGAAAGATCGCCGGTCAGCTTGCCCCGCTCCTTCATCAGCGCCTTGCGGTCGGCAAGCGGGTCGGCGGATGCCGCGGTACCGGCAAGGGCGAGGATGGATATGGCGAGTAGAAGCTTTCTCATGCGTGGCTCCGTATCTGTTGAAGAAACGTGGCTATTCCGAGGGAATCGGAGGATGGGCTCTAGGCTGCCCCGAAACGTGGAAGATTTCGCCTCACGCTTGCGTGAGACGATCGTGAAGCCTGAAAAGCAAAGCCCCGGACTGGCCGGGGCTTTGCGCTGGATGGATCAGGCGCCGGCCTTCTCGTACAATTCGAGGACATGGTCCCAGTTGATGAGGCTGTCCACGAAGGCTTCGAGGTATTTCGGGCGGGCGTTGCGATAGTCGATGTAGTAGGAGTGCTCCCAAACGTCGACACCGAGGATCGGCGAAGCGCCATGAACCAGCGGGTTCTCGCCATTCGGGGTCTTGGTGATTTCCAGCTTGCCGTCCTTGACGGAAACCCAGGCCCAGCCCGAGCCGAACTGCGTCGTGCCGGCATTGATGAAATCGGCACGGAATTTATCATAACCGCCGAGATCGCTGTCGATCGCCTTCTGAAGCGCGGCCGGAAGCTTGTTGCCACCGCCGTCCTTCTTCATCCATTTCCAGAAATGGATGTGGTTGTAGTGCTGGGCGGCGTTGTTGAAGAGGCCCTGGTTCTTGCCGAACGACTGCCTGACCACTTCCTCGACGGAGAGATCACCCATGCCGGCTTCTGCCGCCAGCTTGTTGCCGTTATCGACATAGGCCTTGTGGTGCTTGTCGTGGTGATACTCAAGCGTCTCCTTCGACATGTAGGGCTGGAGAGCCTCGTAGTCGTACGGGAGATCGGGAAGTTCGAAAGCCATTGGTCTTACTCCTCAAAAAATCCGGCGGGGTTACCGGACTAACATAGGTGCCCATGCCACGGGAACAACTCCCGCCGCGAAGCACCGGACACCTTTTATTTGCTCACGCAGCGGAAGTCGAATGCGCCCATTCCCAATAAAGCTCCCGCGCCTTCCTGGCTACAGGCCCTGCCGGCAATTGCCTGTCCTCGAAGCGGACGACGGGCACGATCTTGGAGTGATTCCCGGTGGAAAATATCTCGTCGGCCTCGCGGAAATCGCGCACGGTCAGCGTCTTTTCAGTGGTCTGGAAACCATAGTCCGCCAACAGCCGGATCGTGCGGGCGCGCGTGATTCCGGCAAGGAACGTGCCGTTCGCGGATGGGGTGAACACATGGCCGTCCTTGACCATGAAAATATTGGTCGAACCGGTCTCGGCCACATTGCCCAGCATGTCGAGCACCAGCGCATTGTCGAAGCCGCGCGTCCGCGCCTCCAGGATGGCGCGCGCGTTGTTGGGGTACAGGCACCCGGCCTTGGCATTGGTGGGCATGGTTTCGATGGTCGGCCTGCGGAACGGCGAGACGGTGACCGAAAACCCTTCCGGCGCCAGCATTGGCGATTCGTAGAGGCAAAGGCAGAAACGGGTCGATGCAGGGTCGGCCGGCACACCCATATAACCGCCATGCTCGGCCCAGTACATCGGCCGGATGTAGACGGCGGTCTTGCCATCGAACCGCTTCAGGCCCTCCCATGTCAGTTCCACGATCCGGTCGGGGCTCATGGTCGGTTTCAGGCCCAGCGCAATTGCAGAGGCGTTGACGCGCGCCGCATGGAGATCGAGATCGGGCGCCACGCCTTCGAACCAGCGTGCGCCGTCGAACACGGTCGAGCCCAGCCACATGGCATGGCTCATCGGCCCGATCAGCGCGACATTGCCCTCATGCCAGTCGCCATCCACATAGCTCCAGGTCGTCGTGCGCGCTTTTTCCGCCAAGGTCATGTCGTTTCCAGTCCGTAGGTTTTTGAACCAATGTCGCCATTGGTCGTCTCTTGCCGCCTGCCCGTCAATCACGAAGACGTCATAATCATTGATCCAGAACCGTCCACATAATCTGTTTACCTTCCTTTCAGCAGCACCATCTAAGGTTGGGCAACCTGTTGCCGATTGGCAACAGTGGAACCTTAGTCACATGTTCGCCTTTATTTATCCTCCCTGCGGCCAGATTCGGCACTACCTATCGGCCCGGTCGGGAGAGGCGACGCCCATGGCGTGCCCATGTGAACATTAAGAAAGATCGAGACCGCAGCTTATGGCAACAGATTCACCTCCCGTCCTGCTGACAAGGCGTCGTTTCCTCAATATGGCGGCGATGGGCGCGGCAGCGGCCACCGTATCGGCCTGCACCACCACAACCCCCTCCGTCCCCCTTGGTCCTCCCGAGCCGCAAGCCCAGCCGGAACTCGGCAGCTACGACATCATGTATGGCCCGGTGTTCGACGGCGGCTACGAGATTCCTGCGGTCCCGTACCGCAAGATCGATCCGAAATTCCTGCGCCAGATCGTGCCAGATCCGACAGGCGAGCGTCCCGGCACCATTGTCGTCGACACCTCGCAGCACTTCCTCTATCTCGTCCGCGAAGACGGTCAGGCCATGCGCTATGGTGTCGGTCTGGGCCGCGCCGGTTTCGAGTGGGCGGGCCGCGCGGTCGTCCAGTACAAGCGCGAATGGCCGAAGTGGACCCCCCCGGACGAGATGATCGCCCGTCAGCCGGAGCTGGAGAAATACAGCTCCCGCAACGGCGGCATGCCTCCGGGGTTGATGAACCCGCTGGGTGCGCGCGCGCTCTACATATTCCAGAACAACGAGGATACGCTTTACCGTATCCACGGCTCGCCCGAGTGGCACTCGATCGGCAAGTCGATCTCGTCCGGCTGCGTGCGCCTGATGAACCAGGATATCATCGACCTCCACAGCCGCGTTCCCGGCAAGTCGCCCATTCTCGTCACGAACGGGCTCGGCGCGCGCATCGCCAGCCATGATCCGAGCGGCGTCGCTGTCGATGCGGGTGTGCCCGAGGGCTCCACCCTTCTCGGTCGCGTCACCAACTCCTGGCTCTGACGTCAGGCTGACGGCTTCAACGAAAAAGGCGGCGCCCAGCGCCGCCTTTTTTCGCATCATGCTGCAAGCCGTTACTTTCGGGTCAGGCTGCCCAGAATACCGCGCACCAGTGCGCGGCCGACCGAGGATCCGACCGAACGCACCACCGACTTGATCGCCGCTTCCGTCACAGTCTGTCGGTTCGACGTTCGCGGCGCAGCGGTCCGGCGGGTGCGTGTGGTCGGGGCCGGCGCACTGCCGAAATCGGGCAACGTCCAGCCGCCTCCGGTGCCGCCCGGCGTCTGCGGTTGCGGCTGCTGCTTCGCAACCTGCGCCTCCGATGCACGCTTCTGGAGAATTTCAAAGGCGGATTCACGGTCGACCGGCTGGTCGTACTGACCGGCTACCGGGCTCATTGCCACGACCTTCTGTCGCTCCTGTGGCGTCACCGGCCCGAGCCGCGACGACGGAGGGCGGATGAGCGTACGCTGGACAATCGACGGAACGCCCTTGTTTTCCAGCGTCGAGACAAGCGCCTCGCCTGTACCGAGCTGCGTGATCGCTGTTGCGCAATCGAAATCGGGGTTCGGCCGGAAGGTGTCGGCCGCCGTCTTCACCGCCTTCTGCTCGCGCGGCGTATAGGCGCGCAGGGCATGCTGGATGCGATTGCCAAGCTGGGCGAGCACGGTTTCCGGCACGTCGAGCGGATTTTGCGTCACGAAGTAGACCCCGACGCCCTTGGAGCGGATCAGCCGAACGACCTGCTCGACACGGTCGACCAGCGCCTTGGGCGCATCGTCGAACAGGAGATGGGCCTCATCGAAGAAGAACACCAGCTTCGGCTTGTCGGGATCGCCAACCTCGGGCAGCACCTCGAACAGTTCCGACATGAGCCACAGCAGGAAGGTGGCATAGAGGCGCGGATTCATCATCAGCTTGTCCGCAGCCAGCACGTTGATGGCGCCGCGGCCGTCGCGCGTGGTGCGCATAAGGTCGGCGATGCGCAGCGCCGGTTCGCCGAAGAAATTGTTGCCGCCCTGCTGCTCCAGAACCAGCAGCGAGCGCTGGATCGCGCCCACGGATTGCCTGGTGACATTGCCGTAGCGCGCGCCGATCTCGGCAGACCGTTCGGCCAGATTGGCAAGCAGCGCCTGCAAATCCTTCATGTCGAGGAGAAGAAGCCCCTCTTCATCGGCGATGCGGAAGGCGATGTTCATCACGCCTTCCTGCGCATCGGTCAGGTTCATCAGCCGCGACAGCAGCAGCGGTCCCATCTCCGAAATCGTTGCCCGAATCGGGTGGCCCTGCTCTCCGAACAGGTCCCAGAAGATCACCGGAAATTCCTGAAACTCATACGGGTCGAGATGGATTTCCTCTGCCCTTTTCAGAAGGAAGTCCCTGGCCTCGCCCATCATCGAGATGCCTGACAGGTCACCCTTGATATCGGCGCAGAACACCGGAACGCCGGCGTTCGAAAACCCCTCGGCCAATATCTGCAAGGTCACCGTCTTGCCCGTACCAGTCGCCCCGGTGACGAGCCCATGGCGGTTTCCGTAGCGCAGCAGAAGGCTTTCCGCCTCCTGATAGCTGTCGTCGGGCTTGCGGCTTGCCCCGAGGAAAATGCTGTCGTCACCGGCCATCATCAGTTCTCCGCAATCCCGAACGGCTCAGGGCTTCCTGGCCATCTTCTGGTATAGTAAGGCAGCGGCCGAAATCAAAGATGCAACTTCCCCACGTCCACCTGCTGCATTGCGGTAGAGGAGCAGGAACCGTACACTGCCGTCCCGGCCGATGCGGCGGACCTGGGGTGCAGCAGAGGAATCGATTCTTGACCGATACAGCAGCAGATCGCCACGGCCAGGATAAGCGGTGGCGGGCCTTCGCCGAAAGAGTGCTTGGGGCCGGAAGCAGAACTCAACCCGACGGGACCGCCAGTTCGTCGCGATGGATCGTCTGCCAGCGCATCGACGATCCGGATGTCGAACGCGCGCGCGCCCAGATCGCCGACGATCTTGCCCATGGCGCGACGGGTCTGGCGCTTGTGTTCGACGGCGCCCCCAACGCCTTTGGCTATGGCCTGCCCGGCACCGCCGAGGCTCTCGAGCAGGTACTGGAAGGCGTTCCACTGGACAGTATCTATCTCAGGATAGACGTGCATCCCGCCAGCCGCGCCATGGCGGACTGGCTGGTGACCCTGCTCAGCCGCGGCAAGATCGACCCCAGGCGTCTCAATCTTTCTTTCGGCATCGATCCGGCTGCGACGTTCGCCGGTACGGGGCGCCTGCGCATGAGCATCGAGGCATTGCAGGCATCCATGCCCCAATCGCTGGCCCATTTCTTTGCCATGGACGTTCCCGGCGTCCTGCTGGAAGCCGATGGACGCATATTGCATAACGCAGGCGCCAGCGAGGCGCAGGAACTTGGCGTCATGCTGGCTTCGGCAGCCGGGCATCTGCGGCTTTTTCAGGAAGCGCGGCAGGCATTGGTCTATGCCGCGCCGCATATCGGCTTTGCCGTGGGCGCGGATGACGACGTTGCGCGTTCAGCCGCCAAGATCAAGGCATTGCGCGTGCTGTGGACCCGCCTTCAGGACAACTTCATGATACCGCCTGCGGCCGCTACGATTCATGCCGAAACGTCGATGCGCATCGTCGGGCAAGACGATCTCATCGGAAATGTCGCCCGCACCGCGGCCGCATGCTCCGGAGCGATTTCCGGCGGCGCGGATTCGATATCGGTTCTTCCGCATACGATCGGGCACGGCTTGCCGGAAGGCTCGGCAAGGCGGGTGGCGCGGGATGTGCAATTGCTGATGATGCAGGAAGACACCGCCGCGCCGGGGGAGATCAATGCGCTCACCAACAGCCTCGCCGAACTAGGCTGGGCGGAGTTTCAGCGCATCGAGCAGGAAGGCGGCATTCTGCCAAGTCTCAAGGCCGGCCATATTCAGGCCCGCGTCAAAGCCTATGCCGAAAAGCGCCTTCAGGTCGACGCCGGAGACCGCGCGACCGCTCCGGGTGCCGCGGTTGCGGTGCCGACCCTGCCGGCGGAGCGTCATCCCGCCCCGACCGACGGTGTCGTCTTCTGCGAAGCCCTGTACCCGCTGCGCCCGGACAACAGGGCGGCATAGGACTGAAACCCTGTTGTCTTGGCTCTTGCTGCAACACCGCTATGCGATGTTGCAGCGAAGAAGGCACCTGTCGGCACCACCCATCCACATGATCGGTAAGTCCGAGGCGTTCTCACGCCACAGGAGCATCTGCGCGCCGGATGCCGCCTGCGCCGCATGGAGGGGACGGCGGGGGCATTACATGCCGAACGGGCGGCGCAACCTTCTTCCGCGACAACACGGTTCCGGGTGAAGAACGGGAGCAGATGGACAGGGGCTCTCAGGCATCCGCCGACAGGCCAACGATCTCCCATTCCCGACCGTTGACGTTTACCAGATCACCGGCTTTCCGGCCGAACAGAGCCTGCGCCATCGGCGACACATGCGAGATCGAGCCTTTCGCGGGATCGGCCTCGTCCTCACCCACGATCCGCCAGCGCGCCGTCTTGCCGTCGTCATCCTCCAGGGTGACCGTCATGCCGAAGCGCACGACATCCGA
The DNA here is from genome assembly GCA_022833215.1 of Mesorhizobium sp. GTDB lineage: Bacteria > Pseudomonadota > Alphaproteobacteria > Rhizobiales > Rhizobiaceae > Mesorhizobium. Next base: position 64,683 of record JAIPUZ010000084.1, on the reverse strand, counting down.
ATCCGCTTCGGGCACGGACAATTCGGCGCTCTCGCGCCTCGCGGTCCAGTAGCGCAAGTCACGCGCCATCAGCGCCAGGCGGTCACGGTCGTCTTCCGTCTCCGCGCCCGCCATTTCGCCACGCAGCCTCACGAGTTCGGCCTCGATCATGGCCAGCCCATTTGCGGTCACGAGATTGCGGTGCGGGCTAAGCGGCCGTTCGCCTAGCACAGCCGCCGCATTCTCGTTGTCTTCCTCTTTCGTAAACGCCCTGCTCATATCGGATCAACCCAACGCGTCGGTCGGTCTCAATTCGCCGACCCTGACGCCGTTGCGGCTCAGTATCGGCTGCACCGCCTGTCGGCGCAACTCGGCCGCCAGTTCGCCGTCTTTCGCCAGCAGTTTTGCCAGCACGCCCGCGATCATGATTTCGGCAGCGCGTACCCCGCCGTCGTCGCACTTCAGCGCGATCCCGAGGCCGAGTTCCGGAATAGTTGCGCAGTAAACACCTTCCGCCCCCATCTTGACGAAGATACGGCCGGGTGCGGCTTTGATCAGCCGCTCGTCGGCACAGCCCGTGCCGGACATCATGAATGGCTCGGCCATGCAGGCCGACAGCAGGCGTTGCGCTGCCTTCGCCCGTTCCGCTCCCAGCCGCTCCCCCGTCGCCATTCTGGCAAAGCCGGTGGCGAAACTGCGCAGTGGCGCGGCATAGGTGGGAATCGAGCAACCGTCGGTGCCGCAATGGTCCACGTCATGCGCCGCGCCCGTCACCGCCTCCATCGCATCGCGCACCATGTCCTGCAATCGATGCCCGGCGGCCACATAGCCGCGATGAGCAATCCCGGAATGACAGCATGTGCACAGAAACCCCGAATGCTTGCCGGAACAGTTGTTGTGCAGCGCATTGGGTGTGCCGCCGCTGCGCGCCAGCGCTACGGTCGCGCCATGATTGCCCGGCCAGTGGCTGCCGCATTCCAGCGCCACCTCATCCAGCCCGGCCTTTGCGAGCATGGATCGCGCCGTTTCGACATGCTCCGGCTCGCCAGAATGCGAGGCGCAGGCCAGCGCCAGTTCGCGATTGCCGAAGCCGTAGGCATCGGCCGCGCCACTTTCCACCAGCGGCAGCGCCTGTATCGCTTTCACGGCCGAGCGAGGAAAGACAGGCTTTGCGGTATCGCCAATCTCCCAGACCGCCCTGCCCGCCGCATCGTAAACGGCAATCGCGCCACGATGCGCACTCTCCACGATGGAGCCGCGCAGCACCTCGACCAGAACCGGATTCGTCATGTTTTTCCGTCCTCAGCAATCGGCAAACCAGTGGAAGAGACATAGCCGTCAATGCCGGTGCCACTCAAGCCGGCCGGCACTCCTGCGGCCAGTTTGATATTTTTGTTGATTGATCAGTCAATTAAAAATAACATCTGTCCGAGGGAGAATACGACATGCCCAAAATCGGAATGGAACCGCTGCGCCGAAAGGCACTGATCGACGCCACCATCTCAACCATAGGCGAGCGCGGCACACTCAACGTCACCGTGGCCGAGATAGCCGGGCGGGCGGGCGTGTCGTCCGCATTGGCGCATCACTATTTCGGCCCGAAGGAAGAGCTTTTGCAGGCCACGATGCGACAATTGCTGGCCGATCTCGGCCGCGATGCCGTTTCCGCCCTCAGCAGGTCCGCTACACCCCGCGAGCGGGTATCGGCGGTCATCTCCGTCAACTTCAATGCCGGCCAGTTCCGCGAGGAAACCGTGCATGCCTGGCTGGCCTTCTACGTCGAGGCGCAGAACTCGCCGCCGCTGCGCCGCCTGCTGCGCGTCTATGCAAGGCGCCTGCATTCCAACCTGATGAGCGGGCTCGCTCCCCTCGCCTCCCGCCCGGAGGCCGAGCGCATGGCTGAGGCCATCGCCGCCATGATCGACGGGCTCTACATCCGCCGCGCCCTGCGCGATGGCCTTCCCAATCCGGCAAGCGCCACCGCGCTTGTCGAGGATTATGTCGACGCGAAGCTCAGGCAGCAGGCCAACACACCATGACCGCTCGTCCGAACATCCTCATCCTCATGGTCGACCAGCTTGCCGGAACTCTGTTCCCGGACGGTCCGGCCGACTTCCTGCATGCGCCGCACCTCAAGGCACTGGCAGCGCGCTCGGCTCGTTTCCGCAACAACTACACCGCCTCGCCGCTTTGCGCGCCGGCGCGCGCCTCCTTCATGAGCGGCCAGCTTCCGTCGCGCACCGGCGTCTACGACAACGCATCCGAATTCGTCTCGTCGATCCCGACCTTCGCCCATCACCTGCGCGCCGCCGGTTACCACACCTGCCTGTCGGGCAAGATGCATTTCGTCGGGCCGGACCAGTTGCACGGCTTCGAGGAGCGGCTGACCACCGACATCTACCCGGCCGATTTCGGCTGGACGCCGGACTACCGCAAGCCCGGCGAGCGCATCGACTGGTGGTATCACAACCTCGGCTCCGTCACCGGAGCGGGCGTCGCCGAGATCACCAATCAGATGGAATATGACGACGAGGTCGCCTTCCTGGCCGGCCAGAAGCTCTACGACCTGTCGCGCCAATCCGACGATGCCGGCCGCCGCCCCTGGTGCCTGACCGTCTCCTTCACCCACCCGCACGACCCCTATGTCGCGCGCCGCCAGTATTGGGACCTTTACGAGGACTGCCCGCAACTGGAGCCGGAAACCGGCTTCATCACCTATGACGAGCAGGACCCGCACTCGCAGCGCCTCTACGTCGCCAGCGACTATGCAAGCTTCGACATCACGCCGGAGCAGGTGCGCCGCTCCCGCCGCGGCTATTTCGCCAACATCTCCTATATCGACGACAAGGTCGGCGAACTGCTTGCCGTGCTCGAACGCACGCGCATGCTGGACGACACCGTCGTCCTGTTCTGCTCCGACCATGGCGACATGCTGGGCGAGCGCGGCCTGTGGTTCAAGATGAGCTTCTTCGAAGGCTCCTGCCGCGTGCCGCTGATGATTGCCGGCAAGGGCATCGAGCCGGCCCGCATCGACGCGGCGGTATCCAATCTCGATATCTGCCCGACGCTGTGCGACCTCGCCGGCATCGACATTTCCGGCATCATGCCGTGGACGGACGGGCAATCGCTCAAGCCGCTCATGCAAGGCGGCGAGCGCGGCGAACCCGTGCTGATGGAGTATGCGGCGGAAGGTTCCTACGCCCCGCTGGTCGCCATCCGCGATGGCAAATACAAGTTCGTGCATTGCGAGATCGACCCGCCGCAACTCTTTGATCTGGAATCGGATCCGCTCGAACTGACCAATCTTGCGGCCGACCCGCAACATGCCGGCCTCGTTGCCGGCTTCATGGAAAAGGTCCGCGCCCGCTGGGACATGGCAGGCTTCGACGCGGCCGTGCGCCAGAGCCAGGCGCAGCGCTGGGTGATCTATCCCGCACTGCGCAACGGCGCCTACTTCCCATGGGATTTCCAGCCGCTGCAAAAAGCGTCGGAACGCTACATGCGCAATCACATGGATCTGAATGTACTGGAGGAACAGAAACGCTTCCCGCGAGGTGAATAGCGATGCTCGAAGCTGATTTCGTCATCATCGGTTCCGGCTCGGCCGGCTCGGCCATGGCCTACCGACTTTCCGAAGACGGCAGGCACTCGGTCATCGTCATCGAGTATGGCGGCACCGACATCGGACCGCTGATCCAGATGCCGTCCGCCCTGTCGATCCCGCTCAACATGCCGCTCTACGACTGGGGCTTCGCCAGCGAGCCGGAGCCGCATCTGGGCGGACGCGTTCTCGCCACCCCGCGCGGCAAGGTTCTGGGCGGCTCCTCCTCCATCAACGGCATGGTCTATGTGCGCGGCCATGCCCATGACTTCGACCACTGGGCCGAGGAAGGCGCGACCGGCTGGAGCTATGCGGATGTGCTGCCCTACTTCAAGCGCATGGAGCATTCGCATGGCGGCGAGGAAGGCTGGCGCGGCACCGACGGGCCGCTGCACGTCCAGCGCGGCAAGCGCGAGAACCCGCTCTATGCCGCCTTCATCGAGGCCGGCCGGCAGGCGGGCTTCGAACTGACGCACGACTACAACGGCTCGAAGCAGGAAGGTTTCGGGCCGATGGAACAGACCATCCATCGCGGCCGCCGCTGGTCCACCGCCAATGCCTATCTGCGCCCTGCCCTGAAACGGAAAAACGTTAACCTGATCAGCGGCTTCGCGCGGAAAATCGTCATCGAGAATCAACGCGCCACCGGCGTCGAGATCGAAGCTCGCGGACAGATTCAAGTCGTTAAGGCACGGCGTGAAGTGATCGTCGCAGCATCGTCGATCAACTCACCGAAAATCCTGATGCTGTCGGGCATCGGCCCTGCCCAACACCTGCAGGACAACGGCATCGCCGTGGTTGCCGACCGGCCCGGCGTCGGGGCCAATCTGCAGGACCATCTCGAACTTTACATCCAGCAGGAATCGACACAGCCGATCACGCTGAACTCCGTTCTCAATCCCTTCTCCAAGGCGCTCATCGGCGCGCGGTGGCTGCTGTTCAAGAGCGGGCTCGGCGCCACCAACCATTTCGAGGCGGCAGCTTTCCTGCGTTCGGCTGCGGGCATCGACTATCCCGATATCCAGTATCATTTCATCCCCGCCGCCGTGCGCTACGACGGCAAGGCGGTGGCCAACACGCACGGCTTCCAGGCCCATGTCGGACCGATGCGTTCCAAATCGCGCGGCAGCGTCACGCTGCGCTCGCCCGATGCATGGGACAAGCCAGTCATCCGCTTCAACTACATGTCCCATCCGGACGACTGGACGGAGTTCCGCCACTGCATCCGCCTCACACGCGAGATCTTTGGCCAATCCGCCTTCGACCCCTACCGCGGCAAGGAGATTTCTCCCGGCAGCGATGTGCAGACCGACGAGGAACTCGATGCCTTCATTCGCGAACATGCCGAGAGCGCGCTGCATCCTTGCGGTACCTGCCGCATGGGCCACACCGACGATCCCATGAGTGTGGTGGACCCGGAATGCCGGGTCATCGGCGTGGAAGGGCTGCGGGTGGCGGATTCCTCGATCTTTCCGCGCATCACCAACGGCAATCTCAACGGACCTTCGATCATGACCGGCGAGAAAGCCGCCGATCATATTCTGGGCCGCACCCCGCTGCCGCCGTCCAATCAGGAGCCGTGGATCAATCCGCGCTGGCAACAGTCGGACAGATAAGCCAAAGTCCCTCCACCCGATCCGAGATGGAATTACCGGAGCCTGCCATGCGCGCCCAGCCAACCGCCTCCCACTATGTCAACGGACGCTATATCGACGACGACCGCGGCGTGGAAATCGCCGTCATCTATCCGGCCACCGGCGAGCGCATCGCCACGCTTCATGCGGCGACGCCCAACATCATAGAGCTGGCTATAGAATCCGCGCGCGCCGCGCAGGCCGAATGGGCACGCATCAAGCCGGTCGAGCGCGGCCGCATCCTGCGCCGCGCCGCCGACATATTGCGCGAGCGCAACGAGGCGCTGGCGCGGCTCGAAACGCTCGACACCGGCAAGGCCATTCAGGAAACGCTGGTCGCCGACGCCCCTTCCGCAGCCGATTGCCTCGAATATTTCGCAGGCGCCGTCGCCAGCTTCAATGGCGAGTTCATCGACCTCGGCGGCCCCTTCGCCTATACGCGGCGCGAACCGCTCGGCGTCTGCATCGGCATCGGCGCCTGGAACTATCCGATCCAGATCGCCGGCTGGAAATCGGCCCCGGCGCTCGCCATGGGCAACGCCATGGTCTTCAAGCCGTCCGAGAACACGCCGCTTTCGGCGCTGGCGCTGGCCGAAATCTATTCCGAGGCCGGCCTGCCCGATGGCTTGTTCAACGTGGTGCAGGGCTATGGCGAGGTCGGCGCGGCACTGGTCGGCCATCCCTCCGTCGCCAAGGTATCGGTCACCGGCTCGGTCGCCACCGGCAAGCGCGTTCTGGCGCAGGCCGGCGCGGAGATGAAGCACGCCACCATGGAACTCGGCGGCAAGTCGCCGCTCATCGTCTTCGATGATGCCGACCTCGAAAACGCCATCGGCGGGGCAATGCTCGGCAATTTCTATTCCACCGGACAGGTCTGCTCCAACGGCACCCGCGTTTTCGTCCAGAAGGGCCTGCACGACCGCTTCGTCGAGCGCCTTGTCGAACGCACCAAGAAAATCCGCATCGGCGATCCGCTCGATCCCGAAACCCAGATGGGGCCGCTGGTCAGCAAGGCCCAGCATGAGCGCGTGCTGTCCTATATCGAGGCCGGCAAGCATGATGGCGCGACACTCGCCTGCGGTGGCAACGCGCCTGCCCTGCAAGGTTTCGACAGCGGCTTCTTCGTGGAGCCGACCGTCTTCACCGGCGTGACCGATGACATGCGCATCGCGCGCGAGGAAATCTTCGGGCCGGTGATGAGCGTTCTTTCCTTCGCGGACGAGGACGAGGTGATAAACCGCGCAAACGGCACGGAGTTCGGCCTCGCCGCCGGCGTCTTCACCGGCGACATGGCACGCGCCCACCGTGTTATCGGCGAATTGCAGGCGGGCACCTGCTGGATCAACGCCTACAATCTCACCCCGGTCGAGATGCCGTTCGGTGGCTACAAGCAGTCTGGTATCGGGCGCGAAAACTCTCTGGCCGCGCTCCAGCACTATTCGCAGATCAAGTCGGTCTATGTGGAGACCGGCGACGTCGACAGCCCCTACTGACCGTTCTCCACCGTCGCATCCAGATACTGCATCAGGGCATAGACGAGGTGGTAGAAGATAGAAGCCGGCACCTCGGTCGCCACCGAGCGGCCGCGCTCGTCGATACGGTCGATCCACAGCCCGACCGGCGCCGGATCAATATGCCAGCGGAACAGGCGGCCCACGCGCGCCTCGATCTCCGGCTTCAGGTCAGGCCCGTCCGCCCTGTCGAGCGCGATGGAAGCCTTGATCGCCTCCGTCTGTGGCCAGCTTCGCGACACCAGATCGAGCGGCATGCCCTGCTTCGATACCGCGCCGTAGGCGAGCCCCGTCGCCCTGTTGAGACCATTGGCGACGGCCGAGGCATAGAGCTTGCGGGCATAGGTTGTCAGGCTGGTCTGGCCGCTGCGATTGGAGAAGTCTATCAGCAGCGACGCCCATTCGAAATGGTGGCCCGGTTCCGTCCAGTCGCCTTTGCCATCCGGCGCGGGGGCCCAGCCATCCCCGAAATATTCGCCCACGGTCCAGCTGTCCGCATCGAAGAAGTAGCTGCGGAACAGGTCGACGATGCGGGCCGCGCGACGCAGGTAGGTTCGGTCGCCGGTCGCCTCATGCCAGGCGAGAAACGCCTCCAGCAGATGCATGTGCGGATTGGAGCGGCGCAGGCTGCCCCCCTCCGGCGCCTCGAGGAAACCGGCAAGGCTGCTGTCTTCGAGATGCTCGTCAAGGAAAGCGAATGTCTCACGGCCGAGCTGCAACGCATCCGGATTGCCGCACATATGAGCGTGGGCCAGCGCCAGCAACACGCAGGAATGGTCGTAGGCGTCTTCCGTCGCATCGCTCACCGAACCGTCCACGTTGAAGGTTCGAGCCCAGCCGCCCCGGTCGGTGCGGCCGCGCGACATGAAGTCCAGCCCATGGGAGATCAGCAGGTCTGCGGGGCCGTCCCAGCCGCGTGCCTTGGCCACGGCAAAGCCATAGACCTGCCGCGCCATGGTGCGCATGCGCTTCGGTCTGGCCAGCGGCACCGCATCGAGGCCCAGAGCCTCATGGAACCCGCCGTGGCGATCATCGACCCCCACAGTGGACCAAAGCGGCAGCGCTTCCTCGAACAGCCAGTGCCGCACCCGCCCGCGCCATGCGCCGCTTTCCACCACCCGGTCGTGCGAGGGCGTGAACCGCGTTTCCAGCCGGCCGCTCTTTTCAAGCTGCTGCACCACCTTGCGCACATTCTGGCTGTGCGACACCGGGGCCACGAAGGTCGCGTCCGCGGTAGCGACCACCGCCGTGTCCTTCAGCCCCACCGCCGACAGAAGCCGCCCGTGGCTGCGGATATAGGAATTCTGGCAATCGATGGCGACGACATCGCCGATAATGACATTGCCGTTTTCATCCGAAGGTCCGACATCGAGCAGGGATTGCCATGAACCGAGGTCGTTCCAGCGGAAACCTGCCGGCACCATGGCGATGCCCTCGGCACGCTCCATCACCGCATAGTCGATGGAATCGGAAGGGATTGCCGCATAGAGCTCTTCCGGCATGTAGAGACCGGAAAGGTCGCTGGTCGCTGCCTCGAAAGCCTTTTCCGTGGCCTTCCAGATTTCCGGCTGGAAGCGCAGGAAGGCGTCGCGCATGACGCTCGCCCGGAACAGGAAAATGCCGGCATTCCAGTAGTAATTGCCTGCTGCGACATATTTCTGCGCCGTTTCGAGATCCGGCTTCTCCACGAAGCGCGAAACATCGAAGACGCCGCTATTTTCCGCGCCAACCTCGATATAGCCATAGCCGGTCTCGGGCTGGTCGGGGCGAATGCCGAACACCACCAGCCGCCCCTCGCCTGCCGCCGGCACGCCCTGCTCCACCGTCTGCCAGAACTGCGCGGTGGTGGAAATCTCGTGATCGGACGGCACCACCAGAATGAGGCTGTCGCCGAAATCCGCCAGCGTGCGCAATGTCGCCAGCGCCACGGCAGCGGCGGTGTTGCGCCCCACCGGCTCGAACAGCACCCCGCCCCCGGCAAGATCGATTCCGTTTATGTCGCCGTGCACACGCCCGGCATGGCGTTCGGATGCGATCAGGAATACCGGGGCAGCACCGGCAGTGCGCCCGGTCATGCGGCGCAACGTCTTGGCAAGCATCGAGCCATCGCCCGACAGGTCATGGAACTGCTTGGGATTATCCTCGCGCGAGAGTGGCCACAGGCGCGAACCCACGCCACCGCTCATCACGAAACAGGCAATGCGTTCGCTCATCATGTCACTCAGAAAGTCTGGTTGTAGGGGCCGACTTCCGGACTGCGCCGCAGCACGGCGTCCAGCGCCTCGAACATTTCGCGCCGCCTTTCCGCCGAGACCGGGCTTTCTACCACCACGACGAGTTCCGGCTTGTTCGACGAGGCCCGCACCAGCCCCCATGTGCCGTCTTCGGCCACGACGCGCACGCCATTCACGGTCACCAGGTCGGAGATGGCCTGCCCGGCGAAGCGCTCTCCGGCCGCCTTCATGCGTTCGAAATCGGAGAGCACGCGCTCGACCACGCCATATTTCAACTCGTCGTCGCAATGCGGCGACATGGTCGGCGTGCCGTAGGTGACAGGCAGGTCGCGATAGAGGTCGGCCATGGACTTGGCCGGATTGCGGTCGAGCATGCCGCACACGGCAATCGCCGTCACCAGCCCATCGTCATAGCCGCGCCCGATGGGCGGATTGAAGAAGAAGTGGCCGGATTTCTCGAAGCCGGCGATGGCCCCGAGTTCGGCCACCCGTCGTTTGATGTAGGAATGGCCGGTCTTCCAGTAATCCGTTGTCGCCCCTTGCGCCTGCAATTGCGGGTCGGTTTTGAACAGGCCCGTCGACTTCACGTCCACCACGAAGGTCGAGCCCGGATGAAGCCGCGAAATGTCGCGCGCCAGCATCACGCCCACCTTGTCGGCGAAGATCTCGTTGCCCTCATTGTCGACCACGCCGCAGCGGTCGCCATCGCCATCGAAGCCGAGGCCGACATCGGCGCCCGTTTCCAGCACCTTGTCGCGGATCGCATGCAGCATCTGCATGTCCTCGGGATTTGGATTGTAGCGCGGGAAGCTGTGGTCGAGTTCCACGTCGAGGGGGATGACCTCGCAACCGATCCGCTCCAGCGCTTCGGGCGCAAAAGCGCCAGCCGTGCCGTTGCCGCAGGCGGCGACAACCCTGAGCTTGCGGCCGATTCGCTTTCCGGAGACGAGGTCGTCGAGATAGGTTTCGCGAAAACCGCGTATCATCTCATAGGAACCGCCGCCAACGAGATCGAAATCGCCGCCCAGCACGATGTTCTTCAGCGCCGTCATCTCGTCCGGGCCGAAGGTTAGGGGCCGCTGCGCGCCCATCTTCACGCCGGTCCAGCCATTCTCGTTGTGCGAGGCGGTCACCATGGCCACCGAAGGCGTATCGAGCGCAAACTGGGCGAAATAGGCCATGGGGGAAAGGGCGAGCCCGATGTCCTTCACCTTCGCGCCGGCAGCCATCAGGCCCGACACCAGCGCCAGCTTGATGGCCAGCGAATATTCGCGGAAGTCATGTCCCGTGACGATCTCGGGGGCGATGCCCATGCGCCGGATCAGCGTCGCGAGCCCCATGCCCAGCGTCTGCACGCCGATGAGGTTCAGCTCCGGCTCCTTTTCCGCGCCCGGCCTGCCGAACCACCAGCGCGCGTCATACTCGCGAAAGCCGGTCGGCTTTATCAAAGCCGCGGTCTCGAACTCGAAGGTATTCGGCCGCGCCTGTTCCACAATGGTCAGCTTCACTTGAGAGGCTCCCCGCACCTTTCATATGCAATTGTGTCAGCTTGCCTAGCAGCAAAGCCTTTAAAGGGGGTTATCCTCTCACCTTCCCGGCTCTTGCACAAACAATCGTCACAAACCGGCGAATTGTCGTGTCATTGACGCTTGCAGGATTGAAATCGCAGCGCTATAAGCCCGGCCACTGGTCACGGAGTGTAGCGCAGCCTGGTAGCGCACATCGTTCGGGACGATGGGGTCGCAGGTTCAAATCCTGCCACTCCGACCAGAAAATCAGAGGGTTAGAGACCTCTCTTCACACCTTCCCGAAGATCTTCCCGCTACCGTTGATCCGACCGCGCCTCAGGCCAGGTTTGTGTCCTCCAACGTTGGAATCGGCAGCCGCAGCATTCCGTTGTATGCTTCCCTGAAGGGAGCAACGGCCATGAATGTAGCCAACTTGCAACTTGAAGGGCTGTTGATGGCGATTGCCGCCATCAATCATCTGCTTGTTCAGAAGGGCGTCCTGACCATCGAGGAGCTGGATGCCGCCCTTCAGGCCGCCGAAGCCAGCGAAAACCGGTCGAACGAGTTGCCGCCTTCCCACAGGGAGGCGATCGCTTTTCCCATCCGGTTGTTGCAACTCGCCAACCAGTGCCAGCCGGAAACGGAGCTTCCGGCCTTTTCGGCACTGACGCGAATGGTCGGCCAGATGAAATAGATGGCCGTTCAGGCCTGGATGACGACCACTCTCGTGCCCGGCGCGACGCGTGCGTAGAGGTCGATCACATCGTGATTGAGCATGCGGATGCAACCGCTGGAAACCGCCTTGCCGATAGTGCTCGGCTGGTTGGTGCCGTGGATGCGGAACATCGTGTCGCGACCATCGCGGTAGAGATATAGCGCCCGCGCGCCCAGCGGATTGTTCGGTCCGCCCGGGACACCGCCGGCATATCGCCGGTTACGGGGGTCGCGGCGCATCATGTTCGCCGTCGGGGTCCAGCTCGGCCACTCGGCCTTCCGTCCGATCGTGGCGTTGCCCCGCAGCGCGAGACCCTCGCGGCCAACGCCGATGCCGTAACGGATCGCCCGCCCGTTCCCCAGAACATAATAAAGCCGGCGCTCAGGCGTGTTCACCACGATGGTACCGGCAGGATAGTCGCCGCCGAAGGCAACTTCGCTGCGCCGCAGTTCCGGCCTGATCTCGGATGCGGGTATCGCGGCAACCGGGAAGCGTTCGCCCTGAATGGGGCCATAGCTGGCATATTGAGAGGTCGCGCACCCGGCCATGAACAATGGCAGGCCAATAATGAAACCTCTGCGTGAAATTGACATCGACCCGTCCGAATTCAGTTTATCTGTCTGAATTGGTTAGGTCGCTATGGTTAACAAATGATTGCCGCAAGGCGCTTGCAGCTCCCGTTTGTTAATGTGCGACTGCCGGGGTGCCCAAGCCCAGCCACCCCGACAGCCGGCCCGCTCTGCGTCAGGCCACCGGCAAGGCCGGCATGACAGGACATGCACATCTCATGCCATGGATATTGTGCTGAATTGATACGGAATCACCCGTCCGACGGGCTTCAAGGCTAACACCCCGCCTCAGATCGAGCCATGCCGTTCCCCCGCCGGAAGCGATGAAGCTCAGATACCGTGCGGCTTGCGTTGCGCGCGATGCAGCATCCATGTCGGGATCAGCGCAACCAGGAACACCAGTGTGACGATCAGGAAGCCATCATGGAAGGCCAGCGTGTTGGCCTGAATCGAGATCACCTGCCCGAGGAACTGGATCGCAGCGGGAAGCTGCTGATAGTCGGGAAGCCCGCCGGCCTTCGCCATCCCCGCGACAGTCTGGAGCAGGTCCATGGTGGCGGGGTTGTGGCTCGTCTGCGTGGCCGTCAATGCGTCTGAATGGTAGACGGTGCGCCGTTCCAGAAAGACGGCCAGAAGGTTGACGCCGAAAGCCCCGCCAAGCTGCCGGATGAAGTTGATCGCACCAGATCCCTGAGCCACCAGTTCGCGGGGCAACACCTTGAGCGATCCTGCGGTTAGCGAGGGAAAAAGCAACCCGAGCCCGATCCGCGAAATGACCACCCACCATGCAAGTGTCCAGAAAGCGGTGTCCACGCTCACCGAAACGGTCAGCCAGGAGGACCATGCGAAGATCAGCATGCCCGCCCCGATGAGATAGCCGGCGGGCACCTTGTCGGACAGCCGGCCCGCGATCGGAAAGATCAACACCAGCACGAAGCCCGAAGGCATCAGCAGCAGTCCGGCCTGCGTGGGAGTCAGGCCCTGAATGGTCTGCACGAAAAGCGGCACCAGATAGGTCGAGCCGAACAGGCCGGCGCCCATGATGAAGGCGACCAGCGAGGCCGAGGAAAAGGGCACATTGGCGAACAGGCGAAGATCCAGCATCGGCCTGCCGGTCGTCATTTCCCACCAGACGAAGCCTGCCAGGGCCGCCACGGCAACGGCGAACTGGATGAGGATCGGGTCGGAAGACCAGCCAAGGCGCTGGGCATTGGTCAGCGCATTGAGCAACGTCCCGAGGAATATGCACAGCAGAACCATACCGCCCCAGTCGAACCCCGGGCGGGGGCCGGTATCTTTCCTGACCGGCAGAAAAAGGTTGGCCAGCAAGATGCCCACGATGGCGAACGGAATGCCGAGATAGAACACATATCGCCAGCTGAACGCGTCGATCAGCAGACCGCCGATCCATGGTCCGAGTGCCGGAGCAAGCACCACGCCGATGCCGAAAATGCCCATGGCCGCGCCGCGCTGGTTCGGCGGAAAGACCTGAAAGAGAAGGATCATGGCAAGCGGCTGCACGACGCCTGCCGCCGCTCCCTGAATGACGCGCGCGATCGTCAGCACGGTCTCGTTCGGCGCTATGCCGCCGAGCACCGAGCCGGCCATGAAGATCGCCAGAGCCCCCACCATGGTCGCGCGCTGGCCGAAGGCGCGGTCGGCCCAGTCGGTCACCAGCATGGTTGCCGTCATAGCGGCAAGAAAGCCGGTGGACAGCCACTGCGCCTGCACCTGACTGATGCCGAATGCCCCCATGACATCGGGGATGGCGACGTTGACTATGGTCGTCGAAAGCACGACCGCGATCGTCGCGATCATCACCGTTCCGGTAGCGAACCACCGGTAGGACGGCCCATAGCGGTCAAAAAGACCTTCAATTGACGACATCGACGCTCACTTCCACCATCATTCCCGGCCGCAACAGCCCGTCCCGCTGGTCAATCTCGATGCGGATCGGCAGGCGCTGGGTGATCTTGGTGAAATTGCCGCTGGGATTGGGGCTCGGCAGCAGAGCGAACTGGCTGGTCGCCGCCTCGCCGATGCGCGCCACCTTGCCTTCGACCTTGAGCTGCGGATAGGCATCAACCGTGATGGCTGCCGGCGCACCGAGCTTCACGCGGCCGAAATCGGTTTCCTTCACATTGGCATCGACCCAGATCACGTTCGGGTCGTGATAGATGAGCAGCCGCGTGCCCGGTCCGACATATTCGCCGGCCTCGATGAAGGTGCTGTCGATGACACCGTCGAACTGGGCGCGGATCTCCCGCTTGCGCAGATCGACCTCCTTCTGGCCACGCTGGGCGGCCAGAGCCGCCTTCTGGCTTTCCAGAACGGCGATCTGGCGTTCAAGCACCGCGATCTGGGCTTCCTCGGCCTTTGCCACGTCCAGATTGGCCCGGGCGGTGGCAATGGCGGCGGCTGCCGATTTCTCCTGCTCCGTGGCCGTGGAGAGCGCCGCCTGCGCCTCCTCCAGAACCTGCTCGGACGTGATCTTGCTGCTGGCAAGCCGGTTCACACGTTCGAAACGGCTGCGGGCATTCACGAGACCGGCTTCGCTGGCGCGATGGTTGGCCTCGGCCGCAGTCAGTTGCGCTTCACCGGCCGCCAGTCTGGCCGTCACCTGGGTGCGAACCATATCCTGCTGGGCGCGCAGCTGCGCCTGCTGTGCGCTCACACCGTCGATCTGGGCATCCAGCGCGGCCAGTTCGAGGGTGGCGTTCTCGCTGTCGATCGAAGCCAGAAGATCGCCCTTCCTGACCTTGTCGCCGGCAATGACCTCGATCGAGGACACCCTGCCGCTGACCTCACTGCCAACAGTGACGAGATTGGCCGCGATGCGGGAATCGTTGATCGCGACATGGGTCCAGCGATGTGACAGCCATGGCCATATCGTCAGCGTCGCCAGGACCAGCGCCACGATCAGCAGAGCAAGCTTCGCCCTGCCGCCACCGATACGCCCGCGAACCCTCCTCGGAGGGGAAGAGGGGCGAGCGCTGGAGGTCTCCTGCTGTCCGGCCTCGGCCACTTCTTCGTCCTTGCGCAGTTCCACAACCTTATCCACGGGGTCCAGACTCCAAACGATCCGCAATGATTTTCAAAAGCTCGCGCGCCCGTTCCAATTCCCCGGCGGGCACACCTTCCAGCAATTCCTGTCGCAGGCCGGCGGCAATGCGACCGATCTCGGCGATCACGGGCCCGGCGCCTTCCGCCAGTTCGATCAGCTTGACGCGCCTGTCGGCCTGGCAAGCGCGCCTCTCCACGAGGCCCTGCCGTTCGAGATTGTCCAGAACCCGCACCAATGTGGGCCCCTCGACGCCGATGATGTCCGCCAGCTCGCGCTGCGACACCGGCGCGCCCATGCGCGAAAGCTGCAAAAGCACCATCCAGCGCGCCTGCGTGAGATCGAGATGGCGCAATCTCTCATCGATGCGTTTGCGCCATTGCCGGCTCACACGAGCCAGCTCGACGGCGAACTGCTCGCCAGCGTCCATTTAAAAACACTCCTATTTAGTAGGGTGCTATCGATATAGAGAAGCGCCCAATCATCCGCAATGGTCCTGCGGGTGACAATCCACCGCACCCTCTGGTCCAATCAACTGCCCTTGCGCAGGGCATCGATATATTTTTATGAATATAACAATTCGATTCTGAAGGATGAAATTTCGTATCGAACTATCATTATCTATTTGAATTTTCTTAGGGGAAGAATCAATTGCGATATATCCTGATTGGGTCAACGATAACCGCGTTGGCAACGATCCTGTCCGCTCAGAGCGCTTCGGCGCAGCCAGCCGGCGAAGAAATTTCCGGGGTGCGGTCCAACGAGAAGGACAAGAAGCCTCGCGCCAGAAAGGCCGATGAGGACGTTTTCGTTCTGGGGCGCATCGACGTCTATGGCGACCGGCAGGCTGGAGGAACCAGCGGTCAGGCGGTTTCGCAGAGCGTGGTTTCCGCAGAAGACGTACGTGGCCAGAACCGCAACACGCTGGATGATGCACTACGCACCGTTCCCGGCGTGGAATCCACCAACTCCGGCGGCCAGAGAAACGAGCGCATGGTGTATGTGCGCGGTTTCGACCGCTGGCGCGTACCTTTGTCAATCGATGGCGTCCGCATCTACCTGCCTGCCGACAACCGGCTCGACTACGGCAGGTTCCTGACCCCGGATCTTGCCGAAATTCAGGTTCACAAAGGCTATGCCTCAGTGCTGAATGGGCCCGGCGGAATGGGGGGCCAGATCAATCTTGTAACACGCAAGCCCACAAAGGAGCTTGAAGGCGAGTTGCGCGCGGGTGTCGAGTTCGGCAACACCGGGCATCTTTCCGCCCACAACCTGTTCGGTGCCGTCGGCACCCGTCAGGATATGTTCTACCTGCAGGCAAGCGGTTCTCTTCGTGACAGTGACGGCTGGTTCCTGTCCCGCAAGTACGATCCTGTTCCCGTCGGCAACGGTGATCCTGTGCAGGAATCCGGAAAACGCGATTTCAGCCAGACGAAAGACTGGCGCATCAACCTCAAGGCAGGTTTCACGCCAAACGACACAGATGAATATGTTGTCAGCTATACGAAGCAGGAAGGCGACAAAGGCGCCCCCTATCACGTTCGCGACAATGTGCGCGGCATCACCCCGTCACCGATAACCGGCAAGTATCAGAACAACTGGTCCTGGCCCCAGTGGGACGTTTCGACGGCATCGTTCAACTCGCATACGCAGATAGGCGATGCGTCCTACATCAAAACGAAGTCCTATTATAATACCTTCGACAACCGCGGTGCCTTCTTCGACGATTCGACGTTTAGCGAGCAGAAGACCAAGGATTCGGAAAACAGCTACTACAACGACTACGCCTATGGCTTCAGCATCGAAGGCGGAACTGAACTGATCCCCATGAATACGCTGAAGACGGCTTTCCACTATCGCCGAGACGTTCACAGGCGGTGGAGCCACTATGCGCCGGATGTCACGCCGGCGGACATATTCCCCCTGCAGCGCCGGATCGAAGACACGTGGTCGGTGGCTGCCGAGAACACTTTTCACGCCACGGATACGCTCGATCTGGTGGGAGGCGTCAGCTACGACTGGTACAAGACACGGCGCGCAGAATACTATTCCAACAAGGAATTCGGCGAGTTTCCCCTATTCGATAACCACGCCTTCAACTGGCAGGGAGCTGCTATCTGGCGTCCGACAGCTGACACGGAGTTGCATGCCAGCATTTCCAATCGCACGCGTTTTCCAACCCTGTTCGAGCGCTACAGCTCGCGCCGGGGCAATTATATCGAGAACCCCAATCTGGGGCCGGAACGTGCGGTCAACTACGAGATCGGCGGCTCCGCCAACCTGCTGAACGGCGATGCAAGAGCTGGCGGCGCTGTTTTCTACAGCCGGGTTGGAAATGCCATTGAATCCATCGGCGGCTTCGCATGCCCTGAAGATGAAACGAAAGATTGCAAACAGTCTCAGAATATCGGCAAAGCCACCTACTATGGCTTCGAGGTTTCGGGCGAATGGGACATGCTGTCGTGGCTGACGCTGGGCGGAAACTACACCCTCCTCAAAAGCGAGCTACGCAACCCTGGAAACCCGGACCTGAAACCCGATGGCCGGCCAGAACATATCGCCTATCTCTATGCGCACTGGCGTCCGGTCGAGAAGCTGACCATCACCCCGGGCGTCGAGTTGTCGAGCTCACGCTGGGCGAGCATCAGCGGAGGTAAATTTGCAACCAAGCCCGGCTTTGGTCTCGCGAACCTCAATGTCCACTACGAGTTCAACGATCAGATGTCGTTCACCGCTGGCGTTCGCAACATCTTCGACCGCAACTACGAGCTGGCTGACGGGTTCCCCGAGCCGGGACGCACTTTCTACCTCAATTCGCGTGTGACGTTCTGAAACGCGCGCCAAGAAGAACTGCCGCCAATATCGATTGCCGGCAGTTCTTTCAGGGGCTCACACGCCTTCAGCCGGTCTCGAAATCGCCCGGCTGAGGCGGGGCGATTGGCTTGAAGCCGGTGCGTTCGGGCTTCAGGTCCAGCAAGGGGGTGCCGTCCAGGCAATCCATTCCCTGCACAAGCAGGCTATTCGCCTCGCACCCGACCAGCCTGACGATGGAAGTGCCGATGGGGTTGGGCCGCGCTGGCGAACGGATGGAAAAGGTGCCGCGTGTCGTTCCGTCGCTCGCCGGGCTTTGCAGCACCAGATCGCGCCGCGACAGGTGCAGCCAGTAGAGCACCTCCAGTTCCTCGAACTCCTCGATATTCGCCAGCGCCCCGACCCATGGTTCGAAAACCTCGATGCGGCAGATGGGCCCGTCGCGACGCCCCTGCCGCGGCGTCGCCATGCGCGAGGTCCAGGGTGTGTGGATGCGCCCGATGAACACCAGCCCGGCATCGGTGGCGGGCGGCACGTCCACGGCTCGCTCGCCCGGGCGGATTTCGTTTTCCCTTACCATTCCCGTCACTCCTGCCTGAAGCGGCCGAGTGCCGGCGCGCATATGCTGCGCCCGGCTCCCGCCATGAATTCCACGGCAACCTCGACGCCATAAAGATTGTGCAGCGCGACCGGCGTGACGGCGGCCTGTGGCGCCCCTTCGCCCACGATCTGCCCTCTTTTCATCAACGCCACGTTGTCGGCGCAGGCAAAGGCATGGCCGGGATCGTGCGTGGAGAGCACGATTGCAAGGCCGGAGCCGCGCAGTTCGTTGATGCAGTCCAGAACCTTTGCCTGGTTGCCGAAGTCCAGACTGGCGGTCGGTTCGTCCATGATGACGAGTTCCGCCTCCTGCGCCAGAGCCCGCGCGATCAGCGTCATCTACCGCTCGCCGCCGCTGATCTCGGTAAAGGATCGCCGGGCAAGATGCTGAAGGCCAAGGCGTTCCAGAGCGTCCTGCGCGATCTGCCGGTCATGAGCGGAAGGCGTGGCGAAGGCGCCGATGCGACTGGCGCGCGCCATGGTCACCACATCGATGACGCTGAACGGGAAGTAGCTGGACCCGGCCTGCGGCACATAGGCGACGTGACGGGCAAATTCCGAACGGCTGAACTCCATGACCGGCCGCCCATGCAGTTCCAGCTTACCGCCCAGCGGCGGCAGCAGGCCGAGCAGGGTGCGAAACAGCGTTGTCTTTCCGCAACCGTTCGGCCCCAGAAGGCAGAGTACCCGCCCCGCCTCAACGGCGAGCGTCACCCCCTGCCCCACCGGAGTACCCCGGTAGCCGAAAGCGAGGTCCTGCGCCGCCATCATCATTGCCAGCCGCGCCTGCCGCTTGCCAGCAGCCACAGGAAGAACGGCGCGCCGATCACCGCCGTCAGAATGCCGAGCGGCACCTCGATCTGGGCTACGGTCCGTGCCAGCGCATCGACGCCGACGAGATAGCCCCCGCCCAGCATCAGGGAAGCCGGCAGAAGGCGGCCGAAATCCGGCCCGACAAGACTGCGGGCAATGTGCGGCATGACCAAACCGACCCAGCCGATGATGCCGGACACCGAAACGGCTGCCGCCGTCATCAGCGTTGCGGCCGCTATCAGCAAAAGGCGCAGCCGGCCGGTCTCGATCCCTAGCGCGCGGGCCTCCTCCTCGTCCAGCGTCATCAGGTTCATGCGCCAGCGCAGCAGAACCATCGGCACCAAGCCGAGAAGAACGGCCGGCAGGATCGAGATCGCATCGCCGCGGGTGATGCTGGCCAGGCTGCCGAGCAGCCAGAAGGTGATGGCCGGAAGCTGATTGTAAGGATCGGCCAGAACTTTCAGGAGCGAGATGCACGCGCCCAGAAGCGCGCCGATCGCCACCCCCGCCAGCACCAGCACCAATACGGGGTCGCGGCCGCGCGCTACGGAGCCGACCAGATAGACCATCGCCACGGCCGCGAGCCCGCCCGCGAAGGCCATGCCCTGTATCGCCAGAACCGGCAAGGAGAAGAAAATGCCGCCGACCGCGCCGAGGCTTGCGCCCGCCGACACGCCGAGAATGTCCGGCGAGACGAGCGGGTTGCGGAACAGGCCCTGATAGACGGCGCCGGCGGCCGCCAGAGAGGCACCGACCAGCAGGCCGGCCAGCACACGTGGCAGCCGCACGTTCCACACCACCGTTTCCATGGTGGCGTCGAGGCCGCTGGGGTTTCCGGTCAGGCGTGACCAGACGACCAGACCTGTCTCGGAAAGCGAAACGTCGTACTTTCCCGCCGACAGCGCCAGCACGACCACGACCACCAGCAGGACAGCCGGCAAGACCGCCTTCATACGAGAGGCGCGTCGCGGCTTTTCGATCGCGGACAACGCCTCGCCCCTGCTCATCGCGCTGCCGAATCCGCCAGAAGCCGGTCAAGCTGGGCGTCTGTCAGGTCCACCTGATAAAAGAGATGATAGAATTCGCGGGTGCGCTCGCGCAAATCGAACTCCGCCTTTTCCGGATAGAGTATCGCCGTCAGCCAGGTCACCGCCATCAGGCGGTTGACCCCGGGGGGAGAGTCGAACCAGCCGAAGGGCAGCGTCGGCGCCCGATAAACCCTGCCCTCCTTCACTGCCGCGAGATTGGCCCATGTCGGGTCGCTCATCACCGACTTGTGGAAATCGGGGCTGAGCGTCAGGATCACATCCGGGTTCCAGCCCAGCACCTGCTCGATCGATACGTTTGACAAGCCGCCCGACCCGGCAAGCGCGGCAACATTGCGCGCGCCCACCACGTCGAGGATTTCCATGTTGATCGATCCGGCTGCGCCGGTCTCCAGCCCGTCCGGCCCGCGACCGTAGTAGACGCGCGGACGTTTTTCGTCTGCCACGTCGGCCACCGTCTCCTTCTGCCAGTCCATTGTGCCCGCGGCATAGGAAGCGAGTTCCTCGCCACGCTGCTCCACGCCAAGCAGAACGGCCACTTCGCGCAGGGTTTCAGGCGTGCGCGCGAACGCGCCATCGATCAGCACATAGGGAATGCCGGTCTGCTCCTGCACCCGGTCGGCCAGCGAGGCATAGGTCGCATCGACGCTGCCGACATCGATGATGATGTCCGGCTTCATCGACAACACCATTTCGATGTTGGCCGTGTTGCCGCGTCCGGTCAGGCGGCCGGTTTCGGGCAGATCGCGATAGGGTTCGGCCAGAAACTCCTTCTCTGCGGTGGAAGGGCTGCGCACCCATCCCACCATCTTTTCCGGCGAGAGCACATAGAGCAGCACCGAAGCGGGCGGGCCGGCCGCAAGCACGCGCCCGATCTTGTCGGGCACCTCAACGGTTCTGCCGGTCGCGTCGACGAACTGGCGGGCGGCATGTGCAACAGCCGGCGCAAGCAGAAGAGTCAGACCGGCGAGGGCAACGAGCAGAAACCTGAAAAAGCGCATCACGGGCATCCCGGAGAACGGTGTCATCGCCACGGTTATATAAGCTTGAACATATCGGGCAAGGGCGATCGGCGAGACTTCGGAGATTGCAACCCTCTATAAACCTCTTCATCTTAAAGTTGCATATATTGATTCACGCATCTTAAAGATGAATCGAGATAGGTTGTCCCATGGTCTACGATTCGCTTCATATAGACCGTTTCGGTCGATTTCGCCGATGCAACCGGGCGGCAACCGCCGTCGAGTTTGCGATCCTCTCACCGATTTTCCTGATGCTGCTTCTCGGAATGATTGCCTATGGCATCTATTTCGGCGCGAGCCATTCGGTGCAGCAACTTGCCGCCGATGCAGCACGGATTGCGATGAGCGGCCTTTCCGCCAGCGAACGCAACGCCCTTGCCACGGATTTCATTGCCCGCAATGGCGCAGGTTATGCCTTCATCAATCCGGCAAGGCTAACAGTCGAGGCCCGCGACAGCATGGCAGACGGAAGCCAGTTCGTGGTTTCCGTCAGCTACGACGCATCCAGCCTGCCGATCTGGGGACTGTTTCATGGCATTCACATGCCGGGCAAGACGATCAGGCGGCAATCCACCATCAGACTGGGAGGACTATGATGGACAACGGGCTGCCCCTAAAAAAACGCACCGGAAAGCGGTTCCTGAACAGCAGAAATGGCAATTTCGCGGTGATGACCGCACTCACCCTGCCCTTCGCCATCGTGCTCACCGCCTTCGCCGTCGATGAAGGCTCGCTCTATACCGAACGTCGCCATGCGCAGGCCATAACCGATATCGCGGCCATCGCAGCCACGAGCAATATAAGCAAGGCGGAGGCAGCGGTAGCGGCGACATTTGCCGACAACGGTCTCGGTCAGGTTCTGGTCCGCAGCCCCGGAAACACCACCAAACCCTCGCCGAACCGCCCGGTGGCCGATGTCGTTCGCGGCCGTTACACGCCCGACCCGTCCAGAGAGCGTTCCAGTCGCTTCGAACCCGGCAAGCAGCCTTACAATGCCGTACAGGTTTCACTGAGCAAGATCGGCAGCCTCTATTTTGGCGGCAGCGTCATGCCTGCCCCGGTAATCGGCACCACCGCCATTGCCAGCACCACGACAGAGGCCGCCTTCTCCGTAGGCTCACGTCTGGTCAATCTGGACGGCGGGTTGGCAAATGCCCTGCTCGGGGCGCTGCTTGGCGGCAATATCAACCTCGACATCATGGACTACAAAGCGCTGGCATCGGCCGATGTCAGCGTTCTGTCGTTCCTCGATGCTTTAGCCATACGCACGGGGGCCACCGCCGTCACCTATTCCGATCTGTTGTCCACGAAAGCCACGGTCGGGCAGATCGCGGCTGCCATGGCCGACGTTCCCGGCCTCGACAGCGTCAGTCGCATTGCGTTGCAAACGCTGGGTGCGGAATCCAGCACCAGCCTGCTCGTGTCGCTCAACGCACTGATCGACCTCGGCTCGGTAGGCAAGCTCGGCATCGGCCAGCGTCCTGCCGGTCTGGACATAATGGCCAATGTGCTTTCCATGCTGACCGCCAGCCTGGCAATAGCCAATGGCGAACACATGGTCGATGCCAGTCTGGGCGGCACGCTGCCGGGCCTCGGCGGTCTCAAACTCAATATTGCAATCGGCGAGCCACCCCAGCGCTCGCCATGGCTGGCGGTCGGCGAAGAGGGCAAGGTCGTGCGAACGGCCCAGACGCGCGTAAGCCTCGTCGCCACCGTCAGCCCTCTTGCGACCAACCTGGGCGGCGGCATCCATCTTTTGTCGATCCACCTGCCGCTGCATGTCGAGGTCGCCTATGCCGAGGCACGGCTGAAGTCGATCGAATGCCCGACCGGCCGGCCGGAGAGCCTCAGGGTAAAGGTCGACGCGACCCCCGGCATTGCCGAAGTCTACATCGCGGAAGCCTATGGCTCCGGCTTCGCCGACTTCACCCGAAAATTGCTTTTCCGTCCCGTGGCTGTGGCCGACGTAAGTCTCAATATCCTGTACGTCATCAAGCTCGATCTGCTCAAGATCAAGGGCTACGCACATGCCAGGATGGGCAACACAACCCCCATCCCCCTCACCTTCACCCATGCCGATATTCTGAGCAAAACTGCGAAAACGGCCACCACCAGCGACTATACGGAATCGCTTACATCCAGCCTGATCGACGATCTCAGCCTTTCAGTCGAGCCGCTGGGACTGCCGATCAACATCAACTCGCTTCTGGGTGTGGTCAAGCCGCCTGTGAAACTGTCCCTTGGCGCTGTCACGCCGGCACTGGACAAGCTGCTCCACAATCTGCTCAGCCTTCTGGGCGTCAGTCTCGGGCAAGCCGACGTGCGCGTTACCGGGGCCACATGCGGCCGTTCCGTTCTGGTGCAGTAACTTCACTCAGGTGATCACGCTCGGCCGGTCGCGGCCGGTGTGGCGGCCGATGCCGGCAATCTCGTCGGCCGCCGCGATCAGGTCGGCCAACGCCTGCTGCGTGTCGAGCCCATGCCTTGCCGGGTCGGGCTCGTAGCGCTCGATATAGACGCGCAGCGTGGCGCCGCTGGTGCCGGTTCCCGAAAGGCGGAAAACGACCCGAGACCCGCCTTCGAACAGGATGCGGATGCCCTGATGCTCGCTGACCGAGCCGTCGACGGGATCATGATAGGCGAAGTCGTCGGCCGTCTCGACCGTGAGGCCCTGTACCTGCGTTCCCGGCAGGTCCGGCAGCCGGCCGCGCAACTCCTCGATCAGCGCATTGGCGCGGGTGGTCTCGACCTCTTCATAGTCGTGGCGCGAATAGTAGTTGCGGCCGAACTCGGCCCAGTGCTTCTCGACGACCTCCTTCACGCTTTCGCCGCGCGCGGCAAGGATCGAGAGCCACAAAAGCACCGCCCACAGCCCGTCCTTCTCGCGGACATGGCTGGAGCCGGTGCCAGCGCTCTCCTCGCCGCAGATCGTCGCCATGCCGGCATCGAGCAGGTTGCCGAAGAACTTCCATCCGGTCGGCGTCTCGTAGAGGCCGATGCCGAGCTTCTGCGCCACGCGGTCGGCCGCGCCGCTGGTCGGCATGGAGCGGGCGATGCCTGCCAGCCCCGCCGTATAGGCCGGCGCCACCCGGGCATTGGCCGCCAGCAGCGCCAGCGAATCCGACGGGGTGACGAAGATGCCCTTGCCGATGATCAGGTTGCGGTCGCCGTCGCCATCCGATGCGGCACCGAAATCGGGGGCGTCCGGCCCCATCATCTCGTCGTAAAGATGCCTGGCATGCACGAGGTTGGGATCGGGGTGGTGACCACCGAAATCCGGCAGCGGGCGAAAATTGCGGCAGGTGCCTTCGGCCGCGCCCAGTCGGCGCTCGAAGATCTCCTTCGCGTAAGGCCCGGTTACCGCATGCATGGCGTCGAAGCGCATGCGGAATCCCGATTCAAAAAGCTTGCGCAATGCGTTGAAATCGAAAAGGCTTTCCATCATGTCGGCATAGTCCCGAACCGGGTCGACGACCTCCACCGTCATGCCTTCGACCTCGACCTTGCCGATCGTGTCGATGTCCACCTCATCGATATCCGCGATCCTGTATTCGCGGATTTCCTTCGAGCGCGCATAAATCGCATCGGTGATCTTTTCCGGCGCCGGACCGCCGTTTTCGGCGTTGTACTTGATACCGAAATCCTCCTTCGGTCCGCCGGGATTGTGGCTGGCGGAAAGAATGATGCCGCCGAGGGCCTTGTATTTGCGGATGAGATGCGAGGCCGCCGGTGTCGACAGGATGCCACCCTGCCCGATCATCAGCTTGCCGAAGCCGTTGGCGGCGGCCATGGCGATAACCTTCTGGATCACCTCGCGGTTGTAGTAGCGGCCGTCGCCGCCGACCACCAGCGTCTTGCCCTCGAAACCCGAGAGCGCGTCGAAGATCGACTGGATGAAATTCTCCGCATAGTGCGCCTGCTGGAACACCGGCACCTTCTTGCGCAGCCCGGAAGTTCCCGGCTTCTGGTCGTCGAACGGGGTGGTCGCAACGGTGCGGATCATCTGTCGGGTCTGCCTCTCCGGGAAACAAGCGTGCGGATGCGGATCAACGCGCAGGCATGCACTTCGATCCGCAATCCAGATACGCTTTCCGACAGTGCCGGTGAAGATGGCCCAATTCAGGCCGCGACGGCAGTTTCCGGTGGCCGCTTGGCGCCGGTCATGAAGGCCACGGCGTCCGACATGGTGTATTGCCTGGGGTCGATGACGGTAAGCCGCCGGCCCAGCCGGTGGATGTGGATGCGGTCCGCCACCTCGAACACATGCGGCATGTTGTGCGAGATCAGCACAATGGGCAAGCCGCGCTTCTTCACGTCGAGGATCAGTTCCAGCACGCGCCGCGATTCCTTGACGCCGAGCGCCGCCGTGGGCTCGTCCATGATGACGACCTTGGAGCCGAAGGCGGCCGCCCGCGCCACCGCCACGCCCTGCCGCTGGCCGCCGGAGAGCGTTTCCACCGCCTGCCCGATATTCTGGATGGTCATCAGGCCGAGTTCGGAAAGCATGGCCCGCGCCCGTTTTTCCATTGCCGGGCGGTCGAGCATGCGCAGCCATTTGCCGAGCGGGCCGGGCCGCCTGATCTCGCGGCCGAGGAACATGTTGTCGGCAATCGACAAGGCCGGCGACAGCGCCAGATTCTGGTAGACGGTCTCGATGCCGGCGTCGCGCGCCTCCATGGGCGAGCGGAAGGCGACGGGCTTGCCGTCCAGCCTGATCTCCCCCTCATCGGGCGTGATGGCGCCCGAGATCGCCTTGATCAGCGAGGACTTGCCGGCGCCATTGTCGCCGATCACCGCCAGGATCTCGCCCGGATAGAGATCGAAGTCGGCCGCGTCGAGCGCCGTCACCCGGCCATAGCGCTTGACCAGGCCGCGCGCCGTGAGAAGAGGTTCGCTTTGCATCAGCCGGCCACCTTCCTGATCCACTGGTCCACCGTGACTGCGGCGATGATCAGCACGCCGATGAGCAGATAGGTCCATTGCGGGTCCGTGCCGATCAGGCGCAGCGCCAGCGAGAACACGCCGACGATCAGCGCGCCGAACAGCATGCCGAGGATGGAACCGCGCCCGCCAAACAGCGATATGCCGCCGATCACCACCGCCGTGATGGATTCGATATTGGCGAACTGGCCGGAGGTCGGCGACACCGAGCCCAGCCGGCCGATCAGCGCCCAGCCCGCCAGCGCGCAGATCAGCCCGGCCAGCACATAGACCGACAACAGCATGCGGTTGACGTTGACGCCCGAAAGCTCCGCCGCCTCCGGGTCGTCGCCCACGGCATAGACATGCCGGCCCCATGCCGTGTGGTTGAGCACGTACCAGAGCACCAGAACCAGCACGACCATGGCGATGACGCCATAGGTGAAGACGGCGTTGCCGATGCGGATATTGTTGCCGAACCATTGCAGAAGCGGCGCCTGCGCCTCGATGTCCTGCGCGCGTATGGTTTCATTGGCCGAATACAGGAAGTTGGCGGCGAGAATGATCTGCCAGGTGCCAAGCGTGACGATGAAGGGCGGCAGCTTGACCCGTGCAACCAGCCAGCCGTTGAGGAAGCCGCAGGCGGCACCGACGCCGAAGCCGCACAGGATGGCGACCGGCGCCGGCAGGCCGTAGCGGAAGGTGAACTGGCCCATCGCCACGGAGGTCAGCACCATGATGGCGCCGACCGAGAGGTCGATGCCGGCGGTCAGGATCACCAGGGTCTGCGCCGCGCCGATGATGCCGACGATCGCCACCTGCTGGAGGATGAGCGTCATCGAGAATGGCGAAAAGAAACGCGAGCCGATAACGAAGGCGAAGACCGCCAGCGAGGCGATGAGCACGATCAGCGGCACCGCCGCCGGGCTCGAATGCAGGAAATGCTGGAGCCGCTCCACCGCCGTCCGGTCGTGGCTCTCGAACTGCGCCACAGCCGTGTCGCTGCCCGCCAGAACCTTCTCGAATTCCTGCGGCTGCCCGCCGCGTGCCGACGCCTCGGTCATCCGGCTCTCCTTCCCGGAGCGCTTTCACCTGAGGCGCACGGATTTCCCGCGCGCCCCGCGATAGTGTGCCCAGGCACGGTCAGATCAACCCCAGCACAGCTCCAGCCCCTTCTGGACATCGATGGAGTCGACGCCCCCGACCGGCTTGGCCGTGACCAGCGCCACGCCCGTGTCGACGAAGCTCTTGCCTTCCGTGGCCTCCGGCTTCTCACCGGTCTCCGCGAACTTCTTGATCGCCTCGATGCCGAGCGAAGCCATCAGCAGCGGATATTGCTGGGAGGTCGCGCCGATGACACCCGCCTCGACATTCTTGACGCCGGGGCAGCCGCCGTCGACCGAGACGATCAGCACATTGCTTTCCATGCCGACCGCCTTCAGCGCCTCATAGGCCCCGGCCGCCGCCGGTTCGTTGATGGTATGGACGACATTTATCGAGGGGTCCTTCTGGAGCAGGTTCTCCATGGCCTTGCGGCCGCCTTCCTCGTTGCCGTTGGTGACATCGTGTCCGACGATGCGCGCATCGTCTTCGTCACCGATGCGGTTGATGTCCTTGGTGTCGATGCCGAAACCCTTCATGAAGCCCTGGTTGCGCAGCACGTCGACAGTGGGCTGGGAAGGCGTCAGGTTGAGGAAGGCGATCTTCGCATCCTTTGCGCCCTCGCCCAGCGTCGCCGCCGCCCATTTGCCGACCAGTTCGCCGGCCAGCAGGTTGTCGGTGGCGAAGGTGGCGTCGGCGGCATCCGCCGGTTCCAGCGGCGTATCCAGCGCGATGACGAGAATGCCCGCGTCGCGCGCCTTCTTGATCGAAGGCACGATGCCGGCCGTGTCGGAGGCGGTGATGAGGATGCCCCTGGCGCCGTCGGCGATGCAGCTTTCGATTGCCGCCACCTGGCTTTCGCTGTCGCCGTCGATCTTGCCAGCATAGGATTTCAGGTTGATGCCCAGTTCCTGCGCCTTGGCGGTCGCGCCTTCCTTCATCTTGACGAAGAAGGGATTGGTGTCGGTCTTGGTGATCAGGCAGGCGCCCACCTCCTGAGCCGAGGCTGGCGCGGCAAGCGCGGCGACGCCAAAAGCGGTCGCGCAAAACAGAGCGGTTTTCAACGCGGAAATCGTCATTCCATCCTCCCAGATGACTATGGCTCCGGACAGAAGCCGGGCCATGATGCGAGCGCTCACGCTGCCTCCCAGCCGCGCCCTCAGCGCAAAACCAAACACAGGTTGCGGACGGCTGTCAATAATTAAATCACTCTTATTTATTATTGACACCATTGCGCCGATTTAACATTCTTGCCAAAGGACGGGAGATTTGGCGGGAGACCTGTTACGGTGGAAACCGGCACTGCAAAGCATGGCTCGCCCGAGGCGGCGGAAAGCCGTTTTCACCGTGGCACCAACCAGAGTGGAATGCGCGACCACAACGAGCGGCTCGTGCTGTCGCTCGTGCGCCTGCATGGCAGCCTGTCAAAGTCAGATATTGCGCGCATGACCGGCCTTTCCGCGCAAACCGTGTCGGTCATCATGCGGGAGCTGGAGCATGACGGGCTTCTTCTGAAACAGGCGCCGCAGCGCGGCAAGATCGGCCAGCCTTCGGTTCCCATGTCGCTCAATCCGGACGGCGCCTTCTTCATCGGCCTCAAGATCGGCCGGCGCAGTTCCGATCTGGTGCTGATCGATTTTCTCGGCACACCGCGCGCCTCCCTCCAGCTCTCCTATCGCTACCCGGTTCCGCGCGACACGGTGGAGTTCGTTTCGACGGGCATGGAGAAGCTGCGTGGCAGCCTCACCGCATCCCAACACAAGCGCATTGCCGGCCTCGGCATCGCCATGCCCTTCGAATTGTGGAGCTGGGCCGATACGGCGGGCGCACCGCGCGAAGTAATGGACGAGTGGCGTCATCGCGACATGCGCACGGAAATCCAGCTCCTGTGCGATTTTCCGGTCTATCTGCAAAACGACGCCACCTCCGCCTGCGGGGCCGAACTGGTATTCGGCCAGACGGGCGCGCTGCGCGACTTCGTCTATTTCTACATCGGCGCCTTCGCCGGCGGCGGCATCGTGCTCGACGGTCGTCTCTACAGCGGCCCGACCGGCAATGCCGGTGCGCTTGGCTCCATGCTGGTGCCCGGCAACGGTAACAGGCCGACCCAGCTCATCGACATCGCGTCCATCGCGGTTCTTGAAAAGCGGCTCAACGCAAGAGGCATCGAGGCCCCGCATCTTTGGACCACGCCGGAAGAATGGGGTGATCTGGGGCCTGCCGTCGACGAGTGGATTGAAGATGCAGCCGCCGCGCTTGCCTACGCCATAGCTTCGTCAACCGCCGTTATCGACTTCGAAGCCGCGGTCATCGACGGCTGGATGCCTGCTGCCATCAGGGGGCGGCTGGTCGAAGCCGTGCGCGAGGCCATCCGGCAAATCGATGCCGAGGGCCTGCTCCTGCCGCGCATCCGGGAGGGAACGGTCGGCGTTCATGCCCGTGCGCTGGGAGCGGCCAGCCTGCCGCTGTCGGAGCGTTTCCTGATCGGCCCCACCATTCCCGCGCGCGGCACCTGAGCGGTCACGCCCCAAAAAACACCACGGAGCGAAGACGAATGATACTCTGCTGCGGCGAGGCTCTTATTGACATGCTGCCGCGCCATTCCACAGTTGGCGAGGCCGCTTTCGCGCCTTATGCCGGCGGCGCCGTGTTCAACACAGCTATCGCACTTGGGCGTTTGGGCGTGAGCACGGGTTTCTTTTCCGGCGTTTCCAGCGACATGTTCGGCAAAATGCTGCGTAAGGAGCTCGAGGCCAGCAGCGTCGACTGCCGCTATCTTCACATTTCCCCGCGTCCCACCACGCTCGCCTTCGTGCAGCTCGACGACGGGCAGGCCAGCTACATGTTCTACGACGAGAATACAGCCGGCCGCATGCTGACCGAGGCGGACCTGCCCGCTCTGGGCAGCGACGTGGAGGCCATGCTTTTCGGAGCCATCAGCCTCATTTCCGAGCCCGCCGGGACTGCGTATGAAGCATTCATGCGGCGCGAGCACACAAACAGGGTGATGATGCTCGATCCCAACATCAGGCCGAATTTCATACCCGACCGCGCGAAGCACCTCGCCCGCATCGAGGCGATGATGGCCATGGCAGACATCGTCAAGCTGTCGGATGAAGACCTTGCATGGTTCGGGGCATGGTTCGGGCAAACGGCTTCGCCGGAGGAATTCGTCGGGTCGTGGCTGGCTCGTGGTCCCGGCCTGATTATCCTGACGCATGGCAGCAGGGGGGCGACCGGCTATACGCGGGCAGGCAAGGTGTCTGTCACACCGCCTCCAGCCGATGTGGTGGACACGGTCGGCGCCGGCGACACTTTCAATGCCGGGGTGCTCGCATCCCTTTGCGAACAGAGGCTGCTGACCAGAAGCGGCATTGCCTCGCTCTCCGCCGAACATCTGCGCACCGCGCTCGACATGGCGGCGCGCGCTGCCGCCGTCACCGTTTCACGCGCCGGGGCAAACCCGCCCTGGCGCAGGGAACTCGGCTGATTTCGGACGTCATCAAATTTCAGCCGCACTCCGGCAGCGAAATGTGATTCTGGCCGCATGGATCGCCGGGGCTTGCGCCTTCCCCGAGCACGTCAACTCTGGTACTTGCGCCCTGTTAACGGCTCATCCGCATTGGAGCAATCATGCAGTTCATCGATCTCAACGCACAGCGCGAACGCATCCGCGACCGGCTCAAAGCCGCCATCGACCGCGTCGTTGACGATGGCCGTTACATTCTGGGGCCGCAGGTCGCGGAACTGGAACAGAAACTCGCCGACTATGTGGGCACGAAGCATGTCGTCGCCTGCGCCAACGGCACCGATGCGCTGCTGCTGCCGCTCTACGCCTCCGGCATCGGGCGCGGCGACGCCGTGTTCGTGCCGAGCTTCACCTTTGCCGCGACGGCTGAGGTGGTGGCGCTTGCCAAGGCCGAGCCCGTCTTCGTGGATGTCGACCCGGACACCTACAACATCGACATCGCCAGCCTCGAGGCGGCAATCGCGATGGTGAAGAAGGAGGGGCGCCTGCAACCGAAGGCGATCATCCCGGTCGACCTGTTCGGCCTGTGCGCCGACTATGACGCCATCATGCAGATCGCCAGACGCGAGAACCTCCTTGTAATCGAGGACGCCGCGCAGTCGATCGGCGGGTCTGCGGACGGCGGGATGTGCGGCGCGTTCGGCCATGTCGCCGGAACCAGCTTCTACCCGGCAAAACCCCTCGGCTGCTACGGGGATGGCGGTGCCATGTTCACCGACGATGGCGACCTTGCCGAGCGGCTGCGTTCCTTCGCATTCCACGGCAAGGGGGAGACCCAGTACGACAACATCCATGTCGGCATCAATTCGCGCCTCGACACCATTCAGGCCGCGATCCTGATCGAGAAGCTCGCCATTCTGGAAGAAGAGATGGACGCCCGCCGCAAGGTCGCCGCGCGCTATGCCGACGGGCTCGGCGACATCGTCAAGGCCGCGGCCAATCCCGATCAGGGCCGCTCTGCCTGGGCGCAATACGCCATCGAGACGCCGAAGCGCGACGGACTAAAGGCGCATTTGCAGGAAAAGGGCATTCCCTCGGTCATCTATTACGTGAAGCCCCTGCACACGCAGGTCGCCTATCGCGACTTCCCGCGCACGCCCACCGGGCTTGCCGTGTCGGAGGGCCTGCCGCAGCGCATCCTGTGCCTGCCGATGCATCCCTATCTGTCGGAAGACGATCAGGACCGCATCATCGAGACGATCCGCAACTATATCGGCTCGAACTCGGCAGCGGCTGCGGAATAGAGCATCGGACCGAAAAGTGTACTCGGTTTTCGGATTATTCCGATGCTCAAACAAAATGTTGGAGCGCCCTTTGTGCGTCCGAAAGGACGCACGGCGCTCTAGATGCGCAAAGCTGGCCTGTCAGGCGGGCTCCCTGCCCCGTGCGATAAAGAACGGATTGGAAAAATCCACATCGCCGTCGCGATTGCGCTTGCCATAGGTGAGCGGGGCGCCGTCCACGGTTCGCGTCATGCCCCCGGCCGCGCGAAGAACGGCGTCGCCGGCGGCGGTATCCCACTCCATGGTGCGGCTGAAACGCGGATACAGGTCCGCCTCACCGGCAGCCAGCAGGCAAAACTTCAGCGACGAGCCGACCGAAACGATCTCGGCCATGCCGAGGCGCGCGATGTAGTCTTCCGTCTCGGGCGTATTGTGCGAGCGGCTGGCCACCACGGTGGGCGGCATGGCCGGCTCACGCGAACTGACACGCTGGCGCGCGCAAATGGTGTAATCGTCACCGACCCACAGCGTTTCCGCCAACCCTGGCCGCCCCGAGAAGAAACGACCACTGCACGGGGCAAAGACGACGCCGACTTCCGGCACCCCGTCGCGGATCAGCGCGATATTGACGGTGAAGTCGGCGCGGCGGTTCACGAATTCCTTGGTTCCATCCAGCGGATCGACCAGAAAGAATTCACGCCCGATCGCGCCCGGGCGAACGCCTGCGGAGGTCTCTTCCTCAGCCACGCAGACGATATCGGGAAAGCTGGCGCGCAGCCCTTCCAGAATGATGCGCTCGCTTGCCCGGTCGGCCTCGGTCACAGGAGAACTGTCGGCCTTGTCCTCCACGGCACAGCCGGCCTCGAACACGCGCATGATCTCGCGTCCGGCCGCGAGCGCGAGTGTCTCGAACAAGGCAAGGACTTGCGTATCGTCAGATTCCGCCGCCGCTTTCGTACTGGTCCTGGGCAATGTCACGCTCTGTCAACCACCGTTCCACCGCCTCAACCATCTCTTCCGGGGTGCGGCCGAGGGTTTGCAGGCGTACCTCGGGGTTCTCCGGCGATTCGTAAGGCGAGTCTACTCCCGTAAAGTTGTCGATCTCGCCTTTCAACGCTTTCGCATACAATCCTTTCGGATCGCGTCGCACGCATTCCTCGAACGGAGTGTCGACGAACACCTCCACGAACTCGCCCTTCTTCGTCAGATCGCGCGCCAGTTGCCGCTCGGCGCGGAACGGGGAGATGAAGGAAACGATGACGATGAGCCCGGCATCGGCCATCAGCCTTGCAACTTCGGCAACCCGCCGGATGTTCTCCGCCCGATCCTCCCCGGTGAACCCGAGATCCCTGTTGAGGCCATGGCGAACATTGTCCCCGTCGAGGACATATGTATGCCGCCCGGCGGCATGGAGCTTCTTTTCAAGCAGATTGGCGATGGTCGACTTGCCCGAACCGGACAATCCCGTGAACCACAGCACCGCCGCGCGCTGGTGCTTGATCGCCGCGCGCGCATCGCGGCTGACATCGAGCGACTGCCAGTGAATGTTGTTGGCCTGCCTGACGCCGTGGCGGATCATGCCCGCCCCGACAGTGGCATTGGTTATGCGGTCGATGAGGATGAAGGCGCCGGTCGCACGATTTTCGACAAACGGATCGAAAGCCACTGGCGAGCGGAGCGAGACCGTAACCACGCCGACCTCGTTGAGCTCGAGCGTGCGTGCCTCTTCCTCCGTGAAGTCGTTGACGTTGAGCCGGTGGCTGATGGCATCGACCGTGGCGCTTGCCTGGTCCGTCGCCGTGCGCAGAACATAGGCAGCACCCGGCCGCAGCGCCTTCTCGTCGAACCACACCACCGAGGCAGAGAACCGGTCGCCAACCTGCGGGCGCGACCCCGGAGTTACCAGCACATTGCCGCGCGACACCTCGACCTCCCGGTCGAGCACCAGCGTCACGGCCTGCCCTGCGACGGCCCTTTCGAGATCTCCCCCTTGCGCGACGATGCGCTTCACCCGCGCCTGTTTCCCGGATTTGGCGACGACGACTTCGTCACCCGGAGCGACCGCTCCGGAAGCTATGGTGCCGGCAAAGCCACGGAAGTCGAGGTTGGGGCGGTTGACATATTGCACCGGCAGTCGAAACGGCAGTTCGACCGCCTCGTCATCCACCACAACCGTTTCCAGATGCTCGACCAGCGTGGGTCCCTCGTACCAGTCCAGACGCGCGGAGCGCTGGCTGACATTGTCGCCATAGCGCGCCGAGATCGGAATGGCCTCTATGGTACGGAAACCGAGCCGGGCGGCAAAAGCACGGTAGTCGTCCACGATGCGCTCGAACGCGCCCCGGTCGAAACCGACCAGATCGATCTTGTTGACGGCCAGCACGATGTGACGAATGCCAAGCAGCGAGGCGATGACGGTGTGGCGCCGCGTCTGGCGCAGCACGCCCTGCCGCGCATCGACCAGCACGATGGCAAGATCGCAGGTCGAGGCGCCGGTCGCCATATTGCGCGTGTATTGCTCGTGGCCGGGCGTGTCGGCAACGATGAACTTGCGTTTCGGCGTGGCGAAGAAGCGATAGGCAACGTCGATGGTAATTCCCTGCTCGCGCTCGGCCTCCAGTCCGTCGACCAGCAGAGCGAAGTCCACCTCGTCTCCGGTCGTGCCGTGACGGCGTGAATCGCGCTCCAGCGCCGCCAGCTGGTCCTCGAAGATCTGGCGCGTATCTGACAGCAGCCGTCCGATCAGCGTGGACTTGCCATCGTCCACCGAACCGCAGGTCAGAAAGCGCAGAAGCGACTTCTTCTCCTGCGAGGCGAGGTAGGCGCGCACGCCCTCGACTGCGCCGAGATTGTCTGGCGTCACATGCCGCATCTCAGAAATACCCTTCGCGCTTCTTCTTTTCCATGGAACCGGATTCGTCGCGATCGATCAGCCGCCCCTGCCGCTCGGATGTGCGGGCGGTCAGCATCTCGCCGACGATGGCCTCCAGCGTATCGGCGCCGGATTCGATGGCACCGGTCAGCGGGTAGCAGCCCAGCGTGCGGAAGCGCACCAGGCGCTCCTGCACCTGCTCGCCGGGCAGAAGCGTCATACGCTCGTCATCCTTGAGAATGAGCATGCCGTCGCGCTGCACGACGGGACGCCGCTTCGCAAAGTAGAGGGGAACGATTGGGATGTTCTCCTGCAATATGTACTGCCAGATATCGAGTTCGGTCCAGTTGGAGAGCGGAAACACGCGGATCGATTCGCCGGGCGAAATGCGCGTGTTGTAGATGTTCCACATCTCCGGGCGCTGGTTCTTCGGATCCCAGGCGTGGCTTGCGTTGCGAAAGGAGAATATCCGCTCCTTCGCCCGCGATTTCTCCTCGTCGCGTCGCGCGCCGCCGAAGGCCGCGTCGAAACCGTATTTGTCCAGCGCCTGCCGCAGCGCCACCGTTTTCATGACATGGGTGTGCGTGTTGGAACCATGGTCGAACGGGTTGATGCCATCGCGGACCCCGTCCTCGTTGACGTGGACGATCAGATCGAAGCCCAGACGCGCCGCCATCTCGTCGCGGAACGAGATCATCTCGCGGAACTTCCATGTCGTATCGACATGCAGGAACGGGAAAGGCGGCCTGGCCGGATAAAAGGCCTTGAACGCCAGATGCATCAGCACGGATGAATCCTTGCCGACCGAATAGAGCATCACCGGCTTGGAAAAGCTTGCGGCGACCTCCCGGAAGATGTGGATGGATTCCGCCTCCAGCCGCTGGAGATGGGTGAGCACCGGCGCCATGTCAGCCTGCTTTCCTTTCAACCGACCAGAAGCGACCTCCGGATGCCGCGTGGCCCGCCGTGGGGACCTGCTCTGAAGAGCCTGCCCGGGACTGACTTTTGCCTGCGTCGGAAATCTGCGTCTGCGGCTCGTTTTCTAGCGGTCATGGCGCTCACAACCAACGTAACGGAAACTCATTGCATGTTGAGGATGCGATGATTTTTCTACAGGAAGGACGATCCAGGGAAGAATCGTGCAGCAAGCTCTGGCCTGGTCCCCTGCCATCAAATAGGCATCATTTTCGGTGTCTAAAGACGGCGCTACGGTCTGGCACCGGGTCCGAGACGGAGCCCGTTCCCGGCGGGCCGGACCGCTTTGGAGAGGCCGGCGAACAGGTTGCTCGCCGTGATCGGAACGGGACCAGTGCAGATATTGCGGAAATTCGGTTTTGCCCATAGCGGGCTTCGCTTGCCATTGGCATCGCTGCCCGAAGACGGGATCGCGCGCAACAACGCGATTTCGGCTTTTCTGATGGGTGCCTTGCCGCCAGCGGCCGGCAGCGCCATTTCGGTGCTGTTCTATACATTCTTCGTTTGGGCGCTTGTTTCCATGGCTTTCGGACGCTTCGCGTTCCGAATGACCCGTTCGGACCGGTTGCTGGCATGGACATGCACTCTTTTCGTGGGCCTGATCGTGCTCACGGCGCTTGTCGGAGAAAACAGCTCACAGGCGCCACGTTCCTTTGTCTGGTTGCTTACCTTCCTCGCCCCATGGGCGATCATCCCGCGATTGCGCGCCAGCGAGGGTGTCGACTACCTGTCGCCTTACATTACCGGCGCGGCCGTCGGCGCAATCGCGGCCTGCCTGATCGCCTTCGTCCAGCTGGCCATCTTCGACGTGCGGCCGGCCGGTGGCGCCGGCAATGAGGCCGTCTTTGGCATGATGTCGCTCTGCCTGATGGGATTGGGCGGGCTCAAAATCGGGTCGGACACGCGCGCTGGCGTAGTTCTGGGACTGGTCGCCATCGGGGCGGGTCTGGCTGCACTCCTGATGTCCCTGACCCGGGGTGTCGCCCTTTCAGCCATACCCGTCCTGCTGCTGCTCGCTGTTTTCGCGCCGTTGAAATTGCGCGCCGTAATCCTGCGCCCGGCCACAATTCTGGCTTTTGTGGCCGCATTCGTCATCCTGTACTTCATACAGGATGCGCTTGATGCGCGCTTTCAGGAAACCGTGGGCGAACTGGGTATCCTGCTCCACAACGGCAACACCGACGGTCCTATCGGCGAACGCGTGAGATTGTGGCATGCCGCACTGGAGGCGATCCGCCAATCCCCCATCCTGGGTTACGGCATCCAGAACCGGATGGATGCGCTGGTTCCGACCCTCATGCTCGACGGGAATGCAATCCGCGGCTTCACCCACGCACATAACAGCGTGCTGACCTTCATGCTGGACGGCGGCGTTCTGGTGCTCAGCGCCATGATCGGCGTTCTGAGCATGCCGGTGGTGCTGGCATGGCGCGCGCCACGCGATGCCAGCTACCGGACGCGTCTGTTCGCAGCCCTGATCGTGTGCGGCTCCTACGCGCTGTGCGGCATGACCCAGATCATGTTCAAGCACGACATCATGGATTCGTTCTTCGTATTCTTCTCGATCCTGATCGCCGCGTCGATCCCGGACGATGAGAGGCAAGCCCGCTGAACCATTCCTTTGCCGGACAACAAAAACGCCCGGCACTTTTACATGCCGGGCGCTTGATTTTCTTGCGACTGCGTCGATTAGCGGAAGCGCGCGACGATGGACCAGACGGCCGGAACGAGGCTCGCGGCCAGCGCGACCTTGATCAGATCGCCGACAATGAACGGCACCACACCGAACTGCCAGGCCTTGTCGGCACCGATCAGCAGGGCGAGCCATGCGAAACCCATCGCCATCATGACGACCTCGGCAGCCATGAAGGCGCCGAACAGCCTGAAGGGGTTGCGGTCGAGGCCACGATCGGCGGCCCAGCCGGCAATGGCGGCCATCGCGACGAAGCCGGCCAGATAACCGCCGGTGGTGCCAAGCATATAGGCAATGCCGACACCCTTCTCAGGCGAACTCTGGAAAACGGGCAGCCCCATTGCGCCCTGCGCCATGTAGAGCAGCAGGGTTGCGACGGCGAGGCGCATGCCGAAGGCGGACGCGATCAGCAAAACAGCCAGCGTCTGCAGCGAAATATCGACCGGGCCGAGGAAAACCTTGGTCTTGGCGGAAACCGTCAGCAACAGCGTGCCGCCGATGGCGAGGAAGAGTTGCGCGGCCAGCCGTGCAGCGCCCTTTTCGGGCAAAGCCAGAGAAACAAGCGGACGCATCGTCGTTGCAATTGCCATGATCTTCCTCATTCCGTTGGTCAGGCGTTTGGGCAGGTGCGGTCATCGCGCAGCACGTTTCCCCTATATTGTCTTACGTGCTATGCGGCAAATGGTTTCGCAGCGCAGCATACCGGACGGCACATTCCATGGCACTAGAATTCGACACGGGTTTCGAGCCGGCCCACGGTTCTTTCGTAACCGTCGCACCCGACATTCTGCGGGTCACGGCGCCGAACGCCTCGGCCTTCACATTCCACGGAACCAACAGCTACATTGTCGGGCGCGATACGCTTGCCGTCATCGATCCCGGTCCCGACGACGAGCGCCATCTGAAGACCCTGCTCGATGCCATCGCCGGACGGCCGGTGAGCCACATTTTCGTCAGCCACACGCATCGCGACCACTCCCCGCTCGCCAGGCGCCTCAAGGCTGCAACGGGCGCCCTCGTGCTCGCGGAAGGCCCTCACCGCCCGGCGCGCGAACTGGCGATCGGCGAGGTCAATGCGCTGGACGAGAGCAACGACACCGATTTCATGCCCGACATCGCCCTGCCCGGCAATGCGGTCGTCGATGGCGACGGCTGGTCGATCCGTGCCGTGCACACACCCGGCCATGCGGCCAACCATGCGGCCTTTTCCCTCGAAAACACCGGCATCCTGTTCAGCGCCGATCATGTGATGGCATGGTCCACCAGCATCGTCGCCCCGCCCGACGGGGCGATGGCGGACTACATGGCCTCGCTCGAAAGGCTGCTGGAACGGGACGACCGGCTGCTGCTGCCCGGCCATGGCGGTCCCGTCACCCAGCCGAAAGCGTTCATGAGAGGGTTGAAAGCGCATCGAAAGATGCGCGAACGCGCCATCCTCGAGCGTCTCCAACAAGGAGACCGCACCATCGGCGACATGGTCAGGGTCATCTATCGCGAAACCGATCCGCGCCTGCACGGCGCTGCCGGCCTCTCAATCCTTGCGCATCTGGAAGATCTTGTCAGCCGTGGGCTGGCGACGACCCACGGCGCACCGGCAATCGACGGTATCTACGAACCGGGAAGGTAAGCTGGCCGGACAGACAATTCCGCTTCGCCGAAACGCCAAAAACGCTCCGGCTCCCGGTTCCGCGCGATTGCGGACATGACATGTCACCCGTGCCGGAATGCCCTACTGTCCCTGCTCTACGCCGGTCTGGCCCGTGACCTCCTGATCGAGTTCCCTGAGAAACCTGACGATGCGGTCGGCATTGTCGCCGAGATCGTGGCGGCCGTAGCGAGATGCAGAGCGCATGTCGACGAAACTCGTCTCGCCGTCACCGGTGACACGGATGGCGACATCGACCGGGAGTTCAAGAACGAAGCTGGTTGCGGTTGCCGTGACGAGCATCTCCCGCAGTTCCCCATCATCCAGAGCTGGCATGGTGGAACTGTTCCAGCCTTGCCGGCGAAGCACGTTCTGAACCATCCTCACGGCCTCGGGGAACGGCAGGTCATAGCGCCGGCCGTTGACCAGCGGATAGGTTTCCGCCTGAAGCCGCCGCTCGCCGGGCGTCGCTTCAAAAACGCGGCCATCGGCAAACGCCGGCGCGGTTTCGAGGTCGGTGGAAATGTCACGCAGAGGCGGGAATGTCAGCGCCCAGTAGGACGCAACCGCATAGGGTGCCAGCACGGCCAGCGCAATCAGCGCTCCTACGGTCAGATCGCGTCCACCGCGGTCGCCGAAATTCCACAGGCGCGCAAAGGCCCAGCCTGAAAAAAGCAGGGCAAATGCGGCCAGAAGCGCGACCAGCGCCAGAACCCACAGGAAGGCAGGCGTTTCGACGAGACCGAAATGGTGGCCGGTCCATGCCGTGAGCAGGAGCACCGCCGAAAATGCTGCCGTGCGGCGCGACCAGCCTGCCGCCATGGTGGTCCGCCGTTCAGGAAATGCCGTCATTGCCCGCCATCGAAGTCTTTCCGGGTGACAGACTTAGAGCATCCGGCCGAAAAGGGGAATCCGCTTTTCAGGAGACTGCGCTATCCGCTCAAGGATTTTCAGGCGCTCTTCATCAAAGTTGATGCGCCGCGCTCCTCACCGGCAGCCACCCCGCCCCGGCACGCCACAATGCAGCCATGCTGACGGTAAATGCTTTCTTAAACTGGCGAAGACAGGGCCATCGGCATGGAAGCACAGCTCGACGAAAAGGTGCTGGAAGAGACATTGGCGGAAAGCCTGGCCGAGATCGCGCCCGAGGCAATTTCGGTTTCGGACGAGGAATTCGCTCAGATAGCGGCCGATGCGCTGGAAACGGTCGGCGGCCGGCTGCTCTTCAAGGTGCGCACCGGCAACGGCGAGGCGGAGGAGCATGTCGCCGCCGGCTGTATCGGCGACGGTGACAGCCGTCAGTTCCTGCTGCTTTCCCAGCCGGTTTCCGGCGGGCCGCTGAAGGTCGAGACAGCCTCGAAAAGCGGCAGTCCGCTCGCCGGGATCGCCGCTTCCTATGCCGCCCTCATGGATGCGCTGAACGCCGCAGCGTAACTGCCCGCTCAACCTGCCTTTCGAATGGCCGACTGCGCCGCCGCCAGCCGCGCGATCGGCACCCGGAATGGCGAACATGACACATAGTCGAGCCCGACCTCCTCGCAGAAGCGGATCGAGGCCGGATCGCCGCCATGCTCGCCGCAGATGCCAAGCTTGATGCCGGGCCGCGTCGCCCTGCCCTTCTCGGCCC
Source organism: Mesorhizobium sp. (assembly GCA_022833215.1). GTDB lineage: Bacteria > Pseudomonadota > Alphaproteobacteria > Rhizobiales > Rhizobiaceae > Mesorhizobium. The sequence goes on along the minus strand of JAIPUZ010000084.1, from coordinate 23,994 downwards.
CGAGGCGAACCAGTTCCCCGACACCTTCGATGTCAAGCGACACGAACGGGTCCTGATCGATGATGCCCTTCTGGCGGTATATTTCGAGGAAGCTCGCCGCATCGTCGCGTGAGATGCCGAAGGTCGTCTGTGTCAGGTCGTTGGTGCCGAAGGAGAAGAACTCGGCGCTTTCGGCGATGACATGGGCGCGGATGGCCGCGCGCGGCAACTCGATCATGGTGCCGGTCAGATATTCGATGGTGACCCCGGTTTCGTCCATCACACTCCTGGCCACAGCGTCGATGCGGGCCTTGACGTAGTCGAGCTCCTTCTTGAGGCCGACCAGCGGCACCATGATTTCCGGCACCACCAGCTTGCCCGCCCTGCGGCCGGCTTCAACGGCCGCCTCGAAGATGGCGCGGGCCTGCATCTCGGCGATCTCGGGATAGGAAACGGCCAGGCGACAGCCGCGATGGCCCAGCATCGGGTTGAACTCGTGCAGGGCCTCGGTGCGCTGACGCAGCTTGTCGGACGAAACGCCCATGCCCGCTGCCACCTCGACCAGTTCCTCCTCGGTCTTGGGAAGGAACTCGTGCAGCGGCGGATCGAGCAGGCGGATCGTCACCGGCAGGCCGGCCATGATCTCGAACAGTTCGAGGAAATCCGACCTCTGCATCGGCAACAGCTTGGCGAGCGCCGCGCGGCGGTCTTTCTCGGTATCGGCAAGGATCATCTCGCGCATGGAAACGATGCGGTCGCCGTCGAAGAACATGTGCTCGGTGCGGCAAAGGCCGATGCCCTCCGCGCCGAAGGAATGGGCCATGCGCGCATCCGCCGGGGTTTCGGCATTGGTGCGCACCTTCATGCGACGCGCTGCATCCGCCCATTCCATAATGGCGGCGAAATCGCCCGACAGTTCAGGCTGAAGCATCGGCACCGCGCCCTTCAGCACCTGGCCCGAACCGCCGTCGATAGTGATGATGTCGCCCTTGCGGAAGGTCTGGCCGAGCGCCATCAGCGTGCCGTTCCTGTGATCGACACGCAGCGAACCGACGCCGGAGACGCAGGGCTTGCCCATGCCGCGCGCCACGACGGCCGCATGGCTGGTCATGCCGCCGCGCGTGGTGAGAATGCCTTGCGCGGCATGCATGCCGTGGATGTCTTCCGGGCTGGTTTCGACGCGAACGAGGATGACCTTGCGGCCGACCGACTTCATCTCTTCCGCCTCGTCGGAAGAGAACACGATCTCGCCCGTCGCCGCACCCGGCGAGGCAGGCAGGCCGACGCCGATGACGTCGCGCGCGGCCTTGGGGTCGATGGTCGGGTGCAGAAGCTGGTCGAGCGAGGCCGGATCGATGCGGCAGACCGCTTCTTCCTTCGTGACCAGCCCTTCATTGGCCATGTCGACGGCGATCTTCAGCGCCGCCTTGGCGGTGCGCTTGCCGGAGCGCGTCTGCAGCATCCACAGCTTGCCGCGCTCGATGGTGAATTCGAGGTCCTGCATGTCGCGGTAATGGTTTTCCAGCCGCTGCGAAATCTCGACGAAGCTGCGGAACGCCTCCGGCATCAGCTTTTCCAGCGACGGCCGGTCGGAGCCGGCGGCGATGCGCGCCGCCTCGGTGATGTTCTGCGGCGTGCGGATGCCGGCCACCACGTCCTCGCCCTGCGCGTTGACGAGGAACTCGCCATACAGCTTGTTCTCGCCGGTCGAGGGATTGCGGGTGAAGGCCACGCCGGTGGCTGATGTGTCGCCCATATTGCCGAACACCATGGCCTGCACATTGACGGCCGTGCCCCAGCTTTCGGGAATATCGTGCAGACGCCGGTAGGTGATGGCGCGCTGGTTCATCCAGCTCGAGAACACTGCGCCGATCGCGCCCCACAACTGCTCGCGCGGGTCCTGCGGGAACGGCTTTTCCAGTTCCTCCTGAATCCTGGCCTTGTAGAGGTCGATGACCTCCTGCCACTCGACGGCGCTGAGATCGGTGTCGAGCTCGTGGCCGAGACGGGCCTTGGCGTCCTCGAGGATTTCCTCGAACACCTCATGGTCGAGCCCCAGCACCACATTGGAATACATCTGGATGAAGCGGCGATAGCTATCATAGGCAAAGCGCGCATCGCCCGAATCGGCAGCCAGCGCCTCGACCGTCTCGTCGTTGAGACCGAGATTGAGAACCGTATCCATCATGCCCGGCATGGAGGCGCGCGCACCTGAACGCACCGAAACCAGCAACAGCTTCGCCGGATCGCCGAAGCGGCTGCCTGTCACCTTGCCGATGTGGTCGAGCGCGGCATCGAGTTGCGTCTCGAATTCCTGCGGGTAGCGGCGGCCGTTGGCATAGTACCAGTTGCACATTTCGGTGGTTATGGTGAAGCCGGGCGGCACAGGCAGTCCGAGGCTGCACATTTCGGCGAGGTTCGCGCCCTTGCCTCCGAGAAGGTTCCGATCACCCGCGCGCCCTTCGGCCGCTCCGTCACCGAAGGTGTACACCCACTTGCTCATGCCTTCTCCCCGGCTTGCTGTGGTCGATCAACCCCGGCCGGGGCTGGAATGGGGGCAGCGATAAGGTGCCGAAAAGCGAAAGGCAAGCGCGCGCTTGTCCTGCCCGCAATCTATATCGATTAAAGGTCCCGGCACATGCGTCGGCTCACTTTCCGTTTGCCGTGGAAAACAACACCCCGATGGCCTGCTCCTGTGAAAACCAGTTGCCAGGGCCGCGCCACCCTGTTGCCGGACCAGGAGAAATCCAATAGAATATAAAGAGAACATGAAGGACGCTATGAGACAGACAGGCAAGCTCGACTATATAGAAATGCCCGCCACCGGCGGTACGCTGGACAGCGTCAAGGCCTTCTACAGCACAGCCTTCTCGTGGTCGTTCACAGATTACGGCCCGAGCTACTCGGCTTTCAGCGAAGGGCTGGACGGCGGTTTCCATACCGACGCTGCCGATGGATCATTGAAGCCCTTGCCGGTGCTCTACAGTGAAAATCTGGAGGAAACGCTGGGGGCGGTGACGGGAGCCGGGGGCAGGATCGTCAAACCCATTTTCTCCTTCCCCGGTGGACGGCGCTTCCATTTTGCCGACCCCGCCGGCAATGAACTGGCGGTCTGGGGAGAGTAGAGCCGTAGGGGCTCCGCTCCCGATTGCCGGCATGGTCGGTCCAGCATTCTGTCGTTCCGGATTCGCATCGGCGAATCCGGTTCTCATGATTTTCTGTGGCTTTCCCTGGAAGCCACGCCCACATTCAGCGAGTATGCTTTAATCTCGACATGACGGATTGTGCTTTTCGCCGTCTCTGCCTATAAGGCCGCTCTGTCCGGTCCGGACAGTTCCGTTGGGGCGTCGCCAAGCGGTAAGGCATCGGTTTTTGGTACCGACATTCCCAGGTTCGAATCCTGGCGCCCCAGCCACACTTTCTCGTTGTACCCTGACCCTTCAGCGCCATCCGGCGCGGTTCGCCCCTTTAAAAGCAGCTGCTGTCGGTGACCCATTTTTCGAAGAAATCGGAAAAGGTGGCGACCCTGAGCGGCAATCGCTCGTAGGGCGGATAGTAGAGCGTGAGCCAGATCTGCGGTGCGTCCCAGTCGGACAGAATTTCCACGAGACGCCCGGCCGCAATATCCTCATCCACGATGAAGCGGGGAAGCAGTGCTATCCCCTCGCCGTTGATGGCAAGCCGGGCAAGTATGTCGCCATTGTTGGCGCTGAATGAACCCACCGCCTTGTGAACGCGGCGGCTCGGCCCTCTGGAGAGTTCCCAGCTTTCGTCGCGCGCATCCGACCGGTAGCTCAGGCAGGCATGATCGGCGAGATCGTCCGGCGTCGCCGGTGTCCCGCGCGCGCCCAGATAGGCCGGCGAAGCGACAAGCATCCGCTGCACCTCACAGATCTTGCGCCAGATGGTCGACTTGTCGTCCGGCGGTCCGGAAATCCGGATCGCGAGATCGTAGCCTTCCTCGACGATGTCGACGAAGCTGTCGGAAAGCGTCAGCGAGACATGCGTCTGCGGATAGAGCGTGGCGAACTGGGACAGCACAGGCGGCAGCACCTTGAGGCCGAGCGACATCGGGGCGCTGATGCGGATATTGCCGGAGGCGATGCCCTGTGCCTCGCGAGTTTCTTCCGCCGCGCGCGCGAGCCCTTCGGAGAGCGGCGCCACGCGCGCCGCATAGACGGCGCCCGCCGAAGTCAGCGACACCTGTCGCGTCGTGCGCACCAGAAGCTGAACGCCGAGCTGGTCCTCAAGGCCGGCTATCGTGCGCGTCACCGAGGCCGGAGTAAGCCCAAGCTGGCGGGCCGCGCCGGCGAAGCTGCCCTGCTCGGCCACGGCCAGAAACACACGCACGGATTCGAGTTCGCCCATTTCTCATTATTACGATAAACGCAATAATAAATGCAAGATTATGGTTATTCCGGCGAATGGAATGCGGTCCTATCTTGGGTCCAGCGAATTGAACCGCATGTGAGGACACTGCCATGCTTACCCAGATCAAAGGCTTGCATCACGTCACATCGATGGCCGCGAATGCGCAGGAGAACAATGACTTCTTCACGAAGACGCTGGGCCTGCGCCGGGTCAACAAAACCGTCAATTTCGACGCGCCCGACGTTTATCATCTCTATTATGGCGATGAGGTCGGCACTCCCGGAACGGTGATGACCTATTTTCCTTTCCCGCACATCGTCAAAGGCAGCCGCGGTGCCGGCGAAGTATCGGAAACCGTATTCTCGGTGCCGAAAGGCACTCTGGGCTACTGGAAGGAGCGCTTCGTTGCGCAGGGCGTGAGCGGGCTTGAGGAAAGCGAAGCCTTCGGTGAAAAGCGCCTGCGCTTTCCCGGCCCCGACGGCGATACCTTCGCGCTCGTGGAAGTGGATGACGACAAGCGCCAGCCATTTGCCAACGGTACGGTTCCGGCCAACGAAGGCGTCCATGGCTTCCATGGCGTGACCATGCGGCTGCGGGACGGCGGCGCGACCGGAGAGCTTCTGAAGTACATGGGCTATGAGGAGGCCGACCGTCAGGGGGTGCTGACCCGCTACGCCATCAAGGGCGGCAATGGCGCAGATTTCGTCGATCTCGAAGTACTGCCCGGCGCTCCGGCGGCACGGCAGGGCGCCGGCTCGGTCCACCATGTTGCCTTTGCGGTCGAAAACCGCGCGGCGCAGGCCGAAGTGCGCAAGGCGCTGATGGACACCGGCTACCATGTCACCCCGGTCATCGATCGCGACTATTTCTGGGCCATCTACTTCCGCACGCCGGGCGGCGTTCTGTTCGAGGTCGCGACCAACGAACCCGGCTTCGACCGTGACGAAGACACCGCGCATCTGGGCGAGGCGCTGAAGCTTCCCGCGCAGCACGCCCATCTGCGCAGCCGCATCGAGGAAATCCTGCCTCCGATTGTCGACTGATGCCCCTCCCCGGCGAGCCACCCGGCGGGGAACCGCCTCAAGGAGAACGTCATGTCCCGAGACGCTTATCATCATTCATTCAAACAGCCCGAGACTGGCGCGCCGCTTGTCTTCACCTTTCACGGCACCGGCGGCGACGAACACCAGTTCACCGGCCTGATCGAGCAGATCCTGCCCGATGCCGGCATCGTCTCGCCGCGAGGCGACGTTTCCGAGCATGGCGCAAACCGCTTCTTCCGCAGGAAGGCGGAAGGCGTCTACGACATGGAGGATCTCACCGCCCGCACCGAAAAGATGATCGGGTTCGTCCGGGGGCATCGTGGAGAGCAAGAGGGCGCTCCCGCATTCGGGCTCGGCTATTCCAACGGTGCGAATATTCTCGCTTCCGTTTTCTTCAAGGCACCGGATCTGTTCGACCGGGTGGTTCTGATGCACCCGCTGATCCCGTGGACACCCGCCGCCAATCCCGGCCTGAAAGGTCGGCAAGTCCTGATAACCGCAGGCCGTCGCGACCCGATTTGTCCGCTTCCGCTCACGGAAGCGCTGGCGAACCATCTCGAAGGCCAGGGGGCGAAAGTCGACCTGCAACTGCATGACGGCGGCCACGAGGTGAGGCAGCAGGAAGTGCACGCCATAGCGGCTTTCCTGTCGTCGGTTCCCGCTTCGCCATGAAACGCAACGTAAATGTCCGCCGGCCCGAACAGGCATTGACGCGCCAGCCGCCGGGCACAATGCTCGGCGTGGTGTGAGGGAACCGCCAACAGCCAGCCGGATTGTCAATCAGCAAGCGAAAGAGGAACGCCATGAGCTGGATGCCCGACATCGAACCGAAATGCCCGGAAGCGGGCAGCATCGACGACATCGAGACGCTGATCGTGCCGCGTGCGCGCGACCTTGGCGGCTTCGAGGTGCGGCGGGCCCTGCCCGCACCCAAGCGCCAGATGGTTGGCCCCTTCATCTTCTTCGACCAGATGGGACCTGCCGAATTCATCGACGAAGGCGGCATCGATGTGCGCCCGCATCCGCATATCGGGCTCGCCACCGTGACCTATCTTTATCAGGGCGAGTTCCAGCATCGCGACAGCCTCGGCACAAACCAGATGATCTATCCGGGCGAAGTGAACTGGATGGTGGCCGGCAACGGCGTAACCCATTCCGAGCGCACAAGCGCACACACCCGCGCCCAGCCGCATCATTCCCTGTTCGGCATCCAGACATGGGTGGCCCTGCCCGAAGCCGACGAGGACAGGCCCGCAACCTTCGAGCATCAGGACAAGGATGCGCTGCCTTTCATTACCGGCGAAGGCAAGCAGGTACGGGTCATTCTCGGCAATGCCTGGGGCGAGCGCGCGCCGGTGAAGACCTTCTCGGAAATGTTCTATGCCGACGCCGTGCTTTTGGCGGGAGCCAGGCTGCCTCTGCCCGACAACCACGAAGACCGCGGGCTCTATGTCACCGAAGGCTCGGTGCTGATTGCCGGGCAGGAGTTCGAGGCCGGACAGATGATGGTGTTTCGCCCCGGCGATCCCATCACCGTCACCGCGGGCGAACGCGGCGCACGGCTGATGCTGCTCGGCGGCGAGACGCTGAACGGCCCGCGCTACATCTCGTGGAACTTCGTCGCCTCATCGAAGGAAAAGCTCGATGCCGCGAAGGAAGCCTGGATAAAGGGCGATTTCGAGCATGGCCGCTTCCGCCTCCCGCCGGACGACAATGCCGAATTCATTCCATTCCCGGCGATCGGATCGTCCGGTCACTGAAGAGGCGACCCATCATGCACCAGCAGGCCGGAAAGCCCGAAAGCGGCATCCATCATGTCACGCTGATCACGCGCAACGTGCAGGCGAATGTCGACTTCCATGCCGGTTTTCTCGGCCTGCGGCTGGTCAAGCGCACCGGCGGCTATGAGGACGCCGAGCAGCTTCACCTGTTCTACGGCGACGCCGCGGGCTCGCCGGGCACCCTCATCACCTTCCTTGTATGGGAAGACGGCGCGACCGGACGGGTCGGCCACGGGCAGGTGTTCGAAATCGCGCTGGCCATACCGCCCTCCAGCATTGGCGAGTGGATGACCCGCTGCCTTCAGCACGGCATCGCCATGCAGGGCCCGACACGCGAGTTCGGCGAAACCGTGCTTCGGCTGAAGGACCCCGATGGCGTCATCGTCAAGCTGGTGGGGGTCGATATGCCTGCCCCGCATCCGTGGGGCGATGCCGGGCGCGGTCCCGCACGCCTGCGCGCCGTCACCATCCTTTCGGAAGCGCCGGAGGAAACCGCTGCCTTCATCACCCGCTTCGGCTATCGGCAGGGACCGGTGGAGGGAAACACCACACGCATGCTTTCGGACACCGACGCCATCGATATCCGGGATGGCTCCGGCTTTGTGGAAGGCATCCCCGGCACAGGCACGGCCGATCACGTCGCCCTACGGGCGGCCAACATTGCCGCGATAGAGGCACTGGAAACGCAGCTTGCCACGCTCAATTCCTCGCCGACCAACGTTCATGACCGGCGCTATTTCACCTCGCTCTATGTCCGCGAACCGGCGGGAACACTGCTGGAGGTGGCCACGGACGGACCGGGCTTTGCTGTCGATGAGCCGCCGGGCGCCCTTGGCACCACGCTGATGGTGCCGCCAGGCGATCAGCTGCGCGCGCAGGACCTTCGGGTCATGCTGCCCCAGTTCGCCATGCCGGGCGAGCCGCGCACGCCGCGCCGCGAATTGCCTTTCGTGCACCGCTTCTTCACGCCCGGTGACCCGGACGGCAGCACCATGGTGCTTCTGCATGGCAGCGGCGGTAGTGAAGCGGACCTGATGCCGCTGGCGCACCGCATATCGCCGCGCGCCACCTTGCTCGGCGTGCGCGGCCGCGCCCATGAAGAGGGCAATGCGCGCTGGTTCCGCCGGCTGGGGCCGATCAGCTTCGATCAGGCGGATATCCGCTCCGAGGCGGAAGCTTTCGCGGCATTCGTGGAGGGCGCCATCGCGGGCTACGGGCTTGATTCCACCCGCATGACCTTCCTGGGGCTGTCGAATGGCGCGAACTTTGCCGCTTCGGTGATGGGCCTGCAACCTGGCCACATCGCAAAAGCGATCCTGCTACGCCCCATGATGGTGCTGGAAGATCCGCCCGCGACCGACCTTGGCGGCACCGAAGTGCTGATGATCGCCGGGGCGCGCGACCCCTTCTCCAATTTCGGCAGGCCGCTGGCGCGATGGCTGGAAGGTTCGGGCGCGACGCTGGACCTGCACACCATCGGTGCCGGACACGAACTGTCGCAGGAGGACGAAACCATCGCGCGTGATTGGCTGCGCACAAGTCAAGGAGGCCGACATGGCTGACATCAGGATCGTCAGGAAAGAGCTGGAAGGACGGCGCGGCCGCTATGTCGCGCGGATCGACGGCATCGACGGCGAGGCTGAAATCACCTTCACCAGAAGGGGACCGGCGCTGATCAGCGCCGACCACACGAGCGCGCCCGAGACCATGAAGGGAACGGGAGCCGCGGCGGCGCTGGTTTCGTTCATGGTGGAAGATGCCCGCAGCAACGGGTTCAGGATTCTTCCGCTATGCCCCTATGTGCGCAGCCAGTATCGCAGGCATCCGGATTGGGCGGATGTCATGACGCTGGCACCCGGCCAGGAGCCCTGACCACGCCAGACAACCTTCACCCACCGTGCTGCGGGGCGGGAAGCAGAACCTCTTCCCGGGGCTGAGGTTTTTTTCCTTTCAGGCCGCTCTCCGGCGATCCCGGCCGCGCACCGATGTCGGAAAAGAACAGCACGTTGAAGAAGGCGAAGGTCATGGCGATCGACATGGTCCGCAAGGGATAATCCACAATGGAGTGGAGCAGGATAACGGCGATCGACAACAGCGCCAGTCGCTGGAGCGGGCGGTTGTAGACCTGCACGGCGCGCGCGATCACCATTGCGACGTAGACGGCAAAGATCACCATCGCCCCCGCCCCGCCTTCGAGCAGCAGCTCGAGAAAATCGTTGTGCGCATGATTGACGTACAGGGCATGCACCATGTCGCGCTTTTCATAGGCCGGGTACACGAGATCGAATGTGGCGAAGCCCGTGCCCAATACCCAGTTGTCCTGTATGGCTTGCCATGTGGTAAGGGCAAATTCCCTGCGCCCGAAATCCGGGTCCAGTTGCTGGGAACCGATCTGCACCAGCGCGCCGTAGCCATAGACGACCAGGCTGGCGAACAGAACCACCATCGCAATGGTCCCGACACGGCCGCGCCAGATGAGCGAGGCGACGGAGATCGCGACCACGCAAAGCCCGATCAGGATGCCGGCGCGCGACCCGGCAGCCAGCAGCACGAGGAACGTCAGGATCAGGAGAAGCGTGGCGATGGCCGCGCGACCGTGGAAAAAGCCGAAATAGATGATCAGCGGCAGGCTTGAGAAAACCAGTGTGGAGAAATGGTTCACATTGGCGAACATGCCGACCATGACGCCGTAGCCCAGAAGATCGCCAAGCGTGGCGCCTGTGCTGAAGGAATATTGCAGGCCGCCGGCTATCAGGTTGCAGACAAAACCGATGACGAAGAAGGGCAGCAGGTCCGCGAACTTGTCCTGCGGCAGGCTCACGGCTGCGATGAAGAAAATGACCGGCACCAGGGCAAAGATCGTGGCCTCGATGGTGCGCGACACGGCGAGGCTGACCGGAGCGGCTTCGAAGGCTGCAGATGGATCGCCTCCGGCGAACGGAAGCAGACCAGCCGGGCGCGCCATTTCCAGCAGGGAAAGCGGCAGCGGCAGAAGCTGCATGATGCCGAGCGCAAGGATCAGCACCAGCAGGACGATGCCGGCACGCATCGGCTTCGTCATCTGCGCCGACATCAGCGCAAAGGCTGAACCGGCTATGACGATCGATTGCAGGACCGCATCGATCAAAACACCCCGTTGTGTGGCGCCCCCCACCAGCAGGCAGGCAAGCAGACAGAAACCGAGCAGGTTGCGCTTGCCGCGCCATCCCTTCGCTAGCCCTGTTTCGAGCGTCGTCATGATTGCACCGCCAGGATACGAATATCGTGGAACAGCACCTTGCCGGTGTAGCGATTGCTCCAGCTCTCCACCATGGCGTTGGTTCTCAGTGTAAGGGTCTGCACGGGACAGTTCTGCGGAATGGTGAATACGTCGCGAACGCTACGGTCCTGATAGGTCCCGGCCGGCACCTCGACCCGCACGATCGGCTGCCCCGGATCGACACAATCTATGGCCCACATCAACGATTTGGGCAGTTCGGCCGCGGTGGCGGAAGCGTTGAACTCGATCTCGTAAGCCCCGGACGGCAGAGACAGATACTGCTCCAGCCCGATGCGCAGGACCGGCGTCCCGCTGAACTCAAGCGACAACCCATAGCCCGATGAGCCGCTTGCGGGTCCGGACGGCAGGCTGAGCACCATTCCCGGCTGCTGTCGCACGCCCCAGTCGAACCGTCTGCCCGACGGCCCCTGGCGGAACTGGCCATTGAACACGAAACCCGACAATTCCCGTTCCTGCGGCGCCAGCGTGAGCAGGAACGTACGATATGCCAGATCGTATTGCTTGTACCGGAATAGGCTGGCGATCAGCTGAGCCGTTTCGGACGGCGACGGGGGCGAGGACCCCAGAGCCAGATCCTGCAAGAGCCGCGCAGTGAAGGCCAGATCATCGCTCTCACCACGGGCGAGGGCCGAGATCAGCCGGGAGCGCCATGGCGGAGCTGCGGCAAGCATTTCAAGCAGAACCTCATAGCTGTCGGCCTGCGAAAACACCTGCGGCACCGCCGCGGCGAACGTCCCGATCCGGCCGGGCCAGCGGCGGAACATCAGGTCCAGCGCCTCAGCCGCCTTGTCATACTCCGCGGCTGCCACGGCACGCTGAATGGTCCAGTTCAGGGCATGGATTTCGGTGCTTGCCAGCGCCAGGGCATGATCGAACATGGCATAGGCGGTATCGGCCTCACCGCGCCTGCGCAGAATTTCGCCGAGCAGGCTGTAGATGCGGGCATCGCCGGCATTGGCAGGCACCGCCCGGCGGACCTGCGCTTCCATTTCCTCGAGGCGAGCGTCCGCGTCCTGCCGGTTCAGGCGGACGACGGTGTCGGCAATAAACGCTTCCGCATTCAGCGGATAGAGCGCCAGAGCAACGTCCGGATGATCGGTCTCAAGATGCCGACTTGATGCGATCGCCAAGATCGCGAAGATGCTTGCGCACGCGCCCAGACACAGAAGCAAGCGACCAGTTTTTCGCATGTGTTGATGAGCCCCCCTCACCGCCCTTGCTTTCCAGCTTCGGCGTTTCATCGCCATAGCTGTAGTAGTTGTAGCTGAGGTATTTGTAGCTGTAGTTGTAGTCCAGCTTGCGCACCGCAAACTTGGTCATTGCAACACCCAGAACATTGGAACCGGCAGCCTGAATGCGCTTGAGCGCAGCGCGCGCGGCCTTTCGCGTCACCTGATTTGAGGAGACGACGAGAAGCGTGGCCTCGGTCAGGCGGCTAAGGATGGGCGCATCGGAAAGGCCGATGATCGGCGGCGAATCGATCAGGACCAGATCATAGCTGCGGGACAGCTTTTGCAGCAGCAGCCCCATGCGGGAGGAGGACAGGAGATCCGCAGGGTTCGGCGGGATCATGCCGGCCGTCATGACGCTGACATTCCCTCCGACCGGCTTGATGAGCTTCGGCAGATCGTCACGGCGGATCGTGTTGGTCAGGACGTTGCTAAGGCCGACGATATTGTCGACCTTGAATATGCGATGCACCACCGGCTTGCGAAGGTCCGCATCCACGACCAGAACCTTTGCGCCAAGGGCACCGAAATCCTCGGCCAGCTTGAAGACCGTCGTCGACTTGCCTTCGGAGGGCTCGGAACTGGTGACGAGCAGGACCCGCGGCGCGCCCTGTTCACCAGAAAACTGAAGCGAGGTGCGCAGCGACCGGTAGGATTCCGACAGGCCAGACCTGGGGTCCGCCACCGCCTGAACGAATTCCTTGTCATCGATCGCCGGCAGGATGCCAAGGATCGGCAGCCGCAGTTCCTTCTCCACCTGCTCGGGATTGGTGAAGGTGTTGTTGAGCAGTTCAAGAACGTAGACGGCGGCCGCGCCGATCACCATGGACAGGACCAGCCCGATCGCCAGATTGACGGGCAGTCGCGGCGAGTATGGAGAACGGGGCATCACCGCCATGTCGACCACGGCGGCGTTCTGGTTCCTCAGTTCCGAGCCGACAGCGACCTCGTTCAGCTTGGCGATCAGGTTTTCATACTGGGAGCGGTTGGAATCCACCTCCCGCTTCAGGATCGTGTACCTGATGTTCTTGTCCTGATAGGCGACCTGCTCGGCTTCCAGTTCCGCCAGCTTGTTCCTGAGGTCCTGAACCTTGGCGAGCGTCTCCGTGTGCTTGATGCGGATGGAATCCGTCACGGCGGCTATGCCAAGGTTCAACTGGTTCTCGATCTCCCTGATCTGCGAACGAAGCTGCTGCATCTCGGGGAAGCCCGGCTTGAAGAACGCCAGTTTCTGCTGATATTCGGCATTCAGCTCGGCGAGCTTGCCCCGCAGCTTCTCCAGCCCTTCGCTCTTGAGCACCTGTTCCAGGCTGGCGCCCTGCCCGTTGTCGATCTGTTGCACCAGCCGGCCGTAATCCAGGCTTTCCTGCATGGCGAGCGCCAGCGCCTTGTTGATCTCCGTCAGGTTCGCCGCAATCAGCGAACTGTCGCTGCCGGTGATGGTGATGCCGGCACTCTTGGCGTAATCGACCAGCGCCTCCTCCGACTGCTGAAGCCGCTCCTTGACCTGCAACACCTGTTCCTGAATGAACTTGCGCGCCTGCGAGGACGTATCGCTGGCCTGGTCGACACGCTGGTCGATAAAGCTCTGGGCGACCTGATTGGCGATCTCGTAAGCGTATCTGGGCTGCTGGTCGGAATAGCTGATGGACAGAAGGCTGGTGTTGGTGATCGGATCGACGGAGAGATTGGCGAGCACCCTGTTGACAGCCATGTTGGCGCGCTCATCCGCGGAATATTGGGAGATATCCCCGCCCGGCGACCTGCCGAAGGCGCGGTTGAGTATGTTCAGGGGCGAGAAGCTGGGCCTTGGAAACAGGAAGTCCTCGCGTTCGCCCAGGCCGAGATTGAACACCACACGCTGTGCGAGGGAGCGGCTCTTGAGTTTTTCACGCGCCGTCAGGTAGGAGCGCATGTCGCTGCCCTCCGAAGTGACTTCGATGTCCTGAAAAACCTTCGCCGAAGGCACCAGCACTTCCAGCCGCGCCGTGGCACGGTATTGAGGCGTCATCATCATCGTGACGGCCAGTGCGCACACTATGCCGACGGCAACGAGAGTGGCCAGAAGCCAGCGATAGTGCACGACATAGAGAAACAGCCGCAGGATATCGATGCCTTCCTCCTGCGGGGGAGGCTCATAGGCATAGTCCTGAATGTGCAGGCGCGGATCGTACCAGGTCCCCGGTACGGCAACCGCTCCGCTTCCGGGATGATCCGGGCCGACCTGGCGATGACGATCAAGCATGCCTGTATTCCAATCCCCGCCACCGGTGGGTGGCCTGCCCCTGCTGCAACTGCTGGGTACCCGCTACCCGATGCCGCTCTTCCGATACCGGTGAAAGTCCCGCCTGAACTCCCCGGTGCCGTTCTGCCCGTTCCCTGCAATCCTGCATCAGGGAATGACAGCCAACCGGCTCGCATTGACTGCGATGCCCAGCGCCTCTTTCAGATTGTTGATAGCCACCCGGCTTTGCGAAGTGAACACCATGACCACATCGCCGCCATAAATGCGCGGATTGGCCAGCCGGCCGCTGCGAATATGCTCGACATTGTAGTTCGCCACGAGCTTGCTGCCGCCCACGTCCCGGAAGATATAGACCTTGCTCTGATCGGCCACGTCGCGGAAGCCTCCCGCCAGGGCTATCGCATCGAGCAGCGTGGTGCCGGCCGAGACGGGATAAAGGCCCGATCTGGCGACCTCGCCATCGACGGTAACCCGCTGGCTGGCCGATTCCTTCAGGAAAACCGTGATATCGGGGGATTGCAGATAGGAAGCGCCATAGGCCTTTTCCAGCTCCTGCTCCAGCTGGCGGACGGACTTTCCGGCTGCGGTCCGGACCCCGATCAGGGGCAGGGAGATAAGGCCGGAGGAATCGACCTGAACCGTGCGGTTGAGGGAGTCGGCATTGTAGACGTTGATTTCCAGAACATCGTTCGCCGACAGCAGCTGCTCGGCTCCGTCACGCGTGCCCGCAGGCGCAGGCAAGCTTTTGACCAGACGCAGGCTTCCGTCCGATGCGGCCGCGCCGGCTCCCGATTGCAGCGAAAGCACATCGGAAGGGGCTGCCCCCGTATTGGCGGTGCTGGTGCAGCCTGCGATGAAGCAAAGAACCACAAGCATGATCACAGACAGGATTCTGGGCGCGACCATGGCTCTATCCATTCCTGAAAATTCGATCGGCCCTGAAAACCCGACCGGCAAGGCGTCGCGCGAACCCGGACGATGCGGGGGCACCAACCGTCCGGCGAGATGATGGCAACACGGCTGACGGCTCCGCATCGGCCAGGATAGCGGCAGGCCGATGTTCGAACATCTGATCGGCAACGTCCTCCCCAAGCCGCTCTGCAACGATGGTCCGGGCACCGGACATGACAGGCTTGCGCCAGGAAACGCCGTGCGCGTCACTGGCAAAGAAGCTCGCCCTGCCCTCGCTCAGGATGCGTTCGCACAACTGCCTGGCTGCGGCTCCGAAAGCGCCGGTGAGCGAATCCGCGGTGAGCTGGAGCGGACAACCGAGGTCGGCAAGGCGCTGGATCACGTCAAAATGCCGGCTCGCCCATAAAAGCCGCTCCGGGTGCGTGATGATGGGAACGAATCCCGCCTCCAGCAAGCGGCCCGCAAAATCTTTCAGCCGCGGCGGCAGGATTTCATGCGGCGGCTCCAACAGGAAATAGCGCGTGCGGTTCAGTGTTGGCACCTCGCCGTCCCTCAGACGTTCGACAAGATCCGGAGCCACATGAACATCGGCCCCACAATACAGCGTCAGGGGAATGGACTGCGCGTCCAGCATGGCCTGAAGCGTGTGCATCGCAGGCAGGATCGTGGAGACCGAGTTCTCGTACTTGCCCGGAACCACATGCGGGGTGCATGCCATGTGTGTGATGCCGTCCCCGACCGCGATGCGAGCCATCTCGATCGACGCAGCCACATCGGCTGCACCGTCATCGAGAGCGGACAAGATGTGCGAGTGCAGATCGATCATCTACAGAAAAGTCGGCATCGCGGAGGCACAACAATGGCCACAGCAGCCACTCAACCCCCAATCCCCTTACAGCAACCCCACCTTGTCTGGAGCCACCCCAAGCCACACAGCGCCAATGAAGCTGCCAGCCTCATTGGCGCGAAAGAATTTCCAGATACTTTCGACCCGACCCGGATAAGAGGCCGAACCGGACAGGCACCGGATTACTTGCTGACTGCCTTGTCCTTGTCGGACGCCGCGATAGCAATAACCCCGGCTCCAATGCCACCGGCGAGGATCGCCGGGCCGACGAAACTGCGGCCCGCCTGAGCCACAGCCCCGGCTTCCGCACCGTTTCCATTGACGGCAAGGCACAGAAGCTCACCCTGCGAACGCACTTCGAAAGTGGTGTTCGCGCGCAGATGCAACTTGCACCGTTCACCGAAAACGACAGTTGAGGCTGACTGCGGGCCGACCAGCACGGCATCCCCGGAACGAAGCCGCATGGAAGGGCGGGCCGGAGTCGAGCCATTCGCCTGACTCACGAACACGTTTCCGGAAACGCTTTCGACAATGCCGGATGCTTCGGCAGGAAGCTGACAGGCACAAGCGGCCGCCTGCTGCGAGTTACCGGTTGCCGGCTGCGCACTGGCAAAACCACATGCAGCGGCCAAAGCGGCTGTCAGGACGGCGCCACCCGCTGCCGACCGAAACAATCCCCAAGAAGACATGCGCATTCTAACCCCGCATCATATAAAAGCAGGCCGGTGAATACCATCACCAGACAGCTTATGCAACCTAGAAGAGAAAAAATTCAATCGTCTAACAGCCTTTGTAAATGCTTCCCGACTGGGCGGGCAGATCGCACAAATAGCCGTCGCTACTAAGTTGATGCGCAAGGTCGGCCCCTTGCGCAGTCCGGCATTGCGCTACGACCGCATCACCGAAAACGGGCGATGCCCTGCCGTCGCAAGGCGTTCCCCCGCCAACCTGGATGCAGTCGAGCTGCTGCCCCTGATATGCCCTGCGCGCCTGATCACGGACAATAGGCTCAAGACTACGCGGCCTGGTGAAAGCAACCCCGCACAACAAGACCTTGCGCCCGCCAACACGCAGATCGTCCATTGCGCGGATATCCAGCTTGCCGCTGAACACAATCGCCTCCCTTGCGGTTTCGGTGCGTGAAGGCGTTGCCACGCGATCATGCCCGGTCAGCATATACAGCATGAGGGTCGCGAAGCTGAGCACGGCAACAAGCAAAAATGCCGTTTTCTTCATACTCATCGAAAATCCGCAATCGATATTATTTCCGACGAATACCGGAATCGGACAGCGCCTTTTTCATTTTATGACGAGATGAGTTTTTCATCGCACAATCTTCTATGATTTGAAGCATGTTTCCGGCCAGATACTTCCTGTCATACTTTCTGGCTCCCGCCATCCCGTTCTGCGCAAGACGTTCGCAGAGCTGCTTGTCATCAGCCATCCGCACGAGCCTGTCACGCAATTCGGCGGGATTTTCCGGTTCGAACGTAAGCCCTGCCTCCTCCCGTTCGACGATGTCGGCCGATTCGCCGCGCACCCCGTGAAGAACGGGAATGCCCATCGCCATGCTTTCGAAGAGTTTCGAGGGAATGACTGTCGTGAACAGGTCGGTTCTGCGCAGATGAATGACCGAGGCGTCGAGCAGAGACCAGTAGCGCACCACCTCCGCTTTCGGCACCGAATCCAGAAAGGTGACATTATCGAGCTTCAACATTTCGGCCCGTTCGGCAAGCGCAGCCCTGGTTGCCCCGCCCCCCAGAAACAGCAGATGAATATCGTCACGGCCCTCGTCGCGCAGCAGCGCGGCCGCATCGAGCAGGGTGTCGAGCGCGTGGGCAAGGCCATGAGTGCCGATATAGCCTGCGACGAACTTTCCCTGGATGCCGAGCGCTTCGGAAAGTTCCCGATCTTTCGTTACGCGCTGAAACAGCTGCAGGTCCGCCCCATTGGTCACCACATGAATCTTGCCGGGATCGACCCCACGCTCACACAGTTTTGCCTTGAAGGAATGTGTTACCGGCACGATCGTCGCAGCCTTCCGGTAAAGGAACAGCTCGAGCTTCTCCAGTGCAGTCAGGAGGCCCGACTCCTTCATGGCTCCAACCGCCCGGATCGATTCAGGCCACAGGTCACGCAACTCGAACATGAACGGCACCCGTCGCAGGCGGCTGACGGCATAGCCCGCGCAGGCCGTGAAGAATTGCGGCGATGTGGCGACCACGATATCCGGCCGGCCGATTGCAAGGCTGGCCGGCGTCGCGGTGAGCATGAAGCTCACATAGTCGAGGGTGCGGCGCAAAAAGCCTTCATTCGCGGTGATGTAGCTCCAGACCCGAACCACATCGATTCCCGCCATCGTTTCCCGCGCAAAGAGCCGGTTCCTGTACCCCTCGAACAGTTTTCCCGCGGGAAAATTAGGGGCGCAGGTGATGACCGTCACCTTGTGGCCGGCTTCCACCCATTCCCGGCAGTGCTCGAAGGTTCGGCTGGCCGGAGCATTCACTTCCGGGGGAAAATTGTCTGTCAGGAAAAGAATGTGCATGTGAACAGTTAGCCGTTTTGCCTTAGTCAGCCGCCGCCCACCGGAACGCGATGTCGCTGCGACCTTCAACAAGGCCGATGACCAATCGGTGGGCCGGTTCGCCGGAACCGAATTCAGGATGCCAGCTGGACGGTTCGACGCGCGCGGTTCCTGTGCGAAGCTGCCAGCACAAAACAGGCACCGAGCCTGCCGAAACAGAACCTGACCGGCCGTCCCCGGAAATCGCTGCCGTGCAACCGGGATGAAAATGGAACAGCGCCTCGGCATGAAGGCAAAGGCCATCGACGGTGTCGCGGACGACAAGGCAGTCGTCTTCAAGAACCCAGGTTCGCCGATGGCGGGGCCTGCCGGACAGCCGAACATAGCCGTCATGGGCGCATGCCACGATATGCCTGCCGCCTTCCTGCTTTAAAGACAGCCCGTGCGGCCTCGCCCGCCGCGCGACCCGGAAGCCCGACCAGACTTCCGAAGAATTCTGACCGTTCACCGTCACCGTATTGTGCGCATCCGTGCCACGCTGGCGAAGCCGCTCGGGTCCGGTGCCGTAGACTGAAGTGCCCGAATTGACGATGACACGGCGCCCGTCCACCGAAAGCTCGAAGGACAAGGCGTCGGCGTGGGCGTGGCCGGGCAGGTAATCGGGGCCCACCCGCGCCACGTCGATCAGCGCCACTGCACGCGCGTTCTGCAGTCGGATATAGCCGCTGTCCTTCAGCAAGGTGCATCCATCACCGATGCCGCCGAGAGGAGGAAAGCCCAGACGGACCCCATATTGCTCAAGCTCGGCCGGAGAAGGCGCTATCCCGATCGCGGCGTCGTTGAAGAAGGAAATTTCTCCGTCCGGATGACACATGGCGGCGAGCCAGTTGCGCATCGTTGAAATCCTGCCTGCCCAGAGAGCAGGCACAGGCAATGCTGCGCAACGCATGACGTTTACGAGGTCGAGCATGTCCTCAAGCGCCAGCGCGTGATACATGGTGCTGAGCTCGAAGTGGCCACCATCTGCCAGAATCTGCTCGGGCACTTCGCGCTCCAGAATCCGAAGTCCGATGGAAAGCCAGTCCTCGGCCTCCGCGCCTTCGAAGAAGCAGCCTGCGAACACCAGAGCCTTGGCGTTGGCGAAAAGATGGTTGCCAAGGAGATGATGTTCCAGCCTCTTCCTCAGCCAGCGCGCCTGCACGGCAAGACTGTGAAGAGCCTGCGGGGAAAGCCCGTTGCCGGCCAGCGCCCACTTCACCCAGTTCACGATCCTCAACGAGGCGGGGTAAGGCTCCCATCCGCTGCCCTCGCCGGGCGGATTTTCCTCGACCCAGCGGCCGATCAGGGTTCGATGCCATTGCGCCCTGCCCTGTGCACCCTCGGCATTCAGGTCGTCGAAATAGTGGAGGTTGTAGCGCCAGAGCTTCGAAAGTTCGGGATCGTCCCACCCGTGGGAAAGATCGCCATCGCGATTGAGGAAGCGAAAGCTCTCAGGCCCCGTCTGGCTTTGCCGCCGCCGAGCCGGCACGGCCCACGGCCCACGGGGCTCCCGCAGGACCGGTGCAGCCCGCAAGTCCGGCTTCGGTCGATGAAGGCGAAACCAGATTCGCCCGCCGATCTGGATCGGCTTCAGGTGGCGGACAGTATGCCAGAGCAGGCCAGCCTGCCCGATACTTCCCCTCAAGCCAGCAATCCCTCAAGCGCGGCAACGATGCGCTCGCCGGTGCGGCCATCCCACTTTTCCGGGATGCCGCCCTTCTTCCAGCGCCCGGCAAACAGGTGTTCGAGCGCTTGCGCAAGTGCAGCGGGATCCGTTCCCAATATCTCGTTCGTGCCTGTCGTTACCGTTTCAGGCCGCTCCGTCGTGTCTCGCAACGTCATGCACGGCACGCCCATCACCGTCGTTTCCTCGGTGATGCCGCCGGAGTCCGTGATTACGGCCTTCGCATTCTTCACCAGCCAGTTGAATTCCAGATAGGGCTGCGGTTCCACAAAACGGATCGTGGGCGGCAGGCCGGGCACGGCTTCAAGCGTCTTTGCCGTGCGCGGATGCACGGGGAATACGACAGGCATTCCGCGCGCGCCCTCGCCGATCGCCTTCAACAAGCGCTCGAAGGAAGCAGATGCATCCACATTCGACGGCCGATGCAGCGTCACCACGAAATAGCCGCCCGGCGACAGGTTCAACTCGTCGCGGAACGGCGGTGGACGGAGCCTGTCCATATTGGCCAGCAGCGTATCGATCATCGTGTTGCCCACGAAGAAGATGCGTCGCTCTTCTATGCCGGCGCGCCTGAGATTCTCGTTCGCCTGTTCGCTGGTGGTGAAAAACCAGTTGGTGATCGCATCCGTCACCATGCGGTTGATCTCTTCCGGCATGGCCCAGTCCCCGGAGCGAATTCCCGCCTCCACATGGGCCACCGAAATTCTGAGCTTCTGGGCGGCGATCGCACAGGCCATTGTCGATGTGACGTCGCCGACGACCAGGCACAGGCTGGCGGGCGCCTCCAGCAGCAGCTTCTCGTACCGCACCATGATCGCGGCCGTCTGCTCGGCCTGGGTGCCGGACCCGGACTCCAGGTTCACATCGGGCTCGGGAATGCCGAGCTGGGTGAAGAAATCGCCCGACATGCGCGCATCATAGTGCTGGCCGGTATGGACAAGCCGGTAACGCAGGTGACCTCCCCCGGCCTGCCGCTTCTTCAGCGCATGTATGATCGGCGCGATCTTCATGAAATTGGGACGCGCGCCGGCGATGATGTCGACAACGGCGGTTGGTTGGTTTTTCACTGCTGCGTTGCCTCCGCGATCTCCAGCGTTACCCTGCCGACCTCAAGCAATTCATCGAATGGGATCGGCGCATCGCCTCCCTGTTCAACGGCATGCACGAAGGCCGCCGCGCAAGCTTTCTGGCCCTTATTCTGCCGCCACAGGTTCATCTTGCGGAAGCCTGGCCAACCGAACCCGCGCAGGTTCCGGAAATTGTCGAGCTGGAGTATCCGGCCGCCGGAAAACACCTCCAGCCGCTCCTTGGGAAAACTCTTCGAGCCGTTGGCGAAATAGTGGATGGAACCGACGGAGCCATCGGCGAATGTGAGCGTGATCGTGGCCGTGTCGCCGGTTGGCGAAGCCATCATCGCCACGCCTTGCCGATCGACCGGGGCGGCGGCCAGATACCGCAGCAGGTCGATGAAATGGCAGGCTTCCCCGACGATGCGGCCGCCACCGGTTTGCCTGTCCTGAGTCCAGTGCTCGGCCGGAATCGCTCCGGCGTTTACGGTCATCACGAACGCTTTCGGCCCGGAAGCTCCTTCCAGCAGGGTTTTCATCTTTTGGATCTGGGGCGCGAACCGCCGGTTGAAGCCGACCATGACCGTTGCAGGCTTGCCGGCTTCGACGGAAGCATTGCGAGCCGCTTCGACATCGTCGAGTTCCTGTCGTGACAGCGCCAGCGGTTTTTCCACGAACACATGCTTTCCGGCCTGAAGCGCGCGGCAGACAAGGCCGGCATGGGTGTCGTGCCGGGTTGCGATCACCACCGCGTTGATGGTGGCATCTTCGAGCAATTCCGCCACGTCGGTCGTCGTTTTCTCGAAGCCGAACTTGCGCCCCACATGCAGGCCGCTGACGCCGGCACTGGACGCAACGCTCACCAGACGCGCCCCGGCCTCCCGGAACGCCGGGACGAGCACCGCCCCGGCGTAATTGCCCGAGCCGATAAACCCCACCGCGGCCTTGCCGGCGCTGTCAGCCGGGGCCGGTTTCAGGCTCACCGTCCGTTGCCTGACAACCTGCGCGTCCGCCTCCCCGGCCGCCCCATAATCGAGGAGGATGCCGAGGGAAGGCTCGCTCCCCGTGACAATCTCATAGGCCGCCGGAGCCCGATCGAGCGGAAAGCGGTGCGAGATGAGCGGTTTCACATCGAGGCGACCATCGGCCATCATGTCGAGCACGGCCTCGAAATTGCGCTGCTCGGTCCAGCGCACAAAGCCCACGGGATAGTCCTGCCCCTTCTCCTCGTAAGCCGGATCGTAACGGCCCGGTCCGTAGGAGCAGGAAACCTGGAAGGTCAGCTCCTTCTCGTAGAAATCGGCACGGGACAATTCCAGCCCGGCGACACCGACCAGCACGATGCGGCCGCGCTTGCGGCACATGAGCGCGGCCTGATGCACGGGCTCGCTGCTGCTGGTGGAGGCGGTGATGATCACGGCATCCACCCCGCGCCCACGCGAAAAACGCTGTGCGGCAGAGACCGGGTCGGCACCGGCCGACAGGTCGACCGTTTCCGCACCGAAGCTTTCGGCCAGACGCAGCTTTTCCGGGTCGAAATCGATCCCGAGAACCCGGCAGCCATGCGCACGCAGCAATTGCACGGCCATCAGCCCGATGAGGCCGAGACCGGTGACCACGACCGCTTCCCCCAGCGTCGGCTGGACAAGCCTTATGCCCTGAAGCGCGATGGCTCCGAGCACGGTAAAGGCGGCCTCGTCGTCCGGAACCGCATCGGGAACGCAGGCGCACAGGTTGACGGGCACCGCAACCGCCTCGGCATGCTTGCCGTTGGAAACGACGCGCTCCCCGGCCGAAAAGCCCGAAACGCCCGGCCCTGCATCCATTATGCGGCCGACATTGCAGTAGCCCAGCGGCAAGGGCTGGTCGAGCTTGTTGAAGACGGCTTCGAGCGTCGGAGCCAGCCCGTCGGTTCTGATCTTGTCCAGAACCTGCCGGACCTTGTCCGGCTGCTGTCGCGCCTTGCCGATCAGCCCGGCCTTGCCGAAATCGACCAGCATGCGCTCGGTGCCGGCGGAGACAAGGGTGCGGGAAGTGCGGATCAACACCTGCCCGCGCGCAGGCGCCGGGCAAGGCACATCCGCGACTTCGGTGGCCCCGGTTTTGAGAGACTGGAGGATTTGTTTCATGCTGGAGAGAGTGGAGCTTTCTGAGTTTCGGGCGGGAATTTGCTGAACTTTTGGATAGTTTCCTGCTTTCGGGCTACGTGGGCGAGAAAATCGAAGGTTTCATGGGCGCAACGCGCCCATGTGAACGGTTTGGCGCGCTCGTGAGCAGCCTGCGCCATTTCCATCTGCATCGATGAAGAAGTAGCCATCTCATACATAGCCGCTTCTATGCTTTCAGCACTCTCGGGATCGAAATATCGGCCGGCATCGCCCAAAACCTCGGGCATAGGGCCCATTCGCGAGCATATGATCGGCAGGCCCGCAGCCATCGCTTCCAGAAGGATGTTCGGCATGTTCTCGCAGCTCGAAGCGAACAGGAATATGTCGGCCCGGTGATAGATCGACGGCATATCGGAGAAAGGCACGCCCTTCACGACCTCCACGAATGTGCCTGCCGGATCGATCTCCTGGCGCCGGGCCTCAAAGTCGCCGAAGGACTTTCCAGCGGGACCGACAAAGCGCATTTTGATGTCCAGACCGCGTTGCCGCACGGCGCTGGCGGCCTGCATCACCTTTTGCTGATGCTTGTAGGGCTCGAACGGAGAAACATAGACAAAAGTCGGGGGTACACCCCTGACACCCCCGGTCCGCTGGCTGGCCGACGCGCTTCGAAAGCGGTCATCGACGCCATGCGGGACGATAGCGGTGGCGGCGTCCAGCGGGCCGGTGACGGCCAATACGGCCGACTTGGCGTACTCCGTCAGGAAGATTGGTCTGACCCCATGGGGTGGTCCGGTTTCAGTCTTAATGCATGATGGGCTTTTGGGCCATCGCCTGGGCAGGTGATGGCGCTGACCCGCATGCTGTCGCAGGCCAGATGATGGC
>JAIPUZ010000083.1 GCA_022833215.1 Mesorhizobium sp. | reverse complement strand
GCTTCCTTGCCGAAATTCTTGATCTGGTCTTTCAGAATTGCGGAGATTTCCGCGGCGCGGATGTCCATCAGCCGACCTCTTTAAGTGCAAGCTTGAGCGAATTGAGTTTGGTTTTGAGCGATGTATCGATCTGGCGCGAGCCCATCCTGACAACCAGACCACCGAGCAGGCTCGGGTCGACGGTGACATTGATGATCACGTCCTTGCCGGCAACGCTCCTAAGCGCAGCCTTGAGTTCATTCTGCTGGGCAGCCGTCAGCGCATGCGCCGCGGTCACATCGGCAGACACTTCACCGCGATGCTCGGCGGCGATGCGGCGGAACGCCTGGATCATGCCGGGAACGGCGAACAGGCGGCGATTGCGGGCGACGACGCGCAGGAAATTGCCGGCGAGACCGCCGATCTTCGCCTTTGCGAGGATCGCCGAGATGGCGCGCTCCTGCTCGTCCGCCGCGAAGACCGGGCTTTCGATCAGGCGACGCAGGTCGGCACTGCCGGCCAGCATGGCTTCGAAGCTGCCAAGATCGGCCTCGACCCTGGCAATGGACTTGGCTTCGAGAGCGAGCTCGAAAAGCGAGCCGGCATAGCGTTCGGCAACGGCGGAGATTGGCGAGGACGTTTGGGCCACGGTCCGTCTTTTCTCATGTCTGACAGGCCGCAGATTGTTGGCGCGAGTGCAAACTCTGGCTAAATCTTTGACCTTGCTTACGTTTTCTCAAAGCTAAAGGGTCGGCTTCCGCTTCCCCTAGCTGAAAGTCGGTTGCCCTCTAGCATACGCCTCCCAAGACCGCAATCCATGGAGGGGCGTCGATTCCGGCACTTTTGTCGCATCCGCTTGACGAATGGGTTTATGGCTCCACGATTCAGGGCCAGAAACCGAAGGAAAAAGCCAGCGGAAGCGCCGCCAGCAGCAGATCGACCGTCAGGGCGGCCCAATTGTAGGGCGTGTTGGCGCCGTCGCTCATCATGCCGAGCATCCGCCCAAAAGCTGTGAATAGCCACGAAAAACCGAGCGCCATGTAAAGCAGAGGTTGCGCCAGCAGCACTGCGGTGAGGCCAAGGCCCAGATAGAAGCCGGCGAAGCGGCTGCGCCCCTCGACGACGGCCTCCGGCTTTTCAGGATGCGGCTGGAGCCGAAGCAACCGGAAACCGAGCCCCGGGGCAAGAAACAGGATGAGCCCCAGCGCCAGCGTCACCACAGCGCTTGTCCATGCCAGCCACTCGCCCTGGCTCATCGGCCACGGAAACGAAAATTCCATCGCGGTTCCTCGCTCTTGCCGGAAAGTCCGGCGTTGTCATGGTCTGCCAGACTGCCAGATTCGCCGCCTATCCGTCATCCAGCGCGAAAGCGATTGCCGCCTCGGCGTGAATGGCCGTGGTGTCGAACACCGGAACATCGAAATCGGGCTGGCCGATCAGCATGGTGATTTCCGTGCAGCCGAGGATCACGCCATCGGCTCCCCCGGAACGCATGCGCGCGATCTCGTCCAGATAGACGGCTTTCGATTCGGGCTTCACGAGGCCCCGGCATAACTCGTCATAGATGATGCCGTGCACCTTCGCGCGGCCCGCTTCATCCGGCACCAGCGCCTCAATGCCGTAACGGTCCGCCAACCGCTGCCTGTAGAAATCCTGCTCCATGGTGAACCGGGTGGCGAGCAGCGCCGGCCGCTTTGCCCCGCTTCGCCGGATGGCCCCGGCGGTCGCGTCGGCAATGTGCAGAAGCGGAATGGAGACGGCCGCCTCGATTTCATCGGCCAGCTTGTGCATGGTGTTGGTGCATATCACCAGACACTCCGCGCCCGCCGCTTCAAGCTGGCGCGCTGCCTTGGCCAACAGCCGCCCGGCACCCGTCCAGTCGCCGGCATGCTGAAGCTCCGCGATCTCGGCGAAATCCACCGAGACCAGCACCAGCTTCGCCGAGTGCAGACCGCCCAGCCGCTTCCGCACGAGTTCATTGAGAAGGCGATAGTAGATCGCCGTGCTTTCCCAGCTCATGCCGCCCAGAAGGCCGATGGTCCTCATTGCCTGTCCCCTCCTGCCGTATCCGTCACAGGAAACTTTGCGGATCGATATCGACCTGCACCCTGATCTGGCCGCGCACCTTCGGTCCTGCCGCCAGCATGGCCTTGATGAAGCCCTGCATGTCGGCGCGCCTTTCGCCATGCACCAGCAGCCGGAAGCGGTGCCGCCCGTTGAGCAGCGACAGCGGCGCCTCGGCCGGCCCAAGCACGAATATGTCGGAAGCGTTCGGCGCGGCAAGCCGCAGGCCGCGCGCATGACCCTCTGCCTCTGCCCGCGTCGGCGCACTGACGATGATGCCGGCCAGCCGCCCGAAAGGTGGCAGGCCGGTGCGCTCGCGCTCGGCGATCTCGCGTTCGTAGAACAGCTCCGAATCGCCGGAGACGATGGCCTGCATCACCGGATGGTCGGGCTGGTAGGTCTGCAACAGGCCAAGGCTCTTCTTGCCCGTTCGGCCGGCCCGCCCCGTCACCTGGCTGAGAAGCTGGAAGGTGCGTTCGGCCGCACGCGGATCGCCATTGGCAAGGCCGAGATCGGCGTCCACCACGCCGACCAGCGTCATGTTCGGGAAATTATGGCCTTTGGCGACCAGTTGCGTGCCGATGACGATGTCGGCATCGCCATTGGCGATGGCCTCCAGTTCCAGCCGCAGCCGCCGCACGCCGCCCATGATGTCGGAGGACAGGACGATGGTGCGCGCTTCGGGAAAATGCGCCACCACCTCCTCCGCGATGCGCTCCACCCCCGGCCCGCAGGCGACGAGATGGTCGAGCGTGCCGCATTCGGGGCAGGCATCGGGCCGCCTTTCACTGTGGCCGCAATGGTGGCAGACAAGCTGGCCGCGAAAGCGGTGCTCGACCAGCCAGGACGAGCAGACCGGGCAGCCGAAGCGGTGGCCGCAGGCGCGGCACAAGGTAAGCGGCGCATAGCCGCGCCGGTTGAGAAACAGCAGCGACTGCTCGCCCTTTTCCAGCGTCGCCGCCATCCTTTGCAGCAGAAGCGGCGACAGGAAGCCGCCCCGCGCCGGGGGCGAGCGGCGCATGTCGATGGTGCGCAGATCCGGTAGCGCCGCATCGGCGAAACGCGACGACAGCACCACACGGCCATAGCGCCCCTGAACGGCGTTGACGCGGCTTTCCACCGATGGCGTGGCCGAGGCCAGCACAACCGGAAAACCGCCGATATGGGCGCGCACCACGGCCATGTCGCGGGCGTTGTAGAAGACGCGATCTTCCTGCTTGTAGGCGGGGTCGTGCTCCTCGTCGACGACGATCAGCCCAAGGTCCTGAAACGGCAGGAACAGCGCCGAGCGCGCCCCCGCCACCACTTTCACCGTGCCTTCGGCCACCTGCCGCCAGACCCGCTCGCGCATGCGCGGCGGCAGGTCCGAGTGCCATTCGGCCGGCTTGGTGCCGAAACGATTCTGGAAGCGTTCGAGGAAGGCGTGGGTCAGCGCGATTTCCGGCAGCAGGATCAGCACCTGCCGGCCCTTCTCCAGCGCGGCCGCCACCGCCTCGAAATAGACCTCCGTCTTGCCCGAGCCGGTCACGCCGTCGAGCAGGGTGACGCGGAAATCGCCCGCCTCGACGCCGGCTCGCAGATCGTCCGCCGCCGCACGCTGGTCCGGCATCAGCGCCGCCGTCGCATAGGACGTGTCGGGCGCGGGGACCACCGGACGCGGCGGGATCATCACCGTCTCGAACACGCCCTGTTCCCTGAGCCCGTCGACGACCGAGGACGACACGCCGGCGGCATGGGCAAGCCCGGAGCGCGTCCAGGCAAAGCCGTCCGCCGCCGATGCCAGCACCCGTTCGCGCGCGCCGGTCATGCGGTCGGGCCGCCGGTCGGTGAGCTGGATGCCTTCGGTCCACGGCTCCGGGTCGAAGGCTTCCGGCGCGCGCAAAAGCATGCGGGCCACCATGCCGGGCGGAGACAGCGTGTATTGCGCCACCCAGTCGACGAAGCGGCGCATGTCGCGGCTGATCGGCGGGCAGTCGAACGCCTGCTCGATGGGCCGCAACTTGCGGGCATCGACCGGGTCGGCCCCGCCGTCCCAGACCACGCCCGCCACCTGCCGCGGCCCCAGCGGCACGCGCACGATCGACCCCGGCACCACACGCATTCCCTCCGGAACCGCATAGGTATAGGGACGTTCTGCAGGCATGGGCACCAGCACGGGGGCTGCGACCGAAAAGGGCGAATCCTGGTTCATCGCGCGTGACCTTGCATCGTCTTTGGTCTAAAGCAAACGCCGATAGCGCGTGCGCCCTCTCCGCACGCCGGAATCTTCAAGGAGACCGTAATGAAGTTCTTCGTCGATACCGCCGATATCAAGGAAATCCGTGAGCTGAACGACATGGGGCTGGTCGACGGCGTCACCACCAATCCCTCGCTGATCCTGAAATCGGGCGGCAGGATCGATGAAGTGACGCGCCAGATCTGCGACATCGTTTCCGGCCCCGTCTCGGCTGAAGTCACCGCCACCGACTATGACGGCATGATGGCCGAGGCAAAGGTGCTGGCGAAGATCGCCGACAATGTCACCATCAAGGTGCCGCTCACCCTCGACGGGCTCAAGGCATGCAAGGCGATCCGCTCCGAGGGCCGCAT
Organism: Mesorhizobium sp.; assembly: GCA_022833215.1. GTDB lineage: Bacteria > Pseudomonadota > Alphaproteobacteria > Rhizobiales > Rhizobiaceae > Mesorhizobium. Next base: position 6,252 of record JAIPUZ010000083.1, on the reverse strand, counting down.
GGTCAACGTCACGCTCTGCTTCTCGGCCAATCAGGCGCTGCTCGCCGCCAAGGCCGGCGCGTCGTTCATCTCGCCCTTCGTCGGCCGTCTGGACGACATCGGCATCGAGGGCATGGACCTGATCTCCGAGATCCGCCAGATTTACGACAACTACGACTTCAAGACGGAAATCCTGGTGGCCTCGGCGCGCACCGTGAACCACGTCAAGGACGCCGCCCTGATCGGCGCCGACGTCATCACCGCCCCGCCGGCCGTGCTGCGCTCGCTGGTCAGGCATCCGCTGACCGACAAGGGTCTGGAAGCCTTCCTCGCCGACTGGGCCAAGACCGGCCAGAAGATCGGCTGACATCGCCAGATCCGCACCGCCGGGTCGATCCCGGCGGGCGGCATGACTTTCCGGCTTTGAAGCGAACCGGCGGCCTGCCGGTTCGGTGCGAGAAAGCCTTACTTCCGCTTCGCCAGATCCTGCGCCAGCGCCAGCCGCAGCACTTCGGCCAGTTCGCGCGCGGCGCGGTTTTCCGCATCGAGCTGCGCGCGATAGGTGGCGAATTCCTGCTTCGGGCGGTCGAAGGACGACGAGATCGAACGCTTGCCGGCCCCGACCAGCTTGCCGGTTGAGACTTCCGTCAGCCGGTAGTCCGCCGTAAGGGTCACGGTGCCCGCGCTCGGCTCGTCCTGATCCCTGGTGACCTGGATCGAAGCCGCGGACTGAACCAGTTCGGTCACGCCGAGATCGAGCGAATAGACCGGGGTCGAGGGTTCGCCCCTGCCGTGGGTGAGGCCGAAGATCAGGTTGTTGCGCACCTGCTGGGCGTAACGCGTCTTCACCGGCTTGACCGAGATCGACGCCAGTTCTTCCGTAGCGACTGTCTGGCCGCCGACGGAAAGCGGCTGGCTGGAATAAAGCGGCTGCACGGTGCAGGCGGAAAGGAACGCCGCCGAAAGCAGCGCCGCCCCTGCCACCAGATTGCCGGCGCGCACGCCGATCCTGCCCATCGTCCGCTTGGCTGTGTCAGGCAACGACATTCACGATCCTCTGCGGCACGACGATGATCTTGCGCGGCATCTTGCCCTCCAGCGCCTTCTGCACGAAGTCGAGGGCCATGACCGCCTGTTCGACCGCAGCTTGATCCGCGTCGCGGGCAATTGTCAAATCCCCGCGCTTCTTTCCGTTCACCTGAACGGGCAGAACGACCTCGTTGTCCACCAGAAGCGCAGGGTCGAAGTCCGGCCACGGACGCGCCGCCACCAGACCCTCGCCGCCGATGGCGTGCCAGCATTCCTCAGCCAGATGCGGCATCATCGGCGCCAGCATGGCGATCAGGAATTCCAGCCCTTCGCGCACGGCGGGCGCGCGTTCGCTCTTGCCTTCGCCAACCGCCGCCACTTGCGGCGACAACAGGTTGGTGAGCTCGTAGAGGCGCGCCACGGCGCGGTTGAAATGCAGCCGCTCGATGTCTTCGCCGACAGCCTTGAGAATCTTGTGCGCGCCGCGCGAGACCGCCAGCGCGTCGCCCTCGGTGCCGGTTTTCGGCGCAACGCCGCTGAGCACCGGCCCTGCGTCGGACACCAGACGCCACACGCGCTGCACGAAGCGATGGGCACCTTCGACGCCGGCCTCGGTCCAGATCACGTCGCGCTCAGGCGGCGAGTCCGACAGCATGAACCAGCGCGCCGTGTCGGCACCGTAGCTGGCGATGATGTCGTCGGGGTCGACCACGTTCTTCTTCGACTTCGACATCTTCTCGATCGAGCCGATGCTGACCGGGGTTCCGTCGGTAAGCAGGCTTGCCCTGCGCTGCCCGTCGACCTCCTCGATGCGCAGTTCGGCCGGCGAGACCCAGCCCTGCGGCCCCTTGTAGGTCTCGTGCACCACCATGCCCTGCGTGAACAGGCCCTCGAACGGCTCCTCGACCACATTGACGTGGCCGGTCGCCTTCATGGCGCGTGTGAAGAAGCGCGAATAGAGCAGATGCAGGATCGCGTGCTCGATGCCGCCGATATACTGGTGAACCGGCAGCCAGCCATTCTTGCCGTCGACATAGGCGAGATCGGTCGGCGCCTTCTCGTTCTTCGGATCGGTGAAGCGGGCGAAATACCAGGACGAATCGACGAAGGTGTCCATCGTGTCGGTATCGCGCCGTGCGGCCCCGCCGCAGTTCGGGCAGGTCGTGTGCTTCCACGTCGGGTGGTGATCGAGCGGATTGCCGGGCTTGTCGAAGGTGACATCCGTCGGCAGCTCGACCGGGAGCTGATCCTCAGGCACCGGAACGGCGCCGCAGGCATCGCAGTGGATGACCGGGATCGGGCAGCCCCAGTAGCGCTGGCGCGAGATCAGCCAGTCGCGCAGGCGGAACTGCACCTTGCGCTTCGCCTGCGGCCGGCCGCCAAGGTCGGTGCCCTCCAGCCGCTTCGCCACCTCGTTGAAGGCGTCCGCCGGGCTCATTCCGTCGAGGAAGCGCGAATTGATCATCGTGCCGTCATCGGAATAGGCTTCGTCGGCGATCCGGAAGCTTGCCGCATCGACGCCCTCCGGCTTCACGACCGGGCGTACCGGCAGATCGTATTTGTTGGCGAAATCGAGGTCGCGCTGGTCGTGTGCGGGACAGCCGAACACCGCCCCGGTGCCGTAGTCCATCAGCACGAAATTAGCCACGTAGACGGGCAGCATCCATTCCGGATCGAAGGGATGGACGACGCGGATGCCTGTATCGACGCCCTTCTTTTCCGCCGTCTCGAGCGTCGCGACAGAGGTGCCCATGTGGTGCACCTCGTCGATGAAGGCGGCGATCCCGGGATCGTTCCCGGCCGCCTTCTTCGCCAGCGGATGATCGGCCGACACCGCCATGAACGAGGCGCCGAAGATCGTGTCGGGGCGGGTGGTGTAGACTTCGAGTTCGGTCTCGCCCGCCGGCGCGGTCGCCGCATCCAGCTTCCAGCGCAGCAGCAGGCCCTCGGACCGGCCGATCCAGTTCTGCTGCATGATGCGGACCTTTTCCGGCCAGCGATCGAGCGTATCGAGTCCGTCCAGCAGATCCTGGCTCATGGACGTGATTTTGAAGAACCACTGCGTCAGGTCGCGCTGCTCGACCGGAGCGCCGGAGCGCCAGCCCTTGCCGTCGATGACCTGCTCGTTAGCGAGCACGGTCATGTCCACCGGGTCCCAGTTGACCTTCGCCGCCCTGCGCTCGACCAGACCCGATTTCCAGAAATCGAGGAACATCTTCTGCTGATGACGGTAGTAGGACGGGTCGCAGGTCGCCAGCTCGCGCGACCAGTCGAGCGAGAGGCCCATGGTCTTGAGCTGGCCCTTCATCGTCTCGATATTGGCGTAGGTCCAGTCGCGCGGATTGACCTTGTTGTCACGGGCGGCGTTCTCCGCCGGAAGTCCGAAGGCATCCCAGCCCATCGGGTGCAGCACGTTGAAGCCCCTGGCCCGCTTGTAGCGCGCCACGACGTCGCCCATCGTGTAGTTGCGCACATGGCCCATATGGATGCGCCCGGACGGATAGGGAAACATCTCGAGCACATAGTATTTGGGCTGCGGATCGTCGTTCTTCGTCTCGAACAGCTTCTCGGCATCCCATGCCTTCTGCCATTTGGGTTCGGACGCGCGCGGATTGTATCGTTCGGTTGCCATGACCGGTTTTTCTTCTAAAAGCATGCTGGAAGCTGCCGCATGCATGCGGGCAGCGGGGACATGCCCCGGTCTTCACCATGGTTTGCGGGACCCGTCAACCGTAAGGCGGGCCCGAGGGGTAAAATCGGGATTTCAGGACAGCAGGATTTCGACATGAGCGATGCGGTTGAACGGCTTGCACAGGTGAAGGACAATATCGGCAGGGCCATGCAAGCGGCTGGCCGCGAGGCCGGATCGGTCGTGCTCGTCGCCGTCTCCAAGACCTTCGCGGCGCACGACATCCGCCCGGTCATCGAGGCCGGCCAGCGGGTGTTCGGCGAAAACCGCGTGCAGGAAGCGCAGGGCAAGTGGCCGGCGCTCAGGCAGGAATTTCCCGACCTGGAGCTGCATCTCATCGGCCCGCTGCAATCGAACAAGGCAAAAGAAGCGGTCGCGCTCTTCGATGTCATCGAGACCGTGGACCGGGAGAAGATCGCGGCCGAACTGGCGAAGGAAATCGCCAGGCAGGGCCGGTCCCCGCGCCTTTATGTTCAGGTCAATACCGGTTCCGAACCCCAGAAGGCAGGCATCGAGCCGAAAGAGGCGGCCACCTTCGTCAATCGCTGCCGCGAGGTTCACGGGCTGGCGATCGAGGGGCTGATGTGCATCCCGCCCGCAGACGAGAACCCCGGCCCGCATTTCGCCCTGCTGGAAAAGCTGGCCCACGAGGCTGGCGTCGACAAGCTCTCCATGGGCATGTCCGGCGACTACGAGCTTGCCGTCGCTTTCGGCGCCACCAGCGTGCGCGTCGGGTCGGCCATCTTCGGCGGCCGGTAAAAACTTCCCGTACAGACCCGTATAGACCACATAGAAATGACACCAAAGAAAAAGGCCGGAGCATGACACTCCGGCCTTTTCTGTTTCAGTCGCGAAAGCCTTACTCGGCGGCGACGATCTTGCCGTCTTCCCACTTGAACAGCGAGAAGCTCGGCGAACTCAGATCGCCGTTTTCGCCATAGGTCAGCTTGCCGATGGCGGTCGGGATTTCGGCGCCGTCCTTCAGCGCGGCTGCAACGGCCGCGGTGTCGTCGGCCTTGCCAGCCTTCTCGATGCCCGCCTTGAGCACTTCGACAGCTGCATAGGCATTGAGCGTGAAGGCTTCCGGCGGAATGCCCTTTTCCTTCAGCACTTCGACAGCGGCAGCCGAATCCGGGTTCTTCAGCGCGTCGGAGGCATTGGTGAACAGCGTACCGGCAGCGGCTTCATTGCCGATCGCCCAGTATTCGGTGTTCGACAGGCCCTCGCCGCCGATGATCGTCGCCTGCACGCCGGTATCGGCGAGCTGACGGGCGAGCAGACCGCCCTCGGGGTGATAACCGCCGAAATAGATGACCTCGGCGCCATCGGACTTCAGGCGCGTGACCAGCGCCGAAAGATCCTTCTCGCCCGGATTCAGCGAGTTGTGGCTGACTTCCGTCACCCCGCCGGCATTGATGCCCGCCTTGAAGGCATCGGCCAGGCCCTTGCCGTAGGTGCCCTTGTCGTCGACGATGGCGATCTTCTTGTCCTTCAGGTTCTTCACGACATAGGCAGCGGCGACCTCGGCCTGCTGGTCGTCACGACCACAGGTGCGCAGCACGTTGGTCAGGCCGCGCGCGGTGAGGTCCGGCGCCGTGGCGGTCGGCGTCACCATCAGCACGCCATTCTCGGCGAACACGTCGGAAGCGGCCATGGCGACACCCGACGTCACCGGGCCGACCACATAGTGCACACCCTCGCCCACCAGAAGGTTGGCGGCCGAAACGCCCTGCTTGGGATCGCCGGCATCGTCGGCCAGCTTGATCACCACCTGTTCGCCAAGGATGCCGCCATCCTTGTTGATCTTCTCCACCGCGGCCTCGGCTCCGTTCTTGACCTGCTCGCCATAGGCGGCGACCGGGCCTGTCAGCGGGGCCACGACACCGATGACGATGTCGGCCTGCGCGCCGGATGCGAAAGCCAGCGAGGCGAACAGTGCGACGCCGGCCAAAAGCTTCTTTTTCATGATAGTGCTCCCTGTTACCCGAACCCCGATTGGGAGAACCTCGATCCGTACGATCCGGTTCAACGAAGTCCTGAATTTCAGGCATAACGGCTGTGCCGCGACTTGGCAATCGCCGACCGGATGGCGGGCTCCGCAATGGCTGCCTATCGCTTGGGCCAGCAATGCGAGACTGCGCAGGCGGCCGGGCCATCTCGCAATGCCGCAACGATAAATCCCAACAATCGAATGTCTAATATTGCCGTTGAGGCAGCAATGTTAATAATGCGCGCAGATTTCGCGGCAGGAGGTCGCGCCCAGCACCCGAGCGCCGGGTCATGTTCGTCGGGAGGAAAGCCTGTAATGTCCGATACCAATATCTACCGTGTCCAGCCATCGTGGCAGCGTTCGGGTACGCTCGACAACGAGACGTATCTCAGGTGGTACGGCGAGAGCGTGCGTGATCCGGACGCGTTCTGGGGCGAGCATGGCAGGCGGATCGACTGGTTCAGGCCCTACACGGTGGTGAAGAACGCCAGTTTCGAGGGCGAGGTTTCGATCAGGTGGTTCGAGGACGGCGAGCTCAACGTCTCGTACAACTGCATCGACCGCC
>JAIPUZ010000082.1 GCA_022833215.1 Mesorhizobium sp. | reverse complement strand
GCTTCCTCGGCATTCTCATCGAAAGCCATGCCGGCCAGATGCCGCTGTGGTTCGCGCCCTTGCAGGTGGTGGTGGCGACGATCACCTCCGACGCCGACGACTATGTGAAGCAGGTTGTGGCGAAACTGAAGGCCGCCGGCCTGTCGGCCGAGGCCGATCTTCGCAACGAGAAGATCAATTACAAGGTGCGCGAGCACAGCCTTGCCAAGGTGCCTGTCATCCTCGTTTGCGGCCGGCGCGAGGCCGAGGAAGGCTCGGTCAACATGCGCCGTCTCGGCTCCCGCGACCAGCAGTCGATGACTCTGGACGAGGCGATCGCAGCGCTCGTGGACGAGGCGACGCCGCCCGACCTCAAGCGCGCCCGCGCAGGCTGATCAGGCTGGGCTCTGGGACACGAAAAACGGCGGCGGAGCGATCCGCCGCCGTTTTCGTCTGGGGGAAAGATTCAGGCAGCGGCAGCCATTTGCGCGCGGGTCTTGCCGATGATCAGCGCCGCTTCCGCCGCTTCGCGGCCCTTCTTGACGAAGTGCTCGGAAAAGATGCGGTTGTGGTGCTCCGTTTCCTGATAGTGATGCGGGGTGAGCGATACCGACAGCACCGGAACACCGGAATCCATACCGGCGCGCATCAGACCGTCGACCACCGCCTGCGCCACGAAGTCATGCCGGTAGATGCCGCCATCCACCACAAGGGCTGCGGCCGCGACAGCCGCATAGCGGCCGGTCTGGGCGAGGTCGCGCGCGAGCAGGGGCATTTCGAAGGCACCGGGAACGTCGAAGACATCGACCTGTTCGGCGGGGATGAGCTGGGTAAATCCTTCCAGCGCGCGGTCCACGATGTCACTGTGCCAGTTGGCCTTGATGAAGGCATAGCGCGCGGAACGGGCAAACGAAGGGTGGGCTACTTCTGATCGGGCGTGTGTCATGGCGATCTCCTTTCAGCAACAGACACGTCACCCAAGGCGATCACATGAAGGCTTGCTGCCCGCGTATAAGGCAGCTCCCGCATGTCCTCTTTCATCCGGACTGTAACCGTCGGCCCAGGCATCGCACCTGGTCTGCTGACCTTTCCCCGGCAGCGGGGAAAGCGCTCGCGGGCTCGCGGCAGAAGCCGCATACCGCCGGTGGGGAATTTCGCCCCGCCCTGAGAACAGCGCTTTTCTCTCATGGGATGAAAGCTGTTGCAACCGGGAAATGGTGAACAGTCAGTCAGCCGCCTCGGGATCGACCGCCGAAGCTTCGGAGGCGACCACCTCGATTTCGCGGTTGCGGCCCGGCTCCACTTCGAAATCCATCTGGTAGATGCGGTCGCGGTTCTTGGCGATTGCCGTATAATTGCCGTCGGCCAGCACCATGGGAGCGAAGGCTCCAACCGTTTCCTGCACCTGCTCGCCAGCTTCGTTGAGAACGGACCAGGACGTGTCGGCGATGGCCTCGCCGCCGGCCTCCCGCACCAGCTTGAGCGTCACTTCGGCGGCATGGTGCTCCACGGTCGCCTCGGTGAGCTTTCCGGCTTCGACGCGAATGTCAGAGCGGATGATGGCATTCACCGATCCGTAGGTCGAGACGATGTGGTAGGTGCCGGATCTGAGCCGCACCACGGTGTTGGGCTGGACGTTCGGCAGGATCAGCGCCCGCTCGCCATTGTCCTCGCCGCCGCCTTCATAGATCGAAAAGCGCAGCTTGGCGGACGGTATTCGCCCGCCGCCGGAAGCGATCGCGTCGAGCTTCAGCCCGCCCGCATCGAGAACGAAGCTCTCGCGCTGTGCCTGCTTGCCGACCGAGATTCGCTTGGTGGCGCCCGCCCGGCCATAGGAGGCGTGAACGAGATAGCTGCCGGGCTCGAGATCGAAGACGGAGGTTCCGCCCTGGGCGGAAGCGACCAGCGGCAGCTTGCCGTCGGAATCCGGCTCGGGCTTGAAGACGCGCCAGACCATGCCGCGCGTGATGTCCTCGCCGTCTTCGATCAACTGGGCGCTCAGCGTGACGCTGCCGGCATGCTGCATCGCGAGCGGGCGCTCGTCCTGCGGCGTGGCGTAGCTGGAAATGCCCGGCAGCTTGAGGTCTTCGAGCCCGTCTGCCTGCTGCGCGGCGGCAGGCAGGGCCATGGCGCCCAGCATGAGGATCGGGAAAAGACGGCGAACCGCTGCAATCATATCTTGCCTTGAACCGCAAGGCGGTGGCAATTTCAAGGCCCATCTGCTTCCGCTGCGGCGGATGCCTTCATTTCCGGCGATGCCAGAGCCAGCCGCAAGGCTTCCGCGCTCCAGCCGCCGTCCTTCCGGGAGATGTTTGCCGATGAGCTCGACGATCATGGATTTTCTGCTGTCCAGAGCATCCGTACCCATTCAGGATTTGCAGGAGCCGGGCCCGGACGATGCACAGATTTCCCGGATCATCGCTGCCGCCAGCCGGGTGCCGGACCATGGCAGGCTGGCGCCCTGGCGCTTCATCGTCTATCGCGGCGAAGCGCGCGAGGAGATCGGCCGCAAGCTGGCGGCGCTGGCCGAAGAACGCGAAGGGCCGCTGCCGGAAGGCCGGCGAAATCAGGAACTGACCCGCTTTTCGCGGGCTCCCGTGGTCATCGGCGTGGTTTCGACGCCGAAGGAACACCCGAAGATTCCCGACTGGGAGAAATTCCTGTCGGGCGGCATGGCGGCGATGAACCTCATTATCGCCGCCAACGCGCTCGGCTACGGCACCAACATGATCACGAACTGGTATTCCGATGTGCCGGAGGGGAGGGCCATGCTCGGCCTCGCACCGGACGAGCGTGTCGTCGGCTTCGTCCACATCGGCACCTTCGACGGCACCGCGCCGGAACGTCCGCGCCCCGATCCCGACACCCTCTATGCAGACTATTCAGGCCCGTGGCAGGCGTAAGACGGGGCTAAAGCGTGTCGCGATCTTTCAGATTCGCGCCCTACGCTTTAAGTTCTTGTTTTTAGGCATGTCGTTATCCCGAAACCGGTTCCCACTTTCGGGCGACATGCTTTAAGACATCACGCCCGCAGCCCGCGCCCTTGCCAGCAGCCGTTCGGCAAGGCGCAGATGCGGGCGGTCGTACATCTTGCCGCCAATGCCGACCACGCCCGGATTTCCGGCGGCCTCGAAAGCGGCAACCACTGCCGCCGAATGTTCGATCGCTTCGCCTGATGGCGTGAACGCGGCGTTGATGACCGGCACCTGCGCCGGATGGATCGCCATCTTGGCCGTGAAACCGTCGCGCTCGGCTTCGGCGCATTCCGCTTCCAGCCCGGCGAGATCGCGGAAATCGGGATAGACGCTGTCTATGGCCAAAACTTCGGCGGAAGATGCCGCAAGCAGGGTGACGGTACGGGCAAGCCTGAACACATCGGTATAGCGCCCGTCTGCATCCCGCGCCGACCGCGCGCCAATGGCTGCGGACAGGTCTTCCGCGCCCCACGTCAGCCCTGCAAGGCGCGCGCTCGCGCCGGCATATGTCGCGCCGGAGAACAGCGAGGCCGCCGTTTCGGTGGCAATGGCGATTATGGAAATGCCGCCGTCGGGCAATCCGTAATTCGCCTCATGCACGCGCAGTTTGGCCGAAAGCTGCTGCACGTCCGCGCCGCTGGTCGACTTCGGCAGCATGATGCCGTCCGGATGCACGCCGGTGAGAGCCGCAAGATCACCGTCGGTAAGATCGGTGCTGAGGTCGTTGACGCGGATGTAGACAAGCGGTTTCCGGGTCCCGGCTTCCGCCGCAAGAAAATCCGACGCGATGCGTCGCGCGGCCTCCTTGTTGGATGGTGCGACCGAATCCTCCAGATCGACGATCACCACGTCGGCCCCCGAGGAGAAGCCTTTCTCGAGCTTCTTTTCCGAATCGCCCGGAACGAACAGCAGCGAGCGCATCAGGTCGGCCTTTTCAGCATCATGGCCTGACGCACACACCTGGCCACCAGCACATCGTTCTGATTGTAGGCCCGATGCTCCAGCTCGACGATGCCACGATCCGGCTTCGATTTCGATTCGCGCACCGAGACGACGGTCGTTTCCACGCGCACCGTGTCGCCATGGAACAGCGGGTGCGGGAAGACCGTGTCCGTCATGCCCAGATTGCCGATCGTGGTGCCCACGGTCAGGTCGTTCACGGCGATGCCGATCATCAGCCCCAGCGTGAACAGGGAGTTGACCAGCGGCTTGCCCCATTCGGTCTTCGAGGCGAAATCGAAATCGATGTGGAGGGGCTGCGGATTCAGCGTCATCACCGAAAACAGCATGTTGTCGCTTTCGGTAACGGTCTTGCGCAGCGTATGGCGGAAGACGTGTCCGACTTCGAACTCCTCAAGATACAGACCGGCCATTTTCCTCTCCTCTTCGTGCTTTTTGATAGGACGCGGACACGGTCCCCGCAAGCGCACCCGCAACATGAAAACATGGTGAACGCTTTATTAAGCGATCGATTCTATCGTGCATGGGAAAGCCGGGGCTGGCTTCTGGGGTTGGGCGCAAGTGATCGTTGTTTCGCATTTCCTGAAATGGGTCGGCACTGCGAAAGTGTCGGAACGGGCTGCCGCTGCGGCGGCACTGGCCAATGCCTATGTGCAACACACGCTTCCCTTCGAGGACAGGTGCGCGGCCGAGGCGGCCCTTACCCTTCTGCTCGACGATCCGTCCTCCAAAGTGCGCCAGGCCATGGCGGAAGCCCTTTCCATGAGCCGGCACGCTCCGCCGCAGGTTGTCGCCGGGCTTGCGGCCGATCAGCCGGAAGTCGCCGCACTTGTCCTTGCCCGCTCGCCATTGCTGACGGATGCCGACCTTATCGACCGGATTGCCGCCGGGAGCGCAGCCACGCAGAAACTGATCGCCGACCGTCCCTTCGTTTCGATGCCGGTGGCCGCGGCGATTGCCGAGATCGGCGAGGCCGATGCCTGCGTGACGCTGCTGGAAAACAGCGGTGCCGACATCGCTTCCCTCAGCTTCCGCCGCATGGCGGAGCGCTTCGGCCATGCCGGTGCGGTGCGCGAGGCGCTGATCGCAGACCGGCGCCTGCCTGTCGATTGCCGGCATATGCTGCTGGTGAAGCTTGGAGAAACGCTCAGGGGCTCGCCGCTGGTGCAGGCGCTCATGGGGGCGGCGCGCGCCGAACGCGTGCTGCGCGATGCATGCACGAAGGCGTCGCTCACCCTGATCGAGGGCACGCGTGCGGACGAGCATGCGGCACTGGCGGAGCATCTGCGCCTGCGTGGCGACCTGACGGCGTCTTTCCTCATCCGCTCCGTTGCGCATGGCAAGATCGATTTCTTCGGCAGTGCTCTGGTGGTTCTGACGCGTCGCGGCGAGCAGCGCGTGGCTTCCCTGCTGGCCGCCGGAAACGATGTGGCGTTGCGTGCGCTGCTGGCCAGCGCCGGACTTTCAGAGGCAACGCATCCGGTCATCCTTTGCGCGCTGAGGGTGTGGCGCGAGGTCGCCAACGGAAAACGCGTCGCAGGGGTTCAGGAAGTCAGCTGGCTGATGCTGAAGGAAGTCGGCGGGCAGGGCGCGCAAGGCGACCTCGCCACGCTGATAAAATCCATTCATCTCGACGCGCTGCGTGAAAACGCACGCGGCCACGCACTGGCGATCGCCGCTGCCTGACAGGGCTGCGTCAGATATCGAGTGCGTCGGCCTCGGCGAATTCCGCACGCTCGGTTATGAAGCGGAAGCGGGCCTCCGGCTTTGTGCCCATCAGGGCATCGACCGCATCGCGTGTTGCCGCTTCCTCATCGATCACATCGACACGCAGAAGCGTGCGCTTCTTCGGGTCCATGGTGGTTTCCTTGAGCTGATGCGCCATCATCTCGCCCAGACCCTTGAAGCGGCCGATTTCCACCTTGCCGCGCCCGGTGAACTGGGTGCGCAGCAACTCGTCCTTGTGGGCGTCGTCGCGGGCATAGGCGACCTTGCCGCCCTGCCGGATCGAATAGAGCGGCGGCACCGCCATGAAGAGGTGCCCGTCCCGGATGAGCTGCGGCATCTCCTGATAGAAGAAGGTGATGAGCAGCGAGGCGATGTGCGCGCCGTCGACATCGGCGTCGGTCATGATGATGACGCGGTCGTAGCGAAGGTCCTGATCGCGGTATTTCGAGCGCGTGCCGCAGCCGAGCGCCTGGATCAGGTCGGAAATGGTCTGGTTGGCGGTCAGCTTGTCGTGGCCTGCGCTGGCTACGTTGAGGATCTTGCCGCGCAACGGCAGAACGGCCTGCGTGGCGCGGTCGCGCGCCTGCTTGGCGGAGCCGCCGGCCGAATCGCCCTCGACGATGAACAGTTCCGCTCCCGCCGCCGCGTTCTGCGTGCAATCGGCAAGCTTGCCGGGAAGCCGCAGCTTGCGCACGGCGGTCTTGCGCGACACTTCCTTTTCCTGCCGTCGGCGCACGCGCTCGTCGGCGCGCTGGATCACCCAGTCGAGCAGCTTCGTGGCTTCCTGCGGATTGTCCGCCAGCCAGTGGTCGAACGGATCGCGGATTGCGCTTTCCACGATGCGCACCGCCTCGACGGTGGCGAGGCGGTCCTTGGTCTGACCGACGAACTCCGGTTCGCGGATGAACACCGACAACATGCCGGCTGCCGAGATCATCACGTCTTCGGACGTTATCACCGAGGCGCGCTTGTTGCCGGTCAGGTCGGCATAGGCGCGCAGGCCGCGCAGCAGCACGTTGCGGAACCCCGTTTCATGGGTGCCGCCTTCACCGGTGGGGATCGTGTTGCAGTAGGAATTGAGGAAACCGTCACCGCCATACCATGTCACCGCCCATTCGACGGAGCCATGGCCGCCCTGACGCTCGGATTTGCCGGCGAAGATTTCGCGCGTGACCTGAAAATCGCCATTCAGCGAGGCGGCCAGATAGTCCCTGAGGCCACCCGGATAATGGAACTCTGCCTTCGGTGGCGTGTTGTCCTTCTCGCCGATCAGAAGCGGATCGCAGTTCCAGCGAATCTGCACGCCGCCGAACAGATAGGCCTTGGAACGCGCCATCCTGTAGAGGCGCGCGGGATCGAACTTCGCGCCCTTGCCGAAAATCTGCTCGTCCGGCCTGAAGCTGATCTTCGTGCCACGCCGGTTGTGGATGTCACCCAGATGCTCCAGATCGCCGAGCGGCTTGCCGCGCGAGAAACGCTGGCGATAGAGCTTGCGGGCAACCGCAATCTCGACTTCCAGTTCTTCCGACAGCGCATTGACCACGGAAACGCCGACGCCGTGCAGGCCGCCGGAGGTTTCATAGACCTTGGAATCGAATTTTCCGCCGGAGTGAAGCGTGGTCATGATGACCTCGACGGCGGGGCGGTTGTATTTCGGATGCAAGTCGACGGGGATGCCGCGGCCGTTGTCTGTTACGGTCAGGAAGCCATCTGCGGAAAGCTCCACCTCGATGAAGGTGGCGTGACCGGCCACGGCCTCGTCCATCGAGTTGTCGATGACTTCCGCGAACAGGTGATGCAGCGCCTTTTCATCGGTGCCGCCAATATACATGCCGGGGCGGCGGCGCACCGGCTCCAGCCCTTCCAGAACCTCGATGTCGGCCGCGCTGTAGCTGCCGGGATCCTTAATCGGGGCAGGAGGGGTTGCGCTCGGGACCGGGGCAGGGGAAGTCCGCGTCGGTGCGGGCGCGACCGGGGCAGTCGCTGCCGCGTTGCGTGCGGCTTCCACGAGCGGATCGGCCGGGCGCGCCGGCGTGCGCACCGGCTGCGGCTTGTCATCGATGCGGGCGAAAAGATCGTTGCTGTCGTCCATGCGGGTCCGTTAAAGCAATTCCAGCAAAAGTGCGAAGCGGTTTTGCGTTCGGAATTGCATAAAAACAAAAAGTCAGAGCGTTTCTGCGATCCGAAGAGAAGCGGAAATGCTCTAGCGGAGGCTGCGAATCACCGGCCAGTTTGCCACGCTTTGCGGCCGGGCGCGACCGAGGTTCCGGTTCTGTTCAGGATCGTTTTCCCCGGAATACAGACGAACGGCACGCGGGGCAAGGGTTTGCGATGATCGGCAAAGCGCAAGGCCGGCGTTTTCACGCCGGCCTTGCTCATTCCTTCCAATCCGCCGCTTACTCTGCCGCGTCGCTGTATTCGGACACAGGCGGGCAGGAGCAGACCAGGTTACGGTCGCCGGCCACATTGTCGATGCGCGACACCGGCGGCCAGTATTTGACCAGCGTGTCGGCATTGCCTGCGGGGAAGGCCGCTTCCATGCGCGAGTAGGGATGCGTCCACTCGCCGGCCAGAGCCTCGGCGGCCGTGTGCGGCGCATTGACCAGCGGGTTGTCTTGCGCAGGCCATTCGCCCTTTTCCACCTTCGCGGCCTCGTCGGCGATGGCGATGAGCGCCTCGCACAGACGATCCACTTCGGCCTTCGGCTCGGATTCCGTCGGCTCCACCATCAGCGTGCCCGCAACCGGGAACGACATGGTGGGCGCGTGGAAGCCGTAGTCGATCAGGCGCTTGGCGATGTCGTCCACGGTGATGCCCGAGCGGTCCTTGAGCACGCGGGTGTCGAGGATGCACTCATGCGCCACGCGCCCGCCACGGCCCCGGTAGAGCACCGAGTAGTGATTGCCGAGGCGCGCCACCAGATAATTGGCCGACAGAATGGCGATTTCCGTCGCCTTCTTCAGTTCCGGACCCATCATGCGGATATACATCCAGGTGATGGGCAGGATCGACGCGCTGCCGAATGGGGCGGCCGAAACCGCATGGGCGGAGCCTTCCGCGACATGCCCCGGCAGATGCGGAGCCAGATGCGACTTGACGCCGATCGGGCCGACGCCCGGACCGCCGCCGCCATGCGGGATGCAGAACGTCTTGTGCAGGTTCATGTGGCAGACATCTGCGCCGATATCGCCCGGACGCGCGAGACCGACCAGAGCGTTCAGGTTGGCGCCGTCGAAATAGACCTGACCACCATGCGCGTGCACGATGTTGCAGATGTCCTTGGCGCCTTCCTCGAAAACGCCATGCGTCGAAGGGTAGGTGAACATCAGCGCCGCCAGATTGGCCCCGTGCTGTTCGGCCTTGGCCTTCAGATCGTCGATGTCGATATTGCCGTCATCGGTGCAGCGCACCACGACAACGCTCATGCCGGCCATGGCCGCAGAAGCCGGGTTGGTGCCATGCGCCGAGGAGGGGATCAGGCAGATGTTGCGATGCCCTTCGCCGCGCGACTTGTGATAGCCGCGAATGGCGAGCAGGCCGGCATATTCGCCCTGGCTGCCGGCGTTCGGCTGCAGGGTTACGGCGTCGAAACCGGTGATTTCGGCCAGCCAGCCTTCGAGTTCGCCGATCATGTCGCGAATGCCTGCCGAATGCGCTCTGGGCGCGAACGGGTGCAGGTTGGCGAGATTCGGCCAGCTTACCGGCATCATCTCCGCCGCCGCATTCAGCTTCATCGTGCAGGAGCCGAGCGGGATCATGGCGCGGTCGAGCGCCAGATCCTTGTCGGCCAGCCTGCGCAGGAAGCGCATCATGTCGGTCTCGGAGCGGTTCTCGTGGAACGCCGGCTGGGTCAGGAACTCTCCACCGCGCGGCTTGCCCGGAAGGCTGTTGGATGCGGACGCGGTGGCCTTCGCCCCGAACAGGGCGGCGATGGCTTCAAGATCGGCTTCCGTGGCGGTCTCGTCGAAGGCGATGCTGACATGATCGGCATCGATGACGCGCAGCAGCCTGCCACCTTTTTCGGCAGCCGCCGCAATCTCTTCGGCCTTGCCATTCACTTCGGCGGTTACGGTGTCGAATCGGCTGGAGCCCAGCACCTTGACGCCGGCGGCGGCAAGACCCTCGGCAAGACCGTTGGCCAGTGCGTGGATGCGGCTGGCAATGCCCTGAAGGCCGGCGGGGCCATGCCAGATGGCATAGGCGGTCGCCATGTTGGCAAGCAGTGCCTGCGCGGTGCAGATGTTGGATGTCGCCTTGTCACGGCGGATGTGCTGCTCGCGCGTCTGCAGCGCGAGGCGGAAGCCGGGGCGTCCATGCGCATCGACCGACTGGCCGACGAGCCGGCCGGGCATCAGGCGGGTGAGCTTTTCCGAAACGGCGCAATAGGCCGCGTGCGGGCCGCCGAAGCCCATCGGCACGCCGAAGCGCTGCATGGAGCCGACAGCAATGTCCGCCCCGAGGCTTGCGGGCGAACTGGTCACGGTCAGCGACAGCGGGTCGGAAATGAAGATGACCAGCGCGCCGGTCGCCTTCGCCTTCTCGATGGCCGCCTTGTGGTCGCCATAGACGCCGTTGGCGTCCGGCCACGAGACGATGAGCGCCGCCGTGTCGTCGTCGATCGTTTCGCCGTCGATCTCGATGCCCAGCGGCTCCGCACGGGTGTGGAGAACGTCGAGCGTCTGCGGCAGCGGTGCGCCGGCCAGCGCTATCTTGTTGCGCTTGTCGCGATGGTGGCGAACAGCGATTCCAACCGCTTCGGCGGCGGCGGTTGCCTCGTCCAGCAGCGAGGCGGAGGCGACAGGCAGGCCGGTCAGTTCCGACACCAGCGTCTGGAAATTGAACAGCATTTCCAGGCGCCCCTGGCTGATCTCGGCCTGATAGGGCGTGTAAGCCGTGTACCAGGCCGGGTTCTCGAACATGTTGCGCTGGATGACCGGCGGCACCTGTACGCCATGATAGCCCGCGCCGATGAAGCTCTTCATCACCGTGTTGCGCGACATGGTGGCCGAAAGCTCTTCGAGAGCTTCGGCTTCCGTCGCCGGAGCCGGAAGGTTCAGGGGGCGGTCGAGGCGGATCGATTTCGGAACCGCCTGATCGATCAGCGCATCCACCGAAGGAACGCCGATCCGCGCGAGCATGGCGCGCACATCGTCGTCGCCGGGGCCGATGTGGCGATCTGCGAAAGCGTAAGGTGCCGTGGTCATCTTCAGTTGTCCTGTCAGCCTATATGGGCGTTGTAGGCTGCCTCATCCATGAGGCCGTCGAGCTGGCTCTTGTCGGAAAGCTTCATCTTCCACAGCCAGCCATCGCCGGTCGCGGCGGAGTTCACCAGCGCCGGGTCCGAGGAAAGCGTCTCGTTGGCTTCGGTCACTTCGCCGTCGACGGGAGCGTAGACGTCGGAAGCGGCCTTGACCGATTCAACCACAACGGCGGTGTCGCCCTTGCTCAGGCTTTTGCCGGTTTCCGGAAGCTCGACAAAAACGAGATCGCCAAGCTGCTCCTGCGCATAGTCGGTGATGCCGACCGTCGCCACATCGCCTTCGACGCGCAGCCATTCGTGATCTTCGGTGTAATAGGTCGTCGCCATGAGAATTATCCTTTGCGGTAGCGATGCGGAGTGAAGGGCAGGGCGTGCACGTCGACCGGCACCCTGGTGCCGCGAACATCGGCGTACAGCCTTGTACCGTTGGCTGCCAGGGCGGCGGGCACATAGCCCATGGCGACCGGATGCCCGGCCGAAGGTCCAAATCCACCCGAGGTGATGCGGCCGGCTTCATTGCCGTCCGCATCGAACAGGGCTGCGCCGGCGCGCACCGGCTGGCGGCCTTCCGGCTTGAGCCCGACGCGCTTTTCGACTGCTCCCCGGGCAATCAGGGCGCGCAGCGCGTCAGCGCCGGCGAACCGGCCTTCCGCGCGCAGGCTCTTCGGAATCGCCCACATCAGCCCGGCATCCACCGGATTGGTATCGGGCGTGATGTCGTTGCCGTGCAGGCACAGGCCGGCTTCGAGACGCAGGCTGTCCCGGGCGGCCAGCCCAACCCACGTCACGCGCTCGTCGGCGAACAGCTTTTCCAGCAGCTCGCGCGCATCCTTTTCGGGAAGGCCGATCTCGAAGCCGTCCTCGCCGGTATAGCCCGAACGGGTCAGGAACCAGTCCGCGCGTGGCTCGGCGCCATGCATGAAGGAGAGACCTTCGGTTGCGATGCCGGCCTTGTTGAGCGCGGCTTCGGCTTCCGGGCCCTGAATGGCAAGGAAAACGCGATCCAGCGGATTGACGGTGACGTCCAGCCCTCCGGCAAGTCCGCGCAGGTGCGCCTCGTCCTCAGCCGCATTGCCGGCATTGGCCACCAGCATGAAGCGGTCGTCGCCAAGGCGCGTGACGATGACGTCATCGCGAATGCCGGCGGCATCGTTGAGCAGGAAGGAGTATTTGGACTGGAGCAACGGCAGCGCCGCTGCATCGAGCGGGCAGGCGCGGTCGAGAAGAGCGCCGGCACCGCTGCCGGAAAGCTCGATCAGCTTCATATGCGATATGTCGAACACGCCGACATGCTCGCGGGTGTGCTGATGCTCTTTCATCACGCCGGCCGGATAGGTCAGCGGCATGGACCAGCCGGCGAAAGCGCCGAAACGCGCTCCTGCCTTCTGATGCAAATCTTCCAGGGGTAGGTGTCTCGTTTCTTCGCCTGCCATGACTTCTCCAGAGCAACACGTAACAGGCCGCACCATGCGACCATTCCGTGCCCCTCTGTCTGAAGCCTGAGAGACTCGTGCAGCCGGAACCCTGTCGGCGGCACTTACACCTTCGGCGCAGGGCGTATGAGGCCCCGACTTTCCAGAGTGTCGTTACTGCCAACGGTTCTTTTGCCTGAGAGATTTCGGGCGATTTCCCCTTCGGCGACAGCCTTGCGCTGTTCTCTCCCGCAAACAGTTGAAGCTTTCCAGCCTCCCGACGGACGAATGCATAGCCTGTTCGTGGCGACTTGTCATCAGAAGGAACAGCCGCCACCAACTATTGTTTCGCGGCGAGGCGCCTTCAGCCCCCGGCTGTTGTCAGGCGGTCGAGATCGATCTGAAGCTGTGAGATGAGTTTGCCTGTCTGGGCATGCAGCCGCTGCAATCGGGCAAGCTGCGCTGCGACGCCCTGCGAGGCGTCTGCACCAGCGTCGGTCTCTTTGGGACCCTCGCCCACGCCATGCAGCAGCCATGCGATGCTAACGCCCAGCAGACCTGCAATCTTGTTCAGGCGGTGGAAGTTGGGCATGGAGCGGTCCGTCTCCCAGCCCTTTACAGTCGCGGGCCTGACGCCAAGCCGGCGCGCGAATTGTTTCGCATCGAGTTCGCAGGCATCCAGGGCTCTGGAAAATCGGCCGCCGAATGTGTCGGCGTCCGGCAGTTCCTCAAGAATATTTTCGGGGTCGGTCACCCGTTCCACCTCTCGGTTTGTTGCTGCTTTATCTGCGCGGCATTGTTGCAATGCCGCCGGTGAAGCATAGGAAAGCCTCTCCCATGCACAACCCGCCGGGTGGATTTTCAGCACAAGCCATTGAGAATATTGGATAGTATTTTCCCGCAACCCAAACGGCACGAAACCGCCACCGGATATATCCGGACGAAGGGAGGCCGAATGCAACTGATTGATGAAAGTGGCTCCCCGGGCCGGATTCGAACCAGCGACCAACCGGTTAACAGCCGGTTGCTCTACCGCTGAGCTACCGGGGAACAGCATGCTCTTGCGAGAACGGGGCAGCCTATAGCAAACACCTTTCAGCTTTGCAAAGCCGCTTTTTTCTTTTTTTGCACCATTTGCACACCCGCGCTCGAAATGTCGCAATCGCATGGCCATATTGGCCGGTTCGGGTGGCCCAAAAGGCCATTGGAACCGATTGAGAGGCAACGGGTTTGCGGATTTGGGTATCGAAGATGCCCGGGAACGGAAGCTCCGGTACTTGGAACGACATGATTCAGGACGACTCCCGAAACGATTGCGGCGAACTGCCTGCGCGAAAAATCACGCTTCTGGGCAGGGAGTTCACGCTGCCACGTTCACGCCGGGCGCGTATTTTCATTGGCGTGGGCTTGATAATCCTTGGCTGCTTCGGTTTTCTGCCCGTACTGGGTTTCTGGATGATTCCTCTCGGGTTGCTCGTTCTTTCCTACGAGTTCGCCCGCGTGCGGCGCTGGCGCCGGCGGTCCGCCGTCTGGTGGGAGCGGCGCCGGCGACGTTAGGACAGCCGCGATTTCCTTGTTTGCCTTGTGGGTTCAGGGCCTGACGGCCGCGGCTTTCACGCTGCCCTCCAAGGATATTTTCCAGAATGGCTCTGTTCTGCTTGACGGCGAAAACACCCTAACCTAATGAGGCCGCTGGAACGCTTGGACAGCGTGAGGCCTCGTGGCGGAGTGGTTACGCAGAGGACTGCAAATCCTTGCACCCCGGTTCGATTCCGGGCGAGGCCTCCAATTTCCACGGCGTCCTGCAAGCGGCAGGATTGCCCGCGTTCCAGTGGACTGTGAGCGCGCGATGCGCGCCAAAGCGGGGCAGCTTGCACATGAGCGCTGATTTCACCGAACGTCGCGTCAAAATGGTCGACGGGCAGCTTCGCACCACCGATGTGACGAGCGCGCCACTGCTCGATGCCTTCCTGTCCGTGCCGCGCGAACTGTTCGTTGAAGAATCGATGCGCGAGCTGGCCTATATCGACGAGGATATTCGTATTGGCGACAGCGAGTCCGGTCCCCGCTTTCTCATGGAGCCATCGCCGCTCGCGCGGCTTCTGCAGCTTGCCGAGGTGGGCTCCGGTGATGCGGTCCTCGATATTGGCTGCGGCACCGGTTATTCATCCGCGATTCTTTCCCGGCTCGCCGGCTCCGTGACTGCGCTGGAGAGCGATCCCGAACTCGCCGGCAGGGCGCGCGCGACGCTCGCGGCGCTCGGCTGCGACAATGTCTCGGTGGTGGAAGGCGCGCTTCGCGACGGCTGGAAGGCTGGCGCTCCCTACGATGTCATCGTGCTTCAGGGCAGTGTCGATGAGTTGCCGGAATCGCTTCATGAGCAGCTTGTCGAGGGAGGCCGCCTGGTCGCCGTCGAAGGCAGGGGCAACGCAGGCGTTGCACGAATCTTCCTGAAATCTGACGGGGTTGTGACCGGCCGTCGCGCATTCAATGCGGCAATTCGGCCACTACCCGGATTTGAACGCACCAGAGTTTTTGAGTTCTGAACTGATTTAACTTGCAGCCGAAGCCTACTCATGTTGGCTTGCTGTCTGAACGAATCCGGTTGCAGCCCGTCAGGGTATGCGTCGGCGGGGTGTGTGAATACAGAGGCGCGATAGGTTGGCTCCGGACCTGAGTTGCGCCGCCATCGATTTGTAAAGTTGAGGGTCGACGTGCAGTCCTTTAGCAAGACCGTTTTTGCCGCCCTTTTGATTACCGCAGCGGCGTTTTCGCCGGTGACAGCTTCGGCCGAAACTATCACCGGAGCGTTATCAAAAGCTTACCGCAACAACTCGCAGCTCAACTCTGCGCGTGCAGGCGTTCGCGTTACGGATGAGGATGTCGCCATCGCCAAATCCGGCTATCGGCCGAATGTGGTGGGCTCTGCCAGCATCGACTACACGGAACGCCGGCGCCATGACACCTCCGTGCGGCTGACCAGCGGCAGCTTCGGCGTGCAGGTCAACCAGATGCTGTTCGACGGATTTCAGACCAAGAACACCGTCGCGGCGGCCGAAGCGCGCGTGCGGGCTTCGCAGGAAAGCCTGCGCAATACTGAAGAGAACATCCTGTTCAGCGCGGCTCAGGCTTACATGAACGTCATCCATGACCGTCAGGTCGCGGCCCTGACAAAGCAGAATCTCGAATTCCTCAATGAACAGACGCGCGCCGCTCGTTCGCGGCTGGAAGTCGGGGAGGGCACCCGTACGGATGTGGCGCAGGCCGATGCCGCCCGCTCGGGCGCGGAAGCGCAGCTTAGCGCCGCCCGCGCGCAGGCTCTGGCGAGTGCGGCCCAATACCGTCAATTGATCGGTGATGAGCCGGGCCAGCTCAAGGCCGCTGCGCCTCTCTCCAGGCTGCTGCCTTCGAGCCTCGATAGTGCGGTTGCCGTTGCCGCCAAGGAGCATCCCGCAATTCTCGCGACAAGCCATCTGGTCGATGCCGCCGCCTATGGCGTGAAATCGGCGGAAGGCGCCCTGTTGCCGTCGGTTACCGCTTCCGCCGGTGTCTCGCGCAGCTACAGCAACACCTCGCCCAGCAGCCTTGCGACGTCGGATGGCTATTCCAATTCGGCCAACATCGGTGCCACTCTGTCGATCCCGATCTATCAGGGAGGCCGCACCTCCGCGCAGGTGCGCAAGTCCAAGGAGCAGCTTGGCCAGGCCCGCATCGAGGTCGATGTCAGCCGCGATCAGGTTCGTCAGGCTGTCACCGCCGCCTGGACCGCCTACGCTGCCGCGCAGGAAGCTGTGGTTGCAAATCGGCAACTGGTGAGCGCCGCGCAACTCGCGCTCAATGGCGTGATCGAGGAGCGCAATGTGGGCCAGCGGACCACGCTGGAAGTGCTGGACTCCCAGCGCGACGTGATCAACGCGAAGATCAATCTCGCCAGCGCGGAACGCGATGTCGTGCTGGCAAGCTACGCCATTCTGCAGGCCATGGGCCGTCTTTCTGTGGATCGTCTCGGACTTCAGGTCGCCAAGTATCAGCCCGAAGAGCACTACAACGCCGTCAAGGACAAGTGGTTCGGTTTGCGCACGCCGGATGGCCGCTGAACCGGACTTCCGCAGTATGATTGGAAAAAGGCGCTTCGGCGCCTTTTTTATTGGTCGGCTGCCCCGGAACATTGCGGCGGGAAAGCTTCGTGCCCCTCTAATCTGTTGAAATGGAGCAGGGTTCGCGTTTGGGGATTCTCGCGCGGTCAATGGTCCGCTACGTTTGTAACGGCATGATTCGAACGTGACCGTTACGATTCGGTTGTGTTCAGGTCTGACCGGCAAGCAAATCACGAGGGCGGCGGACGTGACGATGGCGACGGCAAGCAATGTTCAGCGCGAACCTTCGATGGAGGAAATTCTGGCGTCGATCCGCCGGATCATCGAGGACAGCGATTCCGGTCGCAAGCCGACAGAATCTTTCACCGATGGCAGCATCGAAGCCGAATCCCGGGAAGAGGCAGAGGCTGCTCCGGCTGTTGTGGATGTGTTCCGCAGCGAGCTTCGCTCCGGAACCGGGTCTGTTTCCCTGACGCCTGAAGCCAGTACGCCAGAGATTTCCCGGCCCGGGTCCCGCTCGGACTCTGCGGCGGGGGCAAGCCGTATTGACGGGACGGAGGCGGAAGGCAGTGCTTCCACCAGTCCGGCTTCGACATTCACGAGGATCGACTTCACGCGCAGCGAATCGGCGAGGCCATTGCGTGAAACGGTTCAAAAGCCGGCCGAAACGACTGGTGACTGGCATGTGCCTGCCGATACAATCCCCACGCGCGGCAACGGGGACGACAGGGTCTCGAATCTTGCGCGGCAGCCGGATTGGTTAGCGGACGTGGTCTCGCAGCCGGAGCCTGCTGTCGAGAATAAGCAGGCGGACGAATCCACCACTTTGGCAACGGCCGCGCCCACGCTGCCCGCTGAAAATTCCGAGTCTGCCGCAAAGCCGGTTCTTGTTTCCGAAAAGACCAGCCGGCAGGTTGCCGCGGCGTTCGAGGAGCTTTCCGGAGCTTTTGCAGCGCGCAGCAAGAAGTCGCTCGATGATATGGCCGAAGAGATGCTGCGGCCAATGCTGCAGGAATGGCTCGACAACAATCTGCCAACCCTCGTCGAGAAGCTTGTCCGCGAAGAGATCGAGCGGGTCGCCCGCGGCGCTTGAACCTCTGCACGCACCCGCAGCGCTCAAGCCTTTTCAAGGGCTTGCATGCAATGTCTGAATCGATATGTCAGGCACCTGAATCGGTTTCGTAACTTCGGGACCGTCAGCTTCCCGTGGCCGGTTCGGCGCAGGGTTCAGCCGTTTATGCGTTGCATCAGGGCCGTTGCGCCATGCGGCGCACGCACCTTTCCTTCGGTAATGAAATAGATGAAAACGTCACGCGGCCGTGCAGCAGCCGGATTTTTCGGGTCGACGACCTTCAGATCGGCCGGGGCCTTTCCTTCGGCCCAGATGCGGGCCCTTTGTGCCCACACATCCAGGGCTTCCGGCGTGTAGCAGTCGGGGTTGTCGTCGCTGCCCGTTTGCAGGCGGGCATAGATAAATTCACCGGTGATGTCCGCGATGGCCGGGTATCTGGCATGATCGGCGTAGACGATGGCCGCGCGGTAACTCCGGGCGAGGGCTACGAAATCGGGCGTAACAAAACTGTCGTGCCGCACTTCCAGTGCATGATGCAGCTTCACCCCATCCTGACTGTCCGGCAGAAGCCTGAGAAATGCCTCGAAGTCCTCGGGATCGAATTTCTTCGTCGGCGCGAACTGCCAGAGAATGGGCCCGAGCTTTTCGCCCAAAGCCGCGATTCCGGAGCCGAGGAATCGCATCATCGATTCTCCGGCCTCGCCCAGCACCCGGCGATTGGTCACGAAACGATTGCCTTTGAGCGCATAGATAAAGCCGTCCGGCGCTTCCTTCGCCCATTTGACGAAGGTCGGCTCCTTGAACGAGGAGTAGTAGGTGCCGTTGACCTCGATCGTCGGAACCTGCCGCGTCGCATATCCGAGTTGCCGGGTCTTCGGCAGCTTTTCCGGGTAGAACGACGTGTCCCATGGTTCGAAAGTCCAGCCACCCATGCCGGCGCGGATCGTTCCTGAGCTTGTCATCTGTCGCTCCGTGGGATTTCGATGGGAATGTGTTCCCGGGAGTATTTCATCACGGGGAACGCTGTGCAAACCGTGGCGCGGTGTCTGCTGACAGTTCGACCCCAGCTCGCGTTCCGGTAGCTTCGATGCAAGGCCGCGCCTGCGATGTCCACCCGGAACATGAAATCGTTTTATCCGACTTCGCATGACGCCGGGCCGATCGCGCACCGATCCATGGTTTCGCAAGGCGAGGCATCGGGTCGCGTGTTCAGCTTCGAAGCGTAGACAGGTCTCCACGCCGAAAAAGCCCGGTCCGCAACGGACGGACAGCCCCAAGACCATCGCCAGACAGCCAATGACCGTCCTCTGTGATAGCTGATGTGCCTATTCGGCGGCCACCTGCTTGCCGCCGGGGCGGCGCTCCAGCAGTTCCTTGAGGAACTGGCCCGTATAGCTGCGCGGCTCGGCCACGATATCCTCCGGCGTGCCGGAGGCGACCAGTTCGCCGCCGCCATCACCGCCTTCGGGACCGAGGTCCAGCACCCAGTCGGCGGTCTTGATGACCTCGAGATTGTGCTCGATGACGACGACCGTGTTGCCCTGCTCGACAAGTTCCTGCAGCACTTCGAGCAGCTTGGCCACGTCGTGGAAATGCAGGCCGGTGGTCGGCTCGTCGAGAATGTAAAGCGTCTTGCCGGTCGCCTTGCGCGACAACTCCTTGGCCAGCTTGATGCGCTGGGCCTCGCCGCCGGACAATGTCGTCGCCTGCTGGCCGATATGGATGTAGCCGAGACCGACATCCTTGAGGGTCTGAAGCTTGTCGCGTACTGCCGGCACGGCCGAGAAGAATTCGACGCCTTCCTCAACCGTCATGTCGAGAACATCGGCGATGGACTTGCCCTTGAAGGTCACGTCCAGCGTCTCGCGATTGTAGCGCTTGCCGTGGCAGACATCGCAGGTGACGTAGACGTCCGGCAGGAAGTGCATCTCGATCTTGATGACGCCATCGCCCTGGCACGCCTCGCAGCGCCCGCCCTTGACGTTGAACGAGAAGCGGCCCGGCTGATAGCCGCGCGCCTTGGCTTCCGGCAGGCCGGCAAACCAGTCGCGGATCGGCGTGAAGGCTCCCGTATAGGTGGCCGGATTGGAGCGCGGCGTGCGTCCGATGGGGCTCTGGTCGATGTCGATGACCTTGTCGAGGAATTCCAGACCCTCGATGCGGTCATGCTCGGCCGGATGCTCCCTGCTGCCCATGATGCGCCGTGAAGCCGCCTTGAACAGCGTCTCGATCAGGAAGGTGGACTTGCCGCCGCCCGAAACGCCGGTGATGGCGGTGAAGGTGCCAAGCGGAATTTCCGCCGTCACGTTCTTGAGGTTGTTGCCGCGCGCGCCCACCACCCTGATGCGTTTGCCCTTCTTGCCGGGGCGGCGTTGGGCCGGCGTTGCGATTTCAAGCTCGCCGGACAGATATTTGCCGGTGATCGAGTCCGGATTGGCCATGATCTCGCGCGGCGTGCCCTGCGCGATGACGCGGCCGCCATGCACGCCGGCGGCGGGACCGATATCGACCACATAGTCGGCATGCAGGATGGCGTCCTCGTCATGCTCGACGACGATGACCGTATTGCCGAGGTCGCGCAGATGCTTGAGCGTGTCGAGCAGGCGGGCATTGTCGCGCTGGTGCAGGCCGATGGACGGTTCGTCCAGCACATAAAGCACGCCGGTCAGACCCGAGCCGATCTGGCTTGCCAGGCGGATGCGCTGGCTCTCGCCGCCGGACAGCGTTCCGGAGTTGCGGGACAACGTCAGGTAATCCAGGCCGACATCGTTGAGGAAGCGCAGTCGTTCGCGGATTTCCTTGAGGATGCGCACCGCGATTTCGTTCTGCTTTTCGTTGAGCCGGTGCGGCAGTTCGTTGAACCAGCGGTCCGCCTTGCGGATCGAAAGTTCCGTGACCTCGCCGATATGCTTGCCGGCGATCTTGACCGCCAGCGCTTCGGGCTTCAGGCGATAGCCGCCGCAGGCCGGGCAGGGGGTGGCCGACATGAAGCGCTCGATCTCCTCGCGCATCCAGGCCGATTCCGTCTCCTTCCAGCGCCGCTCGAGATTGGGGATCACGCCTTCGAAGGTCTTGGTGGTCTGGTAGGAACGCAGGCCGTCGTCGTAGTTGAAGGTCACCTCGCGCTTGCCCGTGCCATGCAATATGGCCCCGCGGGCCTCATCCGGCAGGTCCCTGAACTTGTCGCCAGGCTTGAAACCGTATGCCTTGCCGAGCGCCTCCAGCGTCTGCGCGTAATAGGGCGAGGTGGATTTCGCCCAGGGAGCGACAGCGCCGTCGCGCAGCGAAAGGTTCTCATCCGGGATCACGAGGCCGGGGTCGATGGCGCGCTGGTTGCCCAGGCCGTCACAGGTCGGGCAGGCGCCGAACGGATTGTTGAACGAGAACAGCCGCGGCTCGATTTCCGGAATGGTGAAACCGGATACCGGGCAGGCGAATTTTTCCGAGAACAGGATGCGCTCATGCGTGTCGTTGGCCGACTTGTTGGCCGAACCGCCCCCGGCCGTCTCCTCCGGCGGCAGCGGTTTGTCGGCAAACTCTGCCACGGCCAGCCCGTCGGCAAGCCTGAGGGCCGTTTCCATGGAATCGGCGAGCCGTGTTGCGAGATCGGGCCGAACCACGATGCGGTCCACAACCACGTCGATGTCGTGCTTGTACTTCTTGTCGAGTGCCGGCACGTCGGCGATCTCATGGAAGGCGCCGTCGACCTTGACGCGCTGGAAACCCTTCTTCTGGAGTTCCAGCAATTCCTTGCGATATTCGCCCTTGCGGCCGCGCACGATGGGCGCCAGCAGATAGAGGCGCGTGCCTTCCTCCAACGCCAGCACCCGGTCCACCATCTGCGACACGGTCTGGCTCTCGATGGGCAGGCCGGTGGCCGGCGAATAGGGCACGCCCACGCGCGCGAACAGAAGGCGCATGTAGTCGTAGATCTCGGTGACGGTACCGACCGTCGAGCGCGGGTTCTTCGAGGTGGTCTTCTGCTCGATGGAAATGGCGGGTGACAGGCCGTCGATCTGGTCGACGTCCGGCTTCTGCATCATCTCCAGGAACTGCCGCGCATAGGCCGACAGGCTTTCCACGTAGCGGCGCTGGCCTTCGGCATAAATGGTGTCGAAGGCCAGCGAAGACTTGCCCGAGCCCGACAGGCCGGTCATCACCACGAGGGAGTCGCGGGGCAGGTCGAGATCGACATTCTTGAGATTGTGTTCGCGCGCGCCGCGAATGGAGATGAACTTATGGTCGGCCATGGCCGCTCCGCCGCCTCGATATGGAATGTTTCGGAATGGCGGGCTTCCCCCGGCCTTCCGCCAATATAGGTCGTCCCTGCGCGGTTTCGAGAGAGGCCGCGACTTTCCACGCAGCGTTTAAGCGCCTTTCGTCAGAACAGGCAAGCAGAAAGAACAAAAAACGAACATACTCCTGACAAAATCCGATCCGCGCCTGTTACAAAGATCACATTTTGCTCAATTCTGCCCTCGGATGTTGACGTAAGGTCATGGACGCGCCAGATTTTGAATTACGGAAGCCGATCGCCTCAAGAGGCAGATCTCCGCGAAGCGCATGGCATCTGCGAGACGCCGCACGATGGATGATGCGCTGGCGGATGAAGTGCTTTCGGATCTTGTGGTGAAACGGACAGAAGGAGAGAGGTATGACTCCACCGGACAGTCCCGAAGGGCTTCGCGCCTGAGCGGAGCCGCGGTCGCCCCCGATCCGCCGGAAAATTCCGCGCGGGAAAACAGGGCCGATCGTTTCCCCTTACAATCAGAAACTCTTGTCGGATCGTCGGCTGAACGCCGCGAAGCATCCGAAATACAAAGCCGGTAAATTGTTCCCGGCATCATGGGTAAAGCCCATCGAAAGCCCCGACCGCTCGAAATGGTAGCGGCGGGGCTCATTCTTTTGGACGTATCGCAGGATGCACCTGTCTGACACGCGATTGTCGGTCAGCGTTTGGGCGTTCTCAGCGAGCCGATGCCGATGTCGTATGTAAGCTTGCCTGAGACTTTCACATCGAAATTTCCGACCCTGAACTGGCCAAACTGCTCGGAAGCGGGTTTGGTGTCGGGTTCCGGCGGAAGCGGGCTCACGATGCTGTAGGCGCCGTCTACACCGGGCAGATTGCCTTGCGCGGATGCGGGTTGGCCGGATGCTGCGGATTTGCCGCCGGCGAAAGCCGGTGCGCCGAGCGCAAGGAGCAGGGCTCCGCAGATGGCCATGCATGTAGGTTTCATGAATTGTCTATAGGTTCTTTGCCTGTCGGATACCAGTTTTCATTGAGGTGAAAGGTGCAAGGCGCTCATGTTTCGCTTGACTTTGGGTGGATGCATGGAACATAAAGAGAACAAAAAAACCTTTTGGGGAAACAGGTGCGGCGTCTGGGCCAAATGCCGCGTCAGGATGTAAGGTACAGCAGACTTCCAATTTAGGACGAGCGTGGAGACAGCGTTATGGCGGGCAGCGTCAACAAGGTCATTCTGGTCGGCAATCTGGGCGCGGACCCTGAAATCAGGCGGCTGAACTCCGGCGATCCGGTTGTGAACCTGCGCATCGCCACGTCCGAAACCTGGCGCGACAAGATGTCGGGCGAGCGCAAGGAAAAGACCGAATGGCACAGCGTCGTGATCTTCAATGACAATCTTGCCAAGGTCGCCGAGCAATACCTGAAGAAGGGCATGAAGGTCTATATCGAGGGCCAGCTCCAGACGCGCAAGTGGCAGGATCAGAACGGGCAGGACAAATACACCACCGAGATCGTGCTGCAAAAGTTCCGGGGTGAGTTGCAGATGCTCGATGCGCGCGGCCAGAGCGAAGGCGGCGGTCAGGTCGGCTACGACCGTGGCGGTTATTCTGGCGGTGGCGGCGGCGGCGGCGGTGGGCGTGGCTCCGACTTCGGCCAGTCTGGGCCCGGCGATCTCGGCGGCTCTCGTGGTGGCGGCGGAATGGGTGGCGGACGCGACCTCGACGACGAAATTCCGTTCTGACCGTTTTTGAACGGCCCTTCCCGGTTGGAAACGCGGAAGGGCAGGTCAGTACCTTGTAAAAAATCAGGCGCCGCCTCTCGCGGGAGTGGGCGGCGTTTGCATGAATTTCCTTAAATTATCCAGTATTTGTAGATGCTTGTTGGGGTTTCATGAATCTGTACATGCGCGGGCTTCATCCGGCTTCCTGACGGAAGGATTGCGTCAGGGCATGTGTGTGACGAATGATCGGGTTCCGGTCGCAGTTCCCTCCTGGCGCATCGCGATCTTTCAGGTTCGCTCCTTGTGCTTCATCTTGCCGTCTTTATGCATCCCGACCCAAACCGGTTCCCGCTTCTGACACGAAATGTTGCCGCGACCATGAGTGTCCGCATGAAGCGTGTTCGTTGGGGCAAATTTGACGCGACCGGATGCATGGATCATATCGCACGAAGTAATCGTGAAGTTTTTCCATTCCGCGAGATTGTTGCCGCTTGCGTGTTTTTCCTTTTCCGGGCGGTCGGAAAAACTTCGAAAAACGCGAAAAGTCCCTTCCGGCTGGCATAGCGAACCGGGTTAGACCAAAGACGGCTTGATTTAACGGCCGGTTTGCATTGGGATAAGGGAGTTGGAAGAACAAGACCGGATGCCAGTGTGTTCCGGCCGGGAATCGCGAGGTGGTGCAACGCCATTCACAGCCTTGGGAGGGGCTGCTGTGATGACGGATATCCTCATAGTCGAAGATGAACAGGCGATACTGGAATCGCTCGAGTTCATCCTCACCCGTTGTGGCTGGTCGGTCGGCGTGGCGCGCGACGGCGAGGCTGCGCTTCAGGCCGTCATGCGGTTCCGCCCGCGTCTGGTTTTGCTGGACATCATGCTGCCGAAGCGCGGCGGTCTCGATGTTCTGAAGGTGCTGCGTTCCAATCCCGCCTTTGCAGCGACCTCCGTCGTCATCCTCACCGCGCGCGGGCAGCAATATGACCGGCAGGCCGCGATGGACATGAAGGCGGATGATTTCATCACCAAGCCTTACGCAAACGGCGACGTGGTGAACGCGGTTCGCCGTATCCTCGAAAGCCAGACCTTTTCTGCCGCTCATGCCTAGCGCGCCCGGCCCTGTGAAGGAGGAGCGGGCGGAGCGGGAGGATATCGCGCTGCTCGTGCCTTTTTTCGGTGTCGTCCTGTTGATGCCGCCGCTTCTCAACCTCTTCGAGGGCCTGCTCAGTCCGCTCGGCGTGCCTGTCGAGGTGCTCTATTTGTTCGGTGTCTGGCTGCTGGTCATCGCCGGTGCGGTGTTGCTGTCGCGCCGGCGTCAGTTTCGCGTCCTCACGCCCGGGACAGCAGTACCGGAAAGCCGGCCTGCCGTGCCGGCGGACCCTGCCGGTGACGCATGATATTGTCGCCGGATTTCGTCATCCTGACCGCGGTCGGTTATGTCGGCCTGCTGTTCCTGCTCGCCTATCTTTCGGATGCGCGCGCCAAGAGCGGCAATGCCGGTTTCCTCAGCTCGCCTGCCATCTACACGCTGTCCATTTCGGTCTATTGCACAAGCTGGACCTTCTACGGCGCTGTCGGCACGGCAGCCCGCAGCGGGCTGGAATTCATGGCGATCTATATGGGGCCGACGCTGGTCTTCGTCGGCTGGTGGTTCCTGCTGCGCAAGCTTATCCGCATTGCCCACAGCCAGCACATCACCTCCATCGCAGACTTCCTGTCGTCCCGCTTCGGCAAGTCGAGCCGTCTGGCGGTGCTGGTCACGCTGATCGCGGTGGTAAGCATCACCCCCTACATCGCCCTGCAACTCAAGGCGATCACGACATCCATCCAGACCGTATCCGTGGCCAAGGGAACGGGCGCGGATCATCTCGCAACGCTGGATGAGGTCACGCTTGCCCTGGGCGTGGCGATCGGCATGGCCGTGTTCACCATTCTGTTCGGCACCCGTAATGTCGATGCGCGCGAACAGCATCCGGGCGTCGTGGCGGCCATCGCGTTCGAGGCGGTGGTGAAGCTGCTGGCGCTGCTGGCCGTCGGCGTTTTCGTGGTGTTTGGCGTCAGCGACGGTTTTGCCGACATCTATGCGCGGGCCGTGGATGCGGGCGTGCGCATCCATGAGGCCGAACCCTTCGGCAGCCGGTGGGTGGCGGTGCTGTTTCTCTCGGCCTGCGCCGTCATCTGCCTGCCGCGCCAGTTCCAGATCACCGTTGTCGAGAATTCCAACGAGGACCATCTGCGCACGGCGAGCTGGGCTTTCCCCTGTTACATGCTGGCCATGAGCTTGTTCATCCTGCCCATTGCGCTCTATGGGCAAACGACCATGCCGCCGGGTTCCAACCCCGATATGTTCGTGCTCACCCTGCCGATGAGCACAGGCCATGATGCGCTGGCGCTTTTTGCCTTCATCGGGGGCTTTTCCAGCGCCACGTCGATGATCATCGTTGCCTCGATCGCGCTGTCGATCATGGTGTCCAACCATATCGTCGTCCCGCTGGCCCTGCGCAGGGCGCCGCGCAGCGACGAGGCGGGGGAGCAGCGCGATATCGCCAGGCTTCTGCTGCGCAGCCGCCGCATCTCCATCGCCCTGATGCTTCTGCTCGGCTTCCTTTATTTCTGGCTGACGCAGGGCTCGGATGCGCTTGCGCCGATCGGCCTCATCTCTTTTGGCGGCGTGGCCCAGTTCCTGCCGGCGATGCTGGCGGCGATCTTCTGGCGCACCGCCACGATGAAAGGCGCGCTGGCGGCGATTTCCGCCGGCTTCGTCGTGTGGGCATGGACGCTTTTCCTGCCGTCCTTCGATACGTTCAGCCCGGTCGTCGCCGATGTGGTGGCCAATGGGCCATGGGGCATCAGGGCCCTGCGCCCGGAGGCGTTGTTCGGCATGGAGGGCATGGACCCTCTGGTGCATTCCGTGTTCTGGAGCATGCTCGTCAACGTTTCCGTTCTGCTGTGCGTTTCGGCTGCAACCGGTCAGAACGCACTCGAGCGCATACAGGCGCCGCTGTTCGTGGATGTGTTCCGCCGCTCGGCATCCTTGCAGCCGCGCATCCTGCGCGGTTCGGCCACCACCAGCGAGCTGTTTTTCGTGGCCGAGCGGGTTCTGGGCTGGAATCGTGCGCGCGCCCTGTTCGACACGGCCGGCGTGCCGCATCGGCAGACGGCGCAGCAGCAGGGCGTCTCCGCCGATTTCATCGCACGGCTGGAACGCGAGCTGGCCGGCTCCATCGGCTCGGCTTCGGCCCATATCCTGCTCACCAAGGCCATTGCCGGCGATGCGATCTCGCTGGAAGAGATGATGCAGATTGCCGATGAGACCCAGCAGGCGATCGAATATTCGCATGCTCTGGAGCTGAAATCGCAGGAACTCCACTTCACGGCCCAGCAACTGAAGGAGGCCAATGCGCTGCTGAAGGAACTGCACCAGCAGAAGGACGAGTTCCTGTCGCAGGTCAGCCACGAGGTGCGCACCCCCATGACCTCGATCCGGTCCTTCGCCGAAATCCTCATGGAACCCGAAGGGTTGACGCCCGAGCAGAGAAGGCGGTTCATCTCCACGATCCACAATGAAAGCGTGCGCCTCACCAAGCTGCTCGACGAAATTCTCGACCTGAGTGCGCTGGAGCAGGGCGAGCGGGACTGGGAGAATGTTCCGGTCGATGCCGAGGATGTGCTCGATCAGGCCATGGCCGTGTGCGAGGCGCTGGCAAGGAAGCGGCTGGTTGCCATCGAAAGCGGCGCGCGTGCCGGAAACTGCATCGTTCTGGCCGACACGGGCAGGCTGAGCCAGGTTTTCATCAACATCATCGCCAATGCGATCTCGCACAACGATGCAAGGGAACCTGTGGTTCATATTTCGTCCCGCGTGACGCAGGAAGGCTATGTCGTGGACATTTCGGACAACGGCTCGGGCATACCGCCGCTTTTCCGAAAAAAGATCTTTGACAAGTTCGTGCGGGCCGAGCCGGACGGAACGCCGGATTCGCAAGGACTTGGCCTTGGGCTCAATATCAGCCACAAGATCGTCGGCAAGCTGAACGGCCGGCTGGAGCTCACCGCGGGAGCATTGCCCGGAGCCTGCTTCCGCATAGTCCTGCCGGTCTGGCAAGGCGTCGCGCCGGAGGCTGTCAGGGAGAACGCCTGAGGCCCTCCCAGAGGCAACCGTGCGATGTTCAGACCGGAATCTCCTGCCGATGGCCGCAATGAAGGCGCGGGCAGGGCAGGCAGGACGGTCCGACCTCGACGGGCATGCCGCCGAGGTCGAGCCCGTCTCCGTAGACGGTGCGGTCGGCGTGCACGATGTCGCAGGCGAGCATGATCGAAAACACCAGCGGCTTTTGTCCAAAGCGCGGCGTTTGCTTGGATACGGTCTTTGCCAGCAGAAGAAACCGGCCGCCTCCGGGAAATGCCGATACCTGTCGCACAATGCCCCCGGTCGAGAAGGCGTCGTAGATCGGCCACAGCAGGCAGCCATGACCGAAACCGGGGATGGTGAGCCCGGGCAGAGGGAAGCGCTTGGTCAGCCGCCCCGAGCGGTCGGCCCGCAGAAAGCCGAACGGCACACCTTCGCGCCCCTTTCGGCGAAGGGTCACCAGCCGGTGAGCGGCCTGCTCGAAGCTGACACCGGCAAGATTGCCGATCAGATCGACATCGTAACGATGCGTTTCGGCCATATCGAGAAACTCGTCATAAGGCATCATCATGGCCCCGGCGACGTAGGAGGAAAGCGCGCGTAAAGCGAGTTCGCGCGCTTCTTCGGTCGAAAGGTCGAGCCTGTCGGCCACCTCCGAAAGTCCGGCGGATGCCGCGTGTGAGGCGTATGTGCGCAACATGCGAAAAACGCGCGCGGAGCGGGGCAGGGTGTCTGAAAATGCCAGCGCGGACTCGCCTGCCGCAGCCGGATTGTCGCCGACCCGGCAGGCAATGCCGAACCGTCTGCGAAGGGCTTCGGCAATCGTCGGCTCGTCCGTTGCGCCTGTCCCGCAGATCTCCTGCCGCAGCAGGCTCGCAATGTCCTCGAGTTCCGGAAAATGGTTGTTGTTGGCGATCAGGGCCTCGTCGACCTCGCCAAGCGGCGAGACCGGCCGCTGGCGTGCGGCGGTCTGGTCGAAATAGGCGACCAGGCTCTGCGTTGCGGGGACGAGTTCGCGCGCTTCGGTGTTGATGTTGGCGATGAAGCGGCCGCGCTCGTCGTCGGTAAGGTCGGGAATGTCGGCGAGGATTTCCGCGCCCGACTTGATGCCGGCGATCCGGTTGAGAATCTCGTGCAGAAGCTGCGAAAGCAGCGGATCGGACTTGAGCCTGTGCTGAAGCACCTCGATCTCCGTCGAGGCGTCGGCGTAGGCGCTGTGCAGCCGCGCCAGTGCGGTTCCCGCTTCGGGGAAGCGCGCGACGAGATCGCGGATCACCTGCTGTTCGATGTCGATACCGCTCATCAGCGGATCGGCCATCAGGTCTCCGATGGCGGCGATGGTTCGGGCCTCGCTTTCACCTGACAGATGCTCCAGATCGATGCCGAGACGTTCGCCGATACGCAGCAGCAGCTTGCCGCCGATGCTGCGCTTGTTGTTCTCGATGAGATTGAGATAGCTGGCCGAAATTCCCAGCGAGCGCGCAAGCGCCACCTGCGACAGCCCGGAGGCCAGACGCTTGCGCCTTATGCGTGCCCCTATCGGCGTTCTGAACTTCCCCATTGTAAATTCTTTACTAAAGTGAATTTACTAATTTCCATTTTGTGACAAAATATTCATTTAATGTCAAATACTTATTGAGAATATAACATTCTGTGACAGTCTCTTGGCGCGGACCGATGACCCGGACGCGTGGAGGAGATGAAATGGCTATTTTTAAACCCAACAGGCGCAGCCTGCTCAAGGGTGCTGGCGCTGGTATTGCCGCGCTCGGCACGCCCTACATTTTCACGAAGGGCGCCTGGGCCCAGGATTTCTGCAACGACCCGACCAACGGCAAGATCGTTCTCGGCTTCAACGTGCCCCAGACGGGCTCCTATGCGGAAGAAGGGCTGGAGCAGCTCAAGGGCTATGAGCTTGCCGTCAAGCATATCAACGGCGAGGGCGACGGCGGCCTGCTGAAAACCCTGAAGCCGGTGGCGCTGAAGGGCAATGGGGTGCTCGGGCGCAAGGTCGAATATGTGACCGGCGATACACAGACCAACACCGACGCCGCCCGTGACGGCGCCCGCCGCATGATCGAGCGCGACAAGGCCATCATGGTCACCGGATCGGTGACGTCCGGCGAAGCGATTGCCCAGCAGAGCCTGTGTCAGGAAATGGGCGTGATCTACATGTCCGGCCTGACCCACTCCAACGACACGACCGGCAAGGACAAGCGCCGTTACGGTTTCCGGCATTTCTTCAATGCCTATCAGTCGGGTGTCGCCATCGCGCCGTTCCTGGCCAAGGAATATGGCACGGACCGCCGCGCCTATCACCTGACCGCAGACTACACCTGGGGCTGGACGCAGGAAGAATCGATCAAGAACGCCACCGAGGCGCTCGGCTGGGAAACCGTCGCCACGGTGCGCACGCCGCTCGGTCTCGGTGACTACTCGCAATATCTGACGCCGGTGCTGAATTCGGGCGCCGACGTTCTCATCCTCAACCACTATGGCCACGACATGGTCAACTCCCTGCCGCAGGCGGTGCAGTTCGGTTTGCGGGAGCGTCAGGCCAACGGCAAGAACTTCGAGATCGTCGTGCCGATGTTCTCGGAACTCATGGCTGTCGGTGCGGGCGAGGCGGTGAAGGGCATCATCGGCACCTCCAACTGGCAGTGGTCGCTGGAC
This sequence comes from Mesorhizobium sp., assembly GCA_022833215.1. GTDB lineage: Bacteria > Pseudomonadota > Alphaproteobacteria > Rhizobiales > Rhizobiaceae > Mesorhizobium. The sequence goes on along the minus strand of JAIPUZ010000082.1, from coordinate 4,475 downwards.
GACGAGGGCACCAAGGCCTTCACCAAGTCCTACGGCGAAGCCTATGGCGAGCCGCCTTCGCAGTCTGCGCACACCGGTTATGTGCAGACCATCCTCTATGCCGATGCGGTGGAACGTGCCGGCACCTTCTATCCGCCCGAAGTCATCAAGGCGCTGGAAGGCTTCGAGTTCGACGGCATGGGCAACGGCCATACGGTTTATCGCGACAGCGATCACCAGTGCTTCAAGGAAGTCCTGGTGGTGCGCGGCAACGAGAATCCGTCGAGCCGCTTCGATGTGCTCAACGTGATCGGCAAGACGACGCGCGAGGACGTTACCTACGAAGCCTCGATCTTCGGCGGAGAGCTTGGGCCCTACGAACCCAACAAGTGCTGACGATATCGACGGTTTGCACCCCGCCTGCCTTTGACCGGCGGGGTGCAAGCCCTTTGCCGTCGGCTTCCTGACGTTTGCAACGCGCTGCGTCTCGCATCGAAGGATTATCCAGATGAACGTGTTCTTGGCCCAGTTGCTCAACGGGCTGGACAAGGGCGGCGCCTATGCGCTGATCGCCCTCGGCCTGACGCTGGTTTTCGGTACACTCGGTGTCGTGAATTTCGCCCATGGCGCGCTTTTCATGCTCGGCTGTTTCTGTGCCGTCACCTTCCGTTATCTCATCACCCTTGAAACCGTTACCGTGGACCCGGAGAAGCTGTCGCCATGGGGCGCGCCTGTCGAGGTGCGCACGCCGCTGGTCCAGAACTGGTTCGGCGATTTCGGTGCGGTTCTGGTCGATTATTCGGTGCCGATCTCGATCCTGCTCGCCATCCCGGTGATGCTGATCATCGGCATTGCCATGGAACGCGGCATCATCAAGCATTTCTACAAGCGTACCCATGCCGAGCAGATTCTGGTCACCTTCGGCCTCGCAATCGTGCTGCAGGAAATCGTCAAGAGCTTCTTCGGCGCCAATCCCGTGCCGCAGCCGATCCCGACCGATCTGCGCGGCGCAGCCGATATCGGCGTGTGGTTCGGCATGGCCCCGCATGTGCTGACCTATCCCTGGTGGCGGCTGCTTTATCTGCTGTTCTCGGCGCTGGTGATCGGCGGCGTCTTCGCCTTCCTGCAATTCACCACTTTCGGCATGGTGGTGCGTGCCGGCATGGCCGACCGCGAGACAGTCGGTCTGATGGGCATCGACATCGACCGGCGCTTCACCATCGTCTTCGGTCTGGCGGCGGTGGTGGCGGGGGTGGCAGGCGTCATGTACACGCCGCTGCTTGCGCCCAACTACCATCTCGGCATGGATTTTCTGGTGCTGAGCTTCGTGGTGGTGGTCGTCGGCGGCATGGGCTCGCTGCCCGGCGCCGTCGCGGCCGGCTTCCTGCTCGGCATATTGCAGTCCTTCGCATCGATGACGGAGGTGAAATCCCTCATTCCCGGCATCGATCAGGTCATCATCTACCTCGTCGCAGTCGTCATCCTGCTCGTGCGTCCGCGCGGCCTGATGGGACGGCGCGGAATCATGGAGAGCTGATCCGCCATGTTCTCGCTTTCTCGCAAGGACCTCGTCGCACTTGTGGTATTCGCCGCCGTGGTGCTCACCATGCCGATCTGGCTGGCGCCTCTGGGCGCCTCCTATCCCGGCCTCATGCAGAAGTTCGCGATCTACGCGATCTTCGCCATCGGCTTCAACATCCTGTTCGGGCTGACGGGATACCTGTCCTTCGGTCACGCCGCCTTCATCGGCGTCGGGTCCTACACGACAGTGTGGTCGTTCAAGCTGCTGACGATGGACATCGTGCCGGCCATGATCTTCGCCGTCATCACCACAGGTGTCTTCGCGCTGGTGATCGGCTATTTCAGCCTGCGCCGCACCGGCATCTACTTTTCGATCCTGACGCTGGCCTTCGCGCAGATGTGCTACAGCCTTGCCTATTCGGTGCTGACGCCCATCACCAACGGCGAGACCGGGCTGCTTCTGGCGCGTGACGATCCGCGCTACCTCGATGCCATGTTCGGCGCGCAGGCGAACATCGCGGGCCTGCCGCAACCGACTTTCCTTGGCAGTTCCGTTACCGGCTATACCGGCTTCTATCTCTGCGCGGCGATCCTGATCGTTGCCTTCTACGTGTCGCAGAAGATATTCGCCTCGCCCTTCGGCATGGCGCTGCGGGGCATCAAGTCCAATCAGACGCGCATGAACTATACCGGTTTCAACACCAAGCCCTACATGCTGGCGGCCTTCGTCATTTCCGGCATGTTCGCCGGGCTGGCAGGCGCATTGCTCTCGATCACTGATCCGCTTGCGGGCGCCGAGCGCATGAAGTGGACCGAGTCCGGCAATGTGGTGCTGATGACCATTCTGGGTGGTGTCGGAACGCTGTTCGGCCCGGTGATCGGTGCGTGGCTGATCAAATATTTCGAGAACATTTTCTCGGCCATCAACACCAACATGCTGAACAACTTCTTCTCCTTCCTGCCGGACGGTTTGCAGAATGTCGTCGTGACTGTGCTGTCGAAGTTCGTGGGCGAGGGCTGGCACCTGACGCTCGGGCTGATGTTCGTGCTGATCGTGGTGTTCCTGCCTGGCGGTCTGGTCGAAGGCTTCCATCGCCTCATGGCGCGCCTCAAACGGCGAAAGGGGACGCCTGACGGCGTCACCTCGGTCCAGCCGGCGGAATAGGAGGACAGGCCATGAGTGAAACACCGCCCAACATCATCCTGCACGCGGCCGACGTTCACAAGAATTTCGGCGGGCTGCGCGCCCTGTCCGACATCGACCTGCAAATCGAGGAAGGCAAGACCCACGCCATCATCGGCCCCAACGGTGCCGGAAAGTCGACGCTGCTGAATGTCATCATCGGCCGTATACCGCCCACCAGCGGTGCGGTGGTGTTCGATGGCACCGTGCTGACCGGCAAGGCGCCTTACGAGATCAACCAGCTCGGCATCTCGCGCGTCTTCCAGACTCCGGAAATCTTCCCGGACCTGCCGGTGCTGCAAAATGTGATGGCGCCGGCCTTCGCCCGGCGCGACGGCGCCTTCCGCATCAACATGTTCCGCAGCGTCGAATCCGAAGGAGAAATCCGGGAAGAGGCGGAGGACATGCTCAACGACATCGGCCTGCACGGCCGGCGCGAGGATCACGCGGGTTCGCTCTCGCGCGGCGACAAGCGGCGGCTGGAACTGGCCATGTGCCTGATCCAGAGGCCGCGACTGCTGCTGCTCGACGAGCCGACGGCCGGCATGAGCCGCCACGACACCAACAGCACCATCGACCTGTTGCGCAAGATCAAGTCGAGCGGGATGACCAAGGTCATCATCGAGCACGACATGCATGTCGTGTTCTCGCTGGCAGATCGTATTTCGGTTCTGGCGCAGGGCCGCATCATCGCATCGGGGCTTCCGCAGGAGATCAAGGAAGATCCGCGCGTGCAGGAAGCCTATCTCGGCGGGAGCGTGGAATGAACGTCGCAACAATGAAACGGGAAGCAATTTCGGCCGCAACCGAGGCCGATCCGTCCAATGCCTTCTTCGCGGTCCGCGATATCCATGCCTATTACGGCGAAAGCTACATCGTGCAGGGTGTCACGCTCGATGTGAAGAAGGGCGAGATTCTTGCGCTTCTCGGCCGCAACGGAGCCGGCAAGACCTCGACGCTGCGCACCATCGCCCGCATGGACGACCCGCAACTGCGCTCGGGCGAAATCTGGCTGGAGGGCAAGCCGCTCCACACCATGAAGTCGTGGCAGGCATCGCGCGCCGGCATCCAGCTCGTGCCGGAGGACCGGCGCATCATTCCCGGCATGACAGTGGAGGAAAATCTGGTCCTCGCGCAGGTTGCGCCGGGCCATGGCATGTCGATCGAGGAACTTTACGAGCATTTCCCGCGGCTGGCCGAGCGGCGCAGGCAGGAGGCCGTCACCATGTCCGGCGGCGAGCAGCAGATGCTGGCTGTGGCCCGCGCGCTGGCCCGCGAGGTGAAGCTGTTGCTGCTGGATGAACCCTATGAAGGGTTGGCGCCGGTCATCGTCAGGGAAATCGAGACGATCGTGCATGGCATCAAGGAGCGCGGCATCACGACCATCATTGTCGAGCAGAACGCGGTCGCTGCGCTGCGTCTGGCCGACCGGGCCGTCATTCTCGATACGGGCGAACTGGTCTTTGCCGGAGCGGCGAAGGAGCTTCTCGAAAGCGAGGAACTTCGCAACGAATATCTGGCGATCTGACGAAGGGGAGAGGGATGTCGAAGGGAATTGTCTACCGTGTCCAGCCATCGTGGCAGCGTTCGGGTACGCTCGACAATGAGACGTATCTTGGGTGGTACGCCGAGAGCGTGCGTGATCCGGACGCGTTCTGGGGCGAGCATGGCAGGCGCATCGACTGGTTCAGGCCCTACACGGTGGTGAAGAACGCCAGTTTCGAGGGCGAGGTTTCGATCAGGTGGTTCGAGGACGGCGAGCTCAACGTCTCGTACAACTGCATCGACCGCC
>JAIPUZ010000081.1 GCA_022833215.1 Mesorhizobium sp. | reverse complement strand
CCTCCGCGGCGAGGTGCTGCCCGAACGTGTGCCGGCAGCCGGGCTGCTGATCCTGCGCGACGGCGAACCTGGCGAGCCCGAGGTGACGCTGTCACCCCTGCGCTATCACTACCAGCACCGTGCAGAGATCGAAGCCGTGGTGCAGGGCGCGAGCCGGGACACGGGTTTCGACACGCTCTGCGCCAGCATCGGCGCGGCGCTCGCCGCGGACCGCACGCTCGGCGGTCTCTGCGACTGGGTCGAGGCAGAGGCCCCGCAGCCCGTCGATCTGCCGGTGGACGGCGCGGCCAGCCTGAAGGCGGCCGTCATTCCGGTGGTGCTGCATTATTCCACGGCCGACCCGCTCGGCTGAACCCCTTCGACAAGGAGACCGACATGGCACGCGCCCAAGGGGCGCGGGCGCGGATGGCGCTCGCGTTCGAGACGACCTATGGCACGCCGCCCGGCAGCGGCTACACGAGGATGCCCTTTGCCAGCGCCACGCTCGGGGCAGAACAGCCGCTCCTGAACTCGGAGCTTCTGGGCTATGGCCGCGATCCGCTGGCACCCATCAAGGACGCGGTGACCGCCGATGGCGATGTGGTGGTGCCGATCGACGCCGAGGCCTTCGGCTTCTGGCTGAAAGCCGCCTTCGGCGCGCCGTCCACGACCGGAAGCTCGCCCGGTCCATATACCCATACGTTCCAGTCTGGCAGCTGGACGCTGCCCAGCATGGCGATCGAGACCGCCATGCCCGAGGTGCCGCGCTATGCCATGTATTCCGGCGTGGTGCTGGACCAGCTCAGCTGGCAGATGCAGCGGTCGGGCCTGCTCACTGCCACCGCGCGGCTGGTGGCGCAGGGCGAGACGGTCGCCACGAGCAGCGGCGCAGGAACGCCGGCCGAACTCGACCTTATCCGTTTCGGGCATTTCAACGGCTCGATCAAACGCAACGGCACAGCGCTCGGCAACGTGATCTCGACCGAGATCACCTATGCCAACAATCTCGACCGGATCGAGACCATCCGCGCCGACGGCATGATCGACGGCGCAGATCCCTCGATCGCCGCGCTCACCGGACGCACCGAGGTGCGCTTCGCAGACAGCACGCTCGTCAGTCAGGCGATCAGCGGCACGCCCTGCGAACTGGAATTCGCCTACGGCCTGACCTCGGGCCAGAGCTTCACCTTCACCGTCCACGCCGTCTATCTGCCGCGCCCGCGGATCGAGATTTCCGGCCCGCAGGGCGTGCAAGCCAGCTTCGACTGGCAGGCCGCGCGCGACGCAGTGTTGGGGCGGATGTGTACCGCCGTTCTCGTCAACGACATCGAAAGCTACTGACCATGATCCGTCTCGACCTTTCCAGCGCGCCGAAATGGCTCGATCTCGGAGCTGGCCTGCGCCTGCATGTCCTGCCCGTCACCACCGCGATCATGGTCGCCGCACGCAACGACCCAGTTGTCGAGGCACTGCCCGAAGGGGCGAGCAAGGAGGAGCAGGCACTGGTCATGGCCAAGGCGGTCGCCCGCCGCGTGGTCACAGGCTGGGAAGGTGTCGGCGATGCCGACGGCAATCCCGTTCCCGTCAGTCCCGAAGGGATCGACGCGCTTCTGGACATCTGGCCGGTGTTCGAGGTCTTCCAGACCCGCTGCCTCGCGCCACATCTGATGCTGGATGCGGAAAAAAACGCCTCCGCGCCCTCGCAGACTGGCACTTCGGCGGGGGCGAAAGCTACTGCGCGGCCTGCCAAGGCCCGTGCCCGGACTGCCCGGCGCGGGTGAACCATCCGGAAACTCCGGAAGGTTGGCAGGTCTGGGATCTGGCACAGCGCCTGACCGGGCAGCTTCGCATCGCGACCGGCATGGGCGGGACCATGGTGCTCGGTTGGGACATGACGGCCGCTCTCGCGATGGCGCAGGCGCTTGGCATCGATCCGCTGATCGCTGCCGAATGCCTGCCCGAGATCGAGGCGGTGATGGTCCGCAAGCTCAACGAACAGATGACCAGCCACGAAAGGCCGGATTTCAGGGCTTGATCTTCTCGATCAGCGTCACACCCGGCAGCCCGTCGAAATGCGCATCGCAGGTGATCAAGGTGGCGTCCTGCGCGCGAGCGGTGGCGAAGACGATGGCGTCGGCCGTGGCGAGCTTGTGCACAAGGCAGGCCTCGGCCGCCGCCAGCGCGATCTCGGTGTCGAGCGGCACGACGTGGCAGAGTTGCGTGAAGGCGATCACCTGATCGGCCTTGTCCTCGCCCACCTCGCGGGTGAGCCATTTCGCCAGTTCGAGCTGCACCATGGTCGGCACCAGCCAGTCGGATTGCTCGGGCAGATGCGCAGCCACGGCATCGCCGGTCGGCGAGCCGCGCAGCCATTCGATCCAGGCGGACGTGTCGACGAGACGCATCAGACGCGATCCGACCGGTCCCGGTAATCGGTCGCGGGCGCACCTTTCGCGATCCCGGCCAGCGCCTCGCGCTTCGGCACCGGCACGAGCAGCACGCCGGTTCCCTTGGGGATGAAAGCGAAGGTCAGCCCGGCTTCCCAGTGCTGGGCCGCGCGGATCGCCTTGGGGATCGAGATCTGGAACTTCGAGGACAGGGTGGCGGTCTCGGACATGTTCCTACTTTCGGTTTATCGATGCGCAAAACGTAAGACAAACGCTCGCCGTTTTCAAGGACTCCCCGACAGATGAGCCAGAAACGCGTCTCCGTCCGCCTCGTCGCCGAGGGCGGCCGGCAGGTGAAGGCCGAGTTTCAGGGGATCGGCGACGCGGGCGAGAGCAGTTTCAAGCGGATCGAGCGGCAGGCGGACATTACCGGCGCGGTGGTGCGCCGGGTCGTGGGCATTCTTGGTGCGGCGATCAGCACCCGCCAGCTCGTCGCCTATGCCGATACCTGGACCGACCTGCGCTCGCGGGTCGATCTGGCCACCGGCTCGCATGAAGCGGGCGCAGCCGTCATGGACCGGCTCGCCGCCATGGCGCGACGGACCTATTCGAGCCTCGGGCAGACCACGGAGTCCTGGCTCGCCAACGCCACGGCCCTGCGCGAACTGGGGCTGACGACGGTGGAGTCGCTGGATTTCACCGAGGCGCTGAACAACGCCATGGTCGTCTCGGGCGCGCGGGCCGAGCGCGCGGCCTCGGTGCAGAACGCGCTGTCGAAGGCCATGGCCCTCGGCACGCTCAGCGGAGACAACCTCAATACCGTGATCCAGAGTGGCGGACGGCTCGCGGAGCTGCTGGCGTCCGAGCTCGGCACCACCGTCTCGGGCCTGCGCACCCTCGGTCAGCAGGGCGCCATCACCGGCGATGTCATCCGCACGGCGCTGATCGGCAATCTCGAGCTGCTGCGCGAGGAAGCCGACAGCATGCCGGCGACCATCGGCGATGCCTTCACGCTGATCGGCAACGCCGCCCTGCAACTGGTCGGGACCTGGGATCAGATGGCGGGCGCTACCTCGACGGTGGCCGAAGGGCTGATCCTTCTTGCCGACAACCTCGAGAGGCTCGCAGCCATCGGCATCGCCTTCGCGGCCTTCATGGCCGGACGCTGGGTCGCGGCGTTCGTCGCCGCCCGTGTCGCCACTTTCAGCCTGTCGAGCGCGCTCACCGTGCTGCGCGGGGCGATCATCCGCACCGGGATCGGCGCGCTGATCGTCGGTGCGGGCGAGCTGATCTACTGGTTCGGCCAGCTCGTGAAGGGCGCGGGCGGTTTCGGCGCGGCACTCGAGCTGATGGGCAACGTGGCGCGCGCCGTCTGGGACGGGATCAAGGCCACGCTCGGCTCCTTCGTGGACGACTTCCGCGCCCTGCGCGCCGATATCGAGGCGATCTGGCTGCGGCTGATGGCCTTCCTGTCGAACAGATGGGCCGATTTCCTCGGCACTATCGGACCGACCTTCAACGCGGTGGCGGAGACGATCGGTGCCGACGCGCGGATCGACTGGTTCGAGGCGCAGTCTTATGCCTCGATGCTCGATCACGCCGCCAGCAATGCCGGCGCGATGGCCGACCGCTACCGCCGGCGCGCGGCCGAGACCAGGGCCGGAGCCTTCGATGGTGTGGGCGCGGCTATGCAGGCGCTGCGCGATGCACTGAGCGGCGGGGACGCCGAGAACCCGCTGGACGAGGCCGCCACATCGGCGGACCGGGTGACGGCAGCTCTGAACGATGCCACGACCGCTGCCGGTCGTGCCGGAGCCGCCGGGCGCAGTGCCGGCGAGCAGACGAAGGCTGGGGCCGAGGCTGCCGCGACCGGATGGGCGGCAGTGAGCCAGACCCTGGCCGACTATGCCACGAAGGCGCGAGAGATCGGCGGCGACATCGGCAACGCCCTGGTCGGAGCGTTCCGCAGCGCCGAGAACGCGATCGGCGAGTTCGTGAAGACCGGCAAGCTGAAGTTCGGCGACCTGGTCACCTCGCTGATCGCCGATCTGGCGAAGCTCGCAGCCCGGCGTTTCATCCTCGGCCCGCTGGCAGGCGTGCTTTCCGGTGTTTTGGGCAATCTCGGCGGCGGGATCTTCGCCAACATCCTGCACGCCGGCGGCATGGTCGGTTCTGCGGGACCGGGCCGCATCGTGCCCGCGCACGCCTTCGTCAATGCCCCGCGCATGCATTCCGGGGGCTGGGCGGGGCTCAGGCCCGACGAAGTGCCTGCGATCCTGCAACGTGGCGAGCGGGTACTCTCGCGGCGAGAGGCAGCGGGTTACGACACCACCGCCGCGCAGACCGTCAACGTCACGATCAATGCCCGCGATGCCGAGAGCTTCCGGCAGTCCCGCACGCAGATCGCGGCGGACATCGCCCGGGCCGTTTCGCTGGGGCGGAGGGGGATGTAATGGCTTTCCACGAGGTCCGGTTCCCGGACGACATCAGCCGTGGTGCGCGCGGCGGACCGGAGCGGCGCACCCAGATCGTGGAACTGGCCTCGGGCGACGAGGAACGCAATGCCAGCTGGGCGAACTCGCGCCGCCGCTATGACGTAGCCTATGGCATCCGTCGTGCCGACGATCTCGCGGCAGTGGTCGCCTTCTTCGAGGCGCGAAACGGCCGCCTTCACGGCTTCCGCTTCAAGGACTGGGCCGACTTCAAGTCCTGCCTGCCATCGCAGGTGCCGAGCGCAACCGACCAGCAGATCGGCACCGGCGACGGCACGACGACGCAGTTCCAGCTGGTTAAGTGCTACACCTCCGGCGCGCAGTCCTGGACACGCAGCATCGCCAAGCCGGTCACGGGCAGCGTGCGTGTCGCGCTGGCGGGCATCGAACAGATGTCGGGCTGGTCGGTCGATACCACGACCGGCCTCATCACCTTCGGCTCCGCACCCGGTGCAGGCGTCGCCGTCACGGCGGGCTTCGCGTTCGACGTGCCCGTCCGCTTCGACACCGATGCGCTCGACGTCACCCTCGATCTCGAACGCCTCGGCTCGATCACTTCCATCCCGCTGCTGGAGATCCGCAGATGAACGACGAGACCGGGTTCCTCGCCGCGGTGCTGAAGGAACTCGCAACATCGACGGCGGTGATCCTGGCCGCCTGGGGTGCGCTCGGCGGGGCGACCAACGCACTGACCACGAGGATGCGCCTGCGCGATGCGCTGCGGCACATCCTGCTCGGCGGGTTGATCGCGGCTGGAATGGGCAGCCTTTCCATGGCGCTCGTCACCAGCTGGCTGGGCCTGCCGCCCGAGGCGATCCCGGCCGGGGGCGCAGCAGGTTCGGCGGCCTATCTCGTTGGCGTCTTCGGCCCCGCCTTCATCGAACTCGTCCTCGCCCGGCTACGTGGGGCGAAGAAAGGCGACGGCGATGCATGAGCTTCTCCGCCTCGCGCGCTTCATTCGCTGCGACCCCATCGCCCCGCGTCAGGCTTTCGCCCACCGCCTGCGCATCGGCCTCGCCGTCGCAGTTCTCATTCTGACCCTCTCGCTTCTGGGGTGATCCCATGCGCATGACCGACCGGGGCCTTCTGGCCCTCGTCCGGCACGAAGGACTCGTGCCCGGACCCTATCTCGATGTGAAACAGGTCTGGACCTTCGGCATCGGCCACACGGCCGCAGCCGGACCGCCCGATCCGTCCAGGATGCCCCGTGGCATGCCTGCCGATCTCGAGGCCGGCGTCCGCGAGGCGTTCAAGGTATTCCGGGCCGATCTGGCGGCCTACGAGGCAGCGGTGCGACGGGCCGTGATCGTGCCGCTCGAGCCGCACGAATTCGATGCGCTGGTCAGTTTCCACTACAACACCGGCGGCATCGCGAGAGCTGCGCTGACGAGACACCTGAACGCGGGCAACCGCGCAGCGGCGGCCGAAGCCTTCATGGGTTGGCTCAAGCCCGCCGCGATCCGCCCCCGGCGCGAGGCCGAGCGCGACCTCTTCCGCCATGGACGTTACCCCACCGGGACCATTCCGATCTGGGCGGTCGACCGCAATGGCCGAGTGGATTTCTTGCGACCCATCCGGCGGCTGACCGAGGCCGAGGCGCTGGCGCTGCTGCGCCCGGAGGCGACGCCGGTTCCGACGGCCGCTGACCCCATGCCGGTCCCGGCCGTGCCCGCTGCGCCCACGCTGCTGTCTCGCCTCACTGCATTCCTCGCCACTCTGATCAGAGGACGTCCATGAACTGGAACCTTGCCCGCGGCCTCGTCTATCTGGCCTGCCTTGCCGCTTCCGGCCTCGCCATGGCCGGGCTGGCGGATTTCGACCTCGCCACCGGCACCCTCGATATCCGGCCCTTCAATCTCTATGCCCTGACCGGTGCGACTGGTGGCGTGGTGTCTTCGCTTCTGGCATCCGTGGCGCTCCTGCGCGGCTGGGGGCGGAAGTGAAGTCTCTCTCGCCCGCGTTTCAGGCCCATCTCGACGAAGGCACGACGACGCTCGCTTGGTGCTGGCGGATCGTGCGCGCGGATGGCGCAACCTTTGGCTTCACCGACCACGACCGGACGCTCAGCTTCGACAACACCGATTTCGAGCCGGAGAGCGGGCTGACGGCATCGGAGGTCCGCTCGGGATCCGATCTCTCCGTCGATGCGCAGGACGCCGAGGGCGTGCTGACCTCCGACCGGATCACCGAGACCGACATCCTCGACGGTCGCTGGGACAATGCCGAGGTCGAGGTCTGGCGGGTGAACTGGAGCGATCCGGCGCAGCGTGTGCTGATGCGCCGCGGGGCGATCGGCCAGATCCGGCGGGGACGGCTTGCCTTCGTGGCAGAAGTTCGTTCGCTCGCACATGTCCTCGGACAAACGGTCGGACGGACGTTTCAGGCCACTTGCGACGCGGCGCTCGGTGACGGACGTTGCGGCGTCGATCTGGACGCATCGGCCTTCAGGGGAACGGGCGCCGTCATCGACCTCCTGCGTGACCGGACGTTCACGGCGTCCGGCCTCGGTGGCTTTGCCGCCGGCTGGTTCACCTTCGGTACGGTCGAATGGACCAGCGGCGCCAATGCCGGGCGGCGTGCAGAGATCGTCGCGCATGACCTGACCGACGGCATCGCCGTGCTGACGCTGCTCGAAGCGCCAGTGAGGCCCATCGCCGGGGGAGATGGTCTTATCGTCCGCGCGGGCTGCGACAAGCGCATTGAGACCTGTGGCACGAAGTTCGCCAATGTCGCAAGTTTCCGGGGCTTCCCGCATATCCCCGGCCAAGATGCCGTTCTCCGTTACGCGACGAAGGACGGCGGGCACGACGGGAGCGTGCTGTGAGAGCCGCCGATCCGGAGCGGGTGATCGCGGCGGCGCGGTCCTGGCTCGGCACGCCCTATCACGACCAGGCCAGCCTGCGCGGCGTGGGCTGCGACTGCCTCGGCCTCGCCCGTGGCGTCTGGCGCGAGGTGGTCGGCCCCGAGCCGTTCCCGATCCCGCCCTACAGTCGGGACTGGGGCGAGATCGGCCCGCGCGAGGTGCTGGCCGAAGGCGTACGGCGCATGATGATCGAAGTGGACCCCGCGGCGGCCGAAGCCGGCGCGCTGGTCCTCTTCCGCATGAAGCCCCGCGCCATCGCCAAGCATGTCGGGATCATCTCCGACCCCGGCAGCTTCATCCACGCCTATGAGCGGCTCGGCGTCATCGAGGAGCCGCTCTCCTCCGTCTGGCGGCGGCGCATCGCCTTCGCTTTCCTGTTTCCCCGTCCGTCCGCCTCCGTACGCAAGCAGGCGCGGCGCAAAAGGAAGTCCTGACAGTGGCCACTCTCGTGCTCGGCGTCGCCGGCGCCGCCATCGGCGGTTCCATCGGCGGTGCGATCCTCGGTGTCAGCGCCGCGACCATCGGCGGCTTCATCGGCTCCAGCATCGGTTCGGTCGTCGACAGCTGGATCATTTCGTCGCTCGCGCCCACCCAGCGTATCGAGGGCGCGCGTCTCGACACGCTGCGCATCACCTCCTCGACGGAGGGCGCCGTCATCCCGCGGCTCTATGGGCGCATGCGCATGGGCGGCAACATCATCTGGGCGACCGATTTCCGCGAGGAAACCAAGACCACCACGCAGGGCGGCGGCAAGGGTGGCGGAGGCGGCAAGGTCAGGACCACGGAATATCTCTACTATGCGAGCTTCGCGGTCGCACTCTGTGAGGGGCCGATCACCGGTATCGGCCGCATCTGGGCCGACGGCAAACCGATGGACCTCTCGGGCGTCACCTGGCGCTGGTATCCGGGCGACGAGATGCAGACCGCCGATCCCTTCATGGCCACGAAGATGGGAGCTTTGAGCACGCCCGCCTATCGCGGCACGGCCTATGTCGTCTTCGAGGAACTGCCGCTCTCCAGCTACGGCAACCGCCTGCCGCAGCTTTCCTTCGAGGTGTTCCGGCCGCTCGCCGATCCCGACACGGCCGAAGGACTGACCCGCGCCGTCACTATGATCCCGGCCTCGGGTGAGTTCACCTATGCCACGCAGGCCATCCGCAAATCCGCAGGCGGTGCGACACAACCCGAAAACCTGAACGCGCTGCCGGATGCCACCGACATCGTGGTGGCGCTCGACCGGCTGCAGGCCATGGTCCCGGCGGTCGAGAGCGTGAGCCTCGTCGTCGCCTGGTTCGGCGACGATCTGCGCGCGGGATCCTGCAAGGTGCGGCCCGGCGTCGAGGTGTCCGCCAAGTCGACCACGCCTCTGTCTTGGTCGGTCAACGGCGTCAGCCGCGCCAATGCCTTCCTCGTCAGCCGCGACGATCAGGATCGCCCGGTCTATGGCGGCACGCCGTCCGACTTCGCCGTCGTGCAGGCCATCCGGGAGATGAAGGCGCGCGGGCTGCGCGTCACCTTCTATCCGTTCATTCTCATGGACGTGCCGCCCGGCAACGCGCTGCCGAACCCGTATTCCGACAATGCTGCCGAGACCGGCCAGCCCGCATTCCCCTGGCGGGGGCGGATCACCTGTTCCCCCGCAGCGGATTATGTGGGATCGGTCGACAAGACCGCCGCCGGCGCGGCACAGGTTTCGGCGCTTTTCGGTACGGCGACGCCAGCGAATTTCAGCGTCTCGGGCCAATCGGTCGTCTGGACCGGCCCATCGGGCGATTGGGGCCTGCGGCGGATGGTGCTGCACTATGCCCATCTCTGCGCCGCCGCAGGCGGTGTGGACGCCTTCCTGATCGGCTCGGAAATGCCGGGGCTCACCACCATCCGCTCGGGCGTATCCACCTATCCGGCCGTGCAGGCCTATCGGGATCTGGCAGCTGATGTCCGGTCCATTCTGGGCACTGGAACGAAGATTGGCTACGCTGCCGACTGGTCGGAATATTTCGGGCACCAGCCGAGCGATGGCAGCGGCGACGTGTTCTTCCACCTCGATCCGCTCTGGGCCGATCCGGAGATCGATTTCGTCGGGATCGACAACTACATGCCGCTGTCGGACTGGCGGGACGGGTTCGACCATCTCGACGCCGCCGATAGCTGGCCCGCGATCTACGATCGGGCGTATCTGCAGGCGAACATCGCGGGTGGCGAAGGCTTCGACTGGTTCTACGCCAGCGCCGCCGATCGGTCGGCTCAGGTGCGAACGCCGATCACCGATGGTGCAGTGGGAAAGCCGTGGGTCTTCCGCTACAAGGATCTGCGCGCCTGGTGGTCGAACCAGCATTACAACCGCCCGGGCGGGGTGGAGAGCGCGACGCCGACGGCATGGGTCCCGCAGTCGAAGCCGATCCGGTTCACCGAACTCGGCTGCCCCGCCATCGATCGTGGCACCAACCAGCCCAACGTCTTCTTCGATCCGAAGTCCTCCGAGAGCTTCACGCCACATTTCTCGCGGGGCTGGCGCGACGATGCGATCCAGCGCGCCTATCTCGAGGCGAGCTATCTCTGGTGGGGCGAGGCTGCGAACAATCCGGTGTCCTCAGTCTATGGCGACCGGATGGTTCATGTCCCGGAATGCGCCGCCTGGACCTGGGATGCACGGCCCTATCCGTTCTTCCCGGAACTGACCGGCGTCTGGACCGACGGTCCGAACTGGCGGCTCGGCCACTGGCTGACCGGACGCCTTGGCGCGGTCTCGCTGGCCGCCCTCGTGCGGCACCTCTGCCTGCGGGCAGGCATGCCCGAGGATCGGATTGATGTCTCCGGGCTCTGGGGCGCGGTCGAGGGATATGTCATCGGCGCACTGGAAAGCCCACGCGCCTCCATCACCACGCTGTCGCGGCATTTTGGTTTCGACGCCGTGGAGACCGAAGGGATCATTCGTTTCGTGATGCGTGGCCGGGCGTCGGTCTTGACCATCGACCCCGATCACCTCGTAGCTACCCGCGAGGGTGACGTGCTAGAACTGATCCGCAGCCAGGAAACCGAGCTGCCGCAGGCGCTGAAGTGGCAGATCGCCCGCGCCGACGAGGATTACGACACCGCGCTAGTCGAGGCGCAGCGCATCACGGTCGACACGACGCGGATCACATCGGAGAGCTTTCCGATGGCGGTGCCGCCCGAAGAGGCGGAACGCCGCTGCCGTCGTGCGCTACTCGAGGCCTGGACCGGGCGCGAAAGCGCAGCCTTCCGCCTTCCACCCTCGCGGCTGGCTCTCGATCCCGCCGACGTGATCCGGCTCGCCCATGACGGGCGGGAGATCGAGTTCCGTCTCGTCTCCGTCGCAGATGCCGAGGCGCGCAGAGTGGAGGCGATCCGCCAGGACCGCGCGACCTACGATCTGCCGCCGGGCGATCCGCGTGCCGCCTCGCTGACGCGCCCGGTCGTGTTCGGAGCGCCCGACGCGATATTGATGGACCTGCCGCAACTGAGTGAGGATCAGCCTGCGCATCGTCCCTTCGTCGCAGCCCATGCCGTTCCATGGCCCGGCGAGATGGCGGTGTTCCGCAGCGGCTCGTCCGATGGCTTCGAACTGCTGACCACCTTCGGCGGTCGGGCACGGATCGGCGTCCTGGTTTCGGATTTCTGGCCGGGACCGACCTCACGCTTCGATCTCGGCAACGTGCTGGTGGTAGACCTGCTTTCGGGCACGCTGGAGAGCGTCACCGATCTGGCGCTGTTCGGCGGCGCCAATGCACTCGCCGTCGAGAGCGCACCAGGCATCTGGGAAATCGTGCAGGCGGGTGCGGCCGAGTTGCTAGCGCCCGGCCAGTATCGTCTGACCCGACTCTTGCGCGGGCAGCGCGGAACGGAAGGCGCCATGGGCAATCCGGCGCCCGCTGGCGCGCGGGTGGTGGTGCTGGACGAGAGCCTCGCATCGCTGCCGATCGCCGAAGCCGATCTCGGGCTTCCCTGGAACTGGCGCATCGGCCCGGCAAGCCGACCGGTCAGCGATGAGACCTATGTTGCCACGAGCTTCACGCCCGAGGGCGTGGGGCTCCGGCCGTTCTCGGTCGCTCATGTCGAGCAGCCATGGCGAAAGCCCCAGACGCCGGGCGATCTCACGATCCACTGGACGCGCCGTTCGCGATCCCTCTCGGCCGACAACTGGGGCGCCGGCGAGGTGCCGCTCGCCGAGGAGGTCGAAGCCTATGAGGTCGAGATCCTCGACGGCCCGGCCGTCAAGCGAACCTTGGTCGCCGCCAGCACCAGCGTGGTCTACACCGCCGCCCAGCAGTCCGCAGACTGGGGCGCGCCGCTCGGGTCTGGCGACACGCTGACCGTCCGCATCTTCCAGCTCTCCGCCCTGATCGGGCGGGGCATGCCCAAGACCGTCACACTGACATTCTGAGAACGCCCATGTCCGATGCCACCACCCATCTGCTTCTGCCCTACATCCTGGCGGCGCAGGCACAGAAGCATGTCACCCACAACGAGGCGCTGCGGCTGCTCGACGGACTCGTCCAGCTCTCCGTCCTCGATCGGGATCTGACGGCGCCGCCCGGCAGCCCCACCGACGGCGACCGCTACATCGTCGGCTCTGGCGCCACCGCGGCGTGGGCGGGCTGGGATCTGAACGTCGCGCTCTGGACCGACGGTGCCTGGCTTCGCCTTCCGCCGCGAACCGGCTGGCGGGCGTGGGTGGAGGACGAAGGGTTGCTGCTGGTCTACGACGGCTCCGTCTGGGTCGGCACGACGCCCGGCGAGTTGCAGAACATGGCGCTGCTCGGTATCGGAACGACCGCCAATGCGGCCAATCCGTTCTCGGCCAAGCTCAATGCCGCGCTCTGGACTGCGAAGACCGCTGGCGAGGGTGGGACCGGAGATCTCTTCTATACGATGAACAAGGAAGCTGCCGGCGGCGACCTCGGCTATGTCTTCCAGACTGGCTATGTCACCAAAGCGCTCGTCGGCCTCTTCGGGTCGGACCTGTTCCGGCTCGCTGTGTCCGCTGACGGCAGCGCCTTCTTCGACGGTTTCATTGTCGACAACACGAGCGGGATCGTCGATCAGCCTCGGCTGCCGCGCTTCAAGGCGTATACGAACTACGACAATTATGTCGCTGTCGACACCTGGACGAAGATCGGCATCAACAACACCGACTATAACGATCAGGGCGCATTCGATGCCGGCAACAATCGCTTCGTCGCACCGGTTGCCGGCACCTACCTCTTCGGCGCCACGCTGCTCTACAAGGTCAATTCCAGCACCACGGCGCGCATGCGCGGGCGGCTGGTGCTGAACGGCTCGACGGAAATCCGAGGATCATTCGGCGAGATATCCGGCGCGCACGCCTCCGAGGCGACGACGCTCTGGCTACAGACCATGGTGCTGCTTGCTCCGGGCGACACGGTGGAACTTCAGGGCACCTTTCGTGTGGCTGACGGGTATTTCGCCGCCGACCATACGTCCTTCTGGGGCACGAAGATCGGCTGAGGGAGGCACGCCTTGGCACCGAAACGCCCGGAGGACAGGTTCGTCCGCCGGACGAACCAACATCCAGCGGCGTTCGAGGGCCGCGCCGGAAGTCGGGTTTCTCGGCTTCGGTATCTATCCGCGCTCGAGCTCGTCGAACTGAGCATCGTTGCCACTCTACTTTCGGTGAACGGCGCCGTGATCGGTCTTACCTTCGCCTAGGAGACACTGATTATCCGATGCACTGCAGCCGCCTCCAACCTCGTCATCATTTGGCCCGGAGCTTTGTGGGCCCATATGCCCACTGTCCTAACCGCCAACGGCGGCTTCGCCGGCGGCGCCGGGCACATTGCGATCTATGCCTCCGCGTTCACCCCGACAGACTGAGGCCGCCATGACACCTCAAGGATCCGAGCATGACTTTGTCCAGATGCCGAAGGAGGCAGAGTGAGTGTTCGAGACCCAGCAGCGCCGGCGCATCACCCGATCACGGCGCGGATTGCCAGGGCCACGACTCCCAGCGCGGCAAGGCTCGCCCCGTAGATCAGGGCGAACCAGACGAGGGGTTTCCAAATCGGGGACCGGGTCATCAATGATACCCCTCCGACGGGTCCAGCTTTCCGCGGAACACCCAGTAGGCGTAGGCGGTATAGGCCAGGATGATCGGCACCAGGATCACGGCTCCGACCAGCGCGAAGGCAAGGCTCGCGTCCGGCGCCGCCGCCTCCCAGATCGTCAGCGACGGCGGAACCATCATCGGGTAGAAGCTGATGCCGATCCCGATGAAGCTGACGATGAAGAAGCCCAGTGCCGATAGGAACGGCTGCAGATCCTTGCCGTCGTTAAGTCCGGTGAAGAACGACCAGGCAAGGCCAAGCATCAGCAGCGGCACGACCATCGACCACAGGCTGCCGGGCAGGTTGAACCAGCGCTCGAAGTAGACCGGCTCGAGAAATGGCGTGATGAGGCTGACCAATCCGATCAGGCCGAGCGTTGCGGCGCCCAGATACCAGGCGAAGCGACGCATCCGGATGTGAAGCTCTCCCTCGGTCTTCAGGACCAGCCAGGTCGCACCGAGCAGCGCGTAGCCGACCGCGACTGCGAAGCCGGTCAGCACCGAGAAAGGCGTCAGCCAGTCGAACCAGCCGCCTGCATAGGCGCGACCTTCGACCTCGATGCCCTGAACCAGGGCGCCGAGGGCGATGCCCTGACAGAACGCGGCGACGAAGGACCCGCCGAAGAAGGCCATGTCCCAGACACCTTTCCAGCGTCTCGTCCGCCAGCGGTATTCGAAGGACACGCCCCGGAAGATCAGCGCCAGCAGCATCAGGATGATCGGCATGTAAAGCGCCGGCATGACCACGGCATAGGCCAGCGGGAAGACGGCGAACAAACCGCCTCCCCCCAGGATGAGCCAGGTTTCGTTGCCGTCCCACACGGGCGCGACCGAGTTCATCATCAGGTCGCGTTCCTTCTCGGACCGCCCGAACGGGAACAGGATCCCGATCCCCAGGTCGAAGCCGTCGAGGATGACATAGACCAACACCGCGAAGGCGATGAGACCGGCCCAGATGAAGGCAAGATCGAAGAGCATTGCTGTCTCTCCTCATTCACCGGGGATGAAGTCGGGCTCGACCTGCGGCGCTGGCGTAATGCCGGCCGTCCGGATCGGGCCGTCGCGCAGGCCGAGCCTCGGCGTTGCAGGCCGCTTGTTCATCATGCGCAGGATGTAGAAGGTCCCGGCGCCGAAGATGAAGAAGTAGACGACCACGAAGGCCATGAGCGAGGCCGCCACCGCCGGCGCATCCACCGGCGCGAGGCTGTCAGCCGTGCGCAGCAGGCCATAGACGGTGTAGGGCTGGCGCCCAACCTCGGTCGTGATCCAGCCCGCGAGAACCGCGATGAAGCCGGCAGGACCCATCAGGACGGCCGCGCGATGCAGCCACGGCGCATCATAGAGCTTGCCGCGCCACCGCGCCCAGGCCCCCCATAGCCCCAGACCCAGCATCGCAAAACCGATGGCCACCATGATCCGGAAGCTGAAGAAGACGATCGCCACCGGCGGCCATTCGTCCTTTGGAAACTCATTCAGGCCCGCGATCTGCTCGTGCAGGGTGTGCGTCAGGATGAGCGAGCCGAGATAGGGAACCTCGATGGCGTAGTCCAGCCGGCCCTCCTGCTCGTTCGGTATGCCGAACAGGGCCAGCGGCTGGTTGTCGCCGTGGCTGTCGAAATGGCCCTCCATCGCGGCGACCTTCACCGGCTGATGCTCCAGCGTGTTGATCCCGTGCATGTCGCCCGCCACGATCTGGATCGGCGTGACCAGCAGCGCCATCCACATGGCCATTGAAAAGGCCTTGCGCGACTCCTTGTCGGTCCGATCCCGCAAGAGGTGCAAGGCACTGACGGCGGCCACGACGAAGGCCACGGTCAGGTAGGCCGCCAGCACCATATGCACCAGCCTATAGGGGAAGGACGGGTTGAAGATGATCGCCAGCCAGTCCTCGGGCACGAACTGGCCGTTCTCGGCCAGGGCATAGCCCTGCGGTGTCTGCATCCAGCTGTTCACCGCCAGGATCCAGGTGGCCGACATCAGCGTGCCGACCGCCACCATCGCAGTCGCGAACATGTGCAGGCCCTCGCCGACACGCTCGCGGCCGAACAGCATGATGCCCAGAAAGCCCGCCTCGAGGAAGAAGGCCGACAGCACCTCATAAGCCATGAGCGGCCCGACGATCGGCCCGGCCTTGTCGGAAAACACCGACCAGTTGGTGCCGAACTGGTAGGACATCACGATGCCCGAGACCACACCCATGCCGAAGGCGACGGCGAAGATCTTCTTCCAGTAGTTGAACAGGTTGAGATAGGTCTCATCCCGGGTTTTCAGCCATAGAGCGTTCAGCACCGCGAGATAGCTCGCCAGCCCGATCGAGAAGGCCGGGAAGATGATGTGAAACGAGACCGTGAACGCGAATTGCAATCGCGCCAGCGTCTCGGCAGTCAGTCCATCCAGCATTGTTCACTCCTTGAAATTCCGAGATGGCCAGTCCGGGCGGATTCCGGTCGTCGGCCCGATCCTTGCGAAATCGAAGTGCTTCGCGCCGCACCGCACCTGCCCGTTCAGCCAAGCCCAGACACTGTCCGCGACGGGGTCCGCGCCAAGCCTCCGGCTGACCGCGCATGCGAGCAGATCGGGCGAGAAAAGGCGATCGCTTCGCCGGTGTGGCTGTGGCGATCCACCGGGACCAGCGACGTGATCCATTCCGAAAATGGGATCAGCTGGTGGTAGACCACCCACCAGGCCACGCCGAAGGCGACGACGCCAAGATGCCAACGCCAGTCCGAACGGGCATTGGGAGGTTGATCGGGAAGGGTTTCCGAGACCGACATCGTCGTGTGCCATTCAGCGTGTCATCATCCGATCCGGGCGGCGGCCGGAACCGCCGACCGGACGTTCGCATGGCTATGCGCTCAGCTTGACCTTGCGCAGGTAGGGTCGCACTTCCTCCCAGCCCTGCGGGAACAGATCCTTCGCCTTCTCGTTCGGGATCGAGGGCGGGATGATCGCCTCGCCACCCGGACGCCAGTCGGCGGGAAGCGCCACCTTGTTGGCATCCGCCGTTTGAAGTGCGTCGATCACCCGCAGGATCTCGTCAAAGTTGCGCCCGACGCTCATCGGATAGGTCATGGTCAGGCGGATCTTCTTGTCCGGGTCGATGATGAAGACCGTGCGCACCGCCTCGGTCGTGCTTTCGCCCGGGTGGATCATGTCGTAGAGCTTCGCCACCTTCAGCTCCGGGTCGGCGACGATGGGGAAGTCGAGCACCGTGTTCTGGGTGTCGTTGACGTCCTCGATCCATTTCACGTGCTCCTCGACCGTGTCGGTCGACAGCCCCAGCGGCTTGACGTTGCGCTTGGCAAACGCCTCGGCCAGTTGCGCGGTGCGGCCCATCTCGGTGGTGCAGACGGGCGTGAAATCGGCCGGATGGCTGAAGAGGAACACCCAGGAATCGCCGGCCCAGTCGTGGAACCGGATTTGGCCCTTGGTGGTGTCGGCTTCGAAATCGGGGGCGATATCGCCGATGTGCAGACTCATTCGACCTGTCCTCCTTAGGAAACTGTCATGGTTCGCGCCCCCAGATATGGCCTGTCGCCGGGTCGTGACAGTGACAAAGTCACTCAATTCGAAAAAAGTTGTACTGAAAATGGAACAATACTATCCCGAAGCTCATGAAGCTCACGGCCTACACCAACTACGCCCTGCGAACTCTTCAGCTTGTCGCCCTCAAGGCGCCGGACCGCGTGCGTGTTGACGATGTCGTGCGGGTGCACGGTCTGGCCCGGCCGCACATCGTCAAGATCGTGCACGAGTTGGGGCGGGCCGGTTACCTTCGGACGATCCGGGGCCGCGGCGGCGGCTTCACCCTTGCCCGGCCCGCCGAGGAGATCGTGATCGGTGATGTGGTCCGGCTCACGGAGGGGCCGCTCGACCTGGTGGAATCCTTCAACCCTGACCGGAACACCTGCCCCCTGATCGGCATATGCCGCCTGTCCCGTGCCCTTCAGGAAGCGACCCGTGCCTTCATGGCGGAGCTTGACGATCTCACTTTGGACGAGATCGCCGCCAACCGGAACGACCTGCTGGCGCGCATTGCGCCCCTGGAGGCCGGGATTGTGGCGCCGGTGCGGAGAGCGAAATGAGCGTTGGCGACTGGACGGAGCGTTTCACCGGCACGCGGAAACTGCCCCGCAGGGTGCGCGACCGGCTGTTGCAGGTGGCTCGGGTGCGGCATTATCCCGAGGGGGCGCTGGTCTTCGGTCCGGCCAAGGTGCCCGATGGCCTGTTGTTCCTGCATGACGGCACGATCCGCGTCTCGCAAAGCTCGGACCGGGGGCGGGAGATCGTGCTCTACCGGGTGGAGGCAGGCGAAAGCTGCGTGCTGACCACCGCCTGCATGTTGGCCGAGGAAGCCTACAACGCCGAGGGGATCGCAGAGACAGATGTCACCGTCGTCAATCTGCCGCGCACGGCGTTCGACCAACTGGCCGGCGAGGAACCCGATTTTCGCAGCTTCGTCTTTGCCGCCTATTCCCGGCGGCTGATCGACCTTCTGCGCGTCATCGACGATGTTGCCTTCGGCCGGATGGACGTGCGGCTGGCGGAACGGCTTCTGGCCCTTGCCGGAGACTTCAAGGAAATCTCTGCCACCCATCATGATCTGGCCAAGGAGCTTGGGACCGCGCGCGAGGTGATCTCGCGCATCCTGAACGATTTCCATAAACGCGGCCTGGTCGAACAATCTCGTGGGCGCATCACGCTGACAGACAAGGCGGGGCTGAGAAGGCTGGCGGCAAGCCGCTGAGACGGGCCCGTTTCAAGGGGCCGTCGAAGCGGTCCATCGAGAAAATCGCCGTTGGGTGACATTGTCACTGTAGAGCGCTGATCAAACTTCTATCTGTCCTCCAGCTTTGAAATCGGAGGACACCATGAACACCAATGTCGGAACCCTTGACCGGGTGGTGCGCGCGGCGCTCGGGCTGGTGCTGCTCTACCTCGCCTTCTTCGGCGGCCTGCAGCTGATGGAAGCCGCAGTCTGGAAGTGGGGCGCAGGCGCGGTCGGGCTGGTGATGCTGGCGACAGCGGCGTTCCGCTTCTGCCCGCTCTATCGGCTGATCGGCCTCAAGACCTGCCGGGAGTGCTGAGATGGAAACGGCTTTCACTCCCTTTGCCTCTTTCGGGGGCGGCCTCTTGATCGGGCTCGCCGCCGTGCTGCTGATGCTGGGCCTGGGCCGCATCTTCGGTGCGACCGGCATCCTGTCGGGGCTGATCTTTCCCGAGCGCTGTCCGGAATTCGCCTGGCGCGCCACGCTGGTGCTGGGCATGGTCATGGCACCCGGCTTGATCTTCCTGGCCACCGGCGCCTGGCCGGCGCT
The DNA here is from genome assembly GCA_022833215.1 of Mesorhizobium sp. Taxonomy (GTDB): domain Bacteria; phylum Pseudomonadota; class Alphaproteobacteria; order Rhizobiales; family Rhizobiaceae; genus Mesorhizobium. The sequence goes on along the minus strand of JAIPUZ010000081.1, from coordinate 24,266 downwards.
GGACGTGCCCGTCAGCCCGCTGATAATCGCCATTGGAGGCGTGATCGTAGGGCTTGGCGCCAGCTTCGGCTCGGGCTGCACCTCGGGCCACGGGGTCTGCGGGCTCTCGCGCCTCTCGCTGCGCTCGCTCGTCGCGGTGCCCACCTTCATGGCCACGGCCGCCATCACCGTCTTCGTCATCCGCCACGTCATCGGAGCCTGACATGATGAAACTGATCTACGCATGGGCCACGGGCCTAGTCTTCGGTCTCGGGATCGCGATTTCGGGCATGATGAACCCGGCCAAGGTGCTGAATTTCTTCGACATCGCCGGCACCTGGGACCTGAGCCTCGCCTTCGTCATGGGCGGCGCCGTCGCCGTCACCTTCATCGGCTACCGGCTGGTCTGGCGGCGCGCGACGCCGCTGTTCGAGGACCGCTTCCAGGTGCCCAATTCGAACGTGATCGACGCGCGCCTTGTCGGTGGCTCGGCCCTGTTCGGCATCGGCTGGGGCATCGCCGGGTTCTGCCCGGGCGCGGCCATCCCGGCCCTTGGCATGGGCCGCTGGGAGGTGGCGCTGTTCCTGGGCGCCGTCGGCCTGGGCCTTGCTCTGGCCCGCATTCTCAAGGGGCAATCCATCCTGCCGCGGTCGGCCTCGGCTTGACGCGGACCAGTACAAAGGAGTTCACGACATGACCAAGCAAGACCAGATTCAAGCCCACGATCAAAAGATGGCCGACGCCATCGCCACGCCGATCGCCGATTACCCGGTGGACATGAGCGTGAAGCCCGAGATTCAGGGCTTCTACGACGAGGCCACGGCGACGATCAGCTACATCGTCAAGGACCCGACCTCGAACGCGGCCGCCATCATCGACAGCGTGATGGACATCGACTATGCCGCCGGCCGGATCACCTTCGAGCATGCCGACATGCTGATCTCCGAGATCGAGCGCCAGGGCCTGAAGCTCGAGTGGATCATCGAGACCCACGCCCATGCCGACCATCTCTCGGCCGCGCCCTACATCCAGGAAAAGCTGGGCGGCAAGATCGGCATCGGCGAGAACATCAAGATCGTGCAGGAGGTCTTCGGCAAGATCTTCAACGAGGGCACCGAGTTCCAGCGCGACGGCTCGCAGTTCGATGCGCTGTTCACCGACGGCATGACCTACAAGATCGGCAACATGACGGCCTTTGCCATGCACACGCCGGGCCACACGCCCGCCTGCATGACCCATGTCATCGGCGATGCGGCCTTCGTGGGCGACACGCTCTTCATGCCCGACGGCGGCTCGGCGCGGGCCGACTTCCCCGGCGGCGATGCCGGCACGCTTTATGACAGCATCCAGAAGGTGCTCAGCCTGCCCGGCGAGATGCGGCTCTTCATGTGCCACGACTACATGCCCGGCGGGCGCGAGGTGAAGTGGGAGACCACCGTCGCCGAGGAAAAGGCGAACAACATCCACGTGGGCGGCGGCAAGACCCGCGAGGAGTTCATCCGCATCCGCACCGAGCGCGACAAGACGCTGAAGATGCCCACGCTTATCATCCCGTCGATCCAGGTGAACATCCGCGCCGGCCACATCCCGACCGACCAGCACGGCGACAAGATGCTCAAGGTGCCGGTCAACAAGCTCTGAGCCCCGCGGCTACCCGAGACGACCGACAGGAGGAAGGAAAATGGAACAGAAGCAGACCATTCGGAACCTGAACACCGCGCTCCAGATGGAGATCACGGCCACTCATCAGTATCAGTTGCACGCGCAGGTTCTGGACGACTGGGGGCTGCCGGGCCTGGCCGAGATGATGCGGCAGGAGCAGGCCGAAGAGACGGAACATTCGGACCGTTTCCTCGACCGCATCCTCTTCCTCGGCGGCGAGCCCGAGGTCGCCTTCGAGAAGGCACCGGTGCGCGCGACATCGTTGCGCGAGATGTTCGAGGCCGATCTGAAGGACGAAGAGAACGCGATCCGCTTCTATACAAATATACAAAGGCGGCGAAGGAAGCCGGCGCCGAAGGTGACATCGGTTCGCGGCTGCTCTTTGAGCAGATTGTGCTCGACGAGGAAGGCCACAAGGCCTGGCTCGAGACCCAGCTCGACCTGATCGAAAGGCTCGGAGAAGCCGTCTATGCTGTCCGCTTCCTCGGCGCTTCCGGCGCCGAAGGCTGAATGCGCAAGAAACATCGGAGGAACAGAGGAGTGTCCCAGGATATCATCAGCAGGGTGTCACCTTCGCGCGGCGCCGGCAGCCCGCGCGTCGTCGGCTTTTACGAGCCCGATACCGGTAGCTGCCAGTATATCTGCGTCGACGAAGAGACGAAGAAATGCGCGCTCATCGACATCGTCCAGCAGTTCGATCCGCGATCGTTCTCCACCGCGTTCGACCATGCCCAGTGGGCGCTGGACTACGTCGAGCGGGAGGGGCTCGAACTGGAATGGATCCTCGATACGCACCCCCACGCCGATCACTTCATGGCGGCGGCCTGGCTGAAGGAGAGAACGGGCGCGCCGATGGCGATCGGCGAGAAGGCGCGGGAGATCGCTGCGCTCTGGCGCAAGATCTACAACATGCCGGACGCCTTCCCCGTCGACCCCGACTTCGACCGGCTCTTTGCCGATGGCGACCGCCTCAGGATCGGCAACCTCGACGTCAAGGTGATGCTGTCGCCGGGCCATACGCTGGGCTCGATCACCTATGTCGTGGGCGACGCGATATTTGCCCATGACACGCTGATGCAGCCCGATGCCGGCACGGCGCGGGCCGATTTCCCCGGCGGCGATGCCGGCCAGCTTTACGACAGCATCATGGCGATCCTCGACCACCCTGACGACTACCGCATCTTCATTGGCCATGACTACGGCACGAAGGATCGCGACGAGCCGGCATGGGAAAGCACCGTGGGCGAGCAGAAGGCCAACAACATTCATGTCGGCGGTGGGCGACCGAAGGACGAATACGTCCGCCTCCGGAAAGAACGCGACAAGACCCTGCCGCTGCCCGACCGGATGCTCGCGGCGCTCCAGGTCAACCTTCGCGGTGGTCGGCTGCCCGAGCCAGAGGGCGACGGCCACAGCTACTTCAAGATTCCGGCAAACAAGTTCTGAGGAGTACGCGAGCAATGGACATCAAGAAGATTACGGACAAATTCTCGGTCACTCCGCAGATCACGCCGGACGAGATCGACGCCATCAAGGAGACGGGGTTCAAGGCCATCATCTGCAACCGTCCAGACGGCGAGGGCCCCGACCAGCCGACCTTCGAAGAGATCGAAACGGCGGCGAAGAAGGCAGGACTGGAAGTGGCCTATGTGCCAGTTCAGTCGGGCATGGTGCGTGACGAGGATGTCGAGGCCTTCGGCGCGGCGCTCAAGGACCTGCCGCGGCCGGTCCTCGGCTATTGCCGCACCGGCACGCGCTCGGCCACGCTCTGGTCGCTGCACGAGGCGAAGAAGCGCCCGCTGCCCGAAATCCTCGCCGCCACCAAGGCCGCCGGTTACGACATGTCCGGCGTGGCGCGGCGCATCGCCAATGGCGGCAGGACGCCGACGGACACGGGCGACGCGAAGTTCGACGTGGTCATCGTCGGCGGCGGGGCCGGGGGTATCGCCACCGCCGCCAGCCTGTTGCGCCGCAAGTCGGACCTGTCGGTCGCCATAATCGACCCGGCCGACGTGCACTACTACCAGCCCGGCTGGACGCTGGTCGGCGCCGGCGTGTTCGAGCCGGACGAGACCGCCCGCACGATGGCCTCGCTGATCCCGGCCGGCGTGAAATGGATCAAGGCTGCCGTGGCCGCCTTCGAGCCGAAGAACGACGCCGTGATCCTCGACGGATGCCGGGTGGTCAAATACGACCGGCTGGTCGTCGCGCCGGGGCTCAAGCTGGACTGGGACGCCGTCGAGGGCCTGCCCGAAACGCTCGGGCGCAATGGCGTGACCTCGAACTACCGCTTCGATCTCGCGCCCTACACCTGGCAACTGGTTCGGGAGATGAGGGCGGGCCGGGCGCTCTTTACCCAGCCGCCGATGCCGATCAAATGCGCGGGCGCCCCGCAGAAGGCGATGTATCTGTCGGGCGACGCCTGGCATCGCCGCGGCGTGCTGAAGAATATCGACATCCAGTTCATGAACGCCGGTGGCGTGCTCTTCGGAGTCAAGGAGTATGTCCCGGCACTGATGAAATACGTTGAGAAATACGACGCGACGCTGAACTTTTTCCACAACCTCGTGGCCATCGACGGCGCGGCGAAGAAGGTGACCTTCAAGGTGGCCAGGCCGGACACCGAGCCGGCCGAGGTGACGGTCGATTTCGACATGATCCACGTCTGCCCGCCGCAGGTCGCGCCCGATTTCATCCGCGTCTCGCCACTGGCCGATGCCGCCGGTTGGGTGGACGTCGACCAGGCCACCCTGCGCCACAAGACCTACGAGAACATCTGGTCACTTGGCGACGTGATGAACGCGCCCAATGCCAAGACTGCCGCCGCCGCGCGCAAGCAGGCGCCGACGGTGGCCGACAACATTGTGGCCGATATCGAGGGGCGCAGCCCGGTTGCCGCTTACGACGGCTACGGCTCCTGCCCGCTGACGGTGGAGCGCGGCAAGATCGTGCTGGCCGAATTCGGCTATGGCGGGGTGCTGAAGCCGTCCTTCCCGAAGATCCTGCTGGATGGCACCAAGCCCTCGCGCGCGGCCTGGTTCCTGAAGGAGAGGATGCTGCCGCCGATCTACTGGAAGGCGATGCTGAAGGGCCGCGAATGGCTGGCGCAACCCGAGCCGATCAAGGTCGGGGCGGCGGAATAGCCGGCTCCGCTCCAGCATCCGGCGACCGTCCCGGCCGCTGCGAACCGACGGTCTCGGCACCTCCCTGTCGGGCCACGACCGGACGATCAGGGTGAACCCGCTCTGATCGTCCCATTTCCAGGACCAAGACGATGACCACGCTCCGCCGCTATCTGCCGATCCTCGACTGGGGTCGCACCTATGACCGGACCGCCTTTTCCAACGACATGATCGCCGCGGTGATCGTGACGATCATGCTGATCCCGCAATCTCTGGCCTACGCGCTTCTTGCCGGGCTTCCGGCGCAGGCCGGGATCTACGCCTCGATCGCGCCGATCATCCTCTATGCGATCTTCGGCACCAGCCGGGCGCTGGCGGTGGGGCCGGTGGCCGTGGTCTCGCTCCTGACCGCCAGCGCCGTGGGGCAGGTGGCCGATCAGGGCACGGCGGGCTACGCGGTGGCCGCCCTGACGCTGGCCTTCCTGTCGGGCGGGTTCCTCGTTCTCCTGGGCGTGTTCCGGCTGGGGTTCCTTGCGAACTTCCTGTCGCACCCGGTGATCGCGGGTTTCATCACCGCCTCTGGCATCCTGATCGCCACCAGCCAGCTCAAGCACATTCTTGGGGTCTCGGCCCACGGGCACACCCTGCCGCAGATGCTGGGCTCGATCTTCGCGCATCTGGACCAGGTGAACTGGATCACCCTCGTGATCGGCGTGGCCGCGACCGCCTTCCTGTTCTGGGTGCGCAAGAACCTCAAGCCGGCGCTGCGGCGCATGGGTCTGTCGCCGCTGATGGCGGACGTTCTGACCAAGGCCGGCCCGGTGGCCGCCGTGGTTGTGACGACGCTGGCGGTCTGGGCCTTGGGGCTCGACGCGCGGGGTGTCAGGATCGTGGGCGAGGTGCCGCAGGGCCTGCCGCCGCTGACGCTGCCCGCCTTCGCGCCGAACCTTCTGGGCGCGCTTTTGGTGCCGGCGATCCTGATCTCGATCATCGGTTTCGTCGAATCGATCTCGGTCGCACAGACGCTCGCCGCGAAGAAGCGCCAGCGGATCGACCCCGACCAGGAACTGATCGGGCTGGGCGCGGCCAATCTCGGGGCCGCCTTCACCGGGGGTTACCCGGTCACGGGTGGCTTCGCGCGCTCGGTCGTCAATTTCGACGCGGGCGCCGAGACCCCGGCCGCCGGCGCCTTCACCGCGCTGGGGCTGCTCTTCGCCTCGCTGTTCCTGACGCCGCTGGTCCATTACCTGCCGACCGCGACGCTGGCGGCCACGATCATCGTCGCGGTGCTCAGCCTCGTGGACCTGTCGATCCTGCAGAAGACCTGGGGCTATTCCAGGGCCGATTTCACCGCCGTCGCGGCGACGATCGTCCTGACCCTGCTGATGGGCGTGGAAACCGGCGTGGCCAGCGGCGTGGCGATCTCGGTCCTTCTGCACCTCTACAAGACCTCGCGCCCGCACGTGGCCGAGGTGGGGCTGGTGCCCGGCACCCAGCATTTCCGCAACGTGCGGCGGCACAAGGTGGACACCCGGCCGCACCTCCTGACCCTGCGGGTGGACGAGAGCCTCTATTTCGTAAACGCCCGCTTCCTCGAGGACCTGATCCAGAGCCGCGTGACCGAGGGTTGCGGCATCACCGACGTGGTGCTGATGTTCTCGGCCGTGAACGAGGTGGATTTCTCGGCGCTGGAAAGCCTCGAGGCGATCAACCGGCGGCTCAAGGACATGGGCGTGCGGCTGCACCTTTCCGAGGTCAAGGGCCCGGTGATGGACCGGCTCGAGACCTCGCATTTCCTGAGCGAGCTCACCGGCCGGGTCTTCCTGTCGCAATTCGACGCCTGGACCGCGTTGGCAAGCGAGGAACACCTGAACAGAGCCGCCGAGTAGGAATAGCCAGCCCATGCTCGCCAGTATGGAGATTGGCGGGCCGGGCGTTTTCCTCGCTGGCTTTTCTCGCTCAAGCCCTTCGAGGGCCAGGCAAAGTCACCGCGCAACTGGAGAACGTTCGCCCCCGGTCCCGTCCGCTCCGCCACTTCGGTATAAAACCGGGAACGCCAGCTTCCATTCTTTCGCAGCTACCGATTGTCCGCAGCAGGTGCTTCTGGATTCCACGATGCGGATTGCGTCATCCGCCATCCCGACACGCCGTGCGAGGGCCCGGACGTGTTCCTGCGATTACACCTGCCTCCAGCCGGACCACAGGGAAAAACTCCCGGCTTCGCCTCACTTCACGCCTGGCGTGCCGTCGAACTTCTTCCCGAGGTTCTGCCAGACTTCGATATATTCCGGTTGCATCGGCGCTTCGCGGGCAGCGAATTCGGTCAGATGCTGGGGAAAACGGGTCTCGAACATGAAGGACATGGTATCGTCCAGCTTTTCGGGCTTCAGCTCTGCGTTCGAGGCATGTTCGAAAGCGCCGCGGTCGGGGCCGTGGGGAAGCATGCAGTTGTGCAGGCTGATGCCCCCGGGAGCGAAGCCCTGCGGCTTGGCATCGTAGACGCCGTAGATGTTGCCCATCAGCTCGGACATGACGTTCTTGTGATACCAGGGCGGGCGGAAGCTGTGCTCGGCCACCATCCAGCGCTCGCGGAACAGCACGAAGTCGATATTCGCTGTCCCCTCCTGCCCCGAGGGCGCGGTCAGAACGGTGAAGATCGAGGGATCGGGATGGTCGAAAAGGACCGCGCCCACCGGGGCATATGTGCGCAGGTCGTATTTGCAGGCGCAATAGTTGCCGTGCCAGGCCACCACATCCAGCGGCGAATGACCTATCCATGTCTCGTGGAACTGACCGCACCACTTGATGACCACGCGCGAGCGCACCTCGCGATCCTCGAAGGCCGCGACGGGGATTTTGAAATCGCGCGGGTTCGCCAGGCAGTTGGCCCCGATCGGCCCGCGGTTCGGCAGGTCGAATTTCTGGCCGTAGTTCTCGCAGACGAAACCCCGGCAGGACCCTTCCAGCACCTCGACGCGGTAGACGAGGCCGCGCGGAATGATTGCGACCTCCTTCGGTTCGAGGTCGATGACGCCGAGTTCCGTACAGAAGCGCAGCCGCCCCTCCTGCGGCACGATCAGAAGCTCGCTGTCGGCCGAGAAGAAGTATTCATCCTGCATCGAACGGGTGACCAGATAGACATGGCTTGCCATGCCGACCTGAATGTTGACATCGCCCGCCGTGGTGATGGTGCGCATGCCGGTTATCCACGTCAGGTTCTCCCCGGGGCCGGGAAGCGGTATCGGATCCCAGCGATACTGGCCGAGGCTCGTGATGTTGCCCCCGCGCGGGTCATGCGCCGCGACGTCCGGGGCGGTCTTCCAGTAGGGCACGTCGATCGGGCTGAAGCGGCCGGTGTGATTCACCGACGGACGGATGCGATAGCACCAGGTCCGCTCGTTCTGGCCGCGCGGAGCAGTGAACGCGGTGCCCGAAAGCTGCTCGGCATAAAGCCCGTAGTTGCATTTCTGGGGGCTGTTCTGCCCCTGTGGCAGCGCGCCCGGCAGCGCTTCGGTTTCGAAGTCGTTGCCGAAACCCGGCATATAGCCTTCATGGGTGCCGGTGGCGGTCGCAGCCCGTGTCATGCCGGAAAGCATATCATGCGTCGTCATCCCTGCTCCTCCGCAAAATGACAATCGTTGCTTATGCAACGAATATGTTGTTGCATAAGCAACGAGTCAAGCTTCCGGCAGATCGCAGAGCCGCTTCGTTGCCTTTGCAACGGAATTCTGCTGTTTTGGCGGCAAAGGAGACACCCGATGTCCTTTGATCTGGACCAGTTCCTGCCTTACCGCCTGTCGGTCGCCGCAGCGCAGGTCAGCCGCCGGTTCGCCGCGCTTTATGGAGCCGAGGCCGGCTTGACGGTTCCGGAATGGCGGGTGCTCGCCCATCTGCACAAATCGGAGCCGGTCAGCGTGCGCGACATCACCGTTCGGGTGAATCTGGAGAAATCCATCGTCAGCCGCGCGGCTTCGCGGCTCGAACAGGAGGGGCTGGTGCGGAAATCCGGCCATGAAAGCGACCGCCGGCTGATTGCGCTTGCGCTGACGCGCAAGGGCCGGGACCTGATGCGACGCCTCGGCCCCATTGCGCAGGATTTCCAGACGCAACTGACAGCCGAACTCGGCCCCGATGCCGAAGGGCTTCAACGCGCCCTGACCCGTCTGATCGCGCGCGATACACCCCCGAAATAGCAGGCGGCACGAAGCCGCCCTCCGATGCGCGGCCATGGGCTTCAACCATGGCCGCGGATGCAATCTGCGCTCGGGGAAGCAGTTGCTCTAGAACCGCACCTTCACGCCAAAGCCGAACTCACGCGGCGTGGCCATGGCCGCGGAATATTTGCCGAGCATTCTGTCAAAGGATTTGGAGGTCGGCACGCGGTTGTCGAAGATGTTGTTGGCATAGCCGAATATCTCGTAGTTCTCGCCCGGCCGGTAGGACACGTTCATATTGGCGATGACATAGGACCCGACCCGCAGGGCAGGATCGTTCGTGTCATTGGAGTAATAATTGCCGGTATAGCGAAGATCGCCGCCGATGCGGAATTTCTCCGTGACTGATCCGATACCATTCTTTGGACCGGCGGAAGGTGGAGTTTTCCGGCTGCTTCACTATGGCGGGCTGGTGGCACCATCGGGATTGATCAACGAGATCGGCACCTTATGGCCTATCGCGCCATGTGGGCGCACCTCGTTGTCGTATCTGCACCAATCCTCCAACTTTTCGGCCGCATCCGCAAGCGTCAGGAACCAGTGCGCGTTCAGGCATTCTGCCCGGAAGCGGCCGTTGAAGGCTTCGATGAAGGCATTGTCCGTTGGCTTTCCCGGTCGCGAGAAGTCGAGCGTGATGCCAGTGTCACCGAGACCAGAGACTGGCAGTTCGCAGTCTTACCAAGATCGGAGGCGTATTGTGGCGCAATGCCAACCGAGTGACGCCCCTTCTTCGGCAATGCGGTATCGTCGATGATCAACCAGGCGCTGTCGCTGCCAACCAATTTGTCGGCTTCGACGAGAAGCGCTGCTTCGAGAGGGACTACATCCCACACGCCGCCGCCGATGAAATGATGCAACTGGTCTTAGCTCACGGTGTCGGTACGTGCCGCCATCGGCTGGATGCTCTTGCGATCCCCAGGGCCGATCAGCCCCGCGACATAGGCCGGGCACATCCGTGCTCGCGTCTTGTGTCGCAGCGCGGCCGAAAACGGCGTAGCCAGTGCTCCAGATCAGCTTGCCAGTTCCTGTCCATGCCGGCCCCTCCACAAGCCGACCTCCTATGAATCATCGAAAACCCGTCTTGGGAATCAAGAAAATCCTCGGGCGCTAAAAATATGCCAAGGTAGTGCTAGGTCCGTGCTACCAGCACGCGCCGGTGTATTCCTAAGTTATTGAAAAACATGAAACAGGGCAAACACGTGCTAGCAGCGTGCTAGTCCTTTCTGGATATCAGAAAATCCAGAAAACCCAATAATCTCAAGGGGAGAATGGTGCTGCCAGAGAGGATTGAACTCTCGACCTCTCCCTTACCAAGGGAGTGCTCTACCACTGAGCTACGGCAGCGACCGGATGCGGCGGTCTTCTGCCACATCGTTTGGCCGAGTGCAAGGCCATAAACAGCATGTGCAAAGACGTTGTTTCGGACACGCCCTTGCCATATTCATGAGGCTGCATCCAGCCGTCGGGAAAGCATGCATGAAGGACCGGAAGGGAACCGCATCCAGCAGCGAGGATTTGCGCAAGGCACGTCTGGCCGAGGCGTTGCGGGCCAACCTCATGAAGCGCAAGGCCCAGACCCGCGCGAGACGCGCCGGCGAGGCCGACCAGCGCCCGCAGGGCATCGGAGCTGCGAAAACCAAGCCGGAAAGCTGACCGCCAGTTTTTTTGCGCGCCCATCGCGTCTGCGCATTTTCTTGAACAGCGGCCGCCTATGGTTTAGACGGACCGCTTCAACCGATTGAAGCACGCCGGCTTTACCGGCTAAAGGCGCGGCATATCCCAGACCGGCATTTCGCCGGGGAGAGGCATCTTCATGGATCGCATCAGGATCGTCGGGGGCAACCGGCTCTCAGGCAACATCCCCATTTCCGGCGCCAAGAACGCCGCCCTGCCCCTGATGATCGCCTCGCTGCTGACGCGCGAGACGCTGACCCTGGAGAACGTGCCGCATCTTGCCGATGTGGAACAGCTCATCCGTATTCTCGGCAATCATGGCGTCGACTATTCCGTCAACGGTCGCCGCCCCAGCCAGACCGAAGGCTATTCGCGCACCATCAACTTCACGGCCGCAAACATCGTCGACACCACCGCGCCCTACGATCTGGTTTCGAAGATGCGCGCCTCGTTCTGGGTCGTCGGCCCGCTTCTGGCCCGCATGGGTGAGGCGAAGGTCTCGCTGCCGGGAGGCTGCGCCATCGGCACGCGGCCGGTCGACCTGTTCATCGACGGCTTGCAGGCGCTGGGCGCCGACATCGACGTCGAGGCGGGCTATGTGCTGGCCAGAGCGGGCAAAGGACTGCGCGGCAACCGCTACCACTTCCCCAAGGTTTCCGTCGGCGCCACCCACGTGCTGATGATGGCCGCCTCCCTCGCCCGCGGCGAGACCGTGCTCGAAAACGCCGCCTGCGAGCCGGAAGTCGTCAACCTTGCCGAGTGCCTCAACGCCATGGGCGCGAAGATTTCCGGCGCCGGCACCGCGACCGTCACCATCGAGGGCGTGGACGAACTGCATGGCGCGAATGTGCGCGTCATTCCCGACCGGATCGAGACCGGCACCTATGCCATGGCCGTGGCCATGACCGGCGGCGACGTTCTTCTGGAAGGCGCGCGCGCCGACCTTCTGGAAACCGCGCTCGACACGATTGCCCGCACCGGCGCGGAAATCACCACGACCAATGAAGGCATCCGCGTCTATCGCAACGGCGCAGGCATCCGGCCAGTGGACATCACCACCGAGCCTTTCCCCGGCTTCCCGACCGATCTTCAGGCACAGTTCATGGGCCTGATGACCATGGCTGAAGGCCGCTCACACATCACCGAGACGATCTTCGAGAACCGCTTCATGCATGTGCAGGAACTCGCCCGGCTCGGCGCCCACATCACCCTGTCGGGCCAGACGGCCATCGTCGACGGCGTGGCGAAGCTGAAAGGCGCGCCGGTTATGGCGACGGACCTGCGCGCTTCCGTGTCGCTGGTGATCGCCGGACTTGCCGCCGAGGGCGAAACCATCGTCAACCGCGTCTACCACCTCGACCGTGGTTTCGAGCGGCTGGAGGAAAAGCTCTCCGGTTGCGGCGCGACCATAGAGCGCATTTCGGGTTGAGAGCCGCGCCGGCCCCCATCGCGGTTGCACAGGCTCGCAAGACAGCCTAACAAAAGGGTTCACGACAACCCTTCGCAGGTGCGAAAACGGCATGGATCAACTCAGGCTCTTCGCGCTCGACGAGCAGGATCTCAACGTCATTTCCGCGCATGTGCAGGACGCGGTGATGAAGGTGCGCGATCTGCAGTATCTGCCGGGCGCACGGCGTTTCGTGCTGGCCATGAACCGTTTTGCCTGGGAGAGGAAGCCCGGCTTCCTGCGCAAGAACAACGAACGCCGGCAAAGCGTGCTGCATTTCGACCGGGTGCTCGGCGCCAGGACCGCCGGAATCGCGCGCGACAAGCCCGACGAGGTGCTCTCCCTGCTTGCCGTAAGCTATGTGCCCACGGAAAAGCCCGCCGGGATCATAGAACTCATCTTCTCCGGCGGCGGCGCCATCATGCTCGATGTCGAATGCGTGGAAGCGCGCCTGACCGACACCGGGGGCGCCTGGCAGGCCTCTTCCCGTCCCGCACACAGGATCTGATTTTGCATGGCCATCACACTCCGACAGTCCGACGCGGATTTCGAGCAGCGCTTTGCCGCATTCCTGTCGACCAAGCGTGAAGTATCGGCGGATGTCGAGGCCGTGGTGCGCGACATCATCGCCCACGTGCGTGCCGAAGGCGACACCGCACTTATCGACTACACAAGGCGCTTCGACCGCGCCGACCTCGAAACGCTCGGCATCGCCGTTTCGCGTGGCGATATCGACGCGGCCTACACGCAGGCCGACCCCGCCACCGTCGAGGCCCTGAAGCTGGCGCGGGACCGCATCCGCTCACATCACCAGCGCCAGATGCCGCAGGACGACCGCTACACCGACGCCATCGGCGTCGAGCTCGGCTCGCGCTGGACGGCGGTGGAATCGGTCGGCCTCTATGTGCCGGGCGGCACCGCCAGCTATCCGAGCTCCGTGCTGATGAACGCCATGCCCGCCGTCGTGGCGGGCGTCGGGCGCATCGTCATGGTGGTGCCGGCGTCGGGTGGAACCATCAATCCGCTGGTTCTGGTGGCCGCCGATCTTGCCGGCATCTCGGAAATCTACCGCATCGGCGGTGCGCAGGCGATTGCAGCCCTTGCCTATGGCACGCAAACGATCCACCCGGTGGCCAAGATCGTCGGACCCGGCAATGCCTATGTCGCCGCAGCCAAGCGTCATGTGTTCGGCACGGTCGGCATCGACATGATCGCCGGCCCCTCCGAGGTGCTGGTGGTCGCCGACGGTTCCAACGATCCGGACTGGGTGGCCGCCGACCTTCTGGCACAGGCGGAACACGATGCCTCCGCCCAGTCGATCCTGATGACCGACGACGCCGCCTTCGGCAAGGCCGTGGAAGAGGCCGTGGAACGTCAGTTGCGCAACCTTTCGCGCTCCGAAACCGCCGCGCAGAGCTGGCGCGACTTCGGTGCCGTCATCCTTGTGGGGAGTTTCGGGGAGGCGATACCGCTTATCGACCGCATCGCGGCCGAGCATCTCGAGCTGGCGGTGGACGATGCCGAGGCCCTGCTCGGGCGCATCCGCAACGCCGGATCGGTCTTCATGGGACGCCACACGCCGGAGGTGATCGGCGACTACGTCGGCGGCTGCAACCATGTGCTGCCGACCGCGCGTTCGGCCCGTTTCTCGTCCGGTCTCTCCGTGCTCGATTTCGTCAAGCGCACCTCCATCCTCAGGCTCGGGGCGGAACAGCTGCGCGCGCTGGGGCCTGCCGCCATCGCGCTGGCCAGGGCGGAAGGTCTGGACGCACATGCCCGTTCCGTCGCCATCAGGCTGAATATGTAGCGCTATGACGGAGTTCGATCCCCAGCGCGACAGACTGGTCGACGTCGAGCTTGACGAGACGATCGGCCGTTCGACGCCGGACGTCGAGCATGAGCGCGCCGTTGCGATCTTCGATCTGATCGAGGAAAACAGCTTTCGCCCGGTCAATGACGGTGCCGGGGGGCCATATCGGCTGAAGCTGTCGCTGGTGGATTCGCGGCTGGTCTTTGCCATCGCCCGCGAGGACGGGTCCGACGTGGTCACGCACATCCTGTCGCTGACGCCGTTCCGGCGCATCGTCAAGGACTACTACATGATCTGCGAGAGCTATTACGATGCCATACGCTCCGCCTCCCCCAGCCATATCGAGGCGATCGACATGGGCCGGCGCGGCTTGCACAACGAAGGCTCGCAAACGCTGAAAGACCGTCTCGGCGGCAAGATCGACATCGATTTCGACACCGCGCGCCGCCTCTTCACCCTCGTTTGCGTGCTGCACTGGCGAGGCTGACCTGAACGGGGAACCTTACAAACCGCGCTCTGTCATGTTCATGTGCGGCATGAATGCGGTGCGCTCGCCAATGGCGGAAATGCTGGCGCGCAGGATGCTGCCTTCCGACATCTTCATTTCCTCCGCCGGTGTCCATGCCGGAGAGCGCGATCCCTTCGTCGATGTCGTGCTGGAGGAAGAGGGCCTGTCGCTCGGCGACCGCGAGCCGCGAGCGGTGGACGACATCGATGACGCCTATTTCGACCTCATCATCACACTCTCGCCGCAGGCTCATCACACGGCCATGGAGTTCACGCGCACCATGGCCGTGGACGTTGAATACTGGCCGACCTTCGACCCCACTTCCATCACAGGCACCCGCGAACAGCGTCTGACCGCCTATCGGGAGGTGCGCGACCATCTGAAGGAACGCATCGCGAAACGATTCACTGACCCGGACAATCCATGAAGCCAAAAAAAGAAGGCCCGGAAAACTCCGGGCCTCTTTTTCTTCAGGCCGGTCAGATCGCCGTGCGTCTATCCGGACGCACGGCGATCTGAATCATTGTTAGGGCATCGGAAAGACCGAAAACCACATTCCGGTCCGGCACTCCAACCTCCCTATTCGCCACCCACCATCACGAAGCGGATGACGAACAGGATCGCAACCAGCCAGGTGGCCGGGTGGACCTCCCTGAAACGACCGGTCAGCGTCTTCAGCACTGCGTAGGAGATGAAGCCGAAGGCAAGACCGTTGGCGATCGAATAGGTGAACGGCATCATCAGCGCGGTCAGCGCGGCGGGCGCTGCCTCGGTGATCTCGTCCCATTCCACGTCCAGCAGTTCGCGCATCATCAGGCACGCGACATAGAGCAGCGCCGGAGCCGTCGCATAGACAGGCACGGAGCCTGCAAGCGGCGCGAAGAACAGGGCTGCGAGGAAGAGCACCGCGACCACCAGCGCCGTGAGGCCCGTGCGGCCGCCGGCCTGCACGCCGGAAGCGCTTTCGACATAGGCGGTGGTGCTGGAGGTGCCGAGGACCGAACCGGCGACGATGGCCGTGCTGTCAGCCAGCAGCGCCTTGCCGAGGCGGTTCGGCTTGCCCTCCGGCATGAGCCCGGCGCGCTTGGCCACGCCGATCAGCGTGCCGGTGGCGTCGAACACTTCCACCAGAACCAGAACGAGGATGACGTGGAACAGGCCCGCATGAAGCGCACCCACGACGTCGAGTTGCAGGAATGTCGGCGCAACGGAAGGCGGCATCGACACGATCCCGCCGAACTGGCTGACACCGAGGATCATCGACAGCACGGTGATGATCAGGATGCCGATCAGGATCGCGCCGCGAATTTTAAGCGCGTCGAGCGCCGCGATGATGAAGAAACCTGCGATCGCCAGCAGCGGACCGGTCTGCGTCAGATCGCCGAGACCGACCAGCGTGGCGGGATTGGCGACCACGATCTTGGAACTGGTAAGCGCGATGATGGCCAGGAACAGGCCGATACCGGCGGCAATGGCGCTGCGCATCGACCTCGGGATACCCGAGATGAGCCAGGCCCGCACCCCGGTCAGCGTCAGGATCAGGAAGATGATGCCGGAAATGAAGACCGCGCCCAGCGCCTGCTGCCAGGTGAACCCCATGGCGCCGACGACGGTAAAGGCGAAGAAGGCGTTGAGGCCCATGCCGGGCGCCATGCCGATCGGCCAGCGCGGCAGCAGGGCCATGATGGCGGAGCCCAGCGCGGCCGCCAGACAGGTCGCGACGAACACGGCATTGCGGTCCATGCCGGTGGTCGACAGAATCTCCGGATTGACGAAGATGATATAGGACATCGTCAGGAAGGTGGTGACGCCGGCGATCACTTCCGTACGGACCGACGACCCCTCTTCCTTGATCTTGAAAAATGATTCGAGCACTTATGCTCCTCCCTCTCCTGATGGGAATGAAGGCGACGTTTGAGTTTGCTGTCGAACCGAAACCTTTGCGGGCCGGACCCCTCCTGCCCATCCGTCGGTTGCGGTCACGACGACTCTGGCAACCCTCGCCAGATCGGCGCACAATCGGCCCGTTGGCTTGCCCGTTCAAGTGGTGACAGCAAGAATTCCGCTGGAAGTTGTTGATCGTTTTCGCGCGCCCTGCCAGAGTACGTTGAAATGCCCCTGGGCACATGTCCAAAGGAACGCGGCAGGCGAACGGATGACGCTTTCAGGGCGGCGATCGCGGTATGATCCCGCATTTGCGGCCTGTGTGGATTAGCGTGTTCACAAAGCCGGCTTTATCATATAGGTTCCGCGCAAATTCCGGGGGTTGCCCCGGATCATCACCCGAGAAAAGGTATCGTATGCCGAAGGAAGAAGTCCTCGAGTTTCCGGGCGTGGTGACGGAATTGCTGCCGAACGCCATGTTCCGGGTGAAGCTCGAAAACGATCACGAAATCATTGCCCACACGGCCGGCCGCATGCGCAAGAACCGCATCCGCGTGCTGACCGGCGACAAGGTCCTGGTCGAGATGACCCCCTACGACCTGACCAAGGGCCGCATCACCTACCGTTTCAAGTAAGCGTCGTTCGGGCAGGCGGGCATGGCTGGAAGCAAACCGCAGACGCTGGTGCTTGCCTCGGCTTCGCCGCGCAGGATTCAGCTCCTGCAACAGGCGGGCATCGAGCCCGGCCGAATCCTGCCGACCGACATCGACGAGACGCCGCAGCGCGCTGAGCACCCCCGCTCCCTCGCCAGGCGTTTGTCGAAAGAAAAGGCTGAAAAGGCGCTGGCGTCCCTGAAATCGGAACCGGATGCGCAGCCTGCCTTCGTGCTCGCCGCCGACACGGTGGTGGCCGTCGGCCGCCGCATCCTGCCCAAGGCCGAAACCATCGACGACGCCGTCTACTGCCTGCAATTGCTGTCGGGCCGCTCGCACCGGGTCTATTCCGGTGTCTGCCTCGCCACGCCGTCCGGCAAGCTGCGCCAGCGTCTGGTCGAGACGCGCCTGCGCTTCCGCCGCCTGTCGCGCGAGGACATCGACCGCTACGTCGCCTCCGGCGAATGGCGCGGCAAGGCCGGCGCATATGCCGTGCAGGGCCTGGCCGGGTCCTTCGTGGTCAAGCTGGTCGGCTCCTACACCAGCGTCGTCGGGCTGCCGCTTTACGAAACGGTGGCGCTGCTTTCCGGCGAAGGCTTCGACACCCGCGCCGGATGGCCGGCAACGGGCCTGTCATGACCGGCGAAGGCAAGGCGCAGGTAACGCCCCTGCGGCCCAGGCGTCCCTGCCCCGAATGCGGCAGGCCCTCGGCACGCGACACCTATCCCTTCTGCTCCAAGCGCTGCAAGGACATCGACCTCAATCGCTGGCTGAAGGGTGCCTATGTCATCCCGGTACGCGATGACGAGGAGGATGCCCCGGACCTGCCGGACATCCCGATCCCGGACTGATTGTCAGCTTGCCATCCGCGGACGCCCGGCGGCGGTAGCCACGATGAAGGCTTCGACCAGGCTGCGCTCGCCCTCGATCACCGCATCCCTGATGTCGCGGCTCACCTCGATGCGGGCATGGTCCGTGCCGGCCCGTCCGGCCAGTTCGCCCGCCATGGCGCGGGCCGCCTGTTCGGCTGCCGCCATCGCCTCGTCCTCCGTCCCGAAATCTTCCAGCCATTCGCCGGCATTGATGCGATAAACGCCGGGCTCCGGCTGGCTGACGCGCGCCTCGGCCGAGACGCGCACCTGTCCTACCACCGCGCCCAGCGCATTGGCGACATCGGCATCGGGTGCAATCTTGCACGCGTTGCCGATCAGCGGCGGCAGGCTGGCGTAGTGGAGATGGGCCGAGGCGCCAAGGCCGATCACCGGACGATCCAGCGAGATCGAGAAACGCGCCATCCCGCCATTGCGGTCCAGCGCCCGCTGAACCAGAGCGTGCGAGACCGGTGCGTCCTCTTCCAGCCCGTCGGCCGCGAAGACCGTCTCGAACATCATCTCCGCGGACCTGCGGGTAACGGCGGCCAGAACCAGCTCGCTGAAGGCTTCGGCGGTTTCCGCCGCCGGCTGGCCCATGGCGTTGCGCCGACGTGCCATCAGTTGCGCGCCCAGCCGTGCCGCAGCCGGGTTCCAGTTGCCCTGCCGGCCAAGCACATGGGCCGCGTCCGACGGCGTGAAGCCTGCGATATGGACCAGTCCCCGCGCCACCAGCCGGTTGAGCGTGGCGATCTGCGACGTCGAGACCAGCAGACGGTCGAGCGCTTCCGGCACGTCCCCGATTTGCATGTAAAGCCGCGTCTCGGTCACCGACAGCCCCGAAGCCACGCCTTCAGGCATACCCGTGCGCATGGCGAAACGTCCATCCAGACGGCTGGCGGTGGGGCTGAGCAATTGCCGCGAAAGCGCCTTTTCGATTGTTTCTGCATGATGCATGGCCGCCAGCGACAACGGCACCAGCCTGCGCGGGCCGAGCTCGATCCGCGTCGAAAGAGAATGGTCGTGCAGCGCCACCTCCGAATCGCCGCCAAGGCCGAAAGTACGCATGGCGACAGCCTCGACCATGGTGCGCATGCCTCCAACCGTCGCACCTTCCGGGTCGAGCCTGAGCCGGCCACGATCGAGAACCGCAATATCCGTGGTGGTGCCTCCGATGTCGGAAACGACGGCATCGTCGAGCCCGGTCAGGTGGCGGGCGCCCACGAGGCTGGCGGCAGGGCCGGACAGAATGGTTTCAATGGGGCGCGTGCGGGCGAAAGCCGCCGTCACCAGCGCGCCGTCGCCGCGCACCACCATCAGCGGCGCTTCGATGCCGCGATGGCGAAGGAAACCTTCGGTGGCTCCGATCAGCCGGTCGATCATGGATATGAGGCGCGCATTGAGCAGCGTGGTCAGCGCGCGGCGCGGTCCGCCAAGTTTCGATGTCAGTTCGTGCGAGCAGGTGACCGGCAGCCGGGTGCGTGCGCGCACGAGATCGCGCACGGCAATCTCATGGGCGGGATTGCGCACCGCGAAATAGGCCGCCACCGCCACACCCGTCACCGACTTATCCAGTTCAGGCAGTGCCGCTTCCAGCACCTCCAGCGACAGCTCGGCGGCATTGCCATGAACATCATGGCCGCCGGGACAGAAGATCACCGGATCGGTGCCGAGCGCTCCGGAAAGTCCGTCACGGCCGAGATCCTCCGGACCGAAGCCGACCATCACCAGCGCCACGCGTCCACCCTGCCCCTCCACCAATGCGTTTGTGGCAAGCGTGGTCGACATCGACACCAGCCTGACCGCGCCATGACCAGCCCCCGCCCCGGCCAGCACCGCATCGGCCGCACCGGCAATGCCTTCGGCAAGATCGTGGCGTGTGGTAAGCGATTTCGCCTTGGCCACAATACCCGTCGCCTCCGACCACAGCACGGCATCGGTATAGGTGCCGCCGGTATCGATACCCAGACACAGCGCATCTGCGGGGGAAGCGGTCATGCCGGCCTCGACGGAAAGTTTCTAAACGGCAGGCCAGGGAAAAAATCGGACGGCACGGCAAACCTGCATCTGTCGACATGCTGCGGAACACGCCGCACCGGGAAATATCCCGATAATTAGGCAGGCAGCCACCTGCTACAAGCGAATTTAGGCTGGGGACCCGCCAGACGGCTCCCGGTTCGCGACATTGGTGTCGCAAAGCGGCTGTAATGTGCAGACCATGGCGCGCGGCAGGACCGCCCCCCTTTCCTTCTGCGCCGCGAAACGGCATACTTGCGCGATATTGTTCAATTTGGTGATTGATGCCTCCCGTCAAGAAGGAAGTTCGCTCGAAACGCGCCCGCCCCCTTGCTTTCGTAAAAAATCTGCGCGGGGTGAAAAACTGGAAGGAAGCCAGCGCCTGGCTCGAGTGGCGCGGCATCGAAGACATAGAATGCATCACGCCGGATCAGGCCGGCGTCGCACGCGGCAAGATGATGCCGTCCAGCAAGTTCACTTCCAATACGTCGCTGGCGCTGCCTTCGGCCGTTTTCATGGCCACCATATCCGGCGGCTATCCTGAAGACGGCAACGGGTTCGTCTATCCCGAGGACGACGGCGACCTGAAGCTGGTGCCCGATCTCTCGACCCTGACCGTGGTGCCGTGGGAGGACGATCCGACGGCGGCGGTGATCTGCGACCTCGTTCATCAGGACGGGCGCACGGTCGAGTTCACGCCACGCAACGTGCTCAAGAACGTCGTCGCCGCCTACGACAGGATTGGCCTGAGACCCGTGGTCGCGCCGGAGATCGAGTTCTACCTCGTTCACAAGAACCCCGACCCCGACTATCCGCTCACTCCGCCGGTCGGCCGCTCCGGCCGTGCCATCGGCGGCGGAGCCGGATATTCGATTGCGGGCGTCAACGAGTTCGACGAACTGATCGATGATATCTATCATTTTTCGGAGAGCCAGGGTCTCGAGATCGATACGCTGATTCACGAGGAAGGCGCCGGACAGCTCGAAATCAACCTGCGCCACGGCGACCCGGTCGAACTGGCGGATCAGGTGTTCATGTTCAAGCGCACCATTCGTGAAGCCGCGCTGAAACACAACATCTACGCAACCTTCATGGCCAAGCCCATTCAGGGTCAACCTGGCTCGGCCATGCATATCCATCAGTCGATCATCGAGAAAAAGACCGGCCGCAATATCTTCACCGGAGAGGACGGCTCCGAGACCGAAGCCTTCTTCCATTTCATCGGCGGCATGCAGCAGCATGTACCGAACGCACTGGTGATGCTCGCGCCTTACGTGAACTCCTATCGCCGCCTCACGCAGGCGGCTTCCGCTCCGGTCAACAACAAGTGGGGCTACGACAATCGCACCACCGCTTTCCGCGTGCCGCGCTCGGATCCCGCGGCGCGGCGTGTCGAGAACAGGATTCCCTCCTCCGACGCCAATCCCTATCTGGCGCTTGCCGCGTCGCTCGCCTGCGGCCTGATCGGGCTGAGCAGCCGGCTGCAGGCAGAGCCGCCGGTGGTCAATACCGCCAACGAGGACGAGATCGACCTGCCGCGCGGGTTGCTGGAAGCCGTCGATCTGTTCGAGCAGGACGAGGAGCTGGCCGCCATTCTGGGCAAGACCTTCGCCACCACCTATGCCGCGATCAAGCGGGCCGAATTCGAGACCTTCATGGAGGTCATCAGCCCCTGGGAGCGGGAGTATCTGCTGTTGAATGTTTGAGACGCAGAGCAGGACGGGGCCGGACGATGCCGGCCCCGTCTCGCGACGTCCCCCATACCCACCCGAAGCAAGCCATGCCCTATCAGTCACCCATTTCCCCCGGCCGCTCCTGGTATGAAGACACCGCCGGCGAGCGTCCGGGCTATCCGCAACTCGACGGAGACCGTTCCTGCGATGTCGTGATTGTCGGCGGCGGCTTCACGGGGCTTTCCGCCGCTGTGCATCTGGCCGAAGCCGGCGCGGATGTGGTGCTCATGGAATCGCATCGCTTCGGAGACGGCGCTTCCGGTCGCAATGGCGGCCAGCTCAACACCGGCCAGCGCGCATGGCCGGAGGAGATGGAAGCCGAATACGGCTTCACCCGCGCCAAGGCGCTGTTCGACGTCGCCGAGGAAGCCAAGGCGCATCTGCTGGAATTTTCCAGAACCCATGGCATCGACATCGAATACATGCCCGGCCAGCTCTCCGTGGCGCATAAAAGTCGCTACGTCGACAGCTACAAGGCACATGCCGGGATCATGGCCGAACGCTTCGGCTATCCGCATATTTCCTTCATGGACGCAAAGGAGACGGCCGAACGCGTCGGCTCACAGCGCTTCTTCGGCGGCGTGCGCGACACAGGCACAGGCCACATCCATCCGCTCAGGCTGGTTATCGGCACCGCGCGCGTGGCAGCCGCGTCCGGCGCGCATCTTTACGAGAACACCCCGGCCACCGCAATTGCCTCCAATGGCGGCAAAGTGCGGGTAACGACCCCTTTCGGGACCGTTACCGCCGACAAGTGCCTGATCGCCACCAATGCCTATGGCGGCCAGCTGGAGCCGGTGAGCGCGGCGCACATCATGCCGATCGGCTCCTTCATCGGTGCGACCGTTCCGCTGGGGGCCGGCAGCCCGGTCATTCCCGGCGGCGAATCGGTCGACGATTCGCGCTTCGTGGTGCGCTACTTCCGCAAATCGAAAGACGGGCGGCTGTTGTTCGGCGGACGCGAGATCTATGCCGTTGCCGACCCCGGCGATATCCACATTCACATTCGCAGGCAGATCGCCGAGATATATCCCGACCTGAAGGACGTCGAGATCACCCATGGCTGGGGCGGCTATGTCGGGATAACGATACCGAGGCAGCCTTTCGTGCGCGAGGTGATGCCCAACGTCATCTCGGCCGGCGGCTATTCCGGCCATGGCGTGATGTTGTCCAACTTCGTCGGCAAGCTCTATGCCGACACCGTGGCCGGCAATCGCGAAAAGCTGAAACTTTTCGAGGAGCTGAGGGTTCCCGCCTTTCCCGGCGGCCGGAAACTGCGAGCCCCGCTCCTGTTTCTCGCGCTCAACTGGTACGCGCTGCGCGACCGGATCTGAGCCGGCCGGGCCCTTGAAGCGTGTCGCGATCTTTCAGAATCGCTCCTTGCGCTTCAGGTTCTTGTTTTTACGCATGTCGCCCGAAACCGGTTCCCGCTTTCGGATGACATGCTTTGAACCCCGGATTTTACATGGCCCTACCGGCAGGGCGCAGGCTGGCAATTAAGCCTATGTTCACAACTGACCACCATTCTCGCAACCCTGCGGCACGCGTATCCCGTACCGCGGTGCGCAAGCACCCAGGCAACAGCCCGCGTCTCGCCCGAGGCGCGGGTTCTTTCTGTTCTCTCCGGACCGGTTTCAGGTCAACAAAAAAGCCGGGCAAGCCCGGCTTCTTCGACAATCTTTCGAGGCGGATCAGGCCGCCTGAAGAGCGCTTTGCAGCGTGGTGAGCTGTGCCAGATATTGCTCCGCCCGCGTGCGCGCGGCATCGTCCCGGGCGTCGGTGACATCTTCCCTGGCGTCCTGAACGCGGCGGGCGATGTCGTCCCGGTCGAGATCCTTCACGGCAACGGCCGACTCGGCAAGCAGCGTGCAGCCGGCCGGCAGGATGTCGGCGAAACCGCCGAACACCACATAGCGCTCCTGCTGTCCGGAGGCTGTCTTAACGGTGACGACGCCCGGCTTGATCGTGGTCATGACCGGCGCATGGTTCGCCATCACCGTCATCTCGCCTTCCGTTGCCGGAATGACGACCGATTCGATCTTCTCGGAGACGAGCAGCCGCTCCGGCGAGACCAGTTCGAATTGAAAAGCTTCAGCCATGATGCCTATGCCTCTGGTGCCTCGGGCAGCGACGCCTCGAAATGAGAGACCGCCGCTGCGAACTTGTCCCGGCAGCCGGGATTACAGAAACCAACCGTACGACCTTTGTAGACGGTCAGCGAATCCGCCGAAATCGGCTTGCCCGACCATGGGCAGGTTTCGTTGACCGCGTCCTCCAGCCGCAGGTCCCGATCCGACATGGATCAGGCTGCTTCGGCGGCCAGCTTCTGTGCCTTTTCGACCGCTTCCTCGATGCCGCCGACCATGTAGAAGGCGGCTTCGGGCAGGTGATCATACTCGCCGGCAACCAGACCCTTGAAGCCCTTGATGGTGTCTTCGAGAGCCACCAGCTTGCCCGGCGAACCGGTGAAGACTTCAGCCACGAAGAACGGCTGCGACAGGAAGCGCTCGATCTTGCGGGCGCGCGCCACCGTCAGCTTGTCCTCTTCGGACAGTTCGTCCATGCCGAGGATGGCGATGATGTCCTGCAGCGACTTGTAGCGCTGGAGGGTCTGCTGCACGTCACGGGCGACCTGATAGTGCTCTTCGCCGACGATCAGCGGGTCGAGCATGCGCGAGGTCGAGTCGAGCGGATC
>JAIPUZ010000080.1 GCA_022833215.1 Mesorhizobium sp. | reverse complement strand
CCCATTGATCGTCGCGAAGAACCTCACCTTCCATCCTAACCTCCAAAGGCAAGAATAGAATCTGATTTGCAACCAAATGGGAATCCCAAGACGTTAAATCGTCACTGCAGCCTAGAGCATTTTGCAGCCAGATGGAAACATCTGGCGCCGCATAAATGCGGCCAAAACAAAGAGATAGAGCGATTCCAGCAAAAGTGCGACGCGGTTTTGCGTTCGGAATTGCGCAAAAAACAAAAGGTTAGAGCGTTTCTGCGATTCGAGGAAAAGCAGAAACGCTCTGGAAAAACCGCACCGGCTGCAAGCGGCTACCGTCGCAGAACCGCACTCAGCACATCCTGTATGCCGATGGAGCCCACGAAACGCGACTGTTCGTCGAACAGGGCGACGGGGGCCGTCTGCGAGCGCTGCATGGCCAGCATCACGGTCTTCAGTGAGGTGCCGGGATTCGCCCAGAATACATGGGAGCCGTTCTCGGGCAGTCTTTCCACATCGTTGCACGACACCCAGTCCGCCGGCTGGCCGCTGCGTTCGGCCGCTATGACCAGATCCTGCGCATCCAGCCTGAAACGGGTCGTCGCACGCCGGTCGAGCCATACCCACCCGTCGGCATCGTGCGCGAGTTCGTGCTTCATGCGCATCACGTTCCACGCCGTCAGCACCGACAGCGGATTCACATTGGCGATGAAGTCTCGCACATAATCGTTGGCCGGCTGGAGCACGATATCCTCCGGCGTGCCGGTCTGAACGATGCGCCCACCCTCCATGATGGTGATGGTGGTGCCGATCTTCAGCGCCTCCTCCAGATCGTGGGACACGAAGATGATCGTCTTCTTCAGTTTGGCCTGAAGCTGAAGAAGCTCGTCCTGCAACTTGGTGCGGATCAGCGGATCGAGTGCCGAAAACGGTTCGTCCATGAGCAGGATCGGCGCTTCCGTGGCGAAGGCGCGCGCCAGCCCCACCCGCTGCTGCATGCCGCCGGAAAGTTCATGCGCATATTTCTTCGACCACTGGTCGAGGCCAACCAGCCTGAGCTGGTTGGCGACGCGTTCGCGCCGTTCCGCGTCCGGCACGCCGGCAAGTTCCAGACCGAAGCCGACATTCTCTTCCACCGTGCGCCAGGGCAGCAGCCCGAACTGCTGGAACACCATCGCCACCTGCTTCTGGCGCAGGCTTCTCAGCGTCGCGTCATCGCACGTCACGACATCGACCATGCGGTCGCCGTCATGGACCATCACGCTGCCGCGGCTGACCACATTGAGCCGGTTG
Source organism: Mesorhizobium sp. (assembly GCA_022833215.1). Taxonomy (GTDB): domain Bacteria; phylum Pseudomonadota; class Alphaproteobacteria; order Rhizobiales; family Rhizobiaceae; genus Mesorhizobium. Next base: position 37,608 of record JAIPUZ010000080.1, on the reverse strand, counting down.
ACCGCGCGCAGCAGAGTGGATTTGCCGGAGCCGGAAAGCCCCATCAGTACGGATATGTCCCCTTCCTGCACCGTGAGGCTTGCACCGGCGCAACCCAGCACGGCGCCGGTCTTTGCAAGAACCTCGTCGCGCGACGCGCCCCGGTCGATCATTTCAAGGGCGCGCGCCCTGTCCTTGCCGAAGACGATATCGACATTGCGGAATTCGACGGCGACGGTCATCGGCTGGCTCCCGTGCGAACCCGGCTCATGCGGTCGAGAATGATGGCGATGATGACGATGGCAAGGCCCGCTTCAAGCCCCAGCGGAATGTTGACCGAATTCAGCGCCCGCACCACTGGCTTGCCGAGACCGTTGGCGCCGATCAGCGCCGCGATCACCACCATCGACAACGAAAGCATGATGCATTGGGTGAGGCCGGCCATGATCGTGGGCATGGCCGCCGGCAGTTCCACCTTCCACAGAAGCTGACGCTTCGTGGCCCCGAAGGCTTCGCCGGCCTCCAGCATCGGCTTCGGCACCGAGGTGATGCCGAGATAGGTGAGGCGGATGGGTGCCGGAGACGCGAAGATGACGGTGACGATGAGGCCCGGCGCGATGCCGAGGCCGAACAGGATGAGAACCGGGATCAGATAGACGAAGGTCGGCATGGTCTGCATCAGATCGAGGACCGGCTGGAGAATGCGATAGCCCCGCTCGTTATGCGCCGCCCAGATGCCGATCGGCACGCCGATCGCCATGGAGGCGGCGGTGGCGCCGACCACCAGCACCAGCGTCTCGACCGTGTCCTTCCACAGGCCCTGATTGATGATGAAGGCAAGCCCGACCGCCACTGCGACAGCCAGCTTCCACGAGCGCTGCAACCACCATGCGAGAGCCGCAATGAGCAGCACCACGACGACCGGCGGCAGCCACAGGAGCAGGTCGATCAGGCTCTGGAGAACCCAGGTGACCCCATCGGCGATCGCATCGAAGAACCACTCGAAATTTGTGGTGAGGAAAGTGAAGAACGACCTGCCCCATTGCCCGACCGGGATCTTGAAACTGGCGATCAGCGCCGAGACCGGATCCATATCGTCCCCCTCGTTGTGGACCTTGTCAGGATGACGGCGGCCGACCGGTCAGGATCGACCGCCGCGCCCGTCACCGGGTGACTGGCCGAGCCGTCAAAGGCCCAGCGCCGACTTCACCGCTGCCGACGCATCGCCGCCGTCGAAAGTCGTCACGCCTTCCAGCCAGGGCGTGACGGCATCGGGATTGGCCTTGAGCCAGGCAGTCGCGGCGGCCTTGGGATCCGCGCCGTCATTGAGGATCGCACCCATGATCTCGTTCTCCATCTGCAGGGAGAAGACGAGGTTTTTCAGGAACACGCCCATGTTCGGGCATTCGGCGGTGTAGCCGGCCCGCACATTGGTGAGCACGGTGGCGCCGCCATAATTCGGGCCGAACACATCGTCGCCGCCTTCAAGATACTTCATGTCGATGTTGGCGTTCATCGGGTGCGGCTCCCAGCCGAGGAACACAACGTCCTGCCTGGAGCCGACCGCTTTCTGCACCGCAGCCAGCATGCCGGCCTCGGAGCTTTCCACCAGTTCGAAACCGGCGGTATCGAACTTGTTCTCGGAAATCATGTCGAGCACGACGCGATTGCCGTCGTTGCCGGCCTCGATGCCGTAGATCTTGTTTCCGAGCTTGTCCTTGAACCTGGCGATGTCCTGAAAGCTCTTGAGGCCAGCGTCATAGGTGTAACTGGGCACCGCCAGCGTGTACTTCGCCCCTTCCAGATTGGTCACCACCGTCTCGACGGTGCCTTTCTCCTGATAGGGCTTGATGTCGGCTTCCATGGTCGGCATCCAGTTGCCGAGGAAGACGTCGATATCCTTGCTGGCGAGCGAGGCGTATGTAACGGGCACCGACAGCACCTGGGTGTCGGGCTGGTAGCCTAGCGCTTCGAGGATGACCGAGGCGGTGGCGGTGGTGGCGGTGATATCCGTCCAGCCGACATCGGCGAAGCGGACGGCCTTGCAACTGCCGGGTTCTGCCGCGAATGCGGCGCCGCCTGCCGCCACCGACAAGGCAAGCGAAAGGGCGATCGATTTCAAGCTGGGCATTCTCTTCTCCCATTCTGGCTCGTGAGCGGTGCCGGGCGGCCCGCAGGGGTTATGATTTATTCAAGCCAAACATTATTCTCATTTCCTTTCAACCGGTAACACATTGCCGTTAACGCCGCCCGCTGGCTGACTCACGACATCCGGCCAAAGCCGGGTTGAGGAAATTCTTGCACCACATGGGACAGGCACATTCCGCACAACCGACAATAAATCGGTGGAAACGTGCACAATTGCCGATTTTATCCTATATAGAGGCAATCCGCCGGGATGTTTCGCTGCATCTTTTCAGCGGAACCGATTCAAATCCCATCGTTTTCAACATTTACAGAAAGAAGGAAGTTCATTGCAGGTACTCGTTCGTGACAACAACGTCGATCAGGCCCTCCGGGTCCTCAAGAAGAAATTGCAGCGCGAAGGCGTTTTCCGTGAAATGAAGGCGCGCCGCGCCTATGAGAAACCATCCGAGCGCCGCGGCCGTGAAAAGGCTGAAGCCGTCCGCCGCACCCGAAAGGCCGCTCGCAAGCTTGCCATTCGCGAAGGTCTGATTGCCGGCCCGGTGCGAAAGCCGCGCCCGCAGACGCGCCCGGCGCGGCCGGAGACCTCCGCCCCCGCTTCCGCATCCTGAGCGCAACCCGTTCACTCCACGCCCGCCTCGCACAAACCGCAGGCGGGCGTTTTCTTTTTTACGGGGCCGGACACGCATGACGGGTCTCCGATTTTTCGTGGAAGCGGCCGTCTTGCGCCTTTCCATGAGCAGGGCCCCTGCCTATATTCGCCGCTCGCGAAACTGCGAATTTCATCCTGAACGCTGGAGGGCCGAATGGCGACGCTGCAGAATTTCGACGCCGAGATTGCGAAGACGAAGCAGGCCGTCGAGGACATGCGCTCGCGCATCGAGCAGTCCGGTTCCGTGCTCGAAACGCTGGCCCAGGCCGACAGGACCATCGGCGATGCCAGTTTCGACATCGAGAACGCCAGAATTCAGGACGTGCTCAACCAGCAGAAGGTGATGGAAGCCAACATCGCCGATCTCATCATCGGGCTGGAGGACGCCACCAACGTCTTCGGCACCGAGTTCGAAAGCATGAAGAACTACTCGGCGTGGGAAAAATTCATCGGCATCTTCTCGCGCCAGCGCCAGCAGCGCCTCCGCTCCGAGCGCGTGCGCAACATGTCGCTCGCCGGCAACCTTCAGGAGCTGCTGACAAAGTCCGACACCATCGTCGGCATCCTGAAGGCGCAGAGAGAAGTGCTCGACCAGCGCTACAAGACCTCCGAAGCCAGCCTTTCCACGGTGATCGAGCGCCGCAAGGCGACCATCGAGAACCTCACCGCCACGCAAAAGCGCATCGAGGAGCTGAACCCGCTGCTGCTCGACATCGAGAACCGCATCGCCGCCTCCACCAACCAGACCGAGCGCACCGAACTCGAAGGCGAACGCTCGAAGCTGGCGACCGAATACAATGAAAGGCAGGCGAAGGAACAGGAACTGCTGGCCGAGAGCCAGACGCTTGAGCGCTACACCTCCATGTTCCAGACCTTCGTCGATTCTCTCAACAACCAGATCGCGGCGCAGGCGACCCTGATCAACAAGCTGACCATCGATACCGAGCAGCGCATCGTACTCTACAAGGCGCTGGAGGATTCGCTGAAAACGGCCGCCCAGCAGGATGTCGCCCACAAGATCAACACGCTGGGCTCTCGCGTCGACACCACGGCCGAGGAGACCATGGCCGGCATCGGCGCGGCGGCGCAGAAGCACATCGGCGACCTGCTCGAACTGCACGAGAAGAACATGGTGGCGACCGCCGACATCCAGCGCCGCAAGAAGCTGGCCGACGACGCCTTCGCCCGCCGCTTCGACGACGTGCTGCGCAAGCACAACGCCGCGGACTATGTGAAGGCATAGGGCGGGATAAAGGCATAGGACAGGGCCTTACATGAACGCCGGAACCGATGCCGCCACGCGCTATTTCTCTTCCATCGCGGCGGCGCTGAACGGGCTGGAAGTGTTTTTGCGCGACGACCGCTCGCCGCTCTACCGGCACGACATCGTCGCGTCCGTCGTGGCCGAATACATCGCCCGGCTGGAGAAATCCTTTTCCTGCTGGCGCAACCGGCTGGGCTTCCAGGCAAGCTTCCGCATCTCGCGCGCCGAAAGCGGCTTTCCCGTGTTCCAGAACGTGCTGGAGCTGGAGAACGACCGCAAGCAGGCGGAAGCGCGCCTTGCGACCATCCCGCAGGCCAACGAGCTGCGGCAGGAAATGGCCGATTTCATCCTGCGCAACAAGGAGTTCCCGGAGGCGTTGCAGCGCTCCATGGCCGAGCGCCTCTATCTGGAGGATGTGGAAAGCAAGGAGACCTTCGGGCCGTTCACGCTCGCCCAGACGGTCAAGGTGTCGGTCAACCCGAAATCCGGCCTGCCCTATTATCTCGTCCACTGGGCAAGCTTCGATGGAACCGCGAACCTGCCGCTGGTATATATGGCGACGGTGGAGGATTCTTCCGAGTCGATGGTTCGCCAGCTTGTCGACAAAGACCGCAAGCTGAACGGCAAGGTGGAAATCCCCCTGCCCGTCGACGGGTTGCTCAACCCCGAACTGGCGCATCGGTTCGACGATTTCACCGAACGCAACTCGGCCTATTCGCTGTCGCCGATCACCATCGCCAGCAATCTCGACAAGGACTTCGAGACGCTGCACCCCAAGCAGTTGCGCCGCGTGGTGCTGGGGCCGTTCTATTCGGCCGGCATCACCGAGAACAATTCCATCGTCAACGAGGTGCTGGGGCGGGTGCGCAAGCCGGACAACGCCTGGCTGCTGACCTGGACGGTGCAGGAGGTGTTTTCCAAAGGCGAGAAGCCGGGCCGCCGCGGGCTGTTCTCGTCCTCCAAGACGACGCAGGAATTCCACATCGACACCGATGACCTCGAAGCCACGCGGCAGGGCGTGTCGGCCTATGAAAACCATGCGCTGGTGCCGCACGAAGCCTATCAGGCGCTCTACGCGGCCGGCGAGACGCAGAAGATTTTCGCGGGCTACAAGGTTCATATCCTGTCCAACGGGCAAGTGATTTCGGATGTCTGAGACCAGCCAAGCGGAGGCTCCATGGACGCCGGCCTGACCACCATTCCCGAAACCACCATCGGCAAGCACCGCGCCACGGCGCAAAGCTTCATCACCCGCGTGGTGGTGCTGGAAGATCCAGCGCGCGAAGCCGGCACGGCACTGGCCGGCACCAACCGCCGTTTCGTCTCCACCGTCTCGACCGGCTCGGTGCGCCGCACCCGCGAGGTGGAGCTGGCAAAGACCGTCGGCGCGGTTCATCCCGACGACCAGTTGCTGTCCATTCCCCAGCACACCCTGCTCTATCGCGCGCGGCGCGGCATCGCCGTGGCGCTGGCCATCGCCGAGGTATTCGCGCAAGGCACCGACCTAGAGGGCCTGCAAGCGCAGAACGCCCGCTCGCCCTTGCAGGGCGACGATGCAGCGCGTTTCAGGAAGTTTCTGTCGTCGTCCGCCTATATCGCGGCGTTCAGCTTCGCCGCCTATCTCTACCAGCTGATCGACAGCGACGGCGAGGCCCCCAACGACATAGCCGAGCCCGATTTCCTGTTCGACACGCCGCAGGATGCGCTGAAATCGATCGTGGCCGGGCTCGACCGGGCGCTCGCCGGCGCGAAGGACGACGCCGACCTGATGGCCCGTGCCCGCTCCTTCGCCCGTGTCGCCATTGACGGCCTCTTGCAGCGCAAGACCCGCCTCGACGGCGCGCTCGGGCCATTCGAGAACAGCCACATCCGCATCGACGCCGACGATTTCACCCTCGACGGCTTCGACGTTGCGCCCGGCAAGCGCGCCCGGCCGCTGGTCATGAGCTTCAGGAAGCCGGAGGAAGTGGTCGGCAACCACATCGCCAAATACCAGTCGGTCAAGCTCGCGAAAATGCTGATGGCCTACGACTTCGACCGCGAATTGAATCCGTTCGTGGAACTGGGCGGCTTCCTGTTCACCTTCATCGGCGACGGCGCGCCCGGCACCGGCAAGACGACGCTGATCCAGATGATCGCCGGCCTCGTCAACGATTATTGCCAGATCGCCGGCTACCCCTTCGTCTACGAGAATTTCGGCGTCGACCAGATTTCCTCCTATCAGGGCAAGTCCGGCCAGAACTGCCGCCAGTTCATCAACAACGTGCTCAATCCGCGCGCCATCGGCTTCGGCACCATCGACGACATCGATCAGGTGGCGGCGAAGCGCTCCGACGACCGTGCCTCCGCCGGCCAGCAGGAAATCACCGGCGTGCTGATGGACGCCTTCGCGGGCGCGGCAACCGTCGTACGCGGCAATTGTTCCTTCGGCATGTTCTCCAACTATCCCGAGAATGTCGACGACGCACTACGCCAGCGGGCCGGCGCGCGCTGGCTGGTGGACGGGCCGCAGACGCGCGCGGATTACATTGACATCTTCGTGCTACTCGCTGGAAAGAATCACAAAATCCCGCTGGGCGAGCACGAGCTTTACGCCGCGCAGGAGATCCAGCGCGCGGTTGCCGAAGCCTATGAGGGCCATGCCCGGCCGCAGGAGGACGGGCTTGCACGGGTCTATGAGCGCTACCTGAAAGAGAACGGCGAGCCGAAGACGCTGGCCGATATCGGCGACTACCTGCACCGCATCAAGGAGGCTGAACCCCGCTTCACCGGCCGCGCCATCAAGAACGTCACCGACGCCATCAAGATGCGCGCCATGGACATCGAACTGCCGGAAGAGTGGTTCGGGAAGCCCGAAACCTTCATGCACAAGTCCTACGACGACAAGAAGGCCATGATCGAGGACCTGCGCGGGCCGTTCTCGCTCGACATGGTGATGCAGGAGATCAACCGCTACGCCGATTCCGAATTCCGCTATGCCGACAAGTCCGACGACGCGGCGGTGGAGAAGCTCCTGCGCGATGCCCGCCTGCGCGAACGCGCCGCCCGCGAGATGGAGGAGTTGAAGAAGAAAGGGCTGTGGAATGCGTGACATATGCGCAGCACTGCCGAAGGTGAAGGGCTGATGCCGTCCCGCTTCCCGTTGCTGCGCGACAGCGCTCTCATCTACGGACGCCTGCTGACGGTGGACGAACCGCATCTGATCGAGCGCTACAACAAGGCGCTGAAGGCATTCGGCCTGCCGCCCACCGACCTGCAAGTCTTCGAGATCGACCGCACCGGCTTCTCGCCGCAGATCGCCGAAGAGCTGGGCGACCTGTCCTACCTCGACCCCAACGGCATCAACCGCCGCTTCATCATCCTGACCCCGGCACAGATCGACCTGCCGGTGGTTCACACCGCTTTTTCAAACACGTCTCAGTTGATGTTCGAGTTCATGAGCCGCAACCAGCGGGCCATCAACGCGCTCACCATCAAGGACGTGATCTACGGCGAGATCGACGACTCGGTCTCGACCGTGGAGGACATCGAGGACCTGCTGTCCATCAGTCAGGTCGAGTTCCGCGTGCTTTCGGCCGAGGACGTGCTCGGCAAGGCGGCGGAACTCGGCACGCTGGTCGACCGCCTGAAGCAGGAGCCCGACGCCTGGCGCGATGACGACATGCTGAACCGCATGGTGGAACTGGCGCGCATCTGCGGCGACATCCGCGAGAACGCGCTGGTGCCCGACCAGGTCATCTTCCGCCACAACGCCTACTGGACCAGCCATTTCGGCGGCCTTTACGTCTTTATCGACCCCGACACGACCACGGTGATCTGCGATCCGTCCGCGCCCGGCTTCCGCCGCTCGCGACCATGGCAGGTCAGCTACCTCTCCATCTTCGACGCGGAGCGCGTGTTCCGCTTCCTTGCCGAAACCGGCCGCCTCGAACTGCCTCGCGCCTCGTGGGTCGAAGCCTCCGGCTATCTGGAGCACCGCGCCGAGATGGTGGTGCGGGGCCTGATCCGCGAGTCCGACCCCAACCGGAACCTCTCCAATGTGGACAAGGTCTGGCTTCAGACCTGGATTCACAACAATGCCGAGCGGATCAATCAGGACGGCAACTTTCCTTTCCTGAATGCCGCCAAGCGCGAGATCAACCAGCTTGGCCAGTTGCGCATTGACGAGGTGTCGCCAGGGCAGCGCTTCCTCGTGGTGCGGGCAAGGCCGGACCATCCGGATGCGTGGCTCACCAACCGGCTGATCTCCGATTTCGTGCCATCCGACTTCGTCTCGCGCTACGTCTTCAACAAGCAGGGCTTCTACGCCGACTACGAGGGCTTCAGCCAGAACTGGCGCGCCCATGTTGTGGACGTGCTGAAAACCGCATATCTCAGGGACAAGGCGGCGTTTCGTGCCCGCCTTTACGGTCTGACCGACTGAACCGCAGAAGGATGCAACGCATGCTCGATCCGGTCGTGAACTTCATAACCCGGATTTTCCACTGGATCGGACGAGGCATCGGCTTCGTCATCGGCATCATCCTGTGGCCCTTCATGTGGGTCGGACGCTGGTATCTCCAGCGCGGCTTCATGCTGCGCGCCATCGTCGGGACCGTGCTGGCCGTGATCGTGGCCATGTATGGCTATTTCTTCTACGTCACACAGTTCTGGACCAATTTCGATCCGGATTATCCGGCAGCGCTTGTCGATGCCCGCGGCACCACCGGTGCCGGCGATCCGGTTACCCCCGCCGCGATTTCGGCAACGGTCGGTGGCGAGCCTGCCCCCACCTGCAAGCTTTCTGCAATCGCCACCACCTCGGCCGATCTGATCGACTTCAACGTCAACCAGAACGCATGGATTTCCTCCATGGTGCTGTCCAAGATCGGCCTGTTCGGCATCGAGTGGAAGAACACGCCGTTCTTTGACAACAAGGCCGCCTTCCAGCTCGGCATCAATCAGGTGATGCGCCGCACCACCACCGAACTGGTCGACACGCTCGGCCGCGTGCGCGGCACCTCGCAGATCGACCAGAACCTGCAGGATGCGCGCACCGCCCTCGCCTGGAGCGAAACCGCCTGGTACATCGGCTGGCGTGGCCCGACCCGTCCCACCCCCAGCGTCTACCGGGAAGCGATCGCCAAGCTGCGCGCCTTCAACACCAGCCTCGAGAAATGCCAGTCGACCTTCGATGCGCGCGCCGACAACCTCATGCAGTTCCTCGACCGTATCGCCGGCGACATCGGCTCGACCTCGGACATCCTGCGCCAGCGCATAGAAGCGTCGGACGCCGGCTGGTTCGATCTGCGCGCCGACGACCGCTTCTGGTTCGCCTATGGTCAGCTCTATGCGTATTATGGCGTTCTTGTCGCGGCCCGTTCCGACTTCGCGTCCATCATCGCCGAGCGCAATCTCACCACGCTGTGGACGCGCATGGAAGGCCAGTTGCGCGCCTCGCTCAACGTGCAGCCGTGGATCATCTCCAACGGCAACGAGTCGAGCGCCTTCTTCCCCTCCCATCTGGCGACCATGGGGTTCAACCTCTTGCAGGTGCGCTCCAACATCGTGGAGCTTCGCTCGATTCTCGACCGGTAAGGCAGGCGGGGCGCATCGCCGCCCTGTCGTTTTCTGTTTAGTGCGCGCCTGTTTTGGAATGGCGAAAGCCGGTCCTCACGGGTTTCTATCCATGCTCCGGGCAGCCGGTCTCGGTGAGAAGAAAAACGGGGACACATTTATGGCCGAAGTGAAATCCGACATTCAGATCGCGCGCGCCGCAAACAAGAAGCAGATCCAGGAGGTGGGCTCGAAGATCGGCATCCCGGCCGGGGACCTGCTTCCCTTCGGGCACGACAAGGCCAAGATTTCGGCCGGGTTCATAAAATCCATTCAGGGCAATCAGACTGGCAAGCTGGTCCTCGTCACCGCCATCAACCCCACCCCTGCGGGAGAAGGCAAGACCACGACCACCGTCGGCCTCGGCGATGGCCTCAACCGCATCGGCAAGAAGGCGATCGTCTGCATCCGCGAGGCTTCGCTCGGCCCCAATTTCGGCATGAAGGGCGGCGCCGCCGGCGGCGGCTACGCGCAGGTCGTGCCCATGGACGACATGAACCTGCACTTCACCGGCGATTTCCACGCCATCACCTCGGCCCACAACCTCCTGTCGGCATTGATCGACAACCACATCTACTGGGGCAACGAACTCGGCATCGACACCCGCCGCGTGGCCTGGCGGCGCGTCATGGACATGAACGACCGGGCGCTGCGCCAGATCGTGGTGTCGCTGGGCGGAGTCGCCAACGGCTATCCGCGCGAAGCGGGCTTCGACATCACCGTCGCTTCGGAGGTGATGGCGATCCTGTGCCTGGCGCGCGACCTGAAGGATCTTGAGCAGCGGCTGGGCGACATCATCATCGCCTACCGTCGCGACAAGAGCCCGGTCTTCGCCCGCGACCTGAAAGCCCACCGGCCCATGGCCGTCCTGCTCAAGGATGCGATCCAGCCCAACCTCGTGCAGACGCTCGAGAACAATCCGGCCTTCGTGCATGGCGGCCCCTTCGCCAACATCGCCCATGGCTGCAACTCGGTGATGGCGACGTCGACCGCGCTGAGGCTCGCCGACTATGTGGTGACGGAGGCCGGCTTCGGCGCGGATCTCGGCGCGGAAAAATTCTTCGACATCAAGTGCCGCAAGGCAGGGCTGAAGCCGGCAGCCGCCGTGATCGTGGCCACGGTGCGCGCCCTGAAGATGAACGGCGGGGTGAAGAAGGAGGATCTCGGCGCCGAGAACATCGAGGCGGTTGTCAGGGGCTGCGCCAATCTCGGCCGCCATATCGAGAATGTGAAGCAGTTCGGCGTGCCGGCCATCGTTGCGATCAACCACTTCCACACCGACACCGACGGCGAGATTCAGGCAGTGAAGGATTTCGTCGAGACGATGGGCGAGGAAGCGGTGCTGTGCAGGCACTGGGCGCAGGGCTCGGCCGGCATAGAGGAACTGGCGCACAAGGTCGTGGAACTGGCCGAATCCGGGCGCTCCCAGTTTGCGCCGCTTTACGCCGACGATCTCGGCCTGTTCGACAAGATCGACACCATCGTCAAGCGCATCTATCGCGGCTCCGGCGCGATCGCCGACAAGTCGGTGCGCGACCAGCTCCATCTGTGGGAGAAGCAGGGCTATGGCAACCTGCCCGTGTGCATGGCCAAGACACAGTATTCATTCTCGACCGACCCCAATCTGCGCGGTGCGCCGACCGGGCATACGGTTGCGGTGCGCGAGGTTCGCCTGTCGGCCGGGGCCGGTTTCGTCGTGGCGATCTGCGGCGAGATCATGACCATGCCCGGCCTGCCCTCGAAACCATCGTCCGACAACATCTACCTGAATGAGGATGGCGAGATCGAGGGCCTGAGCTGAGGTTCCTGCGCCCGGCTCATAACCGCATCAGGCCGGGTTCCGAAGCCGGTGCCTTGAGGCGCCGGCTTTCTTTCGATGGAGACGACACATGCGCAAGTCGATCGAGCGTATAGAGGCGGACACACAAGGGGTATTCTACGAATTCCCGGTCTATCGGTTCGAGGGTTCGGCGCAAGATGCGCCCTCCGCCTATCTTCAGGCCGCCCTCCATGCCGGCGAACTGCCCGGCACCGTCGCCATCGACGCGCTTATGCCTCTGCTCGCGGCCGCGGAAAAGGAGGGCCGCATTCGCGGTGCGATCACCCTCGTGCCATGGGCCAACCCCGTCGGCCGCGCGCAATATCACTTCACCGCCCATGAGGGACGGTTTCATCTCGGCACCCGCACCAACTTCAACCGCGATTTCCTGCTGTTGGAGAAACCGGATCCGGCGCTTTTGCCGGATGAGTCGACGCTTTCGACCACCGACCAGCGGCTGAAGGCACGGCTGCTGAAGCTCTCGCTCGGTCACGACATCGTGCTCGACCTGCACTGCGACGACGAAGGCGTGCCCTATCTCTACGTGCCCGAACCGCTGTGGCCGGCAATGGCGGACTGCGCCGCCGCCATGGGCGTGGAGGCCGTGCTTCTGTGGCAGGACGAGTGCGGCTCGGCTTTCGATGAAGCCTCGATCAATCCCTATCTTGGCGGCAACAGGGCCGAGCTGCAACGCAAGGTCGTCGCAACGGTGGAGTATCGGGGCATGGCCGATGTCGATGCCGGTCTTGCCCGGCAGGATGCCGGGGGCCTCTACCGCCTGCTCGTCGCACGCGGTGTGATCGAGGACGCATCGCTCCCGCCTCCCGGTCCGTTCGGAGGCGTTGTCGCGCCTCTGGAAAACGTCGAGATGACCGCAGCACCCAAGGCCGGCGCGGTCCTGTATCACGTGAGGCCCGGCGACCGGGTGGAGCGCGGCGCAAGGCTCGCCACCATCGTCCACGCACCGGGCGAGCCGGATGGCCGCACGGAAGTGATTGCGCCGCAGGCGGGCTATATCCTCACCCGGCGCGGCCATCGCATCACGCGCAGTGGCGAAGACCTGCTCAAGCTCATTGGCGGCGAGCGCAGCGCCGACGCCCGCTCCGGAACCCTTGAAGCCTGAACCATCGCGAATCCGCTTGCCGGGCTCCGCGAAGGCCGCTATGGAATGCGCATGAACACGCACTTCTCGACCTTTGCTTGGTGGTGGGCCTGCTGAAAGCGGCCTTCTGAGCGCGTGCGCGTGAAAATGGTGGGTGGCCGCAACGGAAGTCCGGGCGGCCATTTTACGTTTCAGCCCCCGAGGTCCGTTGCCAGACAACAAACGGAGAAGGCAATGACGGTGGAAATTCTCGAGAACGGGGCAGAGCGCTTCACCACGGCAGGGGGTATCGCAATCACCCGCCAGCGCCATGAACGGCCCTATGCCGGCGCGATCGAAGCCTATATCGACGGGCTCAATTCACGGCGCGGCGCGGTCTTCTCCTCGAACTACGAATATCCGGGCCGCTACACACGCTGGGACACCGCCATCATCGATCCGCCGCTGGTCATTTCCGCGCGCGGCCGCTCCATGCGCATCGAGGCGCTGAACAAACGCGGCAAGGCTCTGCTGCCGGTCCTCCAGGCTGCTGTTTCCGGGCTTTCGGATGTCCGGATCACGCAGTCGACCGACGATCTCATCCTCATCGAGGTGAACAAGCCGGATCGCATTTTCACCGAGGAAGAGCGTAGCCGCGCACCTTCCGTGTTCACCGTTCTGCGTGCCGTCACCGCCCTTTTCCATACGGCCGACGACAGCAGTCTCGGCCTCTACGGCGCCTTCGGCTACGATCTCGCCTTCCAGTTCGATCCGGTCGAGTACAAGCTGAAGCGGTCGGAAGGCCAGCGCGATCTCGTGCTGTTCCTGCCGGACGAAATCCTCGTCGTCGACCATCATGCAGCCAGGGCATGGACCGACCGCTACGACTACGCAGGCAATGGATTCTCGACCGAGGGCCTGCCGCGCGAGACGCCGGACGCGCCGTTCGTGCCTTCCGACCGTATTCCGCCGCGCGGGGACCACCAGCCTGGCGAATATGCGTCTCTGGTTCGCGGCGCCATGGCGAGCTTCAAGCGCGGCGACCTGTTCGAGGTGGTGCCGGGTCAGACCTTCTACGAACGCTGCGAAACGCAGCCATCCGACATCGCCCGCCGGCTCAAGACCATCAACCCCTCCCCCTATTCCTTCTTCATCAATCTGGGCGAAGGGGAATATCTTGTCGGCGCCTCGCCGGAAATGTTCGTTCGCGTCAGCGGCCGGCGTGTCGAGACCTGCCCGATCTCTGGCACCATCAGGCGCGGCAAGGACGCCATCGAGGATGCGGAGCAGATCATCAGCCTGCTCAACTCCAAGAAGGACGAAAGCGAGCTGACCATGTGCTCGGACGTCGACCGCAACGACAAGAGCCGGGTCTGCGAGCCGGGTTCGGTGCGCGTCATCGGCCGGCGCCAGATCGAGATGTATTCGCGCCTCATCCATACGGTCGACCATATCGAGGGCCGGCTTCGCGAGGGTATGGACGCTTTCGATGCGTTTCTCAGCCATGCATGGGCCGTTACCGTCACCGGCGCGCCGAAATTGTGGGCTATGCGCTTCATCGAGAACAACGAGAAGAGCCCCCGCGCCTGGTATGGCGGGGCCATCGGCATGGTGCATTTCAACGGCGACCTCAATACCGGCCTGACCCTGCGCACCATCCGCATCAGGGACGGCATCGCCGAAGTGCGTGCCGGGGCCACGCTGCTGTTCGATTCCGTCCCCGAGGACGAAGAAGCCGAAACCGAACTGAAGGCATCCGCCATGCTCTCCGCCATCCGCGACGCAAAAGCCGGCAACGCCACCGCGACCGAACGGACCACCGCCCGCGTCGGCGAGGGACTGAACATCCTGCTGGTCGATCATGAGGACAGCTTCGTCCACACGCTGGCCAATTATTTCCGCCAGACCGGCGCCAATGTCTCCACGGTGCGCACGCCCGTGGCCGATACGCTCTTCGATGAGCTGAAGCCGGATCTGGTGGTGCTGTCGCCCGGCCCCGGCACGCCGAAGGATTTCGATTGCGCCTCCACGATAAAAAAGGCGCGCCAGCGCAAGCTGCCGATATTCGGCGTCTGCCTTGGCCTTCAGGCGCTTGCCGAAGCCTATGGTGGCGAGTTGCGCCAGCTCGCCGTCCCCGTTCACGGCAAGCCGTCGCGCATCCGCGTATCGAAACCGGGCATCATCTTCTCCGGCCTGCCGAAGGAGGTGACGGTCGGGCGCTATCACTCGATCTTCGCCGATCCGGCCCGCCTGCCGCGCGAATTCGAGGTGACGGCGACCAGCGAGGACGGCACCATCATGGCCTTCGAGCACAGCAAGGAGCCGGTCGCGGCCGTTCAGTTCCATCCCGAATCGATCATGACGCTGGGCGGCGATGCCGGCATGCGCATGATCGAGAACGTGGTGGCCCACCTTCCCCGCAAGGCCCGCGAAAAAGCGGCCTGATTCGCACCGAAGGCCGCCGGAATGGAGATGGAACGCGTGCATCACGACACGAAAACTTCAAAGCGCAGGGTGCAGACCCTCGCCTTCTGGTCGATCGTGGTCGCGCTCGGCGTCATGGGGCTGAAATTCGTCGCATGGCGCATGACCGGCTCCGTCGCGCTTTATTCCGACGCCCTGGAATCGATCGTCAACGTCATCACCGCGGGGGCGGCGCTGTGGGCCATCCGCGTCAGCCACAAGCCGGCCGACAGCGACCATCCCTTCGGCCACCACAAGGCGGAATATTTCTCCGCCGTGCTGGAAGGCGTCCTCATCATCGTGGCCGCCCTGCTCATCGTGGCGCAGGTCTGGGAATCGATCCGCGCGCCGCAACCCATGGAGCAGCCGTGGGAAGGTCTTGCGGTGAATGGCGTCGCCGCCGCGATCAACGCTGCCTGGGCGACGCTTCTGATCCGATCCGGCCGCAAGGCCAGATCGCCCGCGCTCGTGGCGGACGGCCAGCACATCATGACCGATGTCGTCACCTCGGTCGGCGTCATCATCGGCCTTGTGGCCTCGGTCTTCACCGGATGGCATGTGCTCGACCCGCTGCTGGCTCTGATCGTGGCGCTCAACATTCTCTATCAGGGCTGGAAGGTGATGGGGGATTCGCTGAACGGCCTCATGGATCGCAGCGTCGACATGGAAGAGCAGATGCGCATCCGCGACATCATCTCCGTCAATTCGAAAGGCGCACTTGAGGTTCACGACCTCAAGACCCGCATCGCCGGAAGGGCCACGTTCATCGAATTCCATATGGTGGTGGACGCCGACATGCCGGTTGGCGATGCACATGTCATCTGCGACCGCATCGAGGATGCGCTGAAGACAGAAAACCCCTCCGTACGCGTCACCATCCATGTCGAGCCGGATGGCGAGGCGAAGCTGCCAAAGGGCAGCGTTGCGGTTCCCTTCGCCTGAATCGCCTTCCCGGCCGGAACCGGCGGGGCCCTGCAAGGTTATGTCTGGCAAGGGTTATGCTTGCGCATTCCGTCAGGCTGCACGATTCTGTGACGAGCGGGGTCTGGCGGGAGAGTGGAGCGGCTGAGGAGGATTGCATGTATGGACTGATCGGGAAATTGCGCGCGGCGCCCGGCAAGCGCGAGCAGCTTCTTGAACTCATCCTTCAGGCCACCGGCGCCATGCCGGGATGTCTCAGCTACGTCGTTGCCCGTGACCCGGCGGACACTTCGGCCCTGTGGGTGACGGAGGTCTGGACGGACGCGGAAAGCCACAAGGCGTCACTGCAACTGCCCCATGTTCAGGAAACGATCGCCAGGGCACGGCCGCTGGTGACGGGGTTCGAATTCCAGATCGAGACGGAACCGGCAGGCGGTGTCGGCCTGACCTGAAGCCGGCCACCATTACGGGTTCGCTTTCGCAGCGAAAAGATTCTATCACCGGTTCGCCAACCGGAACCGGCTGACAATCGTGTGGACGCGGCCTGTCGCTACGTCCTTTCATCTCATTGCCCGCAATCGATCATGGATCAGGTTACCAGACCATCGCAGGATGAAACCGGAACGCCGCGCATGTCGCGGGCGAAACCGGCCACGCAATGGGCGATCATCCTGATCCCTTCGGCCATTGTGGCCATTGTCCTCGAACTTGCAGGCATTCCTGCCGCGCTGTTGATCGGACCGATGCTGGCCGCGATAGCAGCGGGCGTGAGCGGGGCAACCGTGCGCGTGCCGAGGCCGGCCTTCGGCATGGCGCAGGGGGTCATAGGCTGCCTGATCGCCAACTCCATTTCCGCCGACATTTTCGGACTGCTGTACAGACACTGGCTGCCGATCCTGAGCGCGGTGATGGCGACCCTCGCCGCATCGGCCTTTCTCGGCTGGCTGATCAGCCGCTGGCGTATCCTGCCCGGAACGACCGCGCTCTGGGGCACCGCCCCCGGGGCGGCGGCGGCAATGGTGCTTATGGCCGGCGCTTTCGGAGCCGACCAGCGCCTCGTCGCCGTCATGCAATATCTGCGTGTGATCATCATTTCCGTATCGGCCTCGCTCGTCGCCAGCCTGTGGATCGACACCTCGAAAATGGCCGCGCCGGATGTCATCTGGTTTCCGGCGCCAGGTCCAACCCTTCTCGCGGCGTTGGCGGTGGCGGCTGTCGGTTCGAAGCTCGGCCAACTCCTGCGCCTGCCTTCGCCCTTCTTCCTTGGCGCGCTGATCATCGGCATGGCGCTTCATCTCGGCGCAGGGCTGGTGTTCGACCTTCCGCCGTGGCTTCTTGGCATCAGCTATGCACTCATCGGCTGGCATATCGGGCTCGGCTTCACCAGACAGGCGCTTCACCACGCAATGCGCGCCATGCCGCAGATTCTCGCCTCGATAGCCATGTTGCTTGCCTTCTGCGCAGCGCTTGGATGGCTGATGAGCCGCGCCCTCGGCATCGATCCGATGACGGCCTATCTCGCCACCAGCCCCGGGGCGATGGAAACCATTGCCATCATCGCCGCCGCCACGGACAATGTCGATGTGGCCTTCGTCATGGCACTCCAGACGACACGGTTCATGATCGTCCTGCTTGCCGGCCCACCGCTGACACGGTTGTTTGCCCGCAGGGTGGCGACTTAATTTTGCGGCTGGCGCAGGATCGGACGATGTCGCATGCCAGCAAAATGCTTGCCTCCGGCGGATGGCTCCTGTAAGAGAGCGCACATGAACAGGCGCCCCGCATCCGCTTCCAACCGTCCGACCGGCATCTCCGGCGAGACGTTGCGCGCGCTTGCCTCCACTCTCCTTCTTCTCGGCCTTATCGGCGATCGCCGGGTCCGCTGAAGGAGCGCCCGGCGGTCGATAGAGCCGTCCGGCAAGATGCTCCTTGGCAAACCTGTATCCGACGACCCGATTTTTTTTATTAAGGCACCCCTGATCTGATGACAGCCGTGAGGCACGGTCAGCGGGCACCGGAGAAGAAGACAATGAACGCAAGACAGGACATCCGCGCAACTTCCGCCCGCAAGGGCATGCCCGACGCGGCACGCAAATATCAATCCTTTCCGGTTCCGGCCCTGCCGGATCGCATCTGGCCCTCGAAGCGCATCGAGAAGGCCCCCATCTGGTGTTCGGTCGACCTGCGCGATGGCAATCAGGCGCTGATCGATCCGATGGGACACGACCGCAAGGCGCGCATGTTCCAGTTGCTGCTGGACATGGGCTTCCCGGAAATCGAGATCGGCTTCCCCTCCGCCTCGCAGACGGACTTCGATTTCTGCCGCTGGGCGATCGAGGAAGGCAACGTGCCGGACGACGTCGATCTGCAGGTGCTGGTCCAGTGCCGGCCCGAGCTGATCGCCCGCACCTTCGAGGCGCTGGAAGGTGCCAAAACCCCCATCATCCATTTCTACAACTCGACCAGCGAATTGCAGCGCCGGGTCGTCTTCGCCAAGGATGTCGCCGGCATCAAGCGCATCGCCACCGACGCCGCCAAGATGATCATGGACATGGCAGCCAAGGCGGGCGGCGGTTACCGTTTCCAGTATTCTCCCGAGAGCTTCACCGGCACCGAGCTGGAAGTGGCGCTGGAAATCTGCAACGCCGTGATCGAGATCGTCGATCCAACCCCGGACAACAGGCTGATCGTCAACCTGCCGTCCACGGTGGAGATGAACACGCCCAACATCTATGCCGACCAGATCGAATGGATGTGCCGCAACCTCGACCGCCGCGACAGCCTGATCGTGTCTCTGCATCCGCATAATGATCGCGGCACCGGCATCGCCGCAACAGAACTCGGCCTGATGGCCGGCGCCGACCGTGTCGAAGGTACCCTCTTCGGCAATGGCGAGCGCACCGGCAATGTCGACGTCGTGACGCTGGCGCTCAACATGTACACGCAGGGCGTAGATCCCGAGCTGGATTGCACTGACATCAACCGGATGAAGGACGTCTACGAATACTCGAACCAGCTGAAGATCCCCGAGCGCCACCCCTATGTCGGCGAACTGGTCTACACCGCCTTCTCCGGCTCGCATCAGGATGCGATCAACAAGGGCATGAAGGCGATCAAGACGGCCAATTCCCCCGTCTGGGAAGTGCCCTACCTGCTGATCGATCCGCAGGATGTCGGCCGCTCCTACGAGGCCATCATCCGCATCAACTCGCAGTCGGGCAAGGGCGGCATCGCCTACATCATGCAGACCGACTACGGCATCAACCTGCCGCGCAACCTCCAGGTCGAGTTCCGCGACGTGATCCAGGAGATCACCGACGAGGAAGGCAAGGAACTGCCCTCGAAGCGGATTCACGACGAGTTCCGGCGCATCTATGTCGACCAACCCGACGGCCGCTTCAGGTTCGTCGATCATCACACCTACCCCGACACCGAGGTGAAGGGTCGGCGCATCCTCGAGGCGACGATCGTCGACAACGGCGTGGAGATGAAGATCGAGGGCGTCGGCACCGGGCCGATCGACGGATTCGTCGATGCGCTCTCGCGCCATGTCGGTGTGGAGATGTCGGTGCTCGACTATTCCGAGCACTCCCTGCAGAGCGGTTCCAACGCCTCCGCCATTTCCTATGTCGAGATGGAGCACCCCGGAGGACGCCTGTTCGGAGTCGGGATAAACACGAACATCGTCGCTGCCTCGCTCGAAGCGATCGTATCGGCTGCAAATCGTATCGTGGCCGGTAAGTAACCGTTAACCAACCGGCTGGTTACCACTGGGTAACCAGCCGCCTTTCCTGTCGTGCCTCGTTAGCCAGTGCTTGTCCGAACTGGCCGGAACTCTATATGATCGACCTTCTCGCCGGCCGATGAGGGGTTCGACATTTGCAATCCGAAACGCCTGCCGCCCCCGCAGTGCGCAAGACGCTTGAACGGGTGCTAGCCAGCACTACGTTCAGCCGCTCGGAGCGCGCACGCGACCTTCTTCGCTATCTCGTCGAGCGTGAGCAGGCCGGTCAGGCAGATCGCCTGAAAGGTTTCGCCATTGCCGTCGACGTCTTCGGCAAGGATGCTGGTTTCGATCCCTCGACCGATGCGGTGGTTCGTGTTCAGGCCGGGCGCCTGCGCGACCTCCTCCAGCAATATTCCGTATCCGAGGGCGCATCCGACCCGTTGCGCATCGTCATTCCCCGCGGCAGCTACATACCCGAATATGTGCCGAACGGAGCCGAGCCGTCCACGGCCGACCCGGAAGAAGAGCAGGCTTCGAACCCGGAACCGGTCGCGGCCGTGGACGCCGGCCCCTCCCTTTCGCGCCAGATGAATTTCATGTGGGCGGCGATCGGTCTGGTCGTGGTCTTGCTGGCGGCGCTGTATCTGCGCCAGACACAGCCCGCAGGCACGCAGTCGGAAGCGCCGTTGACGGGCAGCATCGGCACGCAGGTGCCAGACACGCTTCCTGTGATCTACATCAGCACGGCTGGTGACGAACCCGAACAGGCGGCCATGCTGGCGGCATTGCGCAGCGGCCTGTCCGGCTTCGACACCATCGACTTCATCGGCCGCGATTTCGAAGGCAAGTCCGATCCCGTGTCACAGGCGATGAGCTTCGTGTTCAGGATCGGGCCCGCGCACCAGCCAGGCGGCGTCACCGTCGAATTGCAGAACATCGCAAACGACCGTGTGCTGCTTTCCCGGACCTTCGATGCCGAAGAGATCAGGTCCTCACGCATCGAGGACAGCGTTGCGGCCCTGCTCAGCACCACCACGACGGCTTCCGGCACGATCTATGCCTATATCGAGCAGGCGGGCGTCCAGACCGGCCTCACGCGGTGTCTGCTTCTGAATGACGATTACTATCATGACCCGATACCCTCGGTGCACAAGGCTGCCTATAGCTGCTTCGAACAGCTGGTCCGGGAGGGCGGGAAATCACCGCTGATCTACTCGGAAATGGCGGTGCTGCATTTGCAGGCGGTGACCAGCCGCTACGACTATCCTGAAAACGCATCCCGCGAAAAGGCGCTCTCCATGGCGCATCGCGCCGTGCAGATGGGCGCCACGAGCCCCTATGCACACCGGGCCTACGGCTATCTGAATTCACGCCTCGGCAACACCGAAGAATCCATACGCTGGATGCGGAAGGCATACGAACTCAACACCTACGATCTGTCGATGGCGGCGGCCTATGGATACGGCCTGATCTTTGCGGGCGATTACGCGCAGGGCACCCCGATCATGGCGCGCGCCGTCGAAGGCTCCAGTTCGCGGCCGTCATGGTGGGATTTCGGATTGTTTCTCGGTCAGTTCATGCTCGGGAACATGAAAATAGCCGCCAATGCGGCTGAATCGCTCAAGCCGGCTTCGCCGCGCTCTCACTATCTGGCGGCACGGCTGATTGCGGCTGACTATATGAAAGACACGAGGACGCGCGACCAGCTCATCGCCACCCTTTCCGAAAAATATCCGCGTTTCGTGGCCAACCCGCGACGGGTATTCGAACAGCGGGAGTATCCGCCGGACATGGTGGAGAAGCTCGTGGAAGCCCTGCGGGCCGCGGGCCTCGGCAAGGCGAGCTGACCCGCGTCGATATTGTCGCACCCATTCCGCTTTCGACGCACAGTTGCTATGTTAACGGCAGCTTAACCATGCGCGGAGCGGACGCCATGAAGGATGCCAGCGAAAACGCCGCGCCGGGCAAGCTCGAGACCGCCATTCGCGACGTGAAGAACGGTCTTGCCGACCGTGACGACGTCGTCGTCGACATGCGCGAGGCACACCGCATGCGCCTCGAACTCATGGCTTCAGAACTCGCAGGCGTATTCGAGGATGTCCCTGACGATATCGACATGTTCGATTTCGCGATATCGTCCGGCTTGCAGCCGCGCCTTTGGATCGACGCGGTGGCGCATGTCGCCATGGGCCGTGACCGCCGCACCTATCGCTTCGTTCGCGACACGCGGCAAGGCCGGGTGGTGCTGGCCGAATCCATCGCCATCGAACCTGTCGCGGACCAGGTGACACGCTACATCGCCGAGCGGATCGTCGAGCGTCAGCGCATGCTGGATGCCGGCGGAGAAATACGCGTTCCGGCCGGTTCATCCGGTGTCGCAACCAGCGGGCAGGATACGGAAATTCCGCCGAAAAGCAGCCGTTGGCCGGCGTTTCTGTCCGGCCTCGCCTTTGTGGGAGCGGGAGCGGTGGCGGGACTTGTCCTGTCGCTCATCCTGTTCTGGGACCGGATCAGGGCTCTCGGCTTCATCTTCTGAGCGAAAGCGCCTTTTCGGTCGAAGATGCCGTGAGATCGCGGGTCTCGAAGTCGGCGGGTGGCAGCGAAGCTCCTTCCAGCCCGCGCCGCGTCAGTTTGAGACGCCAGTCCGCGCCGTCCGTCTCTATATCTATGAGATTGTACTGGGCTGGCGGCCGCTTTCCGCCCGGCGACTGCCCGGCCGCAGCGACGCCGACCACCGGCACCGGGCCATTGGCCCCTTCAAGATAATACAGGCTCGGAATATGCGAATGACCATGCAGCACGAGCTCGGCTCCATGGCGCGCCATGAGCCGGCCAAAGCGCCTGATGCCGAACAGCCGCTTGTGCTGCGGCACCGCGTGACGGACCGGCGGGTGATGGATCATCACGACGCGGCAAAGCCCCCTCGCCGCGGTTTCTTCCAGCAGCGCCGCCAGCCGCTTGCCCTGGCCTTCGCGCAGATAGCCGTTGGCCATGAAGGGAGCCGTCGCGCGCGCCGTCGAAACGCCGATAAGCGCGACCTGTCCCCTTACCCGCAGATAGGGAAAGCTGTCCCTGTCCACTGGGTGCGACTGACCGTCGCCGCTCATCCACGGCGCCCAGGCCCGGCATGTCTTGTCGAAAGCGCCCGGCACATAGGCGTCGTGATTGCCCGGAACCACGGAGACGTCTTCCGGCGCGCCAAGCGTCTCCAGCCACTGCCGCGCCATCTCGATCTCGCCGTCGAGGGCCAGATTGACGAGATCGCCCGTCACAGCAATGTGGTCGGGCGTCATGGCCTTCATGTCGCCGACAATGGTGTCGATGACCGCATCGTGCATGTGGCGGCGGCGATTGCGCTGCCAGTTTATATAGCCGACGGCCCGCTTGGAGGCGAGTTCGCGATAGGTTACATCGGGAAGCGGGCCCAGATGGGCGTCGGACAGATGCGCAAGCCTGAACATGGTCGCCTTCATAAGCGAGGCCAGCGCCTCTTTCCATAGAGTGCCCCCGAAAAACGGCCCCGCAGGAAACGGAAAGCACGATGCAGGGTTCCAGTCCGAAACGCGCCATGGAAGAAAAAAGCCGCCCGCTCCTGCGGGTCCGGCTGTTCCATTTCTTCTTCATGCTGCGCAGGCCGATGACGCTCGGCGTGCGCGGGCTCGTGCATGACCGGAAGGCGGGAACCGTATTCCTGATCCGCCATACCTACCTGCCCGGCTGGCAATTGCCGGGAGGGGGCGTGGAGGTCGGCGAGACGATGGAAGAGGCTTTGGGGCGCGAACTGTCGGAGGAAGGCAACATCGCGATTTCAGGGGCACCGGTTCTGAAATCCATGCACCACAACCGCCAGGCAAGCCGGCGCGATCATGTCGGGCTCTATCTGGTCGAAGAGTTCAGCCAGCCGGCACCCAAACTTCCTGACAGCGAAATCGCCGAAGCAGGCTTCTTCCCGCTTCATGCGCTTCCTGAAATGACGACGCCTGCCACACGCCGGCGCATCGCCGAGGTCTTCGAAGGCGTCACGCCCTCTCCATACTGGTAGACCGGGGACCGAAACGGTCGCGGTCATGCGCCGCCGTATAGTCGACGTCCGGCCCGAGCGGCACAATGCCGCTCGGGTTGATCGTCTTGTGGCTGCCGTAATAGTGCCATTTGATGTGTCGCATATCGACCGTGCCCGCCACGCCCGGAACCTGATACAGATCCCGCACATAGTTCGACAGGTTGCGATAGTCGGCGATGCGCTGCCGGTTGCATTTGAAGTGCCCCACATAGACCGGATCGAAACGCACCAGCGTGGTGAAAAGCCGCCAGTCGGCTTCGGTGATGCGCTGGCCGGTCAGGTAACGCTGGCCTGAAAGCCTCTCTTCCAGCTTGTCCAGCATGGCGAACACTTCGCCAAATGCCTCCTCGTAGGCATCCTGCGTGGTGGCGAACCCGGCCCGATAGACTCCATTGTTGAGCGCCGGATAGATTTCGTCGTTGAGCGCGTCGATTTCCGCGCGCAAAGGTTCAGGATAGAAATCGACGCCCCCATCGCCCCACTCATCGAAGGCGGAATTGAGCATCCGGATGATCTCGGACGACTCGTTGTTGACGATGGTCTGGCGCGTCTTGTCCCAGAGAACCGGCACCGTCACCCGCCCCGAGTAGAACGGATCGGCGCGCGTATAGATCCGATGCAGGAAATCGAGCCCGTACAGCGTATCGCCCGTGGCTCCGTCGCCGGTCTGGAACGTCCAGCCGTTTTCGCCCATGTGATAATGGACGACCGAGACGGAGATGGCGTCCTCCAGCTTCTTCAGCGTTCGGAAGATCAGCGTGCGGTGCGCCCAGGGACAGGCCAGAGAAACGTAGAGGTGATAGCGGCCGGGCTCCGCCCTGAAACCGCGCTCGCGGCCCTGTGCCGGAGCACCGTCGGCCGTTATCCAGTCGCGCCACTGCGATTGCGCGCGTTCGAACCTGCCTCCGCTCTTGCCGGTATCGTACCAGCGATCCTGCCACTTTCCCTCGACCAGCAATCCCATGAGATATCCTTTCGCTGGCCCGATATTAGGGCACGGAAACGCAATCCGCAGCGTGCGAGGCCCGAAACAGTGCGTCAACCGCACCGGGGTTGCAAAAGGCCGATTGCAGAGGCCGGTTTTTGATGCTAGCCGGAGCCACCATGTTGGATTTCTTTGCAGCCATCCGGTTCGACCGACGACGAAAGGACGCCCGCGCCTGAGCGCATTGGCGAACGCTGCCCCTGGCGGCGCCCTTTTCTCGCATACCGGACTGCAAAGACATGAGCCTTGCCGACGTCGCATACCTGCCGGAAACCCCGGCGCATGACCTCGAGATCGATTCCCTGAACGAGGAAGCCTTCGGGCCCGGTCGCTTCGCGCGCGCCGCCTACAAGATTCGCGAAGGCGGGCCGCATGAACGCGCCCTCTCCTTCGTGGCGGTCAGGCAAGGCGCGGTCATTGCCTCGGTTCGCATGACCCCCATAGCTGCGGGCAAGGGCCGCTCGCTGATGCTCGGCCCGCTGGCGGTCCGCCCGGCATACAAAAGCCTCGGCATTGGCCGGCGGCTGGTGGCAATGGCGCTGGAGGCTGCCGCCGGCGCCGGATGGCCCTCGGTGATACTGGTCGGAGACCAGCCTTATTACGGCCCGCTTGGCTTCACCAGAATACCGTATGGGCAGATTTCCATGCCTCGCCCCGTCGATCCCGACCGGTTGCTGATCCATGAGATCGTTGCGGGCGCAGCGAGCGGCCTGACCGGCGAGGTCGTTCACGCCGCGCTGGCGCCGGCCTGAAACCCGCATCCATTTTCAGGTCTGCTGCCAGTTGCAAATCAACCTCTGCCCGGCCAACACATGCTTTGGTAGCATAGGGCTCGATATGGTTGCAGGCGCGCGGCTGACCTCGTAAAGCAGGCGCAGTTCTTGACGGAGAGGAGCCTGCCCATGAATGCCGAAGGCCAGATCGCAATCGTAACCGGTGCAGGCTCCGGCCTTGGCGAAGCCACCGCCCGCGCGCTGGCGGCAAAAGGCGCTCGCGTGGCCATCTTCGACGTCGGTATGGAGCGGGCACAGGCCGTTGCGGCGGATATCGGCGGAATCGCGGTGAAATGCGACGTGAGCGACGCCGACAGCGGCGTTGCGGCAATGGCCGAAGTGCAGCAGAAACTCGGTGCGGCCCGCATTCTGGTCAACTGCGCGGGTATCGCCATCGGGGTGAAGACCATCGGCAAGGAAGGTCCGCATCCGCTCGATCAGTATCGCCGGGTAATCGAGATCAACCTTGTCGGAACCTTCAACATGATCCGGCTGTTCGCCGATGCGGCGGCGAAGCTGGAACCGCTGCATGGCGGTGAGCGCGGCGTCATCGTCAACACGGCTTCGGTCGCCGCCTATGACGGCCAGATCGGACAGGCGGCCTATTCCGCCTCCAAGGGTGGTGTGGTGGGCATGACGCTGCCGGTGGCGCGCGACCTTGCCCGTTCCGGCATCCGTGTCTGCACCATCGCGCCCGGCATCTTCAAGACGCCGATGATGGCGGCCATGCCCCAGGACGTGCAGGATTCGCTCGGTGCCGCCGTGCCCTTCCCGTCGCGCCTGGGCGAACCGTCCGAATACGCCGCGCTGGCGCTGCACATCGTCGGGAACCAGATGCTCAACGGAGAGACGATCCGGCTTGACGGCGCAATCCGCATGGCGCCCAGATAATCGCGCCGCAGACAGGCGGGCACCGGGTCTTCAGAAGCCCCGGCCCGCTTACAGGATGCCCCTTGCGCACGGAAAACCCGAAAGGCATTTCCTGACGCGCAATCCTGTTGCAGGAGACTGGCTTTGGAAGAGAAGAAAAAGGACGTCATCCGGGAAACGGACGCCGAAGCTCGCCGGCTGGCGAAGGCGCTGGTTCGCAGCGCCCGCTTCGCCGCACTCGCGTTCAACGAAAAGGACACTCTTGTGCCGATGGTCAGCCGCATCGGCCTGGCCACCGATCTCGACGGGACGCCGGTCACGCTGATTTCCGGCCTTTCCGCACACACGCAGGCGCTGGACGCCGACCCCAGATGCGCTCTGCTGGTGGGCGAACCCGGCAAGGGCGACGCCATGGCTCATCCGCGCATCAGCCTCGTCTGCAGGGCGCGGCGCATCGAACGCGACACGCCCGAACACGCACGCATTGAGCGCCGCTACCTGAACCGCAATCCCAAGGCGAAGCTCTATGTCGGGCTGGGCGATTTCGCGTTCTTTCGCCTCGAAATCGAGCGTGCCAGCATGAATGGCGGTTTCGGCAAAGCCTACCTGCTCGATCGCACCGACATCATCGCGGACAATGCGGTGAACGAAGCTTTCGCTGCCCGCGAGCAGTCCGCGATCGATCACATGAACGAGGACCATCGCGATGCCATTGCGGTTTATGCCCGTCATTTTGCAAACGCAAAGGACGGCGACTGGACCATCAGCGGCCTCGACTGCGAAGGCATGGACCTTGTTTCGGGCGACAAGTGCCTGCGGGTGTTTTTCCCCGAGCCGCTGGGCGCCGCAGAGGACTTGCGCCGCGTTCTGGCCGAAATGGCAAGGGCCGGTCGCGCGGCGGAGTCGGCTCAGGGCGAAACCGGACAGGATCAGGGCCGAGCTTGAGATTTGACGCGGATGGCTTAGGCTGCCACTGCAACCGGGTTGGCCTGGAACTGATCGTCCTGAAGTTGCAGGCAGGGTTCTTGCCGGGCCCAAACCCGGTGGGCAGGGTCGGCATGAGGGAGGGCGCATGCGTTCGACACAGAGGATCGTGACGGATCAGGCGGCGGCGTTTCTGGCGCTCATGGCCAACAGCAAGCGGCTGGAGATTCTTCTGCTCATCGTGCGCGAGGAACTTTCGGTCAACAAGCTCGCCGGACTGGTGGGGCTCAGCCAGTCGGCACTTTCCCAGCATCTGGCAAAGCTGCGCAGCAGCGGGCTGGTCGAGACACGCCGCGACCGGCAGACAATCTACTATTCCTGTCCCTCCCAGGCGGTGGCGCGCCTTCTGTGCCTGCTCGAGGAGCTGTTTGTCGAAGCTGCCGCCGGAACCGCCCGTGCCACCTCGTCCTGATCGGGCGCCAGACCGGGGGCCTCTCCAGCCCCATGGCTTCAAGCCGTCATCGAAACCGCAAAGACTGAAATGAACCCGATCCGTATCGAAGATCCGCAAGACGCGCGCGTCGCCGCCTATGTCGATATTCGCGAGCGCGATCTCGTGGGGCGGCAGGGCCGGTTCGTGGCCGAGGGCAAGGTCGTTCTCGATGCTCTGGCAGCGACAGGCCGGTTCGGGATCGAATCGGTGCTGGTGCTGGAAAACCGGCTTGCCGGACTGCAACAGATACTGGAACGTCTGCCGCCGCATGTTCCCGTCTATGTCGCCGGCCGGGATGTTCTGGATCGCATTGCCGGCTTCCACATGCACAGGGGCATTCTGGCGATCGGCCGGCGCGGTGACCTGCCCGGTGCCGCCGATCTGCTCGGCACCCTGTCCGCGAACGCACTCGTTGCCGTGCTGGTCGGCATTTCCAATCACGACAATGTCGGCTCCATCTTCCGCAACGCCGCGGCTTTCGGAGCGGACGCCGTGCTGCTCGACAGCACCAGTTGCGATCCGCTTTACCGCAAGGCGATACGGGTGTCGGTCGGGGCGGTATTCAAGGTGCCGTTTGCCATGTTCGACGATGCGGCGGCATTGGCCGACAGGCTCGATGCCGGGGGCTTCACCCAGCTCGCGCTTTCACCGCGCGGCGATCTGGATATTCGTGATGCGGTGTGCGAAGGCCCGCTGGCCCTCTATCTCGGCACCGAAGGCGAAGGTCTCCCCGAAGCGATCCTGTCCCGGATAAGGACCGCCCGCATCGCGATGGAGCCGGGCTTTGACAGCCTGAACGTCGCTGCCGCCTCCGCCATCGCCCTGCATCGCTTTGCGAGAATCGCGCCGGAGAAGCCGCAGCTTCCCTGACAGGCCGGTCAGCCGCCAGTCCCGGTTTCCTGCAAGCTGCGAACACGCTCCGCCAGGCTGCGCGTTCCCGACTGCGTGTTTTCCGTTGCAGAAAGAAGCTGGGCGATGGGCGATGCCGTTCCTTCGCGAACCGCAGTCATATGCACCACCTCTGCCGCCAGCGCCGCCATTTGCTCCCGCAATTCTGCATCCTTGCCGGCTTCTGCGCCATTCTTCTGCATCAGCTGCCGCTCGAGCCGCTCGCTGCCGGCCTTGAGGCTGGCGAACTGCGCTTCATCCTTCACCTGCGCGGACTGCCGCTTTTTTGTGGAGGCTCTGGCCGGCGCCCTCTTGCCGGTCGCCACTTCGGCCACCCTGCCCTTCTCACGCATGCGTGCAAGCTCACGCTCGCGCCGTTCCAGCTTTTCATCACGGTCGGCAACCGTGGAAAGCAGGCGCTGGACCCTGTCGTCCAGTCCGGCGGAACGTTCCTGTTCAACCCTGAGCGCCTCCCGTGCGCCGTCGGCCTGCGTCTTCGCCTCGCGCGCGCGCTGCTCCATGTCCCTCATCTGACTGCGAAGCTGGGCGATGTCCGCGGCTTGCTTGTCCAGTTCGGACTCGCGCCCCACCAGCTCGATCTGACGGCTGCTGGCGAGGAAGGAAGCATCCTCATACTGGCGCGCCAGCTTGCCAAGCTCTTCCTCAAGCTCCTGGATTTTCTCGCGCATCCCGGCCAGAAGGGCGTCCTGCTTCGCCGACTTCGCCTGCTCGCCCTCAATCTGCGAGGTCAGCTCCCTGATACGGTCTTCCTGCGCCGAGATGGCTTGCGACAACCCGGCCTTGTCGGCATCGATGGCGCTGGCCCGCTGCTCCAGCCGTGCGATCTCGACCTTCTGACCGGCTTCCTTCTCCTGCAAGGCCGCGATCGTCATTTCCAGACGCCGCGCCTGCATGGCAAATTCGGCACGCACCCTGTCCTTGTCGGCCTGAAGTTCGGCGCGGGTGAGAGGCAACGCCGCCTCCAGACGCCTGTGCGTCAGTTTCACCGCACGCCGCCAGATGGGCGGCGCGATCAGAAGCGCGATGAAGCCCGCACACAGAAAGCCAAGCAGGAAGAAAAGGATCGACTGGACCAAGATACGCTATCCGTTCCAAATTCCGCCGGCAGCGGCCTGAGGAGCAGCGATCCTTCGGATTCGCATTCCGCCTCTTCAGGTCATCGCTTCCACGCGTGTCGTTACACCGAAACCGGCTCCCGCTTCCGGGCGACCTGCCTGGAGCATCTTGCAGCCAGACAAAACCGTCTGACGTCGCATAAATGCGGCCCGCAAAGGAAGCCGGAGCAGCGGACGCGGCGTTCGCCAGAACGCCCGCTTTCCTAGGCATGAACCAATTCCCATGGCCCGGCAAGATCGATTCGCGTCCTGCCGGAACGAAAGCGGGTTCAGAAGGGATTCCAGGTCGGCGACTGTGTGAGTTTCAGATAGCCCATATTGATGCCAAGCCGGGCACCCACCCCGGTGCGGATCGGCACAAGCAGCATCTGGTTGGACTTCAGCACATTGAACCCCACGCCGGCAATGACATAGGCCGAGCCGGCGACCCCGCCGAAACGGGTGTAGAGGTTGCTGATGTCGTCGAGATTGTAGACCAGAACCATGACGCGCGAGCCCTGCCCGCCAAAATCCCAGCCAAGCGAGGGCCCCTGCCAGAACACCTTATGGTCGCCCGCATTCTTGGTGTAGAGCGTGCCTTCGCCATAGGTCAGGCCGCCGATCAGCGCGCCGGATCCCTCCTCGCCCAGAATATATCCGTTGGGCAGGCCGTAGGACGAGAACACCTTCTCGACAACGCTGGCAAGGCCGCCCGAGGTGGAACCGAAAAAGCGGTGTCCGGAATCCACGATCTCCTGAGCCGTGTATTCCTGAGCTCGCGAGGCCGACACCGAAACGGCGAGCGCACTCGCGAGGATGATGGTCGTAGCCAGAGCCCGGATGAAACCCAGCTCGCGGATTCGGGAAAACATGCAGTCAATCTCCGTAACGGAGCACCTTGCCTGCGCCTCTTGCATCCGCGATTCTGTGCCGACCGCTTATGATGCCTGTCACGGCAAACTATGCCGTAATCCTTTTTCAACCATTAACCTTTCAGATGAAGATGGCAGTTCGAAGGCCGAAACTGCCATTTTGGGGACATCCGCCTTGCGCACACGATAGGATTTGCGGTCACGACGGCGCATCGGCCGGCAGCGATTCCGCAGGGTATATGGTGTTGGCGCAAGGTGGCGTATGCACGTCGACAGACTGATTCTTGCAGGGACCGCCGCTCATGACAGACCTTTTCACGCTTTCCGCGCCTGATCTCGCCGCCCTTCTGTGCAGCCGCGTCTGTCACGACATCATTTCCCCGGTAGGGGCCATCAACAACGGGCTGGAACTGCTCGACGAGGGCGGCGCCGACGAGGACGCCATGAACCTCATCCGCCAGAGCGCGCGCAATGCCTCGGCCCGCCTGCAATTCGCGCGCATCGCCTTCGGTGCGGCCGGCTCCGCCGGAATGCAGATCGATACCGGCGATGCCGAGGCCGTCGCGACCGCTTTTCTCAAGAACGAGAAGCCGGAACTGACGTGGACGGGCGGGCGCGCACTGCTGCCGAAGAACAAGGTCAAGCTGCTGCTCAACCTCATCCTGATCGCCAACGCGGCCATCCCGCGCGGCGGCAGGATTTCGGTGACGCTGGAAAACCTTGAAACGGAACCGCGCTTCGTCATCTCGTCCAGCGGCCCGATGCTGCGCGTGCCGCCGAAATTCCTTGAGCTGCATTCCGGCAACAAGCCCGAAGAGCCGATCGATGCCCATGCCGTTCAGCCCTATTACACACTGCTTATGGCACGCGAGGCGGGCATGACGATCTCGATCCACGCCACCGCCGACGAAATCACCCTGACGGCAGCCTGAACCTTATCTTCACGCCATACGCTACTCCCGGTACGCATGCCGGAGAAGCTTTCGCGCGCAGGTTGCGTTCCGGGGAATTTTCAAGAAAACTTTATTCAACAAGTTTCCCGCTTTTTTACTCCTGCCCGCTACCATGTGCCAAAGCTCGCCATGGCCTTCAGCGCCAAAGCGCGGTTCGGGAAGAAAAAATGAAGCAATTCTGCATGTTCGCTGATGGGTCCAACGTGATCCGTCGCGTCGCCAAGCGTATCCTCGCCACTCCTGAACTCACGGTTCTGGAAAGCGGAACGGGTGCAGAGGCACTGGAAATCTGCCGCAGGACCATGCCGCACATCGTCGTCGTGTCCACCAACCTGCCCGATATGGAGGCCACCGATCTCATTCGCGAAATCCGCGCGATCAAAAATGCCCTGACGCCGAGGATATTGGTTTCTCTGGTGGAAATGGATGTCGGCACGATCATGCGGGCAAGGCGCGCCGGTGCCGAGGGCTATCTTCTGAAACCCTTCGATCGCAACCATCTGCTGGGCTGCCTCCAGACGACGAAGATCGCCGCCTGATTCGCCGTGGAAGGCCATCGGGCTTCTCCAGATTCCAGCGCCGGCCTCAGGCGATTGTTTTTAAACCTTTATTTTCTTCAGGGCAGCTTCCCTCCCCGGCAGACAGCCCGGCAGAAAAGAAAAGACCCGGCATTGCCGGGTCTTTTTCGGTTTGACGGGAAAGCGCCCAGTCAGGCGCTTTCGCGGATATCTTCCGGCTCGCGCAGCACATAGCCGCGGCCCCAGACCGTTTCGATGTAGTTCTGTCCACCCGAGCACGCATCCAGCTTCTTGCGAAGCTTGCAGATAAAGACGTCGATGATCTTCAGTTCCGGCTCGTCCATGCCGCCGTAAAGGTGGTTAAGGAACATTTCCTTGGTGAGGGTGGTGCCCTTGCGCAGCGAAAGCAGCTCGAGCATCTGATATTCCTTGCCGGTCAGATGCACCCGCTGTCCGCCGACTTCAACCGTCTTGGCATCGAGATTGACCACGAGATCGCCGGTGGTGATGACCGACTGGGCGTGGCCCTTCGAACGACGCACGATGGCATGAATGCGGGCGACCAGCTCGTCCTTATGGAACGGCTTGGTCATATAATCGTCGGCGCCGAAGCCGAGTCCGCGAACCTTGTCCTCGATGCCGGCCATGCCGGAAAGGATAAGAATCGGGGTCTTCACCTTGGAAAGGCGAAGAGTTCTCAAGACCTCATAGCCCGACATATCGGGAAGATTCAGGTCAAGGAGAATAATATCGTAGTCATAGAGCTTTCCGAGATCGACGCCTTCCTCACCGAGATCGGTGGTATAGACATTGAAGCTCTCGGATTTGAGCATGAGCTCGATGCTCTGTGCCGTTGCACTGTCATCTTCTATCAGCAGAACGCGCATCTCATTCCCCTTTTCTGCCGCCGAACCTCTTCACGACCCGTCCTGGCCCGCGGCAGCGATTGCCTGAATCGAAAACTGCCACCGAATGGTTAACAAATCCTAATTTCGTGCTTCGAACGATATCAGAATTTTTAACCTCTTTCCACACCCTGTTGAATCCAAAGATGATTCGGGGAAAGCCCAAATTCATCCACTACGTCAGAAAACTGCCGTAAGTGACTCATGGGACTCTCTCGCCGGCACAAAATCCGAAGCGGAAATTTTTACCGGGTCTTAAGCCCTGCCGCGTATGATTAACAATGCCCGTAAACGAATGGTTACCGGGCGCAAAAAATCTTAGGACTTTGTTTTCCATTGGCATGGTCCGGTGGAAAACAGCTGGTGGAGGGCCCGGGCCGTTCCGCCACAGCAGTGAGCGTAAAGAGTATGTGCGGAGTTGAGGGTCATGAAGTCACGTGAAAGCCTCGTTCGTCTGAAACAGTTCCAGGTGAACGAGAAACGGCGGCAGCTGGCACAGCTCGACGCGATGATCGCCGAATTCGATCGCATGGCCGGGGAACTGGAGCTTCAGATCACCGCCGAGGAAAAGAAAGCCGGCATCACCGATATCAGTCATTTCGCCTACCCAACCTTCGCCAAGGCCGCGCGCCAGCGCCGCGACAATCTCAGGGATTCACAGGCCGATCTGGCAAAGCAGCGCAGCGCAGCCGAAACCCTACTTGCCGAGGCTGAAGCGGAGCTTGCCAAGGCCGAATTGCTGGAAATGCGCGACGGCAAGACCCGGGAGGCCGAAGCACCTCCCCGCAGCGCGATGATCGGCTGATCCCGAAAACCCTCTGCGATTTCAACGGCCCCACAGCCAGCCTGCGGGGCCGCTTTGCATTTCAAACGCAAGCGGGCGGCGCAACAGCCTTGATGCGCCATCCCCTTCGGGTCCCGGGAAACGGAAAAAGCCCCAACCTTTCAGCCGGGGTCTTTCAATCCAATCCTCTGTCCCCAGCAGCCGGAGAGATGCGGGTTGCCCGGCAGAAACAAAGGCGGATTTCGCCCACCCTGCCTGTAGAAAAACCCGATGACCGGAGCGCCGCGCAGCCGGATAGCCCGGGCTGCGGCTCCGCTCGTTTGGTTTCATCGCATTTTGTCGCGACCCCAGCCGAGGTCGCCTGACTTCAAAATGCCTTAATGTCTGTATTGCTGGATGCGCGTGGTACGCAGGCCCGCCAGTCCGTATTCGTCGATCGACGCTTGCCAGGACAGGAATTCCTCCGTCGTCAGGGCATAACGCTGGCACGCTTCCTCAAGGCTCAGCAGGCCGCCGCGCACGGCTGCCACCACCTCTGCCTTGCGCCGGATAACCCAGCGCCGCGTATTGCTTGGCGGCAAATCGGCAATTGTAAGCGGGCTGCCGTCAGGCCCGATTACGTATTTGACTCGCGGTCTAACAAGATCGGTCATCATACTCTCTACTAAAAACACGCAAGAACCAATCGCCGCCACACTACCGCCACAGCTTTAAAAATTGCCTAAGCAGTTCCTAATGGATAGGTAACGAACATGAACATCACGTTAGGGAATACGCTGGCATTTATTTCAAAGATGGTTCAAATGCCTTGAAAGCTGTTTGCCCGGTCCCCGGTTCGCGGGAAAACCGGTCTGGCAAGCCATCGATGCCTGTCCTATATTCACGTGCCAGGCCCGTATCCGGCGAACCGGAATGCAATGCCCTCGTATCCTGTTTGGAATGAAGAGATGAACAGCCTTGACCTTCCCGCACGCCCGCAGGACACGCGCGTCGTCGTCGCCATGTCCGGCGGCGTCGATTCCTCGGTTGTGGCCGGGCTGCTCAAACGCGAAGGTTACGATGTCATCGGCGTGACGCTGCAACTCTACGATCATGGCGCAGCCACGCACCGGCCGGGCTCGTGCTGCGCCGGACAGGACATCGACGACGCCCGCAGGGTGTCGGAAACGCTGGGTATTCCCCATTATGTGCTCGATTATGAACGGCGTTTCCGCGAGGCGGTGATCAACCCCTTCGCTGAAAGCTATGTACATGGCGAGACGCCGATTCCATGCGTTTCCTGCAACCAGACCGTCAAGTTCGCGGATCTTCTGACGACCGCCAGGGAACTGGGCGCCGATGCGCTGGCCACCGGCCACTATATCCGCTCCCGTCCCAACGGAGCGCACCGGGCGCTGTACCGGCCGCGCGATTCCGACCGCGACCAAAGCTATTTCCTGTTCGCAACCACGCAGGAGCAGCTGGATTATCTGCGCTTTCCCCTGGGTGACCTGCCCAAGCCGGCTGTGCGCGCCATGGCCGAGGAAATGGGGCTGTCTGTCGCGACCAAGCAGGACAGCCAGGACATCTGCTTCGTACCGCAGGGAAAATATTCGGACATAATCGCCAGGCTGAAGCCGGAAGCCGCCAGCCCCGGCGACATCCTCCATATCGACGGGCGCGTACTGGGCCGGCATGAAGGCATTTTGCGCTACACGATCGGCCAGCGCCGCGGCATAGGCGTCGCCTCCGGTGAACCGCTCTATGTCGTCCACCTCGATTCCGAGCGCTCGCGCGTCATTGTCGGACCGCGCGAGGCACTGGAAACGCACAAGGTCTATCTGCGCGACATGAACTGGCTGGGCGACACACCGCTGGCGGAAATCCCGGCAGAAGGCGTGGAGATCTTCGCCAAGGTGCGCTCGACCCGCCCTCCCCGCCCGGCCGTGCTGCGCCAGCGCGAAGGCACGGCCATAGTCGAACTGGTCGATGGCGAATCCGGCGTCGCCCCCGGTCAGGCCTGCGTGCTCTATTCCGACGACGGCAACGAAGCGCGGGTGCTGGGCGGTGGCTTTATCGGCCGCTCCGAACGCGGCGCGGAAGCCGAGGCCATGTTGTCGCGTCTGGGTGCCGTACCGGCACAGGCACACGGCTGAACCGCATACGCAAAAGCCGGGAGCCGGGGAACCGAACGCTTCCTAGGATGCGCCCTGGTGGCGTACCGTGCCCGCTGTCAGCACCTGAAGGACACGAATGGCCTCCTCGCCATTCGTGCGCGGTTCCTCCCGCGTCTGGATGCAATGGATGAAGTGTTCCAGCTCGCGCGTCAGCGGCATGCCCTGCTCCACCGCAATGTAGTGCGGTTCATCGGCAGTGAACGCCCACTGGCCGCTGTCCTGCCAGATGGAGTGATGATAGACAGCCAGCTTGCGTTCCCATGGCTCGACATCGTCGAACACCGCCATGCCTTTCGTGCCGACGACCGTCAGCCGCCGCTCGCGGTAGGGATTGAGGCGTGAGGCGAACAGGTGCCCGCGCAGATTGCCCGGGAAGCGCATATGCAGATGCGCAAAATCGCTCAGATGATCGAGCGCCGCTGCCCCTTCCCCGTGCACTTCCACCGGGGCGGCGCCAGTGATGGCGAGGATCATCGACAAATCATGAGGGGCGAGGTCCCACAGCGCGTCGTTCTCGGTGTGGAACTTGCCGAGTCCGAGACGATGCGAATGGATGTAGCGCACCTCGCCGAGCTCGCCGTCATCGACGAGGGCCTTGAGCTTTTCGAAAGCGGGATGGAAACGCAGAACATGGCCGACCATGTAGACGCGTGAATTGTCCTGCGCCGCCTTCACTGCGCGCCGGGCATCCTCGACGGTAAGCGCCACCGGCTTCTCGACCAGCACATCCTTGCCCGCCTCGACGGCGCGGATGGCAGTCTCGGCATGGAACTGCGGCGGCAGGGCCATTACGATCGCGTCGATCTCCTCGCGCCCGAAAAGCTCGTCGGGAGCGAGCGCCATACATTCCTGTTCGCTGGCAAAGCCTTCGGCGCGATCGCGATTGGCATCGGAGACCGCGTAGAGGGCTCCGAGCGCCTTGAGGGTGCGGACATGGTTGCTGCCCCAGTATCCGCATCCAAGGACGGCAATACGCGGTTTCATCAATCGTGGACTCGAAATTTTCGTGGCTGACACATAGCGGCGGGGCGATCCGAACTCAACCCCGCGCATTCACGGCGGCGTGGCTCAATACATCATAAAAAAAATAGGTTGCCTTGCCTGCAGAACAAGTCGTTTGCGTGCTTGACAGGCCAGCCATGCCCCCCTTATATCCGCCCGACCTTGCGAGGGTTCGGCGGCAACGGGCCGCAAATCGAATCCTGCGCGCCGGGGCGGAGTAGCTCAGTCGGTTAGAGCAGAGGAATCATAATCCTTGTGTCGGGGGTTCGAATCCCTCCTCCGCTACCAACGCCTCCCAACTTATGAGGGTGCGTAACGTCCGATACGGGTTTTTGACACCATAACACTTTGGTTTCATTGAATAATTTTGCACGCGCTGCAAATCTCCCGGCAAGCTGCCTTCGTTGAAGGACAGTTCCCGAGTGAGCGGTACGCCTGCAAAGGCAAAAATTCCACGTTCCGGCGCAGCACTGCGGTTGTCCCCCTGACGGAGCACTGGCTGACCTTTTTGCGGCGCGTGTTTCTCTGCGAGATCGACGTGTAATTCTGTAAGCATCCGAGCAGGCACGCGGCTGAGAGACGCGCGCGTGATGTTGAGCTGAGCTATGATGCAGGGATTGGGTTTCAGGCGGCCTGCTGATGAGGCGCTGTCTCGGGCTGG
>JAIPUZ010000079.1 GCA_022833215.1 Mesorhizobium sp. | reverse complement strand
GTGCCGATCCGGTTTGGCATGGCGGAACCGAAGCACTATCATGTGCCTTTACTGATATCGCCCTACGGATACTCCACCTATCGGGGGAGCTAAAGCGATGGCCGCAGCAATACGCCACGAGCTACGCTTCATTCTGAACGATCGTGATGTGGTGCTTACTTCGGTGGCGCCGGATCAGACGCTGCTCGACTGGCTGCGCCTGTCGCAGAACCTGCGCGGCACCAAGGAAGGCTGCGCCGAGGGCGACTGCGGGGCCTGCACGGTTCTGGTCGGCAAGCGGGTCGGCAACGAACTGGTCTATGAGGGCGTCAACGCCTGCATCCGCTTCATGGGTTCGCTCGATTGCTGCCATGTCGTGACGGTCGAGCATCTGGCGCCGAACGAAGGACGGCTGCATCCGGTGCAGCAGGCCATGGTTGATTTCCACGGCTCGCAATGCGGCTTCTGCACGCCGGGCTTCGTCATGTCGCTCTACGGGCTGTGGATGCGCTCGCCCAACCCCTCCGATTTCGAGATCGAGAAGGCATTGCAGGGCAATCTGTGCCGCTGCACCGGCTATGAGGCGATCATCCGCTCCGCGCGCGCCATTTCCAGCTATGGCAGGGTGAGCGAGGACCCGCTGGCCAGTGAGCGCGCCTCGATCCTCGCGCGGCTGGCGCGGATGGACGACGGTTCCCGCGTCGAGGTCGGCGAGGATGGTGCGCGCCTGATCGTGCCGGCCAATGTCGATGATCTTGCCGCGGTTCTGGAGGCGGAGCCGAAGGCGACCGTGGTGGCGGGCTCCACCGATGTCGGGCTCTGGGTCACCAAGATGATGCGCAACATCTCGCCGGCCGTCTTTATCGGCGGCGTGCGGGAGCTGCGCTCCATGAGCGAGGAAAACGGCGTCGTCACCATCGGCGCCGGCGTCACCTACAACGAAGCCTTCGATTATCTTTCGCTGCGTATACCGGCACTTGGCGCTCTGGTGGCCCGCATCGGCGGCGAGCAGGTCCGCAACATGGGAACCATCGGCGGCAACATCGCCAACGGCTCGCCTATCGGCGACACGCCGCCGCCGCTGATTGTGCTTGGCAGCAGGCTCACCCTGCGCAAGGGCAGCGAAAGGCGCACCATTCCGCTGGAAGAATTCTTCATTGCCTATGGCAAGCAGGACCGTCAGCCAGGTGAGTTCGTCGAGGCCGTTCATGTGCCGGTGCCGGGCGAAGGCATCCATTATGCTGTGCACAAGATTTCCAAGCGGCGCGAGGAAGACATCACCGCCACCCTGGGCGCGTTTCATCTCGAACTTGCCGCCGACGGCATGGTGAAGGAAATCCGCATCGCCTATGGCGGCATGGCGGCGACACCGAAACGGGCAAGCGCGGTCGAGGCCGCACTGACCGGAAAACCGTGGACGGAAGCGACGATCGAGGCGGCGATCCCTGCTTATGAGCAGGATTTCACACCGCTGACCGACATGCGCGCCACGGCGGAATATCGAATGCTGGCGGCGAAGAACCTGTTGCGCCGCTTCCATCTGGAAACATCCGGGGCAAAGGTTCCGGCGCGCGTATCGAGATATACCGTTGCGGCCTGAGTGGCCGCGAGGTGCTTAGGCACCGGGGAGGCAGGATCGATGACGAAGCACACAAGCAATCTCAAGGCCGAGAAGATCGTTGGCGGCGTCCACGCATCGCCGCGCCATGATTCCGCGCACAAGCACGTGACCGGCACGGCCGTCTATATCGACGACATCGTGGAGCCTTTCGGCACCCTGCACGCCGGGCTTGGCCTCGCCAACGTCGCTCATGGCACCATCCGCTCGATCGACCTTTCCGCGGTGCGGGCGGCTCCCGGCGTTGTCGATGTGCTGACAGCCATCGACGTACCCGGCGTCAACGAAATTTCGCCCAGCGGCATGAACGACGACCCCGTGCTGGCCGACGGCAAGGTGGAGTTCCACGGCCAGCCGATCTTCTGCGTGATAGCCGAGACGCGCGAACAGGCGCGCCGCGCCGCAAGGCTGGCGAAGATTGAATATGAGGAACTGCCGGCGGTCATCGACATATGGGATGTCGATGTGGAAACCCACAGGCAGGTGACCACACCGCTGACGCTGAAGCGCGGCGACGCGGCCGCAGCCCTTGCCAGTGCGCCGCGCCGGGTGAAAGGGCGCATGCGTCTCGGCGGGCAGGACCATTTCTATCTGGAAGGGCAGGTATCGCTGGCCATTCCGGGCGAGGACGAGGACGTCCTCGTCTACTGCTCGACGCAGGGGCCGAGCGAAACCCAGCACATGGTCGCCCATGCGCTGGGGGTTCCGAGCCATTCGGTCGCCATCGAGGTGCGCCGCATGGGTGGCGGCTTCGGCGGCAAGGAAACGCAGGCGAACCAGTGCGCGGCGCTGGCGGCCATCGCCGCCAAGAAGCTGAAGCGCGCCGTCAAGCTGCGTCTCGACCGCGACGAGGATATGACCGCGACGGGCAAGCGGCACGATTTCGCCATCGACTACGATGTCGGCTTCGACGATGAAGGCCGCATCCTCGGCATCGACTACACCTTTGCGCTGCGCGCCGGATTTTCGGCGGACCTGTCCGGACCGGTGGGCGACCGCGCCCTGTTCCACTGCGACAACGCCTATTTCTTCCCGCATGTGCTTGCCAAGTCGGCGCCGCTCTACACCAACACCGTGTCGAACACCGCCTTCCGTGGCTTCGGCGGGCCGCAGGGCATGGTGGGCGCGGAGCGCGTCATCGACGAGGTGGCGTTCGCGGTCGGCAAGGACCCGCTCGAAATCCGCAAGCTGAATTTCTACGACGCGATGGGCGTGGAGGGGACACGCAATATCACGCCCTATCACCAGAAGGTCGAGGACTGCATCATCCAGCGCATCGTCGCCGAACTGGAAGAGAGCGCCGACTATGCCGGACGGCGCAAGGCGATAGCCGAGTTCAATGCCGGCAGTCCGGTGGTCAAGCGCGGGCTGGCGCTGACGCCGGTGAAGTTCGGCATCTCCTTCACCAAGACCGAGTCCAACCAGGCCGGCGCGCTGGTGCATGTCTACACCGACGGTTCGGTGCACATGAACCACGGCGGCACCGAGATGGGGCAGGGCCTCCATCTGAAGGTCGCGCAGGTTGTCGCGGAAGAATTCCAGATCGATCTCGACCGTGTGAAGATCACCGCCACCACCACGGCCAAGGTGCCCAACACGTCGCCGACCGCCGCTTCTTCAGGTGCGGACCTCAACGGCATGGCGGCGCAGGATGCGGCGCGCCAGATCAAGGACCGCCTGATCGATTTCGCCGCCGAAACGCATCAGATTCCGCGCGATCAGATCGTATTCCTGCCCAACCGGGTGCGGGTGGGCAACGAGGAGATTGCCTTCAACGAACTGGTCAGGCAGGCCTACATGAACCGCATCCAGCTTTCGGCTGCGGGTTTCTACAAGACGCCGAAAATCCACTGGGACCGCGCCAAAG
>JAIPUZ010000078.1 GCA_022833215.1 Mesorhizobium sp. | reverse complement strand
CCAGCCCGAGACAGCGCCTCATCAGCAGGCCGCCTGAAACCCAATCCCTGCATCATAGCTCAGCTCAACATCACGCGCGCGTCTCTCAGCCGCGTGCCTGCTCGGATGCTTACAGCTCAGCGGACATAGCAACCGCTGCAACAACATCTACAACGGGTTTTGTCATGACCCTGCAAACGACTGACGTCGGAAACCCGGCCGTTTGGTTACACTATGGTTACAGGTGTTTGGTTACAGTCTAACCAGTTGATTTGAATTGCATATTTCTATTTCTGTAACCATGTAACCAATATATTCCCTAACAGCTACAAACGATTCCTCTGATAACCGTGACACGGTACGGGTGCTGTCACGGCAAAACGGGAACGTCTCCCGGAGCCTTTACAGGAAGCGATGGTTACGGTTACACCACGGCCAGATAGATGCCGAAAAAAACATTGATTTCAATGCCTTAAATGACAATTGGCGGCGTAACCGAAAAATCCCCGCTTTGGTTACACCAAGCCGTCGAAATCATCTTCCTGCCGCTGCTTCTTCAGGCGTGCAAGATCGGCGGGCGTCCGTTTGAAGACCCTCGTGATGCCGTAGCCCGGAAAGCGCTCGGATTTCCGGCTCGTTTCCCACCCGATCTTCCGCAGGCTCTTGCCGATCATCCGCGACTCCGTGGTGTTGGGGGGCCGGTTCCCATCGAGCGCTTCCTTCCAGATTTGCGCGATGCACGTCGCCATGCGGGTGTAGGTCACTTCATCCATCCGCCCTAGCGTCGCGGGGGTATCTAGCCACTCCTGAATCATGCCCGCTGTGGCGTCGGTATCGTTGACCGTGCGGCGGCTCTCCTGAACCTCGCCCGCAACCCGGCGAGCCTCGGGGTCGGTCAGGTAGAGCGGCAGAGTGCCTTCCGGCTGGTCCCGCCGCATCTGGCGATAGAGATGCAGCGCCTCCGCCCAAAGCTGGTGGACGACTTCCTTCAACCGGGCGGTGTCGATTTCCTCGACTTCGCAGCGGACGGGCCACCAGCGCCGGTTGCCCGTGTCGTCCACTAGATAGGAGTCCTGATTGGTCGTGCCCATGAATACGCACTGGCGCGGGAAGACCCTCGACAGGCGGCCATAGCTCAAGCGCACGGTCGAATGCGATGCGGAGACGAACGCTTTCACTTCCTCAATGTCAGATCGCCGCAACACCGACAATTCCGGGAGTTCGAGAATCCACGCGCCCATCATCTGCTCGACAAGCCGCTTCTCGTCTCCGAAGTCGCCTTTCATTTCCTCAAACCAGTCGAGCGCCAGCACGCGAATGAAGGTGCTCTTGCGCTTGCCCTGCACCCCTTCGAGAATCGGAACGAAGTCGAACTTGTGCCCCGGCTCGAAAGCTCGGGCGACGGCCGCAACCATGAACTTCCGGGCCGCTTCCCTGTGATAGGGATTGTCCTCGGCGCCAAGGAAATCGACGAAAAGCGTTTCCACACGCGGGACCTTGTCCCAAGGCACGGCCTCAAGGCGTTCCCGGACCGGGTGGAAAGGCGCCAGCCGGGCGGCATTTCCGATTGCCGCCTGAAGATCACGATCCGACGGCTTCAAACCCCATCCGGGCAGCTTCGGGCCGTTGGGGGCCTCTAGCAGAATGCGGAGCGCATCTGTGTGCTGGTCCTGCCAAACGTCGCCGTTCGCGCGATCCCGGATCGGGATGCGGGCGACGACAGCGAGCTTCGTCTTCAACGGCTTCCGCGTCACCACCTGTTCACGGAATGCGTTGAACTCGACACACGGGCTAATGCGAGCATCATTGGCGATGATGGTTGCCAGATTGGCGACGGTATTCGTCACGCTGCCGTCACGGGTGCGCTCAAGCCCAAGCTGCCAGTCGGTCCGCTTGGTCT
This sequence comes from Mesorhizobium sp., assembly GCA_022833215.1. Taxonomy (GTDB): domain Bacteria; phylum Pseudomonadota; class Alphaproteobacteria; order Rhizobiales; family Rhizobiaceae; genus Mesorhizobium. The sequence continues at coordinate 52,949 of JAIPUZ010000078.1, read as the reverse complement.
TCGGATCGCCCACCAGTTCGTCAAGATCGGCCTGAAGGTCATCGTCGCCAACATCGCCCGGTTCGTCGCCGTCTACCAGATCATCGAACATGGCCTGTTGGTCATACCTGGACTCGGCCTGTTGGCGCCGGTACTCGGGATCATCGGCGATGAAGTCGAGCATGGCTTTCCATGACGGAAGCCCCGTCGGCGCGATGTCCTTCGCCTCGTCGTCGAGATGACCGAACTTGTGAATCCGAACCAGATCGAAGGCGTTCACCAGCCGGTCGGCGCAAGGGTCGCTGCCATGGTGCGAATAGAGGAACAGGCCGCCGTCTTCGACAACTGCGCCGTTTGTCGTCGTGCCGCCGGTGTAGGTGAAGCGGGGCTTCTCGCTACTGTCGTCGGTCGGCTCATAGGGCAGGTCGAACTTCTCGATAGCCTCGATCACGTCATAGGCGCGGCAGAAGTCGCCAACCGGCCCCTTCTTCGTCGTGGGGTCTTCTGCCTTGCTCGCGTGCTCGCGAAGCTCTTCGCCTTCGCAGCGAGGCAGGTTCAACAAGTCGCGCCAATCGCCATCGGTAACTTCGAAATCGGCGAAGATCACGTCCGGGTCAGCGGGCGCCCCGGCGTTATGGTAATAGAGCCAATCGCCATCCTCGGACGCGGTAGGCTTGAACATCATCTGTGCGGGACGGAAGCTGACCTTATCGACCAACTTCATCTCGGGATCGATGGTTCGGGCAATGATGCGCGCAAGCGGGCCGTATTCATCGTTCGACACCGGCCGTGAGAACAGCCCCCAAAATCGGATGCGGGGCTTTTCGTCGGTGTGCCGCCGGGAGCTATGGACTAGATATTCGTATCCATGTGCGACCAAGCCCATCTTGATCCGGTCAACGAGTTCCGCTGTTGCATAGTCGTAATCGAGCGACCAAAGCACGGTCGGTTTGCCTGAAGTGGCGTTGCGAGATGCGCCCGCAACGTGGGTACGATAAATCCAGCCATCTATAGATTTGAGTCTGACCTGCTCTTCGTGGCTCATCCCCATGTAGGATTTGAACGACTCCTTAGTGCGGGTAGGAGTCTCGAATAGCTTGCGAAACTTCCCCCATTCGAGGGTCTTGTTATCGGCTTTGCCAAGGTTCCGTCCGCGACCTTCTGCGAAGCGTACAATGAAGCCGTCATTCGACGTTGTGGAGGATCGTTTTTGATGATATGTCAATGTCTTAGCGGACCTCTGCCGCACCTCTGTATGGCCACTTCCTGAAGCCCGCCGGTCGTCCTCGGCGGGCTTCGTTCATTGCGAGGTGCCCAACGGGCTGAAGAGAAAGCGGCGTACCGCGTCCCGCCGCTCGGGCGGGACCAGCGCCGAGTCGATCAAGACGACGGGGCGCCCGTCTTCAACCGCGATTTCCGCAGCTTCGGCGGCAGGGAAACCAGTCATTCGGGAGACACGACGGCGCCCCTTGGCCTCGGCCCGAGCATAAGCACGGGCCATCGCGCGAGGCATCCCGCCAACACGAAGCTCTTGCACCCGGCGCTGGATCCATCGCCGGTCAAACGGGTCAGTCATCGCGCTTGTGCATCAGCGCTGCGCGCGCATCACGATGCAGAGCAGCGTCCGGGCTGTCAGCGGCCACGGCAAGCCCGGCGTCGATCAACGCGGCCGCTTCCACGTCGGACGCGGTGAAAGTCTCACCCGCGCGGGCACGGGGCGGAGCGCCAAAATCTTCGGCGGCAATGTCGGTGGTGGCGAGCAATTCAACCATGGTCGTTCCTTTCAGTTTTCATCGAATTGGGGGGTTTCGTGATCGTGGGCGAAAAACGCCGCCCCGTCGGAAACCAGTTGCTCCGCCTCGGCGTCATCAGATTCGAAGATCGTGCCCGGCTTGATCACGATGGTCTCCACCCGGAGCTTCGAATTACCCTCCCGGTCGAATTCGCCGGTGGGCCGCATCCGTCCACTTGAGCGCCAGATTTCATGGCGTGCCAGCAGCTTCACCATGTTTCAGTCCTCCTTGACCTCGGCCAGCCAACGGGCGGCGATTTCGGCGGCTCGCGCCCGTATGGCGAAAGCGTCCAGTTCTTCAGGCATCAGGCGCACGGGCAGCGCATCCAAGAAACGGCTCGCCACGATACGGCCCGCGAAAACGTCGGGGTGCCGCACGGGATCAAACGCATATTCCTGTCCGAGAAGATCGCGTTCCAGCGTGTCCGACGCGGTAAGTTCAGCCAGCGGTTCCGCGATCCCGGCAAGCGCGGCTTTGACCTGTTCCAGCGCAGCCACCCGGCGGCTGGAAACGGCATCAAGGGCGGCATCGGTAAAATCGGGTCCAGACAAAGCCAATTCATCTTCCAGCTTCTGTCGGCGTGTGGGAATCTGGTTGAGCGCGGCGGCCGTGACCTCTTCGACCTTCCGCAGCTTGGTGATTTCCTTACGGCGCCGTTCGGATTTCTCGGGCGGAATTATCGCGCCGTCCAACAGTGCGGTGCCAGCTTCTTCGGCTACCGCCGTTCGAATACGTGTGATTTCTTCCGTCGCTTCAGCCAATTCTCGCCGCAGCTTGGCTTCGGTTGCATCAAGCTCGGCAATCCGATTCCGCAGGTCGGTTCGGGCAGCCATCGCGGATTTGATCGTGGTCATCTTTTCAAACCTTCACGTGAACCGTAGGAATCGTGGTGAGGCGATCACCGGACCAAACGCGGGCTCGCAAACCGAAATCCGTCTGGTCAACGAAAGCAGCAACGGCGCGGGGGTGCTCGGCGAACAAGCGCCGCAGCCCGTCAGGGTCGCGCGTCGCGGCGGTCCACGGCGAACGGCCCGGCCCCATCGCTAGGGCAACGGGAACGAAGGTGTTACCTTGCCGCAGGACTGGCAGAACACGGGCACCAGCGGCCACACCGGCAAGCGCAAGGGTCAGACTGTCGGCATCGTCATGCACAAACTGAAGTGCCGTGGTGATGGGATCAGCGGCCATTGCGCTGTCCCCTACGCGCCGCAATGCGTTCGGCCTTCCACGCCTCGATCTCGTCGCGGACGAAGCCGACGGTGCGCGGGCCAAGCGGAACCGGCGCCGGAAATTCGCCACGGTTGATCATGTCGCGGATAGAGTTCTGCCCGAGCGGCACTTCTGCCAAAAGCTCGGGCCACCGCACAAAAGAGGGTGAGGGATTGTCGTGCATATGGTCCACCTTTCGAAACGCGCCGGGAGCATCCGGCTTGGCTCGAAAGGTGGCAGAATCGGCGAGCCGATGTTCCCCTACAGGTGCAGGGGAAAATCAGCAGCGACGGGTTGGGGTCTTCATTCGCCGCGTGTCGGGCGCCGGGTCACTTTCGGCGTGCGCCAGCTTGAGGGCAGCGAACTCATGCAGGAACAAGGCCGAAGCGTTCCGCTCACGGGCAGGCACCAGCGGGCGGCCAAGCTCTTCGAAGCAGGCCCCTAGATCGTTCAAGGACGGCTCTTTCCGATTTTTCGAGTTCCGGGCGCCCCAACTCTCGATGGTCTTCAGCGGGATGTTAGTCGCGCGCGACAGCGCATCGGCAGTCATCTTCTGTTGCTCAAGCAACAAGAACATAAATGTTACAAGCTGATTGGCGCCAGAAAGCCCGGCTTCGAAATAATCTCCACGGTCCGCGCACACCGCCATGCAGGCGTCGATTTCGGTATCCGTCGGATAGTGCGGCGAACGCCGCTTTTTGCCGTCTGCACCACGAATATTCTTAGGGAATTTCTCGTCTCCATCAGCTCGGAGCGATTCCACCCAATATTCCAGCTTGTGAATCGGCACACCGGATTGCGTAGCCAACTCCGTCAGATCAAGCCCCGTCTCCCCGTGGGAATCTTCAAAGCTCGCCACCTGCCGCCACAGCCATTGCCCGAACCGGCTCGGATTCGCCGGATAGTGGTCCCGCAGCACAATTCTACGCGGCTGCTTCTTCGACGGACGCTTCAATAAAGCAGGCCGCAGCGCATCGAAGGCGGCTTGCAACTTTTGCCGCGACTCGTCGGTGTGATCCGCCTGAAACTTGGCTTCCGCTTCTTGATAGATGCGTTCGCGTTCCGCTCGGGTGAGCTTCCGCCGGGTGGTCTTGACCGGCTCTTTCGGAAGCTCTGCCGGTGGCTCTTTCGCATACCGATCAAGAAGCGATGAAGCGCGCTCCGCTTCGTCGATGGTCATGACCGGCCCACGGCGACCTTCCGTCAATCCCGGCCCGCTGCCACCATCCCCGCTCACGCTCTACGCCCCGGAAACTTGAGCACCTTCCGGCCGTGCTCGGCAGCATCCAGATAGTCGGACCACCACACAAGCATTCCCCGACGGTCGGCAAGCCACTCGGCGGCATTATACGCGCTTCGAACGCTATCCCCGTCGGTGTGCGCAAGTTGTCGTTCAATCCAGTCGCGGTTGAATCCCGACTCGTTCAAGATAGTCGAGAAGGTGCCACGGAAGCCGTGGACCGTCGCCCGGCTATGATAGCCTAGACGGTAAAGCGCATAGATCATCGTGTTTTGCGAGATGACCTTTTCTTTCGTCGCCGCAGGCAGGACATATTCGGAATCGCCCGCGATCTTCTTCAGTTCCTTCAAGATCGCAACCACCTGCGGCGACAGCGGCACCAGATGGCCGGAACGCATTTTCATTCGCTCGGCAGGGATGCGCCAAAGCGGTCCGGCGCCGTCCAGCCCTTCAAACTCCGACCAGACGGCGAACCGGGCTTCGTTGGTCCTGACGACCGTGTACATGACCAGTCGCAGCGCCAGCACGGTTTGCCGGTCGCCCTGATAGTTCGACAGCGCCTTGAGGAAATCGGGGAGTTCAGCCGCCTTCAACGCGCTTCGGTGTTTCTGCGCACCGGGTGCTTTTAGAGCGCCCTTCAGGTCTTGAGTCGGGTCACGGACCGCCCGGCCGCTGGCTACAGCATATCGGAAAATCTGCCCTGCGACCTGAAGCAGTCGCCCCGCCAACACTACTGCATCGCGGCTTTCGACCGCCCGGACCGCGCGAAGAACTTCGGGCGGCTCAATCGCGTTGATCGGAGTCGAGCCTATGGCGGGGAAAAGATCGGCTTCGATCCGGCGCCAGATGCGTTCGGAGTAGGCAGGCGTCCAGCCTCCCTTCCTAGCGGCAAACCATTCCTCGGCAACGGCTTGGAAGCTGTTCGCCGCTTCGATCTTGGCCTTCTGCTTTTCGGACTTCTTCTCTTCGCCCGGATCAATGCCCTTCGCCAACAGGGCCTTGGCCGCGTCGCGGGCGGCACGGGCCTCCTGAAGCGTCACGGCCGGATAGGCGCCGTGGCTCAAGAGCTTCTGTTTGCCGTTGAACCGATATGCCTGCCGCCAGAGCTTGCCGCCCGTGGGCTGCACAAGCAGGAACAGGCCGCCACCATCCGCCATTTTGCGAGCTTTTTCAGTGGGTTTGGCATTCTTGCAGGCGGTATCGGTCAGGGGCATTGTTGGTACTCTACGAAGGGCCAGTGGGTATCTAGGCAGGAAAGCACCAACAAATTTTCCGGCTGTCACCGGTTTGTTCCAAACCTCTTCGGAGGCTGGTTAACCCGGAAGCCCTTGCATTTCCTTGGATTTCTGGACCTTCTCGGAGTTCTTCGGAGCTATTCGGGGAAGGTAAGTGGTGGGCCCGGAGGGACTCGTGTTCCGTTGATTTCATTGGGTTATTTTTCGGGGTATCCAAGCAGTTTTCCCGCTACGTTCCGCGGGTATCCAAATGACCGCCGGGTTATCCGTACCGCCTGATCAGTCGTTCCAGACCGTCGACTGCCAGCCGTTCCTGCTCTGCTTCTCGGCTGTAAAGTTCGACATGATCCAGATCGTCGTGGCCCAAAATTCCGGCCGACTGTTTTGCGGTCGCGCCTTCCTCGGCCAGATACTTTCCCAGCGTCTTCCTGAGACCATGGAATGTGCAGCCCGGCTTCATGCCCGCCATTGTGGTCCAATGCGCCATCATGCCGGTAAGCGACTTGTCCGAAAATGGTTGGCCGTACTCAGTTGTAATCACTGTCTTCGCTCTGCGGGGCAAATCCCGAAGTGCGTCTTCAAGCATGGGTAGCATCAGTAAGCGGAGGACTTTCCCGCCCTTGATCTGTCGAACGGTTATGCGGCGGGCGTCGAAATCAACGTCGCTCCAAAGTTGTGTTGCCACGTCGCTGCGTCGACTTCCTGTCCAGAGAGCGAGAGAATAAGCTGCGCGAGGCATGGTCCCGATTGGCCAGCGCGCCTCGAATGCTTTCCGCTCCGGAAGCGTCCACGCTCTCCAGCCACCGTAAGCCGGGCGCCATTTCAGTTTGTGCGTGGGGTCGTGCTCGATCCAGTCTTCATCCAGCGCTTCACCAATCATCTTTCGGATGGTGGTGAGAAGATGCTTTGCCTTGTGAGGGGTTTCGGAAAAATCGCTGAGAAGTGCGCGTACATGCCTGCGCCGAAGATCTGAAACCTGCATTTGCCCCCATGTCTCAGGCGAGTTGGGGTCGACGCGCAGTGCGAGAAATTCTTGGGCCAGGCGCGTGTTCTGGGTGACGGTAGCGGCTTCCAAAGCGCGCCACTCAGGGCTTTTCAGCACTAAACGCCAAGCTGCCTCGAATGACCTCGGCTCTACGCTGTTCGGGAACCGATGTATCTTGGCGACTCTCGGCTTCCTTCCTTCCAGAACGGCCGTGTATGCCTCATGAAATTCTGGACTGCCTGGTTCGCCGGGCAGGTATTTATCCTTGCCCTTGTGCCTGAACCGCCAGCGGGTGTGCCCGTGGCGGTCCTTAAACGGCTTTGCATAGGGATAGTCGCTCATGGCTGCATTTATGCAGCGTGCGTTCGTCTGCGCAATAGGTCGTCTATGCGGTTCGTGCTTTCATCGGGCAGATCGCTGAATGCCAGATCAAGCGCCGCACGATCCCAGACAACGCGCCCATCCACCCGCTTGGGCTTGGGCATCCGACCATCCTTGACCATCTCGTCAAATTTCGTGGCCCCGACGCCGACATATCGGGCGGCTTCCTCTCGGCTTAAACCGCGCGGCCAATAGGGGGCGATGTCGCTCCTACTCATCCTTCCCCTCCGTGAGAGCGGCGCTACCGGCTGGAGTGATGCGGTAGCTTATTGGCGACCCGGCGCTTGCGACCTCCACCAGCCCTTTGCGGGCAAGCGACATCAGTGCAGATCGCGCCCCTGATCCGCATAGATAGGGGGAAAAGTAGTGAAATGGCTCCGCCACTTCTCGCGGGGTTGCGCAACCTCCACGGTCTGACAGCCGTAGCAGCGCTCTTTTCTGGTTCCACGTCAGCTTAGCCATCCCGCGCCTCCAGAGCTTTGAGGGCGTCGGGAGTGTCATCGTAATCGACATTCCAGCGGCGAGCGATTTCATGGGCAAGCGCCAAAGCCTCCGCGCCCGCGCCAATCATTATCGATCTGGTGCCTATGGTGAGCACTGCCTCTCCGCCCCAAGAGTATCCGTCGCCGTCACGATATGGCAGTTGAGACGCTTGCGCCTTCACTGCGCCCAGCTTGGCGATAAGGTCACTGTGCATCACGGCCTCCTTTCAGCGAGCGGATGGCGGCGGCTATTTCTGTGTCCGTTGCCCGGTTCACTGCTTCGACATGCCGCTGGTAATTTTCGCGCGCTTCGGCCTCTACTGCCTCCTTTTCCGCAAGATCGACATGCGGCTGCCCGTACTGCTTGATCGTCGGATGATATTTGATGGCGCTGAGGCGCTCCGCGTCCGTCAACTTACCACTGGCGTGTGGCGGGTCTGTTCGCCAGCACCAGCGTGCCGCAAACTCGACAGCCTGCCTGTCACGCTCCAGAGCCCGCACCTCGTCGGGAGACAGGACGACGTAGCCGGCGGTGAGGGATGGCGCGAACGTGAACCATTCGTCGCCCGGCTCTGCGCAATCTGATGGGCCGTGTCGCTCTGGATCGTAGATTGTCGCCTCGATCAGCCCGAGTTCGAGGGCCTTTTCTTGGATGGAAAGCCCATCTAGATCAGCCGCCTGAAATGCGCCTTCTCGGATCGCCCACTTCGCGAATTCTTGAAGCGCAATCACGTTCCGCGCGCTCATGGCTTGGCTCCTGCGAGGGCAGCGAGCCTTTCCGCGTCGAGCTTCAAAAATCCTGACGTGATAAGGCCAAGTGCATGGAGGTCAGATATTTCTCCATTTGAGTATCGCTCAATTGCCCTGTCGATAATTGACCATTGGTCGCTCTCCAGCGCTCCCCTTACCGCGCTCGCGTCGGGTGGGGTGGCTGCTTTGCCGCATACCGCGCAGGGATTGTTCTCGCCCTTTGGTCGATCCTCGCAAGCTACGCACGCCACCGGCTCCGCCTCTCCGGCAGGCTCGGCAAGGGCGGCAGCATCGTGGTTTCCGTCGAGCACCATTTTGATGTTGTCGAGTGTGTCGAGAATGGCGCGCTGGTAATCCACCTTCTCATCGGTAAAACGTTCCCGATAGCTGGCGATTAGTTCGCGCAGTTGCACCACCCGCGCCCCGGCAAGGCGCTCGGCGGCTAGATGCTCCCTTGCCATGTTGTAGTGATGGCGAGCGGTTGATACCGGCTCCGGAAGCCCTCGTCGGTCGCATAGCGCCTCGATGATCCGCTGCAAATCAGTCGTGTAGTCGATCCATCGCTCACGCTCTTGGTGTAATCTGGTGATCTCGGCCTCTGCTTCCATCAGTCGATCAACCATCTGCGTTACCTCCTTCACGGGCGCGACGGGCGGCGCGGAAGCAACCAAATGGCATAGCGCCCAATTCCTCATCATTGTCGAAAGTCAGGGTGACGCCGACGACATTGGGAACATCGTCATACTCGGCATGGGCAAGGGCAGCGAAAGGTGCCAACGCCTCTCGCAGCCGCGCTTTCTCGGCTTCCAAGGCTTCGATGCGGGCGGCTGCATCATCCAAGAGCGCTGCTGTATGCTCAGATGAAGGCCCGCCCATGCGGTAGCTTTCAGCGCGCTCGCGCAACCGTTCCACCAACTCACTCGACATGACCAGCCTCCAAGTCACAGAGACCCATCACGCAATAACGCGGGTCAATGCCGAACTGACCGCCTTGAAGCAGATATGTGATGCGCTTGCGTATGGTGCGCCGTGGAAGCGTCGGCCCCAGACCATAATTCCCTTTCTCGTATCGGCGCAGTTCCAAAACATCGCCGGTCTGAAAGGCGCGGTCGTTAAGTCTGACCTCGAATGTCTTCTCGCCACGTTCGATAGCGTCGAAATACAAGTCGAGTGTTTTCAGGACGTGTGTCTGTGTCATCGGCCAGCCCCCACAGTGGGGGATGCCAGCGGCTCCCACATCGATTTCATGTATTCCCATCTTGGCTTGAGAAATTCGAGGATTGCCGGCTCATCTGCGCGGCACACGGAAATCTCGAAGGAAAGGAGCTTGGCTTTCCGTTGCCCGATCATCTGGAGCATGAAAGAGGCGTGACGGTAATAGTCGTCCCCATTGTAGGACCCTCCGCCACTGTCTTCACCTTCCAGCCAATCCCATCTTACGAACCAGTTGTAGTCGAGATCTGCGTCTCCGAATTCGTCGGCAAATTCCTGCCATGTCTGGTGTCGGGTGTGGCAGCCGGCCTGAAAGTAGTTTCCTTCCGTCATGTAGTACGGGTGGTTGACCTCCCATAGGTGCGCCATATTCACGCTCCTTCTGCCGGTGCGGTGGGGGATGCGGCCAGCATGGCCTTGTACGTCGAGATCAATCCTTCGCGCACGTTGAGACCGGTTGCCATGTCGCTCTTGAATGACGCCAGCCCGCCAGAGCCAATCATTTCGCTCGTCGGCTCAATTGGCACCAGCTTCCAGCCATCTGGCACCCCACCACCTGCGGAGAGACGGAGCGCGGTGGCGGCGCGGTCCAATAGGTCGGCAATGTCAGTGGCGGTTTCGTTCCGGCACAAATCCGCCTCGTCTGCCAACTCATCAATCAGCCCCGCCACATCAGGCGGCGTTGCGGTGGAGAGGGCGCGACGGTTCCATTCCGCAATGGCCTCGTCGGGATCATCGGCGGTAAAGGCGATGCCGCAACCGGCACCTCGCAAGCACCCTGCATGATAAGGCGGGACATGCTGGCCGCCGCTGCCGATTTCATCTGGCGCGATTTGCGCATCCTTTCCGCAGAAGGGGCAGGGCTTGAGCGCCTTTTCATTGAGATCGGTCATGCCCGCACCTTTCTGATGATCTGCTCGGCCGCGGCGATGTCGCCCGAAACCTCGTAGAGGCGGACGGCCAGTTCAAACGGGTCGATTTCGTGCTGTCGCCAGAAGGCGAGTTCGTCGCCCATGGCGTGCTGGGCTCGATGCTCGGCTGGCGTCATGGGAAGGACCCAACAATCGTCAGGCTTACGGCCGGCGCCGGTCCAGACCTTTCGATGCAGCGCACTGCCGGCCCGGATATGGCAGGCCTCGCAATCGTAGACGCCGGAAATCACGCTGGGCAGCCGGCGGATGAAGGCCAGATGCCGCGGGTCTTCCAGTCGGCGGGTTTTCTTGCTCGACGGGTCGAGGGTGAAGGCTTGAGGGTGTCGACGGACAGCATACATCACGAAATCTCCCCATCCTCAACACCAACGATTCCGGCGATGATCGGCAACGTGTCGCTGGCCTCCTGCTCTCCGAAACAGACCAGCTTGCACTGCTTGACGACGGACAGGGCCTTGTCTCGCGCCAACTGGGAGAGGTTTTCGGGAGCCGTCTTGCGAAGATCGGTGGCGACGGCCGAGACAAGATCCTGCTCGCCTAAGCCAGTGGCCGCCCAAATCTGCTTTGCAAGGTCGAGCAACCAAGCCCGGTCGTCGGGAGTGAGGTCGGAGGAAGGCACGGCCGTTTCCGTGGTTACCTGACCGGGATTGTTGCCTTCCTCCGAGGTGCCCGATTCATCATCGGGCTGTGAATTGGTGGCAGCAGCGGTTTGTGAAGATGGCGTATCTTCTTCGCTGCTGCCGTCGTCGGGAGAGGCCACCGACGATTGGGAATTGTCTTCTGTGTGGCTGCTATCGGCCTCGCCAGTAAGCGCGGCCGTCTCGCGGGCCACAAAGGACTGGTCGAAGCCTTCGCGCGTCTGGGAGCCTTCCTGACGGGCTTGAAGCCGTGTCATCACGGAAGGCGTCACGTCTCGGGCATTATCCGGACCAATCGAGACGGCCTCGTCGCGGTCATAGATGCCGAGCAGGACTTCGGGGCAGTGCCGGCGCGCCCAAGAACGGGCGGCGTAGTAGCCGAGTTGCTGCCTCGGATCGGTTTTCCACAATGGCGAATTTTTGGGATTGATCGCCCCGAACGGCGGCGTCTCGTATGAGCATTCGTCGCCATCGAGGATGCCGGTGACCTTGCATGACAGCTCGTTGCCTTCACCGATGAACTCGTAGCGCAGCCGGCCCTTGATGCCTGACCGCGTATTGACAACGGCGGCGATGAGTTGGGCTTCATAAGCAATGATGCCGTTCACCGAGTAGGACTTCGACGCCACGGCGAAAGGGTTCATCTCCCACTGGAGCGCCTGCATCGCTACCGCCATGCAAGCACCGGCGTTGCCGCGGAGATGCTTCGGCAGGGCGATGTCTGCTCGGCTCATGACCTCTGCAAAGCGAACGACTTCGCCTAGGTTCTGCGGGGCAATGGATGATCCGCCAGCACTCGCTACGATGCCGATCTCGCGCGTGGAAGTCTGATCCGATGGAACGATCTGGTTCATTTATGCTGCCTCCGCTGCAAGCTCGGTGTCGATCCGCGTCCTCGCCCATGCAGGCATTTCCACGAATGAGATATGCTGATCATGCCCATCAAACCCAGGCCAATCTCCGCGCTTGATGCACTCAGCCAGGATCGCCAGCCCGCGCATCGCCTGACGCTCGCCAAGGTCGATGTCGCTGTCCTTCAACTGCATGATCCGCACATCGTAGGGTGGCTGTTTCTCGACAAAGGCGAAGGTGAAGGACGTGAAGGCGTCAGGCCCGAGCACATCGCGAACGACCATGCGGGTGAACCCTGCCTGCACGTGATAGCCATGGGCGAAAATCGCGCGCGACAGGCTTTCGTCATCGACAGACGCAGCAGTTTTCAGATCAACGAAATCGCCCGATGAGTTGGGAATGACGTCGGGGCGGCTCTTGAGCCAGATGCCGTTGCGCTTGGTGAATATCGACCGCTCGATCCGGCCGTTCAGGATCCCGAGCCGGACCGCTTCCTTGGATTGGAGTGCAGCCGCCATGTGGCGGATATGGCCGATTTCGGTTTCTGTGATGACCGTCTTGCCAGCCTCGGCGGTCTTGGCCAGCCATTCCTTGCAGACGTTGGAATTGGCGTTCCACGGCTTCCAGGCGCCCTTGTCATCCTCGTATTTGGCGGGGCGCAGGGCATATCGCTCGGCAAATCCGTCCTCGCCCAGAAGGAGCATGTGGGCCGCCTTGCCGAAGTCGAGAGAGGGTTTGCTTTCCGGTTCTTCCCGGTTGGGATTGTACGGGCTGGTCCACCAGTATTCGAGCGGCCGGCGCAGAACGGAGCGGACGCCGCTGGATGAAATCGAGAAGCCGTCGAACAAGTCTGAGTCGTGGTGGTAGCGTTCGATGTCGACGCCGGAATAAACACCGGGTTCCGTGATCTGGCCGCCGCGGTAGACGTGTTCACCGGAAAGGCCGCGGATAAGATTTTCGGCCACGGCGCCGACGGATTCGAAACGATCGGGTTCAATGCGTTCCATCTACGCAGCCTCCAATTCGTGTTGGGCTTCAGCCTCTCGCGCCAGATCGGTGACGATCTGCGCCGCTTCCTCGCAGGACAGGCCGGCGGTCAGGAGCAATTCGTAATCTCGGAACCGGCGAGCCCATTGACCGTCAGCGCGGGCAAGGCGGGCGAGTTCGATGGTGATGAGTTCGGGAGCGGGAGGCATCACGCGGCCTCCCTTGCAGAATACCAGCCATCGACGGCGAGGATGCACTCGAAAACAGTCTGACAATCACCGCCAACCGGGCAGGAAACCGGGTCGTACTTCTCGTGCGTCCACTGCCAGACGTTTCCCTTGCCCGGCACGTAAGCTTCCTCGATGACGAAATCGCGGTAACTGATCATGCGCCGTGAGGCGTCGATGCAAGCGTCAACGACTGACATCACAGCACCCTCCCTTCATGCCAACGACGAAGGCTATCGGGCGAAGGGCCGATTGGGGCGTCGTCAATGTCGGCGCTGATGAAATCCGAGGTCACATCACGAACCGGGTAGTCCATCGTGATGCGCAGGACCTGCAGGTGCTCGGGGCAGTCGAACTGATCGATGATCTCCCGAACCTCCGCCTCACCGTTGCAATACGAGGCGTTGAAACGGTCCTCCATGTCGAAGACCAGGAATTGATCGAGCGCTTTGGCGTTCATCTTCACACCCTCACGCTGCCCGAGCGGGGTTGATCTGGATCGTCCCCGATTTCAGGATTTCGACAGCATCGCGCTTAGACAGCTGATGGATGCACTCGCGGACCCGCTTCTCGACAAGATCGCGGTTGGCCTTCACAGCATCCATCAGGACGGTGAAGGCAGGCGTCGGGCCGCGATCCCATGCATCGGGGCGGCGGAAGACGCTGAACTCAGAAAGCTTACCAATAACCTCGACCGCCTTATCGCGGATCAGGTCGTTGGCATCATCGCCAAGTGCCTCCGAAACCATCTGGACGGCAACTTCATGGCCAATGTTCCCGATGATCCGCTCTGCGTTTCCGGCGCAGGCTTCGCGACACATCTGACGCCAAGTCTCGATAGCGATTTCTCGCTTCTGGTCGTCAGTCAGATATTCGGAAATGAAATCGTTCCGGGTCATGTCCGTTTCCTCTCAAATCCACGAGATCGGCAAGAGGCTTCTTCGTGGTGCTTGATGCGGATAATATGCGCAAACGGATAAACGTCAACAAAGAAAATGCGCAAACGGATAAAATTTCTTGCGAACGCGGATATTGGCGGATATGTCTAGCCGCGTCGGGTCAGTTTTGAGTTCGCCCGGCATCGAGCCGCGACCCGGTGCAACTCCGGTGCAGATGAAGCGGCAGGCGCGGGGGTCGAAAGTCCTACGGTGCTGTCTGAAACTGAGGACGGGTCAGCCGAGAGGCGCCCTTGGCATAGTGTCCCATTCCGGCTCCGTCAGCCTGACACTGGCCGATTGATTCCCCGCCTCATGGGCTTGGCTCATGGGGTAGGGGGTCTTTTGGCCGGAACCGCTTCCTCACCATCTGCCTAGACGAGGACCAAGGGGAAAACACGGGAGCCAAGAAAGATAGTTCTGATACGTAGAAGGGCTTGGCTCTAAGCAGCGAAAGGAAAGCGAAAATGGCAATGCGCTGGCCGAACGGATCGGCGGAACGGAAGATCGAGGCGTTCATCGGGGCATGGGGCGTGAAAACCGGCGATATCGTCGATACCGACCATTTGCTCGAGTTGGCTTCTCGGATTTTCGAGGTTGAGAATACCGGACTACCGGATCAATTGATGGCATCTATCGACGCTCTCGGGCCGAAAGGCCGGCGCGCCAAGGCACAGAAAAACATCAAGGCCGTAATGGGCGATGCTGGCCGGTTCTCACCGGATTGGTGCAAGGCTGCGGACGGCATCACTCGGATTCCTGAAGAATCTCTCCATCGCATGATGGACAACAGCAAGCCCGATTTGATCGACGGCGAGCCTTTCGATGTCGTGGGAGAGATGGACATCGATCCGGCGCAGCTTCTTCGCAAGGTCGTATCCGCCGTTATCAGCGCCGGCCGGGCTGACATCCTCTGGGAGTTCCCGGACGTTCTGGCGTTTTTCGGTTCTCGCATTCCGCAGCGCGAGGAAGTCGCCCACCTGCACAATGTCGATCAGCGAATGTTCGATGCTGCCGAAAAGTGGCCGAACCGGAAGCCGGCGGGCTGAAACGTAGAAAGGAAGGCTCTATGCCGATTTCTGCTGAAAAGATGAAGCTCTACCCAGGCGGATCAATCAAATCGCCAGAGTGGCAGGCGATCCGCGAGCGCATTCGGATCCGAGCCGGCAACTGCTGCGAGAAATGCGGCGTCGAGAACCACGCGATCGGCGGCCGGCTTCACAGCGGGAAATTCCTCAAGGCCCAGCCGATGGGCGATAATGGCCTCCGCCTCGTCTGGCCGAAGCCCGGCGAGGAATGGTGGTGCGGGGAGGGCGATCCGATCAAACTCCGCATCATCAAGATCGTCTGCACCGTGGCGCACTTCGACAATCACCTGATCGACCATTCCGATGACAATCTGCGATTCTGGTGCCAACAGTGCCATTTGCTGCACGACGCGCGGCAGCACGCCACCAGCGCTCGGTTCACGCGCCGGCGGAAAGCGCCGCAGATCGATATCGAGGATTGGCTGAATGGTGCACTTTCCTGAACAATGCGTTCAGAGGCCGTTCATCGCGGGCCTCCTACGGTTCGGGCATTCCCAACGCAACAGGAGGAGAGTGACATGAGGGTGAAGATTTTTGTTCTGGCGGCAACCTTGTCCGCCCTGCCAATCGCAAGCGCATCTGCGGCATGCATGAGCAACATCAACGGCGGAACAACCATGAACGAGGGCGATTGCTACAGGCATAGCAACGGCCAGACGGTCGGGTGTCATGGCGGACAGCTCGGCGTTGTCGGTGGCACGACAAACAAGTGCAAGGCCTGGATTGAGGTTGTGCGACAGCCTGCCGGAAGCTTGGGCACCACGGCAACCGATCCAAACCGAGGCGCGAAGGGAAGCATGTTCTCTTCAGGTGCCGTTTTGCAGAAATAGTTCGATTTGGAACTGGCCGGCTTTTCCCATGCCGGCCAGAAAGCTCTGGGGGAGGGTTGTTTCCGTGGGAATGACCAAATTTGAGCTATCGACCTAACCGGCAATAAACCGGCACCGGCTATTTTCCCAACATGGCCGAGGACAGATACGCCGCCACTTGGCGCGGGGCGCGAAAATACCAGTTTGATGAAGAGACGGGACGAAAGCGTCGGGCGCTGTACTGGCGAACGCTGAAACCTTGGCTGGTAGCTGGTGCGCTGCTCTGTGCGGCCGCGTTCCTGATTGCCTATCTCATGCCGAACGTCTGAAACGAAAACCCCGGCCGGAGCCAGGGCTGGGATGTATCGCTACCGATGGGTTCGTATTGTCGATTCACCGATTACGACGAAAAGCCTTTCGCAAAGGCCGTCTGCAACCTTCACCCATTCATGCTCAATTAGCGAAAGCGCGGCACCGATCCTTGCGGTGCAGTCCGGTTTCCGGCACTCAAACCGAATAAGGCCAAGGGTCTTGAACCTTGCCTTAGTGATCCCGTGTCCTTTGGCAAGGCGCTTCATGTCATGATCAGCGGCAACAAGAACTGCGTCGCTAGATTCAGCTGCTGCGCAAACAACGGGGTCTGGGGTGCCTTTTGCGAGGCCACTATTATCGAACAGAATCACTTCATGCCCGGCGTTCTCGAGAACGCTGCCAACTGATACCGGAACCCCCTCATCCAGTAAAAACTTCATGCAGCGTTGCGCTTGTCCTCAAATGCTATGGCGGCTTCAACGTCGGCTCTTTCGAGTGACGGATACTCTTTCAGAATTTGCTCGACAGAATACCCTGCCTCGGCAAATTCCTTGATCGCAGAAACGGGAATGCGTGTGCCGGCGATGACGGGTTTATTGCTGACAATGCCCCGCGTGCGCTCGATATGTCCTATCTCGTCGCTGCCGCGCTTGTTCATTTCGCGAATGCGTTCCCGCATCCCGCCAACGATAACCCGGAGCGGGATCTGAAACACCTCTTGCCCGGTCCCGGCTTCATGGCGCGTGTCGTCGTCGCGCTGAATCACGACATTCTTCCCAAGCAGGAAGAGCGTGCTTTTCACCCACATGTCCTCTCCGAGGTGCGCCAGATCGCGCTTAACCTCGCGAAGGTGGTCCATGCTGACACGGGTGTGGTTTCGGAGTTGGTTCAGAACTTTGAGCGAAAGCAGGTCTCGAAAGGAATAGAGGCGAGCATACGCGGCGCGCTCCCCATCGGAGACGCTGGGCGTGAAGAAACCGTCGCGATCCCATGAGGCAAGCTGACGCCTGCTCACGCCGGTCAGGCGGGCGGCCTGATCGATCGTGAAAAGAGCAATCACATTTTCATTCGCGTCGGTCATGTAACCATTGTAGCGCACGCAGCCGTTAAGAATATGGCCCAAAGGATCAATTCTTTTGTTACGTCAACCGGCGCTGCCCCTCGCCAGCTATTCGTCGTTGTCGTTGTCGCTCTCCGGCAGCTCCAGCATCCCGATCCCGATCAGAAACTCGCGCAGGCCGATATGCGCCGCGTCTTCCAGTTCCTCGCCGGTTTCGTGCGCAAACCGCCGCAGGGCTATGCGCTCCATGGTCGAGAGGGTGAGGGTGATTTTCATTCCCGGTACCGCTTGCCGTTCAGAACCGATAGGCCAGCCCCAGGCTAACCTGCTGAGTGGAAATTGAAGCTTTAATTTCCTCCATCGGACAGGTTGCACACTTTTTTGCAGGGAAATTTGCCAGCCGTCCCCACTCGCTGTGCTCCATTTTGACGGTAGCCGACAGCTTCGGGGTAATGCCGAACTCTGCTGCGAGACCGACTGTGACGCCGGCAACTGTTTTCGAATTACTCTCGCTGATGGTCATCATGTGATAGGGAGCATTGTAGTCGCTCTTGTTGGTGGCGCCTCCAGCGCCCCAATACTTCACCGACGCAAGTGAGGGGCCAACTGAACCAATTATCGCCATCTGTCCGAAGCTGTACCCCATCCGCGCCTGCAGCGACCCTGATCGAAGGACATGTGCTTCCATCGAGGCGAAAACAGAAGGATCGTCATACTGGTTTCTGGCGTTTCGAAAATTGCCTAGGTCATGCTTGTTATAGACAGATCCAGCGATCTCGACGCCGGCGATCACTCCATTTGAAAACTGCCAGTTATACCCTGCAAAAGCCGATGCGCTTGAGAATGACTTCTGGCGCTCTTCCGTTGTGTGGAAAGCAGTCCCCGGTATCTGAAAGTCATGATCGAGACCATTTAGCCCGCCCGCGGCCCCGATATATGCTCCACCCCAATTATAGTCGCTTTCTTGCGCCGGCACTGGCGATACTAACGCCAGAGCTATGAGGCAGCCTGCCAAAACTCTCATCCCCCCAAGCCCTCCCCAGAGCTATTTCACTATCAAAACCAATTCTTTACCCAGCCGAAGAAGCCCGGCTGCTCTAGCGAGAATTTAACACTGAACCGGGTCGGCTCTTTGCTCGTAAAAGCTTCGGCCAATGGGCGACTGTAGCTCGCCGTCGTCCCGTCTTCCGAGATTGAGCCAGAGGTTTCGATAATCTGTGGCGCCGTTACCGTCCAAGCTATCGTGCGGCCCGACATCTTCGCGAGCATCATGGCCTGCATGGATTGGGCCATCGGGTTGTCTTCTGCTGCGTTGTCCTTCTGCATAGGTGGCAGTTCGATATCTAACGCATAGGTATCCCTCTCTTTGGCGAGGGATATTGTTTGTTTTTGCTCGGCATTTTCATTCAAGCTGGTTTCTGATGCTGCCTTTACAATCGCATCTATCGGGCCGGACATGGTGATGGTGCACACCATATCGCCGCCTTCTGTGGTAGATTTTGCCGTCCCAGTGATCCCGTCTTTTTGGACCATTTCATCGGAACAGAAGGGCTTGTCTGCGTTCTGGTTCGCCAGCGCCATCAGCGCCGCGTCAATCCCGATCCGAAACGTCACGTCAACGGTTTCATCGGCGTTGAACCGAAAGTCTTGCTTCATTTCGAAGCAGCCGGCCGTCAGCAGACAGCCCGCAAGAGCCAAAGCCATTCGAATTCTCATGCCCCCCAAGCCCCTCCCAAGGCTACGCTGTTTTCAAGCCGAGTTGACCCTGTATGCCGCCTTGCTTCTCTACTTTCCGAAGAGCTGCCGGCGGCAGGACAGCAAAAATCTCCCCAATCCACTCCAGCTTCTGATCCTCAATCGGCAAAGGGTCGTTCCACGACGTGAGGGTAACCGTTCCGGGTTTGCTGCCCTTCGTGATCGTCTTGATGAAGCGCCGGCCTTCCGCTGTCCGAACTGCAGCTTCCATCCCGTAAAAGGATTCGATCGGCTTCTTCTGTTCGCGGTAAACGACGATGATCGTGCCAGGCTTGAATACCGGCATCATCGAAATTCCACTGACAGAAAACGCGATCATGTCATCCGGAACCGGGAAGGGGATATGGATCTGGTCAAGCCCTTCTGGTGGGACCTGCTCATAGTCAGGCTCGACTTCCGCGCCGGCTCCTAGAAATCCCATAAGGGGAACCTCTGAGCCGTCGCCATCTTTCGGGCCATGGTCGACCAGTCGTTCATAGGTTTCGTTAATCGCATCGCGGCGGTGGCCTTCAGGTTCTGAGCCGGACAGCCAGCGGTTCACTGTCGATTGCGATACCTCGAAATGCTCGGCAAGCTTCTGCTGCTTCCAGCCGGTGGCCTTCATGATCGCGCGGATTTTCTGCTCGATGGTCATGAGAAGGACGCTGCCACGTAGGGCGGATAAAAGAAAATCCGATTGCGCATAATTTTGCTCTTGCAAACTATCCGTTTGCGCATAATATGCGTGGCCATGAGCGCGATCCGATACATCCGTCGAGAAGTTTTCAAGGTAACCCAGGCCGAGTTTGCGGCTTTGGCAGGGGTGACGCAGGCGAGCGTGTCTCGTTGGGAAGCCGGTGTTGCGCCGTCGCTCGATGAAATGCAGGCGATCCGCCGTGCTGCCGCTGACCGATCGATCGATTGGAACGATGCCTGGTTCTTCGAGGCTCCGGCCGCAGGAGAAGCCGCATGATCTCCTACGGCGACATAAAGTCGGGAGAGGCTGCGCTGCCTGCGGGCGAGAGTGTCCGCGATCTTGACCTCGACCTTTCCCAGATCAAAGTCGACCAGTCGGCGCAGCCACGTGAGAGCCTGAACAACGATCGCATCGCGGAATACGCCGGGGCCATGAAGGCAGGTGACCAGTTCCCGCCGCTGACCGTTTTCCATGATGGCGAGACGTACTGGCTGGCCGACGGCTTCCATCGCCATTACGCCGCTCAGCACGCCGGCCGGAAGCATGTCCGCTGCTATGTCCGGCAGGGCGGCTTGCGTGACGCGATCCTGTGGAGCGTCGGCGCCAATGCCAAGCATGGGCTGGCTCGCACCGATGAAGACAAGCGCCGCGCTGTTGCTCGGCTCCTTGCTGACGAGGAATGGTCGCAATGGTCGGATCGCGAAATCGCCCGCCGTTGCCGGGTCAGCGACAAGTTCGTTGCCAAACAGCGCCCGCCCGTATCTGCGGATCATCCGCAGATAGAGCGCAAGGTGCAGCGCGGCGGTACGGTCTATACGCAGAAGGTCGCGAAGGCGAAGCCGGCAGTTGTTGCAGAAAATGCACCAACTGAGGTCACCACCCAAGAATTCAGCATTTTCAAGGCTTCCGAGCCGGAAGCCGTGGTCGAGAGCACCACCCCCGAAGATCACCAGTTCGAAGAATTGCAGCGCGCATGGAACGCGGCAGGCGAGGGCGCTCGGGCGCGGTTCCTTGCCGCGAACAATCTCCAATTCACAGATGAACCGGAGGCTGCCGCAGAGGTCGCCGGGGATTATTTGCGCGAACCGACGGCTGCGGCGTCGGGTCAAATTATCCGGGAAGGGGACGCGCCCCGTGAAACCGACCGCGAAAGCGGTGACGCTTCGTGCCCGGATACCGATTTCAGTTCGGCTCCCCCAGCCGAGGCCGCACCGGCATCCCCAAGCCCCCCAACCCCTGCCGGTGCGGCCGATAATTCCCATCGCTGGTCGAAGCTGCGGCCGCATTGCCTCACCCCTGAGTGCTGCGCCGGTGTCGGCAGGGAGCATTGTCACGCGTGCAAGCGCGCGATGGCGGATCGTGAGGCGGCATGAACACACTCGTTCAATTCGCCGGCGACGATCAGCGCCCACGCGCCAAGCCATCGGCATACGCTCTGTTCCTAATGGGCCTCGATACCGTCGAGATTGCCGAGCGGCTTGGTGTTTCAGAAGCCGTTGCTTCCCGACGCGTCTATGTCCAGCGCTGCCGCGAAAAGGGCCTTCCGGTTGAGACGGAAAGGCGGGCGTCATGATTTCGACCTGGCTCGATCTGTTCGTGGCCCTATCACCGCTCGTGTCCGGTGTTGCCGGCTATCTGCTCGGTGGGGCCGCAGCGCGCCGCCAGATCGGCAAGCGTGAGGCCTATTGCGACGGGCTTATGAACCCGCCTCACGACTTCTCGTGGCCCGGACGCCCGATGCGCATCATCGAGGCCGAAATCATCGAAACTGCGGTGAGGGGCGACTGATGAGAACGGGTCATCATCATTGTCAGCCTTTCGCCGTCCCCAATCGGGGAACGGCAATAGAAGCTGGTGAGCTTTCGTCTGTGTTTGGCGACCGGACCGATTGCTCATCTTTCGTCATCCCATTCTGGCCTTTCGAGATCGAGCCGTTCAGGCCCGAGATCCACGCTGATCAATCTAGGCGTGGAGCACTTCTCAATGACGGAAATCTCACGGCGCGAACCGGAAAATCCACGGCGCGAGGCGGAAATGTATCGAGTTGAAGCAATCCAGGAAGAGATGGCGTCGGCCGTCCGCGTCCTTGGTGGTGACGGCTCTGCCAAAGAGCAGATCACACGGGCAGCACGCGCGGCGCGCCTGCCTCACACGACAATCGAGCGCCTTCGCTGGCGGAAGATCAAGCGCGTTCCGGCCGACCTTGCCGACGCGATCCGCGAAGCCTTGGCAAAGCACAACGAGGAAACCCTGAGCCGTGCAAAACACGAACTCTTCATCGCCCAGACCGAAGCAGAAGCACTCAGGCGTCGGCTTGAGCAGATCGATCCTGGTTATGGCCGGTCGTTCCCTGTTGTGGACCGGCGGCAGGATACAGGCAGTCGGCGCGACGCTGATTTTCAAGGCTGAGGCTGGTGAGCGAATTCGGTTGCGCCCGGTCCTCGCATGCGCCGCCGCCGTCGCAGTCGTGGTCGGGCTGGTGCTCATCGCCAACGCCTCGGTCCAGTTCGGAAGTGAACCCAGCCCACCCATCCAGCGCGCCACGGCGTGGTGATCAGAAGGAGATCAGCATGGCAGAAGCAGGCCACAACTCGGAATTGACGACGGCCGAATGGAAGGCGCTCAAATTCCATCATTACGCGGCGATCAGCGCGCAGCAGGCCAAGGTTGCCGAGCATCAGGCCGAGTACAAGCGCCTGCGCAAGCTAGCGAAGGCAGACGGGATCGTCCTCTCGGACATCGACTTCATGATGAAGTGCGCTGAGATCGAAGATCCGGAAATCCTTACCGACCGCATCAAGCGAGAAGCCGAGATTGCGCAGTGGTTTGCCCTGCCGATCGGCGCCCAGCCGGAATTGTTCGGTGATGTGGACTGTGAACCCGGCGAGGATCGTGCCGCGCGTGAAGGCGAAGCAGCAGGCTTTGCCGGCAAGGACTGTGAGCCTCCCTACGATGCCAACAGCCCTATGGGCCGGGCATGGTCTGCGGCATGGAAGGCGGCTCAGGAGCAGATGCTGTCTGATCTCGCCTCGGCCATGGAGAAGCGGAATTCCGAGCAAGACGGCGCCGAACTGATCCAAGGCCACGACGCCGACGATCCGTTTGCCGAAGCGGCGGAGTAAGTCCCGTGTCTCCGCAGACCCGCCGCCTGTTCTTCATCAACTGCATCTGGGGGCTGGCCGTGACCTCGGCCTATGCCTTCGTAATTTTCATGACGGTGGTGAGATGAGCGTCCATCCCGATTATCGGCAGTTCTTGAGCCGGAAAGCGCTGCGGGCGCCAGCACGCGGTATGGACCGATGCCCGGAACTGGCCACGCATCTATTTCCATTCCAGGCTCATTGCGTCGACCATCATCTGCGCGTCGGTGCGGGCGGGTGCTTCCTCGATACCGGCCTCGGAAAGACCGAGGTTCAGCTTGAATTTTGCCAGAAGGCAGTCGAGGCGACAAATGAGAGGGCCTTGATTCTCACGCCATTGGCGGTAGCGGGGCAGACTAAGCGCCGTGCGGAAAAGTGGGGTTATGAGGCGCGTGTCATTCGGAACCAGTCGGAAGCCGGCGCCGGCATCAACATCTGCAATTATGATCGCATCGACCGGATCGACGCGTCAGGCTTTGGTGTCGTGTCGCTCGATGAAGCTTCGATCCTGAAAAGCTTTACCGGCAAGACGACCCGTTCGCTGATCGACCTTTTCAAAGATTGCCGGTTCAAGCTGGCTGCGACCGCAACGCCGGCGCCGAACGACCACATGGAACTCGGGAACTACGCCGAATTCCTTGAAATCATGGCCGCAAACGAGATGCTGTCGCGGTTCTTCATCAACGATACCTCGACCGCCTCACAGCACTGGCGGCTGAAAGGCCATGCCGAGAGGCCGTTTTGGGATTGGATGGCTTCGTGGTCGAGAATGGCGGAAAAGCCTTCCGACCTCGGCGAATTCAGCGATGACGGCTACGATCTACCTCCGTTTGAGATCATCCGCCACAGGGCACGTGACAGCCGTATCGACAACGAGTTTGCCGACATGTTCGGCATGGTCACGCTGTCGGCAACCAACGTCCATGACGTCAAGCGGCAGACCATCGAGGCACGTGCCGAAAAGGCGGCGGATGCGGTCGGCGCCGATGTTGATGAGCCTTGGATTATCTGGTGCGATACCGATTACGAAGCCGACGCGCTCAAAGCCGCCATCCCATCCGCTATCGAAATCCGCGGATCGCAGTCGATCGACGAGAAAGAGGAAAAGATTGCGGCATTCGAGAGCGGCGAGGCGCGCCACATCATAGGCAAGCCTTCTATGATGGGGTTCGGGCTGGACTGGTCCCATTGTGCCCGCATGGCCTTCGTGGGCCGATCCTATTCCTATGAGACCTGGTATCAGGCCGTTCGCCGCTGTTGGCGGTTTGGTCAGACACGTACCCTCAAAGTCCATCTGATCGTTGCGGAAGGCGAGAGCGAAATCGGCCGCGTCATTGATCGAAAATCCGCCGACCACCACAGGATGAAAAAAGCCATGCGCGAGGCCATGCGCCGTGCGCAAGGGCAGTCATCCGCCGTGAAGGTCGCTTACGAACCCACCAACATTGCGAGGCTGCCCGAATGGATATCCGCTGCTTGAATTCAGAGGCCGGCCCGAACTGGCAGGCCATTCACGGCGATTGCGTCGATATGTTGATGCAGATGCCGGACAACTCGATCGACTTTTCGGTCTACAGCCCGCCGTTTGGCTCCCTGTTCGTGTATTCCGAGAGCGCGGCCGACATGGGGAACTCGACCGATGAGGAGTTCGCTGACCACTACGCCTACATGGTTCGGGAAAAGCTTCGGGTCACGAAACCCGGCCGACTGACTGCGGTTCATTGCTCCGATCTGCCGATGACGAAATGGCGCGACGGCGCCGTAGGCATCAAGGATTTCTCCGGACAGATCATCCAGATCCACGAAGATGCCGGGTGGATCCTTCATTCACGGCGTACGATCTGGAAATGCCCTGTCACTGAGATGACCCGGACCAAGCATGTCGGGCTTCTTTACAAGCAGCTTCGGAAAGATAGCGCCAAGTCCCGCGGCGGCATGCCCGATTATCTGCTGACCTTCGTCAAGCCCGGCGACAATGATGAGCCCATCGAACACACCCCGGAGGAATTCCCGCTCGACCAGTGGCAGGAATGGGCTTCCCCGATCTGGATGAGCATTGACCAGTCAAACGTTCTCAACGTCCAGATGGCGAAGGACAATCAGGACGAACGACACCTTTGCCCGCTGCAACTCGACGTTATCGAGCGAGCTCTGATTATGTGGAGCAATCCCGGAAATGTCGTTCTCTCCCCATTCATGGGTATCGGATCGGAAGGCGTGATCTCGCTCAAGCTCGGGCGCAAGTTCATTGGCGTCGAGTTGAAGGAAAGCTACTGGCGCCATGCCTGCCGGCATCTGGATGCGCAGGATCGTCAGGGCGACATGCTGCGAGGTGTAGCGTGATGCACAAGCTCACCCTCGACCCGTCGACGCAGTTCGGATGGGCCTTGATGCTGGACGACAGTCATTTACCAGCAGATCAGCAGCGCACGCCTGGTGAACGGCTTTCTTACGGGACGTGGGATTTGACCAAGGATGCCGACGGCACGCGGTACAAAGACCGCGCCAGCTATGGCCGGCATTTCATCCGGTGCCTCAATGACCTGCTGCGCAAGCACGATATCGCAGACGATGAAATCGAGATTGCGCTTGAAGGCGAGTCCTACGGTTCACAGCGCAGCGAGGCCGGACGGCTCATGGCGGCGATGTGGCGGATTGCACTGGAGTTGTGGTGCTCCGGCAAAGGCCGCCCGTATCCGATCATTTGCCCGCCTGATACTTGGCGGTCGTCATTCATCAAGGCGACGAAGGCACCCAAGGAAGTGGGCGCCGGGCTGAAAGATGATGATCGCTTCGCCGCTCGTCGCAAATGGCTAAAGGATCGCGTCTTGGCCGAATGCCGCGCGCCCGGTCGCAACCTCAAGCCGAAGAACGACAACGAAGCTGATGCGCTCGGCATGATGTACTGGCTTGTCCACAACGGGCCGGAAGCGCTGGAGGAAAAGCGCGTCGAGAAGAAGGCCAAGGCAGCAGCCAGGCGTGCGCAGAAGAAGCTTGACCTACAGGTGGCAGCGTAATGGGCCGCATTCTCATAGCTTGTGAGTTTTCCGGCATTGTCAGGCGGGCATTTGCGGCCCGCGGACACGATGCATGGTCCTGCGACCTTCTTCCAGCGGAAGATCGATCGAACAAGCACATCACCGGCGATGTCCGCGGCATCCTCGACGATGGCTGGGATATGTTGATCGTGGCACACCCGCCGTGTACCCGGCTTTGCAATTCCGGTGTCCGCTGGCTTTCGGCGCCGCCGGCCGGCCGCACTCTCGATGAAATGTGGGCCGACCTCGATGCCGGCGCCGCGCTGTTCTCAGACCTCTGGAATGCGCCTATCGATCGCATCGCGGTCGAGAACCCGGTGATGCACCGGCACGCGAAGGAGCGAATCAGGAACTACTGTGACCCGGCGCAGACAATCCAGCCATGGCAGTTCGGCGATGGCGAGGCCAAGCGCACCTGTTTCTGGCTGAAAGGATTGCCGCCCCTGATCCCGACGCATCCGGTTAAGCCCACCGAGGTCGTGCATCGCGTCTGGCGGATGCCTCCCGGTCCCGATCGTCAGAAGGAACGCAGTCGTTTCTTCCCCGGCGTTGCCGATGCGATGGCTGACCAGTGGGGCGATCTGCCAATGCAGGGCGACCCTTTCGAGAGGGCAACGGCATGAACGCCTATTCCCACGATTTCCAAATCCCCGCCGAAATCTGCAACATCGAGGTGGAGCAGAGCCTCTTGGGCACGTTGTTCCTGTCGAACGACGCGCTGCTCCACATCAAGGATTTTCTCCAACCGGAGCACTTCTTCGAGCCTATGCACCGCGACGTGTATGGCGTCATCTGCGACATGGTTCGAGCGGGAAAGGTCGCGAACCCGATTACGGTCAAGACGTTCTTGCCGGAGACATACAAAGGTTTGAGGCTCGAAGGTCAGCCTGCGACGGTTGCGGCCTATCTGGCAAGAATGGCGGTGGAAGCACATCCGGCCTCGCTCATCACGAATGCCGGCCTGATCCGGGACATGGCCAAGCGGCGAACGCTGGTTTCCATTGCGCGGGAAATGCTCACGGCCGCACAGAACATCGAAGTCGATTGCGACCCGAACGAACTGGCAGAAAAAGCCATAGGCAGCCTGTCGGACGCAATGTCAGACGGTGATGGCATCTATGGGGCGGTTTCCTTCGCGGATGCTCTGGATGAGGCCCTATCCATCACGAATGCGGCATATGGCGGGAAGAAGGTCGCCGGTATGGCGCATCGGTTCTCGCCGCTGGACAAGCTGATAGGGCCGCTTTCACCGGGCCAGTTGATCATCCTCGGCGGCGCAACCAAGCAGGGCAAGTCAGCCTTGGCAGGCCAGATAGCCATGGGTGCGGCCGAAAGCGGACACCCGGTCTGGTTCTATTCGGGGGAAATGTCGCCGGCCGAACTGGCGATGCGCGAAAGCAGCCGGGAGACGAAGGTATCGGTCAGCCGTCAGAAGCGCGGCAAGGTGGCAGAAGCAGACATCGAGCGCATGGTCCAGTTTCGCAGCGAGCATGTGAACCTGCCGATCTTCATCCAACCGACGAAGCTTACGATCGACGCAATCATAGAGCGGGCCAAGCTGTTCGTTCGAAAGAAGGGCAGGGGCGTGATCTTCATAGATCACATTGGATTGGTGGAGCGCGGCCGCGGTCAGAAGCAAATGTCCGAATGGGAGTTCGGCCAGGAAGTCACGCTCAACCTGAAGCAGCTTGCCCGCGAGATCGATTGCCCCGTCATCGGGTGCGCGCAGTTGAAGAAGAACACCTTCGTCGATCGCGGTCCGATCACTGAGAAGTTCCTACACCAGATCGTTGCCCGGCGACCTCGCTACACCGACCTGATCGGCGCCATGGAGCGGGATGCGGATCACGTCATCATGCCGTTCCGGCCCGTCGTCTTCCTGAAGGAGCATGAGCCGCCAGTCCATTCCGACCTGCATCTGAAATGGGAGGAAATGGTCGCGGAGCACGAGCGCAAGGCGAAGATCGTGCTTGCCCTTTCACGGGAAAGCCAGTGGCCGCGCGATGTCGACTGCGGCTGGGATGGCCCGACAACCACCTTCTACGAAACCGGCGGAGGGAACGAGCATGAAGTCGTTCCCGCCGAGATCGCAGCCAATCCCATGGGGTTATTCTGATGGAGTTCCTGCCCGATTACAAATGGATGCAGGTCAATGGGCGCTATCGGCCGCTGTTCCGCCTGTTCTGCTCGGATCGATGGAAGTTCGTCCGCAAGAACGGTGTGCCGGTCGAGTGTGCCACCGCCTCCGAAGCCGTCGCCGCGGCAAAGGAATGCGTGAAGGCCATCCTCAACCCGAAAATCAGATCCGAACAGGTGGAAGCAGTTCCGGCCGTTCCTGACTTTCTCGATCCTGCAGCATGGAGCCGGGAAAGGACAGAGCGGCAAGCTCAGCAGCAGGAAGCAACATTCGGCACGATCTTCGTGAAGCATCGGCCTGTGAAGGTCGAGAAGCTGAAAAGGAAGCGGGCATGACCAAGCGATGCGTGATCTGCGACGCCAAGTTCGAGGATACGCCTCGTGCCATTACCTGTGGCCCAGCCTGCTGGGCTGAAAACCGCCGTAGGAAAAGGCTCGCACACGATGCCGGGTACAGGGCGGTAAATGCCGAAGCGATAAAGCAGAAACGGAAGTCCGATCCGGAACGAGCCCGCAGAAGATCAGCCGAATTGAGGGAGATGATCCGCGAGGTGGCGGAGAATATGGCTCTGGTGGGGATGGATCGTGTGATCAGCATTCCGCCCGAGCAAATCGAGCGGCGCCGGATATGGGACAGGTTCCCTGATCGGCGTACCCTGACGGGGGTCATTATGGGCGATCCAATCCCTGAGCGCAGCGCCCTCGGCAGGGAGATGGCGGGATGAGCAAGCACCAGATGCGACATGCTCGCGCCTATGCTGCAGGAGGTCGGGATGCATGTGAGCAGGTAAAGGCCACGCTCTCAAAGCTTGTACGGGAAGACCGCCACAAAGCGGAACTGGGCCGCGTGATCGACAACATAAGGAAGACCCGTTTTCCTATGCCGACGCCCATTGATGCGAGGAAAGGCCGGGAATGAGCAGAGAGGGCGGCCACAACGTCTACAAGGTTACACGGGCACTTGGCGTCAAGGTGCTCGATGCCAGCCGGCATAGCCCGACCTCCGTGCGTCCCAAGCATTGTTACTGCATGCCGACGCTCCAGAAGGTCGTGAGGCACGGCGAGGGGCACCTGACCATGGTGCTGAGGCTTATCGTCGAGACCAAGGGCAATGCGACCGAGCTTTGGGCCGCAACAATCACTGCGATATCCGAATTGCTTCTGGCGATGCCGTGGCTGATCGAACGCGGGTTGGATCTCTTCGATGAGTTCGACAGGATCGACCTCGGCGCTCTCCGGAGAAGGGCAAAGAAGGTCAAGGGCCGGCATCAGCAGGTCTGGGAGGCGATGCTGAACCTTCTGGCCGACCACTTCTACAGCGAGGACCAGGGTGACATGTTCCCCGACGACTGGAGGCGAGCGGCATGACCATTCACGTCACATATCAGGCATGGACCTATGACGCCGTGCGCGCCCGGATAGTCGAGGCAGCCGAAACGCTTCTGATGTCGCCCGCTGCTCTTGGTCCCCGGATGCTCGGAAGCATGTCCGAACTGTTCGAAGAGTATCTGGATGACTATCGCCGCGGTGAGCCGACGCGGATCAAGCGTGTCCCTGCGCCCGGTGCTCTTTCCCGAATGGAAGAGACATGGACATGGATCAACACGTGGCTATGCGAGAAAGATCGCAAGCTGGTCTACGATTATGGCTTCATCACCACCCGCAAAGGCCTTACGCTGGCCAAGTGGTGCGACCGAAACGGCTGGGTAAAGCGAACTTTCGAACGCGCTGTAAACCGCTGCTGTCAACAGATTGCGGACAATCTCAACCGAAACCATGCAACTCGGTTGACAACACCGGTTGACGACGTGTCGCAAAATCAGTCAGAACGCGTGTCAACCGAGGTAGCCTCGGATAGCCGCGCACAGGTGAAGCGCACGCCTTACCACCGCGCGGATGACGCTATCCCGGTCCATATTCACGGCTCGGAAGCCGAAATCGCCAAACACATCGAGAAGGTGAACAAGCAGCGCCGCGAGGAAGCGGAGCGGCAACGGCAGGCAGCGCTGAAGAAGGCCGAAGAGATTGCCCGGCACGCAGCCAAGCGGAAGAAAGAGGCGGCTTAACCTATCCTATCGCAGGCGGACCCTGCGAGTAGGCGACGGCCGCCGAAGATAGCCGTAGTCGGAGAGAAGTGTTCGGAAGACCCCGTGAGGAACTAGCCCGAAAGGGACCGACTAGGGCAGCCATAACCCCCGAGAGAAGAGACCGCTAGGCGGGATGGGTAATGCGACTCATCCCGCCTGCGACCGTTATGCGGGGGTGAGCATAAAAGGCTTGAAGTCGCTGCCCTTTTTCTCGCTGCTGCCGTCCTTTGCGGTATTAAACCACACGCACCAGAACGAGCCATCGTTCTGTCTGCTTTCGATCGTCATGATCGGTCCGCCGGACTTAAGTTGGACAGTGTCGCCTTCTTTGAACTCTGTAGTCATTCTCCCCTCCCGTGTTTGAAATAAATCAAAGGTAATCAAACGTGGCGCGTGGTGGCAAGAGAATAGGCGCTGGTCGGCCCAAGGGGGCCGCTGCAAAGCGCACGCGAGCAATTGCTGACAGGGCTAGCGCTGAAGGGCTGACGCCGCTGGAGGTCATGCTGAAGGCGATGCGCACCCATGCCGATAAGGACGAATGGGACGAGGCGGCTTCGATTGCCAAGGACGCCGCGCCGTACATGCATGCCAAGCTGGCGTCGATCCAGCACACCGGCCGAAATGGCGGCCCGATCCAGACCGTGGACCTGACAAAGCTCAGTGGTGATGAACTCGCACAGCTTGAAGCAATCTTCGGTCCGCTTGCCGGATCCAGCGACGATGATGCGCCTGATCAGCCAGGAGAAGGCGAGGCGGGCACAGGAGGCTGAACGGCAACGGATTGCCCATGACGCGGAGCGTATTCGGGCGCGCTGCCAGTCTCTCGCCGCTTTCGTCCGGGAAGCGTGGCATGTCCTTGAGCCGGGCAGTGAGTACATTCATGGGTGGCATATCGAGGCCATCTGCGCCCATCTCGAAGCGATCACCGACGGCAGGATTATCCGGCTCCTGATCAATGTGCCGCCGGGTACGATGAAATCGCTGATCGTGTCCGTGTTCTGGCCTGCGTGGGAGTGGGGGCCGCGCGGCATGGCTTGGATGCGCTACCTCACAACCTCCTATTCGGAGAGCTACGTCAAGCGTGACAGCCGGCGCATGCGCGATCTGGTCCAGTCCGATTGGTATCAATCTCTGTGGCCCGAGGCGAAGCTGGTCCGGTCAGGCGAGGCTTCGTTCGCCAACTCGGCAACGGGTTTCCGTGAAGGTGTGCCGTTCCAGAGCCTTACCGGTGGCCGTGGGCATCGGGTACTGATTGACGATCCTCACTCGACGGAAACCGCTGAAAGCCCGGCCGAGCGGCAAAGAACTACCCGCATATTCCGGGAATCGGTCCCGTCGCGTCTCGTTGATCCGAAAACGTCGGCAATTGTCGTGATCATGCAGCGCCTGCATGAGGATGATGTCTCGGGCCAGATCGTAAAGCTCGGTCTGGGGTATGAGCACTTGATGCTCCCGATGGAGTACGAACCGGAGCGCCGGTGCCGGACATCAATCGGGTTTGAGGACCCGCGTACGTACGAAAACGAATTGCTTTTCCCGGAACGGTTCCCGAGGGAGGTGGTCGACCGGGACAAGAAGCCCATGGGGTCCTATGCCGTCGCAGGCCAGTTCCAGCAGCGGCCCGTTCCTCGCGAGGGTGGCCTCTTCAAGCGGGAATGGTTCGAAGGCAAGTTCATCTCAGCCGCGCCGGCAGGGACCAAATGGGTCAGGCACTGGGACTTGGCCGCGACTGCAAAGACCACCGCGGCGCGAACCGCTGGTGTGAAGCTTGGCCGGGCACCTGACGGACGGTTCATCGTCGGCCATGTCGTGAAGACGCAGTCGGAAGGCAACGCGGTCCGGTCGATCATCAAGGCCACTGCTGAGCAAGACGGGAAAGACGTCGAGATCAGCCTTCCTCAGGACCCGGGGCAGGCAGGCAAGGTGCAGGCAAGGGATTTCATTGCCATGCTCGCCGGCTATGTCGTGAAGGCCGAGCCCGAAACCGGCGACAAGGTGACAAGGGCCGAGCCGTTCTCTGCACAGTGCGAAGCGGGCAATGTGTTCATCGTTTCTGGCGATTGGAACGCCGACTACATCGATGAGCTGTGCCTGTTTCCCGGCGGCTCGTTCAAGGATCAGGTTGACGCGTCGTCCGGAGCATTCGGGCGTCTGTTGAAGCCGAGGGCCGTCCCGCCCGTATTCGGAACCTATGGCAGGATTGCAAATGGCTGATACGCCTTACGCCACGTCCAGCGACTATGACGCCATGCTCCCATATTGGGAAATGGTCGAGACGATCCTCGACGGCGCCAATGCCATGCGGAAGGCGGGTGAAAAGTACCTGCCGAGATTTCCGAACGAAACGCAGGAGAACTACGATTACCGGCGCAAGAACGCCAAGTTCACCAACATCTTCCGCGATCTGGTAGAAGGGCTGGCTTCAAAGCCATTCGCAAAGCAGGTGGATTTCGTGGAGGGTTCAGCCTCTAAGCGTGTGAAGGACCTTGGAGAGGATATCGACGGGGCAGGAAATCACGTCCACGTCTTTGCCGGCGATGTGTTTTTCAATGGGATCGCCAGTGCGATCGACTGGATACTGGTCGACCACACGCCGGTGCCACAGGGTGCGACCCTGGCCGATGAAAAGGCGATGGGCGCGCGGCCCTATTGGGTTCGTATTCCGGCTATTCGCATGCTCTGGGTCGAAAGCGCCATGATCGCGGGCAAGGAGGCTTTCACTTACGCCGTGATCTACGAACCGACGAAGGTTCGGGAAGGGTTCGAGGAAAAGACGAAGAAGCGCGTTCGGATCCTGATCCGAGACAAACAGGAAGATGGTTCCTACGCTGCAGCCCGATACGAGGTTTGGGAGGAGGCGAGCAAGGGCGGCACATGGGTCATGATCGAGCATGGCCCGATAAGCATCGGCGTGATTGCACTGGTCCCATTCCTCACTGGAAGGAGGAAGGAAGGTTCGTGGCAGGTGCTCCCGCCTATGAAGGACGCCGCGTTCTTGCAGATCGAACATTTCCAGCAGGAAACAAACCTTAAGAGCGCCAAGGAACTTACCGCGTTTCCTATGCTCACCGGCAACGGCATCACGCCGCCGATAGATGAAAACGGCAATGCGGTCATGGCGCCTATCGGCCCTTCGGTGGTGCTTTATGCTCCGCCCGGAACAGACGGTGGTCAGCACGGCGAGTGGAAGTTCATCGAACCAACGGCTGCATCGTTGAAATTCCTTGCCGAGGAGGTCGACAAGACAGAGCAGCAGCTTCGCGAGCTTGGCCGCCAGCCCCTCACGGCCCAGACCGGAAACCTTACCGTCGTCACCACGGCATTTGCCGCTCAGAAGGGCAACAGCGCTGTACAGGCTTGGGCATTGAACCTGAAGGACTGCATCGAACAGGCGTTGGCCTTCACCTGTATGTGGCTGAAAGACCCGAGTGAGCCCGAGGTGTCGATATATACCGACTTCGACGTCGAGACGGATTCGATCGATGGCATGCGTGTCGTACTCGACATGAACAAGGAAGGACTTGTTTCGCGAGAGGCGACGATCACCGAAGCCAAGCGCCGCAACATCCTGTCGCCCGAGTACGACGAGGAAAAGGATCTCGACCTGATCCTTGCTGATCTGCCCGACGACGAGGCGGAGATTACGGTCGCACTTCCACCGGTCACCGCCGACTGATCAGGAACAATTCGGCACCTAACCGGCTCGGCAGGGTGAACCTCCGGGCTATTCCAACGCGCGGGAAGCGCACCAAATCCGGGATGGATACAACATGGCACTCAAAGCAATTCTGGCATCGCTCGATGGCATCGATGATGCGGTCAAAGCCTTTTATGTCGAAAAGGACGGGAAGTTCATTCTCGACGTGGAAACGGTCGAGGGCTTCGCTCTTGAAGATGTATCGGGCTTGAAGACGGCGCTCGGTAAGGAGCGGACGGCCCGCGAGAACGCGGAACGCCTCACCGCCGCATTCAAGGACATCGATCCGGCGAAGGCCAAGGAAGCGCTGGCGAAGGTCGAGGAATGGGGCAGTCTCGATCCATCGAAGGAAGCCGACAAGATCGCCAATTCGAAGTTCGAGGCCGCCAAGGCCCAGCTTCTGGAAAAGCATACCGGCGAACTGACAAGTCGCGATGATCGGATCGGCCATCTGACCAAGACGGTGGAAAGCCTGCTTATCGACCAGGCCGCAACTGCAGCTCTTGCCGAAGCCAAGGGATCGGTCGATCTGCTGCTGCCTCACGTCAGGGCTCACACCCGCGTCAAAGAGATCGACGGAAAGTTCGTGGTCGAGGTGGTCGACAAGGACGGCAACGCCAAGATCGCGGACTCCAAGGGCACACCTATGGATATCAAGGGTCTCGTTGCCGAGATGCGCCAGTCCGACACTTTCGGCCGCGCCTTTGAGGGCAATGGCCAATCCGGCACCGGCAAGCAGCCGGGCAACGGTGGAGGTGGACTTCCACCGGCCAAGGGGAATTTCGGCGGAACGCGAGAGGAGCGGGCAGCGGCCATAGCGGCCAAGTTCCCGGACCTCGCACAGTAGTTCTGCAATCCATCCGCTGCTGTCTCGGGACGAGAAGCGGCATCCGGGGCGGGAAGCCTCCCACTGAACCAATCATCCCGAGACATCACGAAAGGAAAATCCCATGTCTCTCTCGCAGATGCAGGTTTTCAATAAATACTTCATGCCGGCGACGATCGAGACGCTGGCGCAGATGGTTGACAAGTTCAACGGCGCTTCGGGCGGCGCAATCCGCCTGACCACGGAAGGTTTCGAGGGCGATTTCCTTCAGGAATCGTTCTATGCTGCCATCCATTCTGCCCGTCGCCGTGTGGATCGCTACGCCGCGCAGGCTCCGGCCGCAGCGACCGACCTGACGCAGCTCAAGCATTCCTCGGTCAAGGTGGCTGGTGGATTCGGCCCGGTTCGCTATGAGCCGTCGCAGATGACTTGGCTGAACAAGCCGACTGCCGAGGGCGTCGAGGTTGCTTCCCGCAACTTCGCTGAGGCTCTGCTTCAGGATCAGCTCAACACTGCTGTGTCGGCGCTGGTGGCTGCGATCAGCAACCAGGGCGCGGCCACAACCGTTGACGTCTCGACGGGCGGCAGCGCCAAGCAGATCGACTATCTTGCCGTAAATGAGAGCCATTCGAAGTTTGGTGATCACTCCGGCCTGATCGTGGCGCAGGTGATGGACGGCGTGGCTTACCACAACTTCATCGGCCAGAATCTCGCCAACGCCAACACGCTGTTCCAGGCGGGCAACGTGCGCGTGATCGACATCCTCGGCCGCGTGTCCGTGGTGACCGATGCTCCGGCGCTCTATACGGCGGCCGCAGGCGGCAATCCTGCTGTGCGTCGTGTGCTGTCGCTGGTCGCCGGAGCGGCTACCGTCACCGACAGCCGCGATATCATCTCGAACATCGAGACGAGCAACGGCCAGACCCGCATCGAGACCACGCTGCAGATCGACTACACCTTCGGTCTGGGTCTCAAGGGCTATACCTGGGACGAGGCGAACGGCGGGAAATCTCCGACCGATGCCGAGATCGCCACGGGTTCCAACTGGGACAAGGTCGCGACCGACATCAAGCACACCGCCGGCACGCTTGCCGTCGGTCTCGCCTGATCAATCAGGGGCGGGTTTTTGGCCCGCCCCATCCTTTCCGATCTAGCGTCGAAGGAATCCCGATCATGGCGAAGATCATCTATTTCACCGCATCAGCCGTGCCGACTGAGGATGAGCGGTCCGCCATCGCGGCGATTAACGCGTCCATCCACACCCTGAACGTGTCGAATAGTTCCGTGGATAACGGGCTTGGCACGATCGAGGAATGCGATTTCGTCGCCGGCTCTGTCCCTCCCGAGTATGAAGGCAAGCCGGTCTTCGATCCGTCATCCGGTGAACTGGAAGGCAATCAAGCGATTGTGGCGGATGGCGACACGATCACCGTCGATGGGGCCACCGTGACCCTCGCGGTGGCGGATAATGCTATCACGGGCGCCACACTGCCGGCTACCAGCGCCGTTGTGGCGAGCGGCGGCACAATCCCGGTCCAGAACAGTGCGGGCGCTGCTATTGGCGCTGGTACGCTTGCTGTGGCCGGGAATGAGCCAAGTAACATCCGATTGCCTGCCACGATTGCGGGTGTAGCCAATGCCGGAGCCGCGAACGTTCTCCCTGCATCGGGTTCGACGCCGCTTGCGGCCGGAACTGCCGCTGTCGCAGCGGGTGTCCTCACCGGCATCAGGCTGGCCGCGACCGCTGGCATCGTCACCAACGGCCAGACCATTCCCGTTACCGGTGGCACCGTCACCATCACGGTTGCAGCAAATGCCGTCACCGCAGAATTCACGCCGGAGTAAAATCATGGCCTACACCAAGATTGCCTACGAACCGCACCCGGTCAGTCCGGAGCGTAAGAAGGAACTGAACGCCAAGGGGTTCAAGATCATCGATGCAAGGTTCAAACCGGCCGAAGCAAAGCCGGATGAGCCGGCGAAGATCGGTCTCGGCACCGATAGTGGTGAAGGACTGAGCGATGATCAGCTTCGCGCTGCCATCGAAGCCGCCACCGGCCAGAAACCGCACCATCTGCTCGGTCGGGCAAAACTGATTGAGCAGTTCAACGCGCTGAATGCCGAGGCGGCATCCAAGGAATCCGGCGAGTGAGCAACATCGTCAAGCTGGAGCCGGTCGAGGTCGGCGAAGGCTTTCGTTTCGATCCCGACGAGTTGCTTGAGGCGGCGAAGGGACATGGCTTCTCGACCTTGGCGATCATCGGTGAACTGCCGGACGGCTCGTCTTGGATTTCGGGCACGGCAAATGCTGGCGAGACCATCATCATGATGGAGCGAGCCAAGCATCATCTGATCTTCGGTGAGGAATGACCTATGGCCGATCACTACGGCGACCTTCCCGGCGCCGCTGCCTATCATGATGCTCGTGGGAACACCGCTTGGTCCGCTGCTGGCGTCACTGATCCGCAGCGCGTTGCCGCCCTTGTCCGCGCAAGCTCTGCTCTGGATGGCATCTATGGTGACCGCTTTGCCGGCCGTAAAACAGGCGGGCGCACACAGGCTCTGGCATGGCCCAGAACGGGCGCATTCGACCATTGCGCAGGCGAAGACATACCGAGTGATGAAATCCCGCAAGAAGTCGTCAACGCAGGCTACGAGCTTGCATTGGCGGAATTGCTCCAGCCGGGCTCATCGTCGCCAACGGTAACGCCGGGCCGGCTGGTGAAGCGGCAGAAGGTCGACACGATCGAGCGCGAGTTCTTCGGCCCGAATGACGGGGTGCCGAGTGCCGCCGATGACATGCGTCCCATGCTGATGTCGGTCGAGGACGCTTTGCGCTGTATCCTTCGGCCTGCGTCCCGCGGTGCGCTGCATGGTTTTGTGGCGAGGGCCTGACATTGGCCGGCTTCTACGACGAAATGGCCGACATGGCCCGCGAGCTTCTGGCGCCAGAGAGTGCCGGAGGCCTCGGGCAGGGCGTTATCACGGTGGTGCGCACCACAGATGGGAAGCCAGACGACTGGCCCACGTGGGAGCCGTGGGAAGGCGTCGAGACGGTCAAGACCTACCTGCTTCGCGGCGCAGTCTCTGGCGTAAGCAAGGAACTGGTCGACGGCACCACGATCCTCGCCACCGACCAGTTGCTGATCTGCGCAGACTGGATGGCGCTGATCTCTACGCAGACGGACGATGACGATCCGGTCACGTCGAACACGGCGGTTCCGTTCGACCTCGCCGTGCCGGAGGTCGTGAGCATCGACGGCCAGCCGTTCACCACGCTCCAGAGGGTTCCGATACCTGGCGCGGGTGTGAAGGCAGCGCACAAATTCATTATTCGAGGCTGACCGATGCTCAAGAGGCTGACAGCCCGTGAATTGCTGGAGCAGGTCGCAGCCGACTTCGAGCCGCAGGTTCGGCTGGCGTGGATCGAGGCGATTGATCGCATCCGGTCCGATATCGTCCTGAAGCGCATCATGGAGAAGTTAGAGCGAGGTGACGTTGCGGGCGTGGTCCGTGATCTTGGGATAGAGGATGGTGCATTCGCCAAATTCGAGCAGGCACTGGTGCAGGCCTACCATTCCGGGGGTATCGCGACAGTTGATAGCATGCCTGCGCTTCGGGACCCCTCGGGCAACCGCGTTGTGTTTTCGTGGGGCGTGCGCAATCTGCCGGCTGAGCAGGCCATGCGCGATCATGCCGCTCGGCTGGTGACCGGCATCGTCACAGAGGCGCGGGACGGCATAGCGGCTGTCCTGACCGACAACCTCGCGCGTGGACAGTCACCGTATGAGGCTGGTCGCTTGCTGGCTGGTCGCATGAACCGCGTCACCGGACGCCGTGAGGGAGGCCTGATAGGTCTGTCTCGCCCGCAGATGGAAACTGTTGCCCGGATCGAACGGGCCATGCGCGAGGGCGATATTGCCTACATGCGGGACTATCTGACCTTCGCCAACCGCGACAAGCGGATGGATCGCACGGTTATGAAGGCTATCCGCGAAGGCAGGGCGCTTGCGCCAGAGGAAGCCGAGCGCCTTGTGCGGCTCTACAGCAACCGGGCTCTGAAATACCGCGGCGATCAGATCGCGATCTTGGAGACGCACTCGGCGCTGGCGCGGTCCAAGCGGGACGCCTTCCAGCAGCAGATCGACGAGGGCAAGCTCGACTCGCAGGACGTGACGAAGAGATGGCGGCGCACAGTGAGCCGCGAACCGCGCATGGAGCATCTGGCGATGGCGTCCCTACCGGCCATCCCGTTCAACGCGAAGTTCACGCTGCCGGACGGCATCCAGTGCGATGGGCCGCACGATCCCAGCCTACCGGCGCGGCATGTAGTCGGGTGCAAGTGCAGCGTCGATTATTCGATCCGGTTCGGCGCGTCAGAATTACGGCGCTTCCGGGAGAGCAACGGTGGCTAACCAGACCTTCAGCGCGACAATCGAAGCGTGGACGAAAAAGGTCAAGAATGCTGAGAAAATCATTTTCCAGCGTGCAGCACAGAGGCTGGCACACGAACTCACAGACGAGGTGACGAGGCTTGTCTACAATCTGCCCCCGGCGCCGACCTATCCAAAGCGCACAGGCTTCCTGAAAGCGTCATTGGTCGCGTCGAACAAGGAGATGCCTCGCCTCAGCCTCGACAACCCCGGCCGTGACGTGGAGATGGATTTCGGCCCTATCGAGCTTGTCATCAACGGCACAGACATCGGTCAAACCATCTTCCTTGGCTACACCAGCCGGTACGGCGGCTATGTACACGCGGGCGCGAACGGTCAGCCCCCGAAACCATGGGTTTCGCTCGTGGCACAGCGTTGGCAGCAGATCGTGTCTGAAGTGGCGGCTGAAGTTCGCAAGGAAGAGGGGCTATAGGATCGGTCAGTCTTTGAGATAACCGCGCTGGACGAGCCAGTCCCGAACTAGGTCCTCTAGGGCCTCTTGCTGAACGGCGATATCCGGGCCGAACGCATTCTTGAGCGCTTCTGCATCCTTGCGCGTAAAGTTGAGAAGTAAATCTTGGCCGATACGAGGCTTATGTGGAAGGAAGCCGTCTGATTCCATGTAGGTACGCAGCGCGTAGCGGAGAGCATCAGGACGGGTGCCATTGATCGCCGCGGCCAGCTTGTCGACAGCCTCCAATAATTCGGGGGTAACCCGGACCGTGAGAGGGGTTGCATTTACGGCTGGTCGGCCAACAGGGTTTTTCTTAATTTCTGACATTGACAATTACAATTGTTGATGTCAGAAATCATAGCAGGCCGGAACGATGCTCGCAACACCGAACCGGCCCTAACCGAAACGACGATCTA
The DNA here is from genome assembly GCA_022833215.1 of Mesorhizobium sp. Taxonomy (GTDB): domain Bacteria; phylum Pseudomonadota; class Alphaproteobacteria; order Rhizobiales; family Rhizobiaceae; genus Mesorhizobium. The sequence continues at coordinate 13,185 of JAIPUZ010000078.1, read as the reverse complement.
CGGAGGATCATCGAATGGCTGACGCACGCCATATCACGCGCCGCAGCGCGCTCACAAGCATTGCCGCTATTCCCGCCTGCGGGCTTGCTGGCATCGTGCCAGCCGAGGCGACGCCGGTTGACCCCATCATCGAGGCGATCGCCAACTACGAAGCCGGCAACGAGGCTTACAGGAGGCATCCGATCTGTGACACGGTGGAGTGGACGGATGAGGAAATGGAAGCGGTGGTTGAGGCTACCTACGGCCCGCCGCTTGAGGCGCTGGAAAACTGGGATCAGCCAGTCGTGACCAAGGAAGGCGCAATCGCCGCCCTCCAGTTCCTGCGAGAAGAGTCCCGGAATTTTTACCGGCCGGGCTGTCTCGTGTCGATGCTTACGGCCGCGCTTAGCTACCTCGAAGCGAATACCTGAAAACCGAATTCCCCGCTGCCATGGGGATGTAACGCGAACGGCGAGCTTCATCGGCTCCGGCGTTCGCGAAAGCGAACCCCTGTGCGTTACCGGGCTTGGCAGGCCGGACGCCGATGGAGACTGACATGGCTGTGAAGAAAGAGAACGTAGGAATTGAATTGCCGAAGCTGGATATCCGGCTGATGGAAGTGACCGTTATTGGTGATAGCCCGCTAATCGTTCACGCATGGAGCCAGAAGGCCAAACTAGAAATGCTCGGCAAGCAGATGAAGGTGGCCAAGGGCGCAAAGGAGGCAAAAGACCCGAAGGCGGACTTTGAATCGTCCCTGTATCGTCTGGCGGATGGCGGCTACGGCTTTCCATCGGTCGGTTTCAAGAACGCGGCCGTAACGGCTTGCACGTCAGTCGCAGGCATCACGAAGATCGCCGCCCGGCAGGCATTCCATATTCTTGGCGAGGATGTGGACGTGGAAGGCGCTTTCGAAGGTACAAAGGCGCGGCACAACCTTGTCAGGATCGACGGTGGCGCGCCTTCCATGCGCGAAGACACTGTTCGTGTGGGGATGGGGACAGCAGACCTGCGGTATCGCGGTGAGTTTGCCGACTGGAGTGCGAAGCTTCTGGTCAGGTACAACGGCAATGTGCTGTCGGAGAGCCAAATCCTCAACATCTTGAACGTCGCTGGCTTCGCGGTAGGCGTCGGGGAGTGGCGTCCGGAAAAGGACGGCATGTCAGGCATGTTCCACGTCGCGACCGAAAACGATCTTGCGAAGCTGGAGGCAGCATGATGCGGATCGCCGGTTTCGAATTCAGCGAAGGCGCCCGGTTTCAGCCGGGCGCCGTCAAGGATGCCAAGGCCGTAGGGGAGCATCTGGAGCTTCTTCGGAAGCAGTGCAAAGGCGAACTGACGCCGGAAGATGTGCTCGCAGACGCCAAGCATGACAACAGCCCTCTACACTCGTTCTTTGAGTGGGATGACACGGCAGCGGCGCACCAGCATCGCTTGGCACAAGCCAGAGGTCTTATCAGGGCCGTTGTGGCGGTCTACGTCGATGAGGAACAGAAACGACCCGCGGTTCGGCAGAAGGCCTATGTCCACATCGCGGAAGCCGGCGCGCCGCACTATCGCGAGAGCGGGCATGCCATGTCGCAGAAGAAAACGCGGCAGCTTGTGCTCCAGCGGGCGTGGCGCGAATTGCAGGCTTGGAAGGCTCGCTACAAGGATTTGCAGGAGTTTTCCGACCTGTTCGATGTCATCGACGAAGTTGAACGGCACTTGCCATCCCCGGCAAAAATGGCAAACTGAGCAGCGGAGTTACGGCGAGAGTTCTCCAATCAACCTCGCGTCCTTTCAAGGATTCTACGGCAGGCAAGGCAAGGTGCGGACTGGTAAGGCTAGGCCGGGCGCGTTGAGGCCGTTCATGGCAGTCAAGGTGCGTCAAGGCGGGTCACGATCGGGTAAGGTGCGTCGGGGCAGGCGAGGCACGGCATCGCTAGGTCTGGCGGGTTTAGGCACGGCAGGCTAGGTGTGTCGAGGTGCGGTCAGGCCAGTTGAGGCCCGTTAAGGTAGGGCACGGCGTGGCAGGCAAAAGCAAAGGGCGGTTCTTCGGAGCCGCCTTTTTCTATGGGGTAAGCAGTGGCGACAACGGAAACCAAGATCAGCCTTGCCATCCAGGCTCGCGTAGCGACGTGTCTGCCGGCGTATACGAAGGTTTGGACAGATGGCGAGCCGACAAACCCGCCAACAGCCAATGGCAAGCCCGCGCCATATCTCGAATGCCACCACGAGCCGAACCGCACAATCCGTCTGCTGATCAAAGCTGATGCGCCCCATGAGCGACCGGGCTTGCTCTTGCTGACGCTCTGCTGGCCGATTGCCAAGGTGGGCACAGGAGCCGGCAAGACGCATAGAAACGCGATCCGGGAACAGGCTGGCAAGATCGCGGCGCATTTTCCAGCGGGCCTGTGCATGTCGTTTCAGGGCGTCGGGGTCAATGTCACCAAGGCCCCAGATATTCTCGGGGCATATCGGGACGATGCATATCTGCGAACGCAGGTCCGCATCGAATATCGAACCTTCGCATAGGAGACTGCCATGTGCGCAGACTGTGAAGCGCGCCGGAAGATGGCGCGGGATGCCTTGATGAGCGCGAAGTTCAGCGAAGCGCTGGGCCACGTCGCCAAGGGCGCCGCCGAGATCGTCGGCATCAAGGAAAAGACCGGGGCGGAAGAATTGACCGCCAAGGATGCGCCTGAGGCCGCCACAAAGTCGCGCAAGCGGTAATCCGACTACCTCATCCCCGGCGCTGCCGGTCAACCGCCTCGCTTCTGCGGGGCTTTTTCATGCGCAGGAGAACAAATCATGGCAGGACTTTACGCTATCGGCGGGTCGAAGATCTATATCGGCAGCCGAAAGACCGCGAAAGGAACCGTGACGCTGGCGGACTTCACTGGAGAAAGCTGGACTGAAATCGGCGGCTGGGTGAACGCTGGCGCGATTGGTGACACTCAAGAGGTAGGGTCGCAGGCTCTTATCAACGAACGTCGCGTCAGGAAGTTCAAGACCACGCTCGATGGCGGGACAATGGAATCTCAGTTCGTCCCGATGGCGCTCGATCCCGGCCAGATCAAGTTCAAGGAAGCGATTGCCGACTGTCAGCCGTACTCGTTTCGAATTGAATGGGGCAGCGATTGCGCACCGCAGTCCACCGTCACCATCAGCAATGCCTCCCCGGCTGTCGTGACGTGGACCGGACACGGTTTCGTCGCCGGTCAGCCTGTTGTGTTTTCAACCACTGGCTCGCTTCCAACCGGCCTGACCGCTGGCACGGTCTACTACGTCATCTCGGCTGGCCTGACTGCCAATGAATTTCAGGTGTCTGCCACGGCTGGCGGCGCGGCCATCGACACGTCCAGCGCAGGCTCTGGTACGCATACCGCCGACGCGCCGCCCCCGGGCATGAGCGATCTTTTCTTCGGTTTGGCGCTGCCGGGCGCGCGGCAGGGTGGCGACGCAACGGCTGTGCACCTCAGGAATTGGTCTGTGGCGGTCGATTCCAACATCCTTGAAGTGTGATTAGGGCGCGAACGATTCACTTTCCGTTCTGGTTCTGATAGAAACAAAGCAGCCCGACGCGGTGCGTCAACACCGTGCCGGGCCTGACCATAGCGAGCGATTGGAGCGCCCGATGGCTAAAAAGCCTTTACCGTCCCCAGAAGAGTTGCGTCAACTTTTGCGCTACGAGCCGGAAACAGGAAAGCTGTTCTGGCTCCCGAGGCCGCGCGAAATGTTCACCTCCGATCGGTCATTCAACACATGGAACGTAAGGTTTGCGGGGGCAGAAGCCTTCGCAACCGTTCATAGGCAAGGATACCGCTGCGGGGTCATAGCCGGCGAAAAATGCTTGGCGCACCGTGCCGTATGGGCCGTTCATAGTGGGCGTTGGCCGGAAAATCAGATCGACCACATCAACGGCGACAAGACGGACAACCGGATAGCCAATCTTCGCGAAGCGACCCACGCGGAAAACCTTCAGAATTCAAGGCGTCCGTCACGCAATACGAGCGGCTTCAAGGGTGTCTGTTTCGATAGGTCGCGTGGGAAATGGATGGCTCGAATTCACGCCGATGGCCGTGACCGCATGTTGGGCCGGTTCGATACCCCCGAAGAAGCCCACGCCGCCTATCGCGCGGCTGCCGAAAAACATCACGGCGAGTTCGCTCGCACCGAATAGGAAGATGACATGGAAATCACCGAAATTCTGCTGGATGAAAAGACCATCGCCGCGATCGATGACGGTGTATGGATCGATGACAATCCCGAAGCTCCGGGCCTGAGGCTGAAGGTACGCGGCTGGTCTTCTGAGAAAGTCCAGTCCCTGAAGTCGTTCAAGGAACGCCGGGCTTCGCGGAAAGAGCGCGATGCGTCGGGCAACCTCGTCCATGCCGCTCAAATTCGCATCATTCGCGAAGTGGTCGCGGAGGCTGTCCTTCTGGACTGGGAAGGACTAACCGAAGGCGGCAAGCCCGTTCCGTACAGCAAGGAACTGGCCCGCAAATGGCTCACGTCTCGCACCGGCGACAAGTTTCTGGGCATCGTGTCGGAAGCCGCCACGCAGGTAGACAACCGCCTCGAAGATGCTGCCGAGGAACTGGAAAAAAACTGACGGGCTGCCTGCGCTGGGCACTTGCGAATCCGAACGCTCAGACAGAGCGAGAGGCCTTCGCCCAGTTCGGGCAGGATATCCCGGACAGTCTATGGCCGCCTGAGTTCATCGCCGGCGCGTCGGCTTGGTACGCGGCCTTCTGGGAGCTTTCATCTGATCGGCAGGTCGGCATGGGCGTGGGTCCGATCCAGTATAGCTCGATACGGCTTTTCACGACCGGATGGCCGCCCGACGAGATCACGCTGTTCACACGCTGCATCCGGGCGATGGATCGGGTCTACATCGAACACGCCAATAGCGACGGGAAGCCCAAGGAATTCTCGCGGGAGATGTTCCGGGGGGCGTTCTCCGCCAGGTAGCGGGCGGCGGAATGCCCTACTTAAATGGGTTGATGCCGCCCCTCGGTGGAATGTCGCTGACGTCCATCGTCACGTTTCTTGTGCCAGAAACCCCTCTGTACGGGGCGCATTTTTGCAAAGCGCGAAGGGCAGACAACACGAAAACCTTGGTAGATGTCCTGTCGGCCTTGTGATCCAGCACAGTTGCGTCAGTGACGAACCCGTCAGCATCCAACGTTACATCAAACTGGGCGCGCGAAAGCCCTGCTGTTCCGACAGGTAAGTCCCAGCACTCAGCGGCCTTGCGCGCGATTTCAGCATCCTGATCAGCATTGGCGGCCGTGATTGCGAGAAGTGACAGGGCCAGAACCAGTATTCGCATCGATCCCTCCGAAAGACCGGACGATAGCGCGGGCTATCTCAAAAGGTAAAGCCCATGGATATTGCAACGCTAGGCCTTGCTGTTGATAGCCGCGAAGTTGAAAAGGCAACCGACAGCCTTGATAAGTTCACCGGATCAGCAGGTAAAGCCCAAGGTGCAACCGACAGGCTTCGCGATTCGAAGGGGCGTTACGTTGGTGCTGCCTCCAGAGCTGCAGCCGCAAATGATAATTCTGCGCGTGCCGCAATCCGGGCAACCACCGCCTATGGCAACCTCAACAAGGCAGCTATCGCGGCAGCGCGTGCCGTCGGCCTGATTGCAGGCGCACTCGCCACCAACGCGCTGTTCACCTACGCCGACGCATGGTCGGATATGCAGTCTCGTGTCGGTGCGGCGATCAAGGACATGGACGCCGCGCCAGCGCTCATGCAGCGCATCGTGGATATAGCCAACGCCTCTTATTCGCCGCTCGACCAGACCGTTGAAGTGTACTCTCGGAATGTTGCTGTGCTGCGCGACCTCGGGCGCGGCGCAACGGAGGCGGCCGATTTCACGGAGGCGTTGAACCATGCGCTGGTGGTGACTGCCACGCGCGGTGAGCGCGCTGCGTCGGTCCAGAATGCGCTTTCCAAGGCCATGGCGGTTGGGAAGTTGCAGGCCGATGGGCTCGAAACTGTTCTCGCGAATGGTGGCCGCGTGGCGGAAGCACTGGCTGCGCAGCTTGGCACCAACGTCAATGGCCTGCGCAAATTTGCCACCCAAGGCAAGATCACCGGCGACGTCATCGCCAGCGCTATGATCGGAAACCTTGAAAAATTGCGCGCCGAAGCGGCCGAAATGCCTGCAACTATAGGCGACGCCTTTACGCGCATTCAAACCAATCTAACCGCTTTCATTGGCCAGATGGACAAGGCGGCAGGGGTGTCCGAGACCGTTGCCGGCGTGCTTCTGGCCCTCGCAGACAACATCGGTCGCGTCATCACCTACGGCGCAACGGCCGTAACCATGTTCGGGACCTACTATGTTGCCGCCTTTGTCGCTGCAAACGCTGCAACGCTGGGGCTGGCCGGCTCTCTCGCACTGTTGCGGGCCGCTCTGATCCGCACGGGAATTGGTGCTCTTGTCATTGTTGCCGGTGAACTTGTCTATCAATTTGGTAGGCTGGTTGAGGCGACAGGAGGGTGGGCGGAAGCCCTACAGGAATTGGGGCGTCGTGCCGAGATACTGCTTGATGCGGTTGTCTGGGGATTTCGTGCCGCGGGGGAGGCGATCCAGTCGATCTGGCTTGGCGCAATGGCGGACATCCTTCGGGCAACGGAAGACGCCTTCGGCGGCATTCTGCGCACTCTCGGGGTTTCGGCCGAAAGCATGTCCGGATCGATTGAGCGCTTGGAAAAGCAGGCATCGGCAGTAGGGGAATTGTCCAAGACGACTGCCGGAATAGCTGCGGATCAGTTCAAACGTGCATTCGAGGAAATCAAACTGCCGGGGATGGAACTCCCCAACACACCCGGTGTTCGCGCCCCTTCCACAGGGGAGGTAGACAAGGCTGCACAGAAAGCCGCCAAGGCCTATAAGCAGATCGTGGACGGCGCAAAGGAGTTCATCGCCACTCAGGAGCTTGAAGCCTCTGTCATTGGGATGACCGAGCAGGCTGCCAATGCGCTGCGGTACGAGCAGGATCTGCTCAATGAGGCTCGACGGGCGGGCCTGAAGCTGACCGACTCGGACAGGCAGGGGTTCAAGGCTCTTGCGGAGGCCATGGCCGAAGCGGAGGAGCGCACCCGCGTTCTGACCGAGCGCTTCGACTTCATGAAAGACCTGACCAAGGGGTTCTTCAACGACTTCAAGAACGACCTGATCTCGAACATGTCGCAGGGCATGTCGTTCTGGGACGCCGCGTGGAAGGCCATGGGGAAGGCCGCGCTCAACGTCCTCGACAAGATAGTGGACAAGCTGCTGAACGATGTGCTGGACGCCATTTTCAAGGTGAACAGCAACAGCGGGAGCGGTGGAGGCGGCATTCTCGGCTTCCTGGGTGGGCTCTTCAAATCTGGTGGCGGTGGTGGTGGTGCATTGACGAACCTCCCGCTTGGCGCCGGCCTCTATGCCAAAGGCGGTGTGTTCGACCAGTCCGGCGTCACCGCATTCGCGAAGGGCGGAATTGTGGAACGGGCGACGGTCTTCCCCTTTGCAAAGGGCATCGGCCTCATGGGCGAGGCTGGCCCGGAAGCCATCATGCCGCTGCGTCGCGGTGCCGATGGGCGGCTTGGTGTGTCAATGCACGGCGCGGCGAACCAGAACTATGCCAACCAGAACCAGCCGGCGCCGTACGTCGACAACCGCGTCTACAACTTCACCGGCACGAGCGAGGAATTCCAGCAGTTCAAGGAATTTGTGGTGCAGCGGGATGCCGAGTTCGATCAGAGAGCCGTCGGGGCGGTTAAGGGCTATTACGGGGCAGGGAATAGCATCTGATGGCCGCTCCTTATGTGCTTCCCGCCTCGGTTGGCTTCGAGGAATACCAGCTTGCGCCCGTTCGCACGAAAGACGTGTCGGCCATGGAAGGCCGGCGCACCGAGACTGCGGACAGCGGCACGCCATGGTGGAAGCTGTCCGCAACAACCCAACCGCTGCTCGATGATGCGCTCTATGACGAGATGGACGCATGGTTGATGGATGTCGTGGACGGGGGAGGTTGCTTCCTCGCCTATGACGTCTTTCGGCCTCGCCCACGTGCATATGGCGATCTACCTCTCTCCGGAACCCGGGCCGGTGGCGGCGCCTTCGACGGGACGGCTACGCTTCAGACCGTGACCAACACCCGGCAGGTGACAGTTTCCGGCCTTCCCGCCGGGTTCATCGTCAATCGGGGCTGCAACATCGGCTTTCGTCGCTCCCCACTCGTCCGATCATTGCACATGGTGACGGAAGCCGTGACGGCGAACGGTTCCGGTGTGGCCGTGGTCAAGTTCCGCTTCGGTCTCGACCCGCTGTTTGTGCCGGCCGGAACGACTGTCGATTTCGAGAAGCCATCCTGCGTGATGGGCCTCGATCCCGAGTTCTCGGCGCCGAAGGCGTGGAGTTCCCGGCGCGTGTCCTTCTCGGCGCAGGAGGTATTCTACTCATGAGCCTTGATCCCGCTGTCGAAGCGCAGATCGAAGATGGCCGTATCGTCATCCTGCCGTTGGTCCGCTTCGATATTCCCGGCAACCTGGCCGGCTATCATATCGGTGGCCGAAACCTGACGTGGAACGGCTTCCTCTACAAGCCGAACAAGTATCTCGATCCGGGCAGTTTCTCGGGTTCGCTCGGCAATGCCGTCACCAAGCAGACGTTGACGTTCTCCGGCGTGCCGGTGGATGACCCAGACGATGCAATCGCAAAGCTGGAAACGTTGCCTTATCTCAACGCACCGGTGACGATCACCTTCCTGTGCGGCGATCCTGAAACGGATGAAGTCCTCGGCATTCTGATCTCTCACATCTACGAGATTGACAAGGTCAGCTACGAGACGGAGGCCTTCGAGAAGAACGGTCAGCGCACAGTCAGCATCAAGATCGATCTGGAGCCGCCGGGCAGGGCAGTGCGGGATCAGACTTATGCCAAGCGCAGCCAGGCCGACCAGCAGTTCGACAACGATCCAACGGACACGTTCTTCGAATACGCGGCCACCAATGACGAAATCCCGGAAGAATGGGGGCAGGTGTACCGATGAGCCGCTTCCGCACGCTTGAACGCATCGTCACCGAAGAAATGGCGAAGCCTTACCAGTATGGCGTGGCGGACTGCTTTTTCTTCGGCTGTCGCGTGGCCGATGCCTTCGATCCGTCCCGGGAAATGGTGAAGACTTATTCCGGCTCGTATCGCACGCTCATGGGCGCCCAGAAGGCTTTGAGAAAACGCGGCTACAAGAGCCTTTCCGAGCTGTTCCGGAAGCATCTGGAGCCATGTGCGCCAGCTCAAGCTGGACTTGGTGACATCGTGATCCTGCAGCTTGGCGATGGAGAGCATGTCGGCGTCTGTGCCGGCACCCACTACATCACCAAGACCGAACGCGGCGGGTCCAACCATAACCTGAGCGCCGTAAAGGCCGCATTCCGTACCTGATCGGATAGCACTACATGGCGATTTTTACCTTCCTCGGCGGGCTCATCTCGTCGGCGCTGTTTGGTGGTGCGCTTCTCGCAACGAAGCTCATCGCGGCAGGCTTGGCGCTGGCGACGCAGCTTGCCGTCAGCTACCTGAACCGACCAAAGAAGCGCTCTTATTCCGCGGTTCAGGGTCAGGTCCAGTATGGCGCCGACGTTCCGGCTGGAACCGCCTTTGGCATGTCGAAGGTGAAGGGCCAGCGCGTTTTTTATGCCAAATACGGGAAGGGCAATAAATTCAACGCCGAAGTCTTTGCGCTCGCCAATGGCTGGTGCGACGGACTGGAGCCGGAAATCTATTTCTATGGCGTCAAACATACGCTTATACCTCGTCCGATCATTGATAACGAAGTCGCCCATTATGGTGTTGGCGATTTCGGCAACTTGATCTCGATCCGCTTCTATGACGGCAGGCCGGGGCAGGGGCCGGATACCAAACTCGTCAGCGATACTGCCAATCTGGGCAAAATCTGGAAGGTTACCAGCGTCGGCACGGGCATCTGCTATGTGGTTGTCGAGCGCCAGTGGAACGAAGACAAGTTCAAGCATGGCCGGCCCGAGTTCGAATTCATCCTGCGGGGCCTGAGGGAATATGATCCCCGTTTCGATAGCACTGCCGGTGGGTCGGGTCCCCAACGCCTGAATGATCCCGCAACATGGGCATGGACTGAAAACCCCGCCATCCATCGGCTGAATTACGTGCTTGGCGTGAAAGGCCGTGTATCTGGCCGTACCCTGATCGGGATGGGAAAGCCGATCTCGGCTATTGATCTGGGTTCGCACATTGCGTCGGCCAATGTCTGTGACGCGACCCGTAAGGGCAAAAAGACCTACGCCTGCTCACTCTATGTGCAGGCCGATGACGACCACACGGAAATCCTGCGCGAGATCGAAGACGCCATGGCGGGGTATGGCATGAACCGGTATGGCCTGTCAGGTGTGCTGGCAGGCGCTCCGCAGCTCCCGGTGATGAATATCGGTCCGATGGACATCCGGGGCGATGAAGGAAAACAGATAACGCCACGAAAATCGGCCTTCGAGCTTTTCAATTCCCTGTCGGGCCAGTTCACCTCGAAGGAGAGCCACTGGAAGCCCGAGAGCCTGAAAACGGTCACGGTCAATGCCGACATTGCTACGGATGGTCGTCGCAGGGAGGGCGGGAACGACTTCCTTCAGGTTACAGATCCCGACATCGCGCAATACCTTCTCAGTATCCGCTATCGCCAGCAGCGGAAGGGCGGGGCGATCAAACTGCCCGTTTCGCGCCGTGCCGGGCTGAAGGCCGAAATAGGCTCATGGATCACATTCGAGGGGAAGACCTGGCTTGTTACAGGACGCGGCTTTGACGGCAAGCTCCGCTTCACGCTGCATCTCTCGGAAACCGGCGCCGAAATCTATGACGACGAGGATATCGAGCCCGGACCGATCATCATTCCGCCTATACCTCCCGTCAACCCGAGCCTGCTGACCACTGTTCAGAATTTCCGTATCGAAGCCGGTATGATCACCGGCGCAGACGGCTACGAAAAGCCGGTTCTCCGCATGACATGGGAGCCGCCGGAAGATCCGACCATCACCATGGTCCGGTTTGAATATGGCGTTCAGGGCGGTGTCGAGAAATACACCGCGCAGACTGCCGAAGTTGAAAGTGGCGAGTTCGTTACTGGCGACAACGTGGTCCCCGGCGAAATCTATATCGCTCACGCAACCATCGTGACGGTTCCGGATCGGTTCAAGACGTGGACCGGATGGGTAACGACCTCGACGGTCACCGGTGCAATGTCCATCACGGCCTATCTGAAGAACATCGGCCAAGATGTCTATCGGACTATTCAGGCGTTGAGGGCCGACTACTCCTTGCTCGCTGAACGGATGGAAATCCTCGCGGCCGGTACGGCTGATGCGACGGGCGCCAGCTCCGAGATGCACACGGTCACGCGCAAGTTCCGGAACGCGACGGCGATTGCCCTTCGTGAGATGACGGCCAGCATCGAGGCCAAGACACAGGTCTACCGGCAACCCACGCCGCCGACCGGCAATCTGGTGGATGGCGACATCTGGATCGACACCAGCGCCGACAACTTCGTGCGGGTCTGGAACGCAGCACTGCAGCAATGGGAAGATGCTGGCGCCAAGGGCCTGCTGACGTTCGCCCAGCCGACCGCACCCACAGCCAGCAACGTTGGCGATCTGTGGATCGATACGGACGACGACAACAAGCTCTACCGCTGGAGCGGCACGGCATGGGTGGATATCTCCGACGAGCGGATCACGGCGCAGGCGTCCATCCTCGATGCGGTGCGGGCACAGGTTGGCGAGATATCCGCCGATGGCCTGCGCAAGATCGAGGTGGTGGCCGGCACGGGCGATGTCGTGGCTCGGCTGGTGGATATGGTGCGGGCGTCGATCGCTGACGATTGGGTTGAGGCTGGGACCGTCACTGAGGTCGGCTTCGAGGGTGGCGATCCGCTTTTGCCGTTTTCGCGCATCGTCCAGTACGCCAATCAACATGTCTTTGCCGATGCCAATGGTGAGTGGCCGCCTGTCGTCATCGATGAGACCGGCACAGGCTGGTTCAATCGGCTGCACATCAAGGATCTCGACGCGACCAACATCACGGCCGATAAGATCGACGCCGCGCTCATCCTTCAGAATGGCTCCGTCATCGAGGATCTGATCGATGTCGATACGTTCTCGCGCTTCGAGCCGATCCAGTATTCAGACACCCGCACAGTCGCCGGCGGCCAGACGTATAGTGAGCCAAACTGGACTCTTCACGGAACGGTCATCATTGACAAGCCAGCCGACAAGCCTTGTATCGAGTTTATGAGCGTTGAGGCATATGCGAACCTAAGCGGATCTGGCGGCCGTGATGCGTATATCCGTGTCACGCGCGGCGGCAACGGCACAGTAGGATCCGGCGAGGATGTTGTGAAAGCGCGAATGCAGGGAAACGGTTCCGTTACCGATAGCAAAACCATCATGCGTGGCGGGTTGCTCAACGAGACGAGCATTCGGTATGACATCTGGACACGGAACAGTTGCGCTGCCGGCGGTAGTTCGAATGCAACCATCAGCGTTAAATGCGACAGCGGCGTATGGGTGTTCCGATGAGCACACGCAGCACGTTTTATCTGGTCGTCGACAATGATGGGCGGGTTGTCTCCCACAATCGCATCCCCAACGAGATGTTCCCGCCCGCTCTCCCGGCCGGGACACGGATTTTGGTTCCCGCAGATGGCAAAGGCCCTGAGACTGACGTGCGCGTCGATCTGCGCAAGGTGCGCAAGCCCGTCAACTATGTCGCCTCGATCGAGGGTGTCCTGACAACATGGAGGCCAGAGCCTACGCCTGCGCACGTTATCCTCGACATGGAGCGCCGCAAGCGCATGGCGGAGTTGGACCGGATCTATGCCGAGCGTTTGGCCGGGATTGCAGGTCCGCTTGCCAGCCTCCATGCCGAAAAGCGCCGGCAAGCCGAGGTCGGTGGCGGTCCACTGGTGGCCGATGAGGCCGACAGGCTTGCCATCCTCGCTAATGCTGCCGCTCAGGATAAGGCGATTGCCGAGATCGAGTGCCAGCGCCGTGCCGTCAAGGCGCAGATCAGGATGGCCGAGACATCTGCCGAACTCGATGCCATCCAGCTTTTTTCCGATGACAAGCCGATAGGATAGCCAACCCATGAACTCCCTGATCTACAACACCGGCACGGTGAGCGTGTCGGGCGGCTCCGCTATT
>JAIPUZ010000077.1 GCA_022833215.1 Mesorhizobium sp. | reverse complement strand
TCGTTCCAACCGGCTCAGATGCCGCCGCCGTTAGGCAGGAAATTCTTGATGACCTTCTTGGCATCCGGCTCTGCGAGAACCATGGTGCCGCGGGCATCGCGGATGAACTTGTTGGAGCGCTTGATCATGCCGTGGCGCTTGCCGGCGGCAGCCGAAAGCACCTTGCCGGTGCCGGTGATCTTGAACCGCTTCTTGGCGGAAGACTTGGTCTTCATCTTGGGCATTTTGCTTGTCTCCTTATCGGGCGTATCGCCCTTGTCTTCGCTCCGGACCGACCAAAGTCCGGAAAGCAAGCGAAACCGCCACGGCATGCCCTGCCGGGCGGTTTTCATGAACGGCGGGTCTATACGGCAAAGTGGAAGGAAGCGCAACACCTTGCCGTCGCAGCGAATGGCCGTCGATCAGCACCACCCCCGCCATCTGCCGAGCGATTGCGTTGAACCGATCCCCGAACATCATGCCAGATCCGGCCCGACGCAATTTTGCAACCGAACCGAAGGAAAAGGCTCCGCTACAGGCACGGAGCCTTTGCAATCGGATACGCGGCATCAGGAGAACCGTATCGCCCGTTCAGGAATCCACCTTTTTCCGCGTTCTCTTCACGGGCACGGCAGTTTCCTGCTTCTTGCGTCCAAGCCCCATCTGCCTGGCAAGCTGCGAGCGCGCGGCAGCGTAGGCAGGAGCCACCATCGGATAGTCGGCGGGCAGGTTCCATCTGGCCCGGTATTCCTCGGGAGTGATGCCATGATGCGTGGCAAGGTGTCGCTTGAGCGACTTGAACTTCTTGCCGTCCTCAAGGCACACAATGTAGTCCGGCGTGACCGACTTCCTGACGGATATGGCTGGCGCGGGCTTTTCCTGCTGCGGCGTTTCCACGGCGGTCCCACCAAGGTTTTTCAGCGTGTCGTGCACCTGCGCGATCAGTGCGGACAAGTCGGAAACCGGGACGGGATTGTTCGAAACATAGGCCGAAACAAGATCAGCCGTCAGTTCGACAAGATAAATTTGTCTGTCTTCCGGGGTCTCTGTCACATTTTACTCCTGTACGAGGATATTGAACCGCCCTTGCCACGCTATGGCATGCGCCTTGCCCAAAGTGCAAGTCCGTTACAGGTGCGAATCCCGGAGAGTTTGAAATGAGAATGAAATTTCCTCGCAAGGCAATGATAAATATTTGATATTAACAACACATATAGATGAAAATATTACACTTTTAGAAAATATAATTTTTGAGATGAATGAAGAAGCAGGAATTTCGCAGTTCTGCCCGACGGAGACGTTGAGAGCGTAGACTCATAACAGCGTCGGCATGAATTCTGTCATGGATGCCTCCGAAACGGATACCTGTCATGCCGCGGTCGATAATGTCCATGTAGTTGCCCATGGCGGCAGCATATTGATGCATGGTGCGTCGTGCCGGGAACGGCCGATTGCTTGACGTAAGGGAGGCTTTTTGCTACCAAGATTTTTGACCTGTTGGTCAAAATGGGAGGAGAAATGGTGAGGGATCTGCTGATCTCGCGCCGGGCGGTGATAGCTTCTGGCATCGCGCTCGGGGCGAGCACGTTAGTGCGGCCTGTTCATGCTTCTGCACCGGTCAAGGTTGCAGGAATTCATGCATCGCCCGTCGAAAATGCCTGGAATTCCCGCCTGCATAAAGCTTTGCTGGATGCAGCCGGAGAAGGCGCAATCGAATATGTGTTCTCGGAAAGCGTTTCCGGGACCGACTATCCCCGTGCCATGCGTGAATACGCCGAGCAGGGCATCCAGCTGATCGTGGGCGAGTGCTACGCCGTCGAGAGGGAGGCCCGGCAAGTGGCCGCAGAATACCCTCAGACGTCGATCGTCCTCGGCTCGAGCAGCGAGCAGACATCGGACAATTTCGGCGTATTCGGCGCGTGGAACTATGAAGCCGCCTATCTTGCCGGCATGCTTTCCGGAAAAATGACCAAAACCAATGTCGTCGGTTCGGTGGGGGCCGTGCCGATCCCGGAAATCAACATGCTGATCAATGCCTTTGCCGAAGGCGTGAAGGCGGTGAACCCCGATGCCCGGCACCTCGTCTCTTTCACCGGGACGTTCTTCGATCCGCCCAAGGCGCGCGAAGCGGGCCTGGCACAGATCGATGCCGGCGCAGACATCCTGTTTGGCGAAAGAATCGGCACGGCCGACGCCGCCCGCCAGCGCGGCATCAGGTCGGTCGGATCGCTCACCGACTATACGGAGCGATACCCCGAAACCGTGTTCGCCAATGCGGTCTGGAACTTCAGGCCGATCCTCGACGCCGCGGTTGCCGATGTGGCCGCCGGCAAGGCGGTGGGCCGCAACTACACGCCCTACAGCCTGATGAAGGAGGGCGGTAACGACATTTCCTACGTGAAGGGGGTGGCGCCGGCCGAAGCCGAGGAGGCGATGGAGAAGGTACGTGCCGAGATCATGGCCGGCACCTTCGAGGTCCCGAGACTACTGGACGCACCAAAGTAATCCGGTTCCCGTCCAATCCATGGCGTACTGGATCAGGCGGCGCCTGCCGGCCCATCGGGCGGGCGCCGGTTCTGCCTCCGGTCGAGCCGGAAAGACCGATTGCGACAGCCGCTTCTCATTGTGACAGCCGCCTTTCGGGGAGGGCCGCAAACCCCGACGGATATCGGCAGTTTCAGGAAGCAGGCAATTGCCGTCCGGTCCCGAAGGTTCATCGGAAGCGCATGAACGATCTGATCGAATGCGCGTCTCAACTGCGTTCGCTGCACGGTTTCTCCGGGAGCCCCAGCAGCAGCCGGCTTCAGGGCTTCGCACGATGACACTACCGGTTCTCCAGATAGAAGGCGTCAGCAAACGCTTCGGAAACAATCTCGCCAATGACGACATCTCCCTGACTCTTGCCAAAGGCGAGATCATTGCCCTTCTGGGGGAGAATGGCGCCGGCAAGACGACCCTGATGAGCATTCTGTTCGGCCATTATACGCCCGACGCAGGGCGCATAGTTGTCGATGGCACGGAACTTCCTCCCGGCAAACCGCGCGCGGCCATTCGTGCCGGGGTGGGAATGGTGCATCAGCATTTTTCACTGGCGCCCAATCTGACCGTTCTGGAAAACGTCATGACCGGCACGGAAAGCCTCTGGGCCGTGAAGTCGCAGACCGGCGCCGCGCGCAGGAAGCTGCTTTCGATTTCGGAGCGTTTCGGCCTCAGGATCGATCCCGACAAACGTCTCGGCGACCTGTCGGTGGGCGAACAGCAGCGGGTGGAAATCCTCAAGTCGCTCTACAATGACGCCCGCATCCTGATCCTCGACGAACCCACCGCCGTCCTGACCAATATCGAGGCCGAACGGCTGTTCACGGTCCTCAAGGACATGGCCCGCCAGGGCCTTTCCCTTATCTTCATTTCCCACAAGCTCGATGAAGTGATGGCCGCTGCCGACCGCATCGTTGTGCTGAGGCGCGGCAAGACGGTCGCGGAGCGCAGGGCCTCGGATTCGAGCAAGGCCGAGCTGGCGGAACTGATGGTCGGCCGTCAGGTCGAACGGCCGGTGCGCGAACCTTCCACGCCGGGGGCGCTGGCTCTGGCAGCACGCGACATCACGGTGTGGGTTAACGGCGTGGCCCGGCTGAAATCGATCAGCTTCGCGTTGCGCGAGGGTGAAATCCTGGGAATCGTCGGCGTTTCGGGAAATGGGCAGGCCGTGCTCGGCCAGATGCTGTTCGGCACATGCGCGCGAACGTCCGGCACGCTGGAACTGTTCGGAAAACCCGTCGCCGATCTCACCGTGCCTGACGTGGTTGACGCCGGCATTGGCCGCATTCCGGAAGATCGCAACCATGAAGGCGCGATCGGTGAAATGGCGATCTGGGAGAATGCGGTGCTTGAACGCATATCCTCGCCGGCCTTCTCGAAAAACGGGCTGGTGAACCGCAATGCCGGCATGGCCTTCGCCAGACGGATCATCGAAGAGTTCGACGTCCGCGGCGGCACACCGCAGACGCGGGCCCGGCTTCTGTCGGGAGGCAATCTGCAAAAGCTTATTCTGGGCCGCAACCTCCTTCAGAATCCCCGCATCCTGATCGCAGCGCAGCCCACGCGCGGCCTCGACGAGGGCGCGGTCGCCGCGGTCCATGCCCGCTTGCTGGCCGCGCGCAAGGAGGGTGCAGCCGTGCTTCTAATTTCGGAAGATCTGGATGAAGTGATCCGGCTTGCAGACCGTATCCAGGCAATCGTCGGAGGGCTTCTTTCCCCTCCGGTAGAGGCCGCGGATGCCGATGCCCGCAAGCTTGGACTGATGATGGCCGGCGAATGGCGCGAGGTTGAAGATGCGGTTTGAACGTCGCGAACATCGCCCTCTTTCCCTGCTGATTCTCACGCCTCTGATAGCGGTGGTTTCCGCACTGGCGATATCGGGCATCCTGATCGCCCTTGCAGGGGCTCCCGTGCTGGAAGCATACTGGCGCATTCTGGCCGGGGCATTCGGCTCGCGCCTGGCTGTGAGCGAGACGCTCACACGGGCGACGCCGCTTATCCTGACGGGCCTCGCGGCGGCCGTGGCCTTCAGGGCCAGGCTCTGGAACATCGGCGCCGAAGGCCAGCTTTATCTCGGCGCCCTGGCGGTGGCCGCTGCCGGCTCCATGCTTCTGGGCGGCCTGCCCGGCATCGTCCAGATTCCGCTGCTGCTGGTGACCGGAGCCGTCGCAGGAATGCTGTTCATGCTCATTCCCCTCTGGCTGCGGCTGCGGTTCTCGGTCGATGAAGTGGTTACGAGCCTGCTGCTCAATTTTGTGGCGGTTCTGATCGTCTCCATGCTCATCGACGGCGTTCTGAAGGACCCCATGGCCTTTGGCTGGCCCCAGTCCTATCCGGTTGCGGACGACGCTCTGCTGCCCAAGCTGATCGCGCGGTCGCGCCTGCATATCGGTTTCGGCATCGCCATTGTCCTGTCGATCGTCATCTACTTCATCCAGTCGCGGACGGTGTTCGGCATGCAGTCGCGCGCCGCCGGCCTCAATCCGCCGGGCGCGGTGTTTGCGGGTGTTCCGCTCGGCAGGACCCTGCTCAAGGTGGCCTGCCTTTCTGGCGGTCTGGCCGGCCTGGCCGGCGCCATCGAGGTGCTGGGGGTAAAGGGCTATGTCACCACCGATCTGTCGCCCGGCTTCGGCTATGCGGGCATTGTCGTGGCGATGCTGGCAAACCTCAATCCGATCGTCGTGGTGCTGACGGCCCTGTTCACGGCAACCATGTTCGTCGGCGCGGACGGCATGAGCCGCAGCATGGGCATTCCCACCTATATCGCCGACGTCACGGTGGCCCTGTCGCTGCTGACCATGCTGGTCGGGCTGTTCCACTCGCAATACAGGATCCGCAGATGACACAGTTGATCGACATCTTCGCTTCGATCGGGCTCTGGTCCGCCGTCCTGCGCATTGCAACGCCGCTGATCCTCGGCACGCTCGGCGCATTGCTGTGCGAGCGGTCCGGCGTTCTCAACCTCGGCATCGAGGGCATCATGACGTTCGGCGCCATGATCGGCTGGCTCTCGGTCTATCACGGGGCCGACCTGTGGACCGGGCTGCTGATCGCGGCCATAGCGGGCGGCCTCTTCGGTGTCCTGCACTCCTTCCTGACCGTGACGCTGGGTCTTTCGCAGCATGTGTCCGGGCTCGGCGTGACGCTCTTCGCCTCCAGCTTCAGCTATTATGTGTTCAGGATGGTGGTGCCGGTGGCGAACACCCCGCCCACCATCGTGCCGTTTCAGCCGCTGGACATACCCGTGTTGTCGTCCCTGCCCTTCTTCGGGCCGGCGTTCTTCACGCAGACCGCGCCGACTTATCTTGCGATCATTATCGCTCTTCTCCTCGCCTACATCATCTTCCGCACCCCCATGGGCCTTGCCATTCGCATGACCGGGGAAAATCCCCACGCGGCGGAAGCCCAGGGCGTCAATCCGATGGTGATCCGCTATGGGGCGGTCATCGCCGGCAGCGCGCTGATGGGTGCGGGCGGCGCCTTTCTGACGCTCGCGGCCTTCGACAGCTTCTTTCCGACCATGATGCAGGGGCGCGGCTGGATCTGTATCGCGCTGGTCGTCTTCGCATCCTGGCGGCCGGGCCGCGCGCTGTTCGGGGCGCTGCTGTTCGCCTTCTTCGAAGCGTTTCAGCTCAGAATGCAGACGATGCTCGGCGGCGCGGTGCCCTACCAGCTGTTCCTGATGACCCCCTACATCCTTTCCATTGTCGCATTGGCCCTGATGGCCCGCCGGGCGCGCGTGCCACAGGCCCTCATGCAGCCATATCGCCGCGGCGAACGCTAACTCACAGGTATCGTCATGTTTGATCTGATCATCCGCAATGCCAATCTTCCGGACGGCCGCAAAGGCATCGACATCGCCATACGCGATGGCAGGATCGCCGCCGTAGAAGCCAATATCGCGGCTGAAGCGGGGCAGGAGATCGATGCGACCGGACGGCTGGCGACGCCGCCTTTCGTCGATCCCCACTTCCATATGGATGCCACGCTGTCGCTCGGCCTGCCGCGCATGAACGTCTCAGGCACGCTGATGGAAGGCATCGCGCTGTGGGGCGAGCTTCGCCCGATCGTTACCAGGGAAGAGCTCGTGGAGAGGGCGCTGCGCTATTGCGACCTCGCCGTCACACAAGGTCTCCTCCATATCCGCAGCCATGTCGACGTCTCCGATCCCCGGCTGGTGACCGTGGAAGCCCTGCTTGAGGTGCGCGACAGGGTGGCTCCATATATAGACCTTCAACTCGTGGCCTTCCCGCAAGACGGGTATTATCGCTGCGCTGACGCCGTCGATTCCCTGAACCGTGCGCTGGACATGGGTGTGGATGTCGTCGGCGGCATTCCCCATTACGAACGCACCATGAGCGAGGGCGCCGCTTCCGTCGAAGCCTTGTGCCGCATCGCTGCGGATCGCGGTCTGCCGGTGGACATGCATTGCGACGAATCCGACGACCCCATGTCCCGTCATATCGAGACCCTGGCCGCCCAGACGGTTCGTTTCGGATTGCAGGGGCGCGTCGCCGGCTCGCACCTTGCCTCCATGCATTCGATGGACAACTACTATGTCTCGACGCTCATCCCGCGGATGGTTGAGGCCGGGATCAACGCGATCCCGAACCCGCTCATCAACATCCTGCTGCAAGGGCGGCACGACACCTATCCGAAGCGGCGCGGCATGACCCGCGTCCGTGAGCTCATGGATGCAGGTATCAACGTTTCGTTCGGCCATGACTGCGTGATGGACCCCTGGTACTCGATGGGATCGGGCGACATGCTGGAAGTGGGCAGCATGGCGATCCACGTGGCACAGATGGCCGGCATCGAGGACAAGAAGAGGATCTTCGATGCGCTGACCGTGAATTCGGCGAAGACATTGGGACTGGAAGGTTACGGCCTCGAGAAAGGATGCAACGGCGACATCGTCATCCTGCAGGCGCATGATGTGCTGGAAGCGCTCCGGCTGAAGCCCGTGCGGCTGGCTGTCATCCGTCGTGGCAGGGTCGTGGCGCGCACGGCCCCGCGCATCGGCGAACTGTTCCTCGAAGGCCGGCCGGCCAGCACGGATATCGGGCTGGATTACATACCCCGCTACTGAGCCTTTCCGTTTCACTGGCGTAAAACCGGGAGACTCGTCACGCGTCTCGTCGAGGGGCGGAGAACTCGAAACGTTCCGCGATTTTTGCAATCTGGACCCCATCGCCAATCTTCAGACGGGTTCCGGAGCAGCGGCAGGAGCGTCAGGGCGCGGCGACCACCTGCTTGAGGCCGCGCAGGGCTTCCTGCACGTCGCTTCGCGCTTCGGCCGTTTCTGGATAGACGGCATAGGCCGGATAGGTGAACTCCGGCGCACCCTCGACGGGTTCGAGCTCGCCCGCTTCGATGTGGGGCGCGGCCACGCCCTTGCGGAAGTACCCCATGCCGCCCGCCCGCAGGACGTAGCTGAGGCCGAGCGGACCCAGCCCGACCATGAGGCCGGGCGTCGCCGATGACGCAAGTCCGAAGCCCTGTTGTGCGGCGAAGCCGGAACCCCAGTCGACATGGACATAGTCCAGCGGCTCTCCCCTGTCGGGCGTACGCACCAGAATGAGCTGCTCCTCCTCGATCAGCTCGACCCTGAAGCCGGGCAGCATCTTGGGCGCGTACAGCACCGCAAGATCGAGCGCGCCCGTCCGCAACTGTTCCAGCAACTGATCGGGTACCCCGACATGAGCGTGGATCGCTATCTTCGGCTGCTCGCGCTTCATCCACACCAGCCAGTCCAGAAGCAGCGGGTTCCACAGGCTGAGTTCGCCGCCAAGCGCCACGACGCTGGTGCGGCCGGTCGGGATGGTGAGTTGCTGGCGCGCACGCTCCCAGATCTGCACCATGGATTGCGCGAAACGTTCGAACTCGCGGCCGGCGGCAGTCAGCGAGGCACCGTTGCGGTTGCGCACGAACAGTTGCCGGCCGAGTTCCTCCTCCAGCGTGCGGATTCGTGCGCTCACCGTCGTCTGGGTGACATGCAGGCGATCCGAAGCTTTCAGGAAACTTCCGGTATGAACGATTTCCAGAAAAGTCCTGGCACGGTCTATGTCCATGACACATTGCCTTGAATGCAATTATTTTGCACTCATACCGCATTTAATTCCATTTGCCTTCCGGTTTTCGGAAGCGCACCCTCGAGACTGACAACCAGCCAGGGTGCCGACGATGCCCAATGATCCGCAGAGCGAAGCCGAGGAGCGTGAAACCGCCGAATATGCGTCGCCACCCTGCTTCATGCATGAACTGGACCCCGGGTTCCGTTTCATGCCTGTGCGCTCGGATGACTGGAGCGACGTCATGCGCTGGCGCAAAGCCGAGCGCGAGCGCCTGATCGCGGAGCGTATGGCGCTGGAACAGGAGCAACGCCACGCGCGCTCCGTCCGCATCGCAAGCAAGCTCGACGCCGCGGCCGGCGAGCTGTCGGGGCGTATCGTGGGCACCTACTGGCCATTCCGGGGCGAACCGGACCTGCGCAACTGGGGCATCGGCGTCATCGAGCGCGGCGGCAGGCTGGCGCTGCCGGTCGTCATCCAGAAGGGCTGGCCGCTGGAATATCGCATATGGGCGCCCGGCGATCCGCTGGAGCGCGGGGTATGGAACATCCTCGTGCCCTCGCGCGGCCCGGCCGTGCTGCCCCATGTCGTCATTGCGCCGGTCGTCGGTTTCGACGATGCGCGCTACAGGCTGGGCTATGGCGGCGGCTTCTTCGACCGCACGCTGGCCGCCATGCCGCGCAAGCCGCTGACCATCGGCGTCGGTTACGCGCAGAGCAGGATCAGGACGATCTACCCGCAGCCGCACGACATTGCGATGGACGCGATCGTCACCGACTGATCGCGCAAAGCACACAGGTAAGGGCCTGTTCCCGACCGCGACGGCGTGACGCCGCCCCTTCCGAAACGGCCCCTCGCGCAAAAGCGGGACGCAACGGGAAGGAGAAAAGCATGTCGGACACCACTCATGACGGATCGGCTCCCGGCCGGGGCTTTGCCAGAAGATGGCTTTTCTCCACCAACCACAAGGACATCGGCACGCTCTACCTGATCCTGTCGATGGCGTGCGGCGTTCTGGGCACCGGCCTTTCGGTCGCGCTGCGCATGGAGCTTCAGGAACCCGGCCTTCAGATCTTCGCCGATCCGGGCCTCTATAACGTCGTCGCCACCGGCCACGGGCTGGTGATGATCTTCTTCGTCATCATGCCGGCGCTGATCGGCGGTTTCGGCAACTGGTTCATCCCGATCATGATCGGCGCGCCGGACATGGCCTTCCCGCGCATGAACAACATCTCGTTCTGGCTGCTGGTGTCCTCCCTGATCCTGTTCCTCATGTCCCTGTTCGTGCCGGGCGCGGCCGGTGTGCCGGGTCATGGCGGTGGCTGGACGATGTATCCGCCCTTCTCCGGCGCCACCGGCCAGCCGGGACCGGCGGTCGATCTCGTCATCCTGTCGATCCACCTGTCGGGCGCGTCTTCAATCCTCGGCGCCATCAACTTCATCACCACCATCTTCAACATGCGCGCGCCCGGCATGAGGCTGCACCGCATGCCGTTGTTCGCATGGGCCATGCTGGTCACCGCCTTCATGCTGCTGCTGTCGCTTCCGGTTCTGGCGGGGGCCATCACCATGGTGCTTACCGACCGGAATTTCGACACCACCTTCTTTGTCCCCTCCGGCGGCGGCGACCCGATCCTCTACCAGCACCTGTTCTGGTTCTTCGGGCACCCGGAGGTCTACATCATGATCCTGCCGGGCTTCGGAATCGTCAGCCATGTCATCTCGACCTTCTCCAGAAAGCCGATCTTCGGCTATCTCGGCATGGCCTACGCCATGGTGGCCATCGGGCTGATCGGCTTCGTGGTGTGGGCGCACCACATGTTCACAGTCGGCATATCGGTCGAATCGCAGCGCTATTTCGCCTTCGCCTCGATGGTCATTGCCGTGCCCACCGGCATCAAGGTCTTCTCATGGCTGGCGACGATGTGGGGCGGGTCGATCACCTTCAGGGTGCCCATGCTGTGGGCGGCGGGTTTCGTGCTGCTCTTTACCATTGGCGGCGTCACGGGTGTCCAGCTTGCAAATCCCGGCCTCGACCGCGTGCTGCACGACACCTATTACGTGGTGGCCCATTTCCACTACGTGCTCTCGCTCGGGGCAGCCTTCGCCATCTTCGCCGGGTTCTACTACTGGTTCCCCAAAATGACCGGCTACATGATGAGCGAAGCGCTCGGCCGGGTGCATTTCTGGCTGACCTTCATTGGCGTCAACCTCGTCTTCTTCCCCCAGCATTTCCTTGGGCTGGCCGGCATGCCACGCCGCTATGCCGACTATCCCGACGCCATGGTGGGGTGGAACTTCATCTCCTCTGTCGGTTCCTACATCTCGGCAGCGGGGCTGGCGGTGTTCTTCATCGCCGTGGCGGAAGCCTTCGTGCGCAAGCGCGCAGCCTCAGCCAACCCATGGGGCGAAGGCGCCACCACGCTGGAATGGACCTTGTCCTCGCCACCGCCCTACCATCAGTTCAGCTCTTTGCCCCGCATATCCTGACGGCGGCCATCGTTGCCGGCCCGACACGGGAGGTCGGCCCTGCGGACTACCTGTGCAGGCCGGGTGAAGCCGGTCATCCGCAGCCATTCCCGCCGGAATCCCGCGGATAGCGAAACAGCGGCCAATAGCTTCCCAGCCATACAAGGAAGGCAGCGGCCCACAGCAGGGAAGCCGCAGCGTAAGGCGGTCCGGGCGGATGCGCGACAAGGCCGAGATCGGGCAAGACGCGCAGGAGCGTTGCCGCGACCGCGCAGGCGAAGGCGACTTTCGCACTCCGCGGAAAGACGAGCTTCCGGCCTGTGTGAAGCAGACCGGCGATGGAGTAAACCGCAAGCACGCCGATGCCCAGTCCCCCCATGAAGGCCATGTGCAATCCGGCCGCTTCGCCAAACGGCGCGCCCAGCCGTGCCGCCCCGACAAGGATCAGGCCGGCTCCGGCAAAGGCGCTCGCAGCCGCAAGGATAAGGATTTCGGCGCGCAACGCCTCACGTCCGATGAAAGCTTCGCCGACGCGATCCATGAAAGCCGCGCCCGCCGCGATCATCAGGAAGCCGCTTACCGCAGGCGAAAGCCCGGCAAGTTCGCCGGCTGTCGCAACGGCGACCAGCCCCGATGCCAGATGCCGGCGACCGGGATGCGGACGGAAGGGCGAGCTCTCTTCGCCCGGATCGAGCACCAGATTGGTGACGGGCACGGTGATGCGCGCCAGCGCCAGCCCGAGAAGGCCGAGAAACACAAGACCGGCGCAATGCAGCAGCAATTGCGCCAGTTCGGCATCGCCTGTCAGGAACGCGTAGCGCACGGCAAGTTGCGTGCACAGCAAGGCGGAAATCCAGAACAGGAAGGCCAGTAGCCGGTCGGTGCGCCTGCGAAGCGACACCTGCGCCACATAGGCAGCCAGCGCCGCGAGCCATGCAGCGTCGGCGATGGCACCGACAAGGGAAGCTGCATCTGCGCCGGGGAAGCCGACAAGCCGGCCGATGCCCCACAGGCCGGCGAGGACAAGGAGGCGGCGGCCCTGCATCTTCGGCGTATCGGTCCATTCGGGAACGGCCGTGGTGATGAAGCCGATCAATGCCGCACCGAAGGCACCGAAGATCATCTCATGCGCATGCCACAGGCCGGGCGGCGTCGAGCGCGCCATCGGCAGATCGAGGCCGAACACCAGAACCCACTGCAACGGCCACAAGGCGGCGTATATCGCACCCAGCGGGAAGAAAAGGCGAAAGCCTTCGTCCACGAGAATCCGGCCGATTGATGGTGACGGCGGCGGTTCGGCAGGCGCCTGCATGGTCATGCCACCCGCCGTTCATCGACATCGTGGATGTGACGAAACAGAGGGTCCCGTTTCAGGAACGCCTGCACTGCGGCGAAGACGTCGCTGTCTTCGCGTGTGCCGGGCTCGCCGGGCAGCATGCGCTGACCTGCGATGCCCTTGCCGGCGCTATCGAGCACGACGATGCGATGGGCGATGCGCACCGCCTCCATGAGGTCATGGGTTACGAACAGCGCGGCGAAATGCGCGCTGCGCGCCGCCTCGATCACGAGGTCCTGCATGCGCCGCTTGAGGGCGGCGTCCAGCGCGGTGAACGGCTCGTCGAAGAACATGAAATCGGGATCGACGACAAGGGCGCGTGCGATCGCCACGCGCTGGCGCATGCCGCCGGAAAGCTCGGCCGGATATTTGTCGAGATCGACGGCATCGAAGGCGACCCGGCGCGCCGCCGCCTCGGCCCTTGCCCGGCGTTCGCCGGCCCGGATACCGGCGAGCCGCAACGGATAGGCGATGTTGTCGCGGGCCGTGGCCCAGGGCAGCAGGCGCGATTCCTGGAACACCATCGCATGGCGACGGCAGGCCATGGCAACGGTGCCCCGCAGTGGCTCGACGATGCCGGCAGCGAGATGGATCAGCGTGCTCTTGCCGCAGCCGGATGGGCCGACCAGCGCCACCATCTCGCCGGGTTGGACGTCGAGGTCGATCCGGTCGAGTACCGTACGGCCAAAATAGGCATGGCCGATGCCTGAGAGGGAAAGCACGCTCATCTCCTGACGCCCCATGGCCGGGCCGCGGTTCTCCAGCGCTCGAACTCCGAACGCACGGGATGCACGACCCCATATTCCACGAGGATCAGCGCCGCGACCGCAATCGTCACCCAGGCGAGGGCGGCCGCCACGTCCAGATTGGCGCGGCTGCGTGCCAGTTCACCGCCGATGCCGCCGACATTGGCCAGCAGCTCGGCCATGACTGCGACCTTGAAAGCCATGCCGAGCGCAACCGCCAGCGCGGGAAAGAGATGCGCTGCGACATGGCGAAGGCCGAGCGTGATCAGCCGCTGCACCGGCCCCGCGCCGAAGGCGCGCGCCATGTCGTCCAGCCCGCGGTCGCGTGTCATCACGCCTTCGGCCACGCCCACGAAGACCAGAGGCGCCGCCGCGACCACGACGGTCACGACGACTGTGCCATCGGTGGAGCCGAACCAGATCATGGCCAGCACGATCCATGCGATCGGCGGCACGCCCAGCAGAACCGTGACGAGCGGCCGGGCGAGCCGCATGGTGGCGGGAAAATAGCCTGCCGCCAGACCGGAAACGGCCCCGGCCAGCGCCGAAACCGCGAAGCCTTCCACGGCGCGGATGCATGTGAGCATCGCCACCCCCCACGCACGGCCGTCGGAAAGTATGGCCGCGCCTGCCGCCAGGGTCTCCAGCGGCGAGGGCAGGATGAACGCGCCATAGGCCTCATGACCGGCTTGCCACAGCGCGGCCAGAAGGGCGAGCCCGGCAAGGCCGGACCAGCCTGCCCACAGGAAGCTTCCCATGCGCCCGAGCCGTGACAGCGCCGCTTCGAACATCGCCTAGAGATAGAAGCCGTCGTCGGGCAGCCTGCCGCCGATCAGGCCGGGGTCGGCATCCGACAGCATGGCCAGCATGGCCTCGATCTCCGTCCTTATCGTGGACGCGCGCTGTGCCGCCAGCCGGGAAGTGGCGATGGACGCGGCGATGACGGGGGTCGGCATCTCCAGCGCCGATGCGGCATCTGCTGCCGCCTTTTCCGGTTCGGCATTGACCTCGGCAGCCGCCTTCTCCAATGCGTCCTGCAAAGCTTCGGCAACATGCGGATTGGCTTGTGTGAACGCATCCGTGAGGGCGAGGCCCGCTTGCGGCAGAACCGGCGGCCCCCCGCTCACCTCCGCCCAGACCTTCTGTATGTCTATGACGCGTGCCACGGTCTTGCCGGTTGCTCCCGCAAGCATGATCGCGGCGGAGATCGCGGGTTCCGGCGCAAGGACCGCATCCACCCGCTCCGCCATCAGCATCTGGATCGCTTCGACCGGCGAGCCCACCGTCTCGATGGTAATGTCGGTACCGGCGGCGAGCCTGTAGTGCGGCAGCAGCCGCGCCAGCACGAGGTCGGGCATATCGTTGCGGAACGGAACCGCGAGGCGTTTGCCTTTCAGGTCCGCCAGGCTGGTCACGCCGGTGTCGGTGGAAATGACATACAGCAGTCCTTTCGTCATCACGTTGAGCAGCTTCAGCCCGAAACCGCGATTGTAGAGGCTGGCGGCCACCTGCACCGGCAGCACCACCGCCTGCATGGTGCCGGAGGTCAGGCCGGCGCGCATTTCATCCGGATTCCGCCAGGCCCTGAAGCTGGTCTTGCCGGCGATGTGGGAGAGCGCGCCGGAGGCGGCCGCATGGGCGAGGATGACAGACGGCCCGGCCGGCGGACCGTAGAGCTCCAGCTCGCCAAGCGGCGCGGCCAAGGCGCGCCCGGCCCCACTCGTCACGAAAGGCAGCGCCAGCGCACCGCCCATTGCGAGCAGAACGGAGCGGCGGCCCGGAATGGTGCAGGATGGTATCGAGGATTTGTGCATGGAACAGCTCCCGGCAAAGAACGGATAGTCCGTACTTATGGACAGATGCCCCGTATAAACTTGAATTTAATGTTCCAGTTTGCGCCAGAGCAAACAAAGACAAAATATCCGCCCTCTCGATTTTCCGGCTTGCCAGGAAAGGGTCTTCCGCGAGTTTGCGATGCGTTCTCGCCGCGACATCGTGAACGACGCAGCAGGCAATACGGGCTGGCTTCCGGCCGAATGATTCCACCATGGGTCTGACGGATCGCAGGCCCACGTGGCTGCGACCATATCGCACATTTGTTGCCGGCCGAGTTTGCGCAAAAAGATTATTTAAGATACCTCTTTAAGGAGGAGCACGAGCTTCGTGCAGGAGAGCCTGATGCCATCCGTTTCCGATTTGCGCCTGACAGCCGTTGTCAGGCTCGTTCCCGCCCGGGTTTCCCTTTTCTGGCTTGCATGGGCACATGCCATGCGCCGTCCCCTGCTCACAGCCTGTGCGCTGCGCGTGCCCATTCGCGCCGAGACCGCGCGCGGCAGGGGCCAGCCGGGCGTCGAAGGCATGACGGCGTAGCCGGCAAACAAGCGAGGGAAAAAGCCAGATGGTTTCAGGACTGACGGTTTCCGAACGCCAGCTCTCGCTGGTCGTGCTCACAGCACTGGCGCTATGGGGGCTCGCCATGGCGGCCGCCGGACGCTCGGATGCACTGGGCATTCACGGCTTCATCGTGCTCGCCTTCAGCCTCGGGCTGATCTTCCTGGTGATCTCCCGCTACAACGACCCCGAACCGCCCGACGAGCGGCTGTCGCGCTATTACGACGATCCGATCAGGGCGGGCATCGTACTGACCATGATCTGGGCCGTGGTCGGCATGTTCTTCGGCGTGTGGGTGGCCGCGCTGCTGGCGTGGCCGGACCTGACCTTCGACGCCGGATGGGCGAGCTTCGGCCGCCTGCGCCCGGTGCACACCTCCGGCGTGATCTTCGGCTTCGGCGGCAACGCCTTGATCGCCACCTCCTTCCACGTTCTCCAGCGCACGTCGCGGGCCCGGCTGCCCGACCAGTTCAGCCCGTGGTTCGTGCTGATCGGCTACAACCTGTTCTGCGTGCTGGCCGCCAGCGGCTATCTGATGGGGCTCACCCAGTCGAAGGAATATGCCGAGCCCGAATGGTATGCCGATATCTGGCTTGTGATCGTGTGGGTGGTCTATTTCCTGATCTACATCCGCACGCTCCAGCGGCGGAAGGAACCACATATCTACGTGGCCAACTGGTACTACATGGCCTTCATTCTGGTCGTGGCGGTGCTGCACATCGTCAACAATCTCGCCGTGCCGGTCTCCTTCGGCCATGCCAAGAGCTACTCGCTGTTCTCGGGCGTGCAGGATGCGATGACGCAATGGTGGTACGGCCACAACGCGGTCGCCTTCTTCCTCACCTCCGGCTTCCTCGGCATGATGTATTACTATCTGCCCAAGCGCGCCGAACGGCCGATCTTCTCCTACCGGCTTTCCATCATCAGCTTCTGGGGCATCACCTTCATGTATATGTGGGCGGGCT
>JAIPUZ010000076.1 GCA_022833215.1 Mesorhizobium sp. | reverse complement strand
TGTCGGGCGCCATCGAGGTCGATGTCGACTGCCTGTGCGACGGAGATAACGTCTATGTCTCGGGCATCATGGAGCACATCGAGGAAGCCGGCATCCATTCGGGCGACTCGGCCTGTTCGCTGCCCGTCCACTCGCTGTCCGACGAGATCGTCGACGAGCTGGAGCGCCAGACGGCGGCACTTGCCAAGGCGCTCAATGTCGGCGGCCTGATGAACGTGCAATACGCCATCAAGGACGGCACCATCTATGTGCTGGAGGTGAACCCGCGCGCCAGCCGCACCGTGCCGTTCGTCGCCAAGACGGTCGGCAAGCCCATCGCCAAGGTCGCCGCCCGCATCATGGCCGGCGAGACGCTGGACGCCGCCTTCACCCACTATGGCGAGAAGCCGAACGCCCGCAATCCGGGCCACATCGCGGTCAAGGAAGCCGTGTTCCCCTTCTCCCGCTTCCCCGGCGTCGATATCCTGCTCGGACCGGAGATGAAGTCGACCGGCGAGGTCATGGGCCTCGACCGCGACTATGCGCTGGCCTTCGCCAAGGCGCAGCTCGGGGCGGGCGTGGACCTGCCGCGCTCCGGCACGCTGTTCGTCTCGGTGCGCGACGACGACAAGCAGGGTGTGCTTGAGCCGGTGCGCCGTCTCGCCGGACAGGGGTTCCGCGTGCTCGCCACCGGCGGCACCCAGCGCTTCCTCGCCGAGAACGGCGTCGCGGCGGAAAAGATCAACAAGGTGCTCGAAGGCCGCCCGCACATCGAGGACGCCATTCGCAACCGTCAGGTGCAGATCGTCTTCAACACCACGGACGGCCAGAAGGCGGTGTCGGACTCCAAGTCGCTGCGCCGCGCCACCCTGATGCAGAAGGTGCCCTATTACACCACGCTGGCCGGCATGGCCGCGGTAGCCGAAGCCATCGCCGCCCTCAAGGCCGGCTCCCTCGAAGTGCGCCCGTTGCAGGACTATTTCTGAGCGGCGCGAACTCCCTAAAAAAGCCGGGTTTCGACCCGGCTTTTTTGTTGGTGCTGCCGCGTGACGACGCTCAGGCCGGGCGTCGTTCCCCAACATCGATGCGGTTGGCGTCGGGATCGGCAAGAACGAAGGCTCTTTGTCCGTAGTCCTTGTCTTTCAACGCCTTGATGATGCGAACACCGGCCGTCTCGCAGATCGCATGAAATGCGTCGATGTCGCTGACGAACATGTGAAAGACATTGACGGTCATCGCGGCATGATCGCGGCTTTGGCTGAGATGTATCTCGGCGCGGTCCTTCTTCAGCACCATGAACCCAACAGGATTGCCGTTCCCGAACACTTTCCGGAATCCCGGAGGGGCCGCGCGGCCGAAAGTGATTGCGTGAATACGGGAGGAACTCATCGCATGCTCCTGAAAATGAAGAGCAGAGGCGGCAGTGCGCATATCCGGTCAGGAGCGGTGTCCGTTGATCGCCCTCTCACTAAGGCAGCAGAAATAAACCCGTCAGGGCAGGAGAAGCGGATCTGCCGGCCCAAACCCTGCCTGCAACTTTTTCAGGCATCCTCATGCGACATCCGCGGCCCCGCCATGGAGTGGAGCGCCGCCGCGCCGGCGCTCCACAGGCAGGAGATTCACAAGGAGATCGTCCCTGTCAGGGTGCAAGCGTGCGCTGAAGATCGCCGGGTATCAGCCGCACCAGTTCGGCGTGAATATCGGCGCGGGCGCGCGCGCCGCCATCCTCGCAGATCGGTTCGTCCTCACCGGACGACCGCAGGATTTCGGCGGCTCCCTCCCTGCATTCCGGCAGAAAGCTGTAGTGAACGGAATCCGCAACAGTCCTGTAGGCCCCATGCGGCGTCAGGGACGCCAGATCGTCGGCAATCACGCCGGGCGGAATGGTGCCCAGGCTTCCGAGGTTGATGAAGCTCATCGGAACGGAAATGTCCCTCAGGCTCTGCGCGTCATAAGCCTGCGCCAGACCGGGATCGACAAGGACGGCGGATTTGATGCGGGGGTCCAGATTCGACTGCTCGAACAGCCCCTTGTCGATGGCGCGCAAATCGACCTTGCCAACCTTCACCTGCGCCTCGTTCACATAGCCGATCCCGCCGCCCATCCCCATCGCCACCACCTTCGGCAACTCCGTCTTCCTGCCGGTCGGCCCCTCGCCCCCCCATCTGCCTCCTCCGCGCTGCCCGCCATGCGCCCAGCCGCCTCCCCCCGGATGCCGCTCCTGCCGGTCCCCGGCCCTGTGCTGTCCTGCTTTCTCCACCATTCCCCCCGCCCATCCCCAGCGCCACCACCTTCGACAACTCCGCCTCCTTCCCGTCGCCCGTCACCCCGCCATCTTCCCGCTTGACAGCATACCAACTAGTCGGTACGCATATCGCTAAGGGAGAACACCATGCCGAAAGCCGCCGCCAGACAGGACGCCAGGCAGAAGCTGCTGGATGCGGCCCTGTCCGTGATCCGCACGAAGGGCTATTCGGCCACCTCGGTTGACGAGCTGTGCGCGGCGGCGGGCGTCACCAAGGGCGCGTTCTTCCACCATTTCAAAAGCAAGGAAGAGCTTGGCGTCGCGGCGGCGAACCACTGGTCGCAGGTCACCGGCGCGTTGTTCGCCTCCGCCCCCTATCACGCGCATGCCGATCCGCTGGCGCGCATCATCGGCTATCTGGAATTCCGCAAGGCGCTGCTGCAGGGCGGCGTTCCGGAGTTCACCTGCCTTGTCGGCACCATGGTGCAGGAAAGCTACGAGACCGCCCCGGCCATCCGCGAGGCATGCAACGCAAGCATCAGCGACCACGCGGCGGCCCTTGAGCCCGACATCGGGGCCGCGATGCGCGATCGCGATCTTGCGGCGGACTGGAGCGCCGCTTCGCTGGCGCTGCACACGCAGGCCGTTCTTCAGGGCGCCTTCATTCTCGCCAAGGCGAAAGGCGGCGCCGGCATCGCCGCCGACAGCGTCGATCACCTCATCCGCTATCTGAAACTGCTCTTCGGGCCGGGGGCTGTCGAACGTCAGTCGTAAAGTCACATCAGGAGGAAAGTCACATGCCCAGCACAATCCGCCTTCATCGCGTAATCGCCACAAAGCCCGAGAAGGTCTATCGCGCCTTCACCGAGGCCGATGCCATCGCAAGCTGGCTTCCACCCTATGGCTTCCTGTGCACCGTCCATGAGATGGATGCGAAGGTGGGCGGGCGCCACAGGATGTCGTTCCGCAATTTCACGACCGGCCAGAGCCATTCCTTCGGCGGCACCTATGTCGATCTCGTGCCGGGCGAGCGCCTTGTCTACACCGACTCGTTCTACGATCCGAACCTGCCGGGCGAAATGCGCGTCACCATCACCCTGAAGGCCGTCTCCATGGGCACCGAGATCAACATCGAGCAGGAAGGCGTGCCCGACATCATCCCGCCGGATGCGTGCTATCTCGGCTGGCAGGATTCCCTGCACAAGCTGGCGAAGCTCGTGGAGCCGGAGATCAACGAATAGCCACCCATGGCTGTTCGCGGCCGGCGCCACCCGCAAAGGGAGCATTGCGATGATCCCCACCATCACCGTTTTTGAACGCTCACCCGATCGCGGCAGCGGGCACGCACGCGACATGCGCGTTCGCTGGGCCCTGGAGGAAGCGGGGCAGCCCTGTCGCGTCCGTCCCGTTTCGTTTGGCGACATGAAGCGGCCCGCGCACCGCCGGCTCCAGCCTTTCGGGCAGATCCCGACCTACGAGGAAGACGGCCTCGTCCTCTTCGAATCGGGCGCGATCGTCCTCCATATCGCGGAGCGTCATGCCGGCCTGCTGCCGGGCGACAGGCACGGCAGGGCCCGCGCGATCATGTGGATCTTCGCCGCGCTCAACACGGTGGAGCCGCCCATCGTCGAGCATGAACAGGCGCCTTATGCGGAGCATGGCCAGCCATGGTTTTGCGAGGAGCGCCTGTCCTTCCTGCGCGACCGCATCCGCGTGCGGCTGGCGGAGCTTTCCAGCCGCCTTGGCGACGGCGACTGGCTGGACGGCGCCTTCAGCGCCGGCGATCTCATGATGGTCACGGTGCTGCGCCGGCTGAACGGATCGGGGATACTGGAAGACTATCCGAACCTTGCAGCCTATGTCGCCCGCGGCGAGGCACGGCCAGCTTTCCGGCGCGCATTCGCGGCGCAGCGGGCCGTGTTTCTCGCTTCATCGGCGGAGGAATAGAGTCCCGCCCGGCCTTATCGCTCCGGATGAGCCGGAACGTCCGACCGGGCCGCCTGCCAATGCCGGTACAGGGCCTCCACATCGCCGCTGGTCAGCACCGGCATCGCGTCATGCAGCCGGTCGTCGCTCCACTCCCACCATGCCATTTCCAGCAGCCGCTCTATATCGGCGTCGCCGAAGCGCTTGCGGATCACCTTGCCCGGATTGCCGCCGACGATGGCGTAGGGCTCGACATCGCGCGTCACCAGCGCGCGCGTGCCGATCACCGCCCCATGGCCGATGGTGACGCCCGGCATGACGATGGCTTCGGAACCGATCCACACATCGTTGCCGATCACCGTGTCCCCGGCGGGGGCATATCCGTTCCCGGCACCGGCAAAGGCCGGCACCTCGTTCATGAAATGGAACGGAAAGGTGCTGATCCAGTCGTGGCGATGGCCCTGGTTGCCCGCCATGATGAAGGCCGCACCGGACCCGATCGAGCAGAAGCTGCCGACGATCAGCCTGTCCGCGCCCGCGTCGGGAAGCAGAAAGCGGGCGCAGTCGTCAAAACTGTGGCCGTGGTAATAGCCCGAATAATAGCTGTAGCGGCCGACGACGATGTTCGGATTGGTCACCTGCCTGTCGAGCGTGATGCCCCGGAACGGGCTTTCGAAGAAATTTGTCATGAGAAAAGTACCATTGAAGGTGCCAGACCGGCCGCCAGAGCATTTTTCAGTCAGACGCAATCGTCTGACGTCGAATAAATGCAGTCAGGAAAGAGACTGGAGCAGCGGAAGCAGCGTTCGTCAGAACGCCCGCCGCTCTGGCGCTCATGTCATGGCACGACTGAACCCGCCGGCATTCCGCTGGAAGCCGGCACGAAGCTTCTCGCGTCGAAAACGCGGAAGCGGGTTCAGGTGGTACAGTCTGCGGATTTCATGCTGCCCTGATGCCATGAAAAGAGGATGCCGGCAAGGGGACAGGAAATGCCACTGTGCATGGGTGGCAGGCATTCCGCGCCCGTTTTTATCCCCACCCTCTCCGCCGCGCTTATCATGTCCGTGCCCTTCCCGGGGGACCGCCGGTCATGACGGTGGCTGACGGGGGATGGGACGACGCGGCTCCGAACCCTGAACGTGAGGGCAAGGGCCGACCGGGAGCGCCTGGCGAAGGGACCGATGGTTCGCCGCAGGCTGGACTGTCCGGTAATGCGGCAGTCCGGCTCAATCCGTACCGGAGACGGGAACGGGTCGGTCCATTCCGCGTGGATGCCGGCAACGGCGTCGCGCGGGCTTCGAGCGCTGCGTGCCCGCCGGGCCCGGTAGGACGTCGGACGGGCGGCTGCAAGGCCGCACCACAAAACTTCAGATGAGCGACCGAGCGGCCGCCCGTCATCCCTTTTTGATCAATGGCCAGACGGTTTTCCGGGCGTGGCAACGGACACGCACAGCCCATGCCAGCACACGCACGGAAGAAACGGACAGAAATGACGGGAGGATCAGTTCAGCGCGACCGGCAGATCGACCTGTTGCGGTGTTTCCACGACAAGCGCCGGAGTGGCGGCAGCCGGGTCGCGGCGGCGCTTGCGGTCCTTGCCGAGGCCGGTGATTTCCAGCATTCCGCGCTTCTTGGCGTGGTAATAATAGCCGGTCTGATAGAGCCGGTCGGCGCGGTTTTCATCGCCATCGGCCACCAGCCATGCCCCGCGCAGATATTTCACCGCATATTTCAGGTTGGTCTCGGCGTCGAGCAGGCCATTGGCCGGGCCGTCATAGCCCATGCCGCGCGCCGTCGCGTGCTTGATCTGCATCAGGCCCCAATGGCCGTTATTGTAGGCTTTCGGGTTGAAGGTGCTTTCGCGCTTCACCACGCGGCGCACGAAGTGCTCCGGCAGGCCGTAGAAATTGGCGTATTTGGCGATCAGCCCGTCGACATGGCCGCGCGGGGCGGGCGTCGCATCGGTGGCCGTGGTCAGCACCGCCGGCTCCGCGCGCGGCATCGCGGCAGCGGAAGCAAGCTGGATCGGGGATGCGGCGGACTGCGGCGCAAGCGCCATCACCGGGGCGGCCTCGCCGGGCTGCGCGGGTGCCGGCAGGGCGGCCAGATCGGCGCTGCGCGAACCGTCGGCGAATGCGCTCTCGGGCAGAACCGCCACAGTCTCCGGCAACGGCATCACGAAGCCGGCGTCGGCATCGGCTTCGCTCGTCTCGGCAAAGTTTTGCGTGGTCTGCGAGGTGGTCGTGCAGCCGGAAACGCCAAGCGCTGCAAGCACCATGCCGAAGGCGACGATTTTGAGCTTCGCTGGCAAGAGCGGTTCGAAGTCCGTTGTTCGGTTGATCGCTCCTTACACCAGCCGATTCCACCGGGCAACCTGCGGGTGTATGGTTTTCGGGTGGTGGCACGGCCCGTCGAATGAGATAATATGACAATGTGTAACAATCCCGCCGAAGACCCCGCCGGAATGGCAGCCGCCGGGCACGCGGTCTTCCTTACGAACCTTGGGTTTTGCGGCTTCGCCTGGGGTGCGGCGGGCATCACGCGCCTGTGTCTTCCGGAAAAAAGCCGCGCACGCGTCGAACGGCGTCTGGCGGGCCACGGTCCGCTGGTGGAACAGCCGGCAGGCCGGGTGGCGAAGCTGGTGTCCCGCATCGAAGCCTATTTCGCCGGGAACAACGTCGATTTTTCCGGGGTTCCGGTCGATCTTGCCGGCGTGGATGCGTTCCGCCTCGACATCTACGCGGCCGCGCGCCGCCTGGGTTTCGGCGAAGTCGTCACCTACGGGGAACTCGCCCGGCGCGCCGGGCATGAGGGCATGGCGCGCGAAACCGGCGCGGCGCTCGGCGCCAACCCGGTTCCGCTGGTGGTGCCCTGCCACCGCATCGTTGCGGCGGGCGGCAGGATCGGCGGCTTTTCCGCGCCCGGAGGCGCTGCGACCAAGGAAAAGATGCTCGAACTTGAAGGCGTCCGTGTCGGCCCGCCGCCGCCTGCCCAGACCTCGTTCGGGTTCTGAATGTCAGTGCCGGCCGAAGCGCCAGATACGGCCGCGCCGCTCGAACTCCGGCTGCTTGCACTTGTAGACCGGGCACGAACGCGCATCCGCGCTCGGCACATAGGCGCGTGCGCGCACCTGTCCGGCCGGGCAGAAGCGGCTGTCGCTGACATAGCGGTCGTAGATCGGCAGGTTCGGATTGCGCGCCGAGCTGTAGCGCAGGATCACCGCCCCCTCGCGCGCCACGCGGGCCTGCACGCCGTCGCAGCTCATGCGCGTCGGGTCGTAGCGGGAAATTGCCTGCGCCTGCGCCGCGAACAGGCACAATCCCAGACCGACGAAAGCGATCTTGCAGAGAGGAAAGATTTTCATGGCATCCTCCGCCTCGAGAGGCTTGTGAAACGCAATCCCGGCGGATCTTGTTCCGCAGGATGGCAGAATCCCGTTTATCGCAGCCCCTTGTTTTGGTCGCAAGCAATCGCTATATGCGTTCCGTTGATATTTTCGGCCGATCGATCCGGGCCGCGCGTTCCTAAGAGCTTGCTGCCGTCTATCTCCAAAATTTCGATACCACCGGCCGGATGGCTTTCCGGTCACAGACCAAAGCAGCGAACCTGAAGGAATACGCAAATGGCAACTGGAACCGTCAAGTGGTTCAACGCTACCAAGGGCTACGGTTTCATCCAGCCTGACAATGGTGGCCCGGATGTTTTCGTCCACATCTCTGCCGTGCAGCGCGCCGGTCTTACCGAGCTCGCCGACGGACAGAAGGTAAGCTTTGAGATCGAGCAGGACCGCCGCACCGGCAAGTCGTCCGCTGGATCTCTTCAGGCGGCCTGATCCTGCGCGGGCGCGCGCCGGGTTTCTGACCCGGATCGCGCGGCAAGCCACGGATGTACTGGCGGTCGCGGGAGAAGCGCGCCGGAGCTTGAAGAAACCGATCAGCCGAAGCAGCAGATTGCCTGCCGGCCCGGCCAGAAAGCTCCCTGTCAGGCCCCTGACCAGATCGACCCGGTCAGATCGACTATGAACGGTCAGATCGACCCGGTCGGATCGGCTATGAAAAGGCGGGCTTTGTCCCGCCTTTTTTCGTGCCTGCGGGCAAGGCGTCGCTGATTTTTCCCCGCCCTGCCCGGCTCGCATATACTCCCCCCGATGCGATGGACCGGCAGTTCATTGCGCAACGATGGAAGGGGGAGTGAACTTCAGATGCTGCGGTACGGGTCCCGGCTTGCGAACCGCATCAGTTTCCCGATCCGGTACGGGACAGAAGCTGTCCCGTCACCAGCGGTCCCCGGTCGAAGAACGCGCCGGCGGGAAGCGGTTTCGACAACAGGGCGCCCTGCAAAAGATCCACGCCCGCATCCAGCGCGACCTGCAACTGGCGTGGCGTCGCGATGCCTTCCACCAGAACCTGGGTGCCGCCGGTCTTCAGCATCGCAACCAGCCTGCCGAACAGGCGTCCCGCGGCCGGATAGGAACACAGCAGCGCAAACAGGGGCCCGTCGATGCGCACCACATCGGGCCTGACGAGATTGAGCAGCGCCTCGCCGCCTTCCGCAACGCCGAACCCGGCAAGGACCACCCCCAGCCCCGTCGCGCGCATTTCACGCGCCACCTCGCCGGGCAGATCCGCGTCGGCGCCGTACCGCACATCCATCTGGCACATGAGCATGCCCGGATGCAGGCCCAGTTCCTCCAGCCGGCCCGACATCTGCCTCAGTTCGGCGATCGTGCCGTCTTCCGTATCGATATCGCTTTCGAACCCGAAGAAAAGCCTGACATTCTCGAGGCCGAGATTGCGGAAGTTGCGAATATGGAGCGCCCGGCACAGTGCATCGATATAGCCGCGCTCGTGAGCTCCGATCGTATCGAGAAATACGCCCGGATAGACGGTTCCGCCCTGCCGGTGCGCTTCGACGGACGCCTCCATGCCCACCATGCGCAGCAGATCGCCACGAGGCGCGAAAATCGGCTGGTAGGCGCTGCGGAGACGGAAATCGTCATGGATCGCATATTCGACGCCGATCTCGTCGGCGAATATGGCGTCCGTCACGAGACGGCGCCTGTTGCTGCCCGTCGTCATCTCGTCACCCGCCGCCCGAATGTCCTTGCCCCGGGTACGGATTTCGAACGGGAAGGTGCAGGGGCTTCCGGCGCCTGTGGATCGGAAGGTTGCGCAGGCTCCCGGCTCCTCATCTCGGGCGATGCGATCTGGGGTCTGGCCAGCACGAAGCCCTGAACCATCGAGGCGCCGGATTTCTCGGCAAGCTCGATCTGCCACTCTTCCTCGATCCCTTCGAAGACCGTGCGGATGCCCTGTTCCTCGAACGACCTGACCATGGTCGACAACAACGCGAAGCCGGCATCGGATTCCATCAGCCGGTTGATCCACAGCGCATCGAACTTGACGATGTCGGGCATCAGTTCCTTGATGCGGCCGATGTCGGATTCGTCCGCACCATAGTCGTCGACGGCGATACGGAAACCGTTGCCGCGCAACCCTGCAATGAAGCTGAAAAACGCCTGTGGCGAGCCGGTCGGATTTTCCGTTACCTCGCAGACGACACGGGCCGGTTCTATTCCCACGCTGTTCAGCACCAGCCGCATGTTGCGCAGCGTATTGTCGCCAATGGCCTGATCCGTAAAAACCGAGGGATCGATGTTGATGAACAGCGACACGTCGGCAGGCAGGCACACACCGGCGTTGAGCAGATGCAGGGTGCGGGTCAGTTCCTCGACCTGCAACCTGTCGCTGGCATTGCAGGTCGCGAAGAACGCGGGAGGGGATTCCTGCTCCCCGTCGCGGAATGGCCGGATGAGCGCCTCGAAGGCGTCGATGCGAAGCTTGCCCTCATCGAACGCAAAAATGGGCTGGAATGCGCTCCTGAGCATGAAAAGGCCCCACCGCCCGGTAGCGGTTCCGTCCTCCTCGCGCTCGATATGATCCAGTCCGGCCCTCAGCGCCACCTTTCAGATCTTCCGTTCATACTTCCGCATCGAGCCAGCCTGTCATGAAAACGCTTAAAGCCGGCTTAACCTGCATTGGCCGAACCCCCTGCGAATCGCACCGGCAGCGGGCTGGAGCAACGAACAATGCTTGCGCTGCAACGCCTGATGCGACATTAGAGACGTGCAGCATTTTCCCCGTCCAGCCATATATCGGAGACGTTCCAATGGCCTTTCTTGCCGACGCCCTTTCCCGCGTGAAGCCTTCCGCGACCATCGCGGTGACGCAGAAAGCGCGCGAGCTGAAAAATGCAGGGCGCGACGTGATCGGGCTCGGTGCGGGAGAGCCGGATTTCGACACGCCGGACAACATCAAGAATGCGGCCATCGAGGCCATCCGCCGCGGCGAGACCAAATACCCCCCCGTGTCGGGCATCGCGCCGCTGCGCGAAGCGATCGCGAAGAAATTCAGGCGCGAGAACAATCTCGATTACAAGCCGGAGCAGACCATCGTCGGCACCGGCGGCAAGCAGATCCTGTTCAACGCCTTCATGGCGACGCTGAACCCCGGCGACGAGGTCATCATTCCGCGCCCTTACTGGGTGAGCTACCCCGAAATGGTGGCGCTGTGCGGCGGTACATCGGCCTTCGCGGACACCTCCATCGACAACGGTTTCAAGCTGACGGCCGATGCGCTTGAGAAGGCGATCACGCCCAGAACCAAATGGCTGCTGATGAACTCGCCGTCCAACCCCTCGGGAGCGGCCTATACCGAAGCCGAGCTGAGGGCGCTGGCGGACGTGCTTCTGAAGCATCCGCATGTGTGGGTGCTGACTGACGACATGTACGAGCACCTCACCTATGGCGACTTCGTGTTCCGGACCATCGCCGAGGTGGAGCCCAGCCTCTACGAGCGCACGCTGACGATGAACGGCGTGTCCAAGGCCTATGCGATGACCGGCTGGCGCATCGGCTATGCAGCCGGCCCCATCCAGCTCATCAAGGCCATGGACATGATTCAGGGCCAGCAGACGTCCGGCGCGTGCACCATCGCACAGTGGGCTTCCGTCGAGGCGCTGAATGGCCCGCAGGACTTCATCGCCAGCAACAAGGCCGTGTTTCAGGCGCGCCGCGACCTTGTGGTCTCGATGCTCAATCAGGCGCGCGGCATCTCCTGCCCTTCGCCGGAAGGCGCCTTCTACGTCTACCCCTCCTGCGCCGAGCTGATCGGCAGGAAGACGAAGGAGGGCAAGGTGATCGACAACGACGAAACCTTCGCTTCCGAGCTTCTGGAAGCGGAAGGCGTCGCGGTGGTGTTCGGCACGGCGTTCGGGCTCGGTCCGAACTTCCGCATCTCCTACGCAACCTCGGACGCGCTTCTGGAGGAAGCCTGCACCCGCATCCAGCGCTTCACGGCAAGCCTGATCTGACCGGCGCAAGCGATTCAAAAGACTCCCGAAAGCCCGGCCTCGCGCCGGGTTTTCTGCTTTTTCCGGCATGCATGCCCCACCTATTCCCCTTGCCCTGCTGCGAAAGCCATGTGACCATACCCTTACGGCAGGCAGTGCAGCATTGTCCGCCATGTGCGACGGCCGTCAGGCCGGCCGCCGCTCCCCTGAAAAATGCCTGAGCGGAGGTCAGCCATGGGTAATCGCGCCGGAGGAAGACGCACGGGACCGAAATGCATTGCCATCGTCGGTCCCTTCTCAAGCGGCAAGACGACACTTCTCGAAGCCATTCTCGCCCGCACCGGCGCTATTGCCCGCCAGAATCCTGTCGCGTCGGGCAATACCGTTTCCGACCATTCCCCCGAAGCGCGCGAACATGCCATGAGCGTGGAGGCAACCTTCGCCACCGTCGACTTCATGGGCGACAGGCTGACATTCGTCGACTGTCCCGGCTCGATCGAGTTCGCCTTCGAAGCCGAGCCGGTACTGGCCGCCTGCGATGTTGCGGTGGTGGTTGCCGAGCCTGACGAGAAGAAGATACCGGCGCTCCAGCTCATCATGCGACGGCTGGATGAA
The DNA here is from genome assembly GCA_022833215.1 of Mesorhizobium sp. Lineage (GTDB taxonomy): Bacteria > Pseudomonadota > Alphaproteobacteria > Rhizobiales > Rhizobiaceae > Mesorhizobium. Next base: position 50,757 of record JAIPUZ010000076.1, on the reverse strand, counting down.
CTCGGCGTGCCCCGTATCCTGTTTCTCAACAAGGTCGAGAAAGCCAATTCCGGCGTGCGCGAGATGCTGAAGACGTTACAGCCGGCAAGCTCTGTGCCATTGCTGCTGCGCCAGATTCCCTTGCGCAAGGACGGCGTCGTCATCGGCTCGATCGACCTGGCCCTGGAACGCGCCTACATCTATCGCGAATATGCCGAAAGCGAAGTGGCCGAAATTCCCGGCGACGAGAAGGCGCGCGAAATCGAGGCGCGTTTTTCCATGCTGGAAACCCTCGCCGATCACAATGACGAGTTGATGGAGCAGCTGCTCGAAGAGATCGAGCCACCTCGCGACTCTGTATTCGACGATCTCGCCGCCGACCTGCGCGACGGCAAGGTGACACCGGTGCTGATTGGAACGGCCGAGAAAGGCAACGGTGTGCTGCGGCTGCTGAAGGCGATCCGCCACGACGCGCCCGATGTCGAGGCAACGCGGCGGCGCCTCGGGGTTGACGAGAGCGAAGGCGCAACGCTGGTTCAGGTGATGAAGACCGCCTACACATCCCATGGCGGCAAGCTTTCCGTCTCGCGCGTGCTTTCTGGCCGGCTGACGGATGGCGCCGAACTTTATCTCCCTGGCGGGGCTATCGACAAGGTGTCGGGCCTTTATCGTATGTTCGGCAAGGATCAGTCCAGACTGAGTGAAGCAGTCGCCGGCGATACGGTAGCGCTGGGCAAGCTCGAGCATGCCCGGACAGGCCAGACTCTGACCTCCGCCAAAGGCGGCAGGGCATCCCTGATCGAGCTGATCCCTCCAACGCCCGTCTATGCCTTCGCGTTGCGGCCAAAGGAACGCAAGGACGACGTGAAGCTTTCCGCCGCCGTACAGCGCCTGGCCGAAGAAGATCCCTCGCTCAGCCTTTCTCACAATCAGGACTCGGCCGAAACCGTGCTCTCCGGCCATGGCGAAATGCATTTGCGGGTGGTGCACAAAAGGCTGGAAGGCCGCAACCAGATCGCAGTCGAGGGTCACGCCCCGGCAGTTCCCTACAGGGAAACCATTCGCAAGGGAGCGCAGCAGCGCGGCCGCCACAAGAAGCAGTCGGGCGGACATGGACAATTCGGCGATGTGCTGATCGAGATCAGACCATTGCCGCGGGGGTCCGGTTTCGAGTTCACGAACACGATCACCGGCGGCGTGGTCCCGAAGCAATATATCCCCTCGGTCGAGACCGGCATTCGCGATTATCTGAAGTGCGGTCCTCTGGGTTTTCCCGTCGTCGACATCGCGGTCAACCTCAGCGACGGTTCCTATCACGCCGTCGATTCATCGGACATGGCATTCCAGATGGCCGCGCGTCTGGCGATGAAGGAAGGCATGGCCGCCTGTTCGCCCGTGTTGCTGGAGCCGATCATGAAGGTTGAAATCTTCACTCCATCGGATGCGACAGCACGCATTATCGCAATCATCCCGCAACGGCGCGGGCAGATACTGGGTTACGATGCCCGGGAAGGCTGGCCCGGCTGGGACGTGGTGGAAGCAACCATGCCCCAGGCCGAAATGGGTGACCTGATCATAGAACTTCGCTCGGCGACGGCCGGTGTCGCCAGCTATGTGAGCGGCTTCAGCCATATGGCCGAGCTGACAGGGCGATTGGCGGACGATGTCTTGAACGCGGCAGGCAAGGCCGCCTGAGTATCTGCCGGCTTTTTTTGCCTTTGAACAAACGGCGGCAGACTGAGCTGCCGCCGTTTGTTGCGGACCGTCCCCGGGGGAGGAAACGGCAGGTCCGCCGCATGGTATGCCGATAAGCATCGGCAGAAATCGAGACGGACGCGGCTGTTGCCTGAGACCCGGCCTTCCGGAAGATGCCCCCATCCCCGGAAAGCCCGCCGCGTCCTTCGTTTTGTGTAGAGAAGATTCGTTCTTACGGTCACGTTACAGGGGTTACATGACCGTTACGCACCGTCTCCGGAGCATCCTGCAGCCAGTTTGGATCGTCCGGGAAGCAGGCAACGAAACGGCATTCGTCTGTGTAGCTGCCGTTTCCCGGGATCCCGTTCGTTTCCGGATGATGAAGGAGATGCCTTCCCGACCTGGCAGCCGCACCTGTTGAAGGCACAAACCCGGAAATCCGCCACTGCGAAGAATAGAAGGACCGGCAATTGCGTAATGTTCAAACAGCCGGCCCTCAACGGGAACGACTGGTTCGGCGACAGCACTTGGCGGAAGATAATCGCAAACAAAAAAGCCGGATCAGAAGATCCGGCTGAGTTTGATGGAAGTGCCAAAAAGGCTAAACCTCCAGAGGGGAACACTCGTGAGCGCTAATGGGAGGAGAACGCGCTCAGGAGATGACTGGAATATGGGCCACGCCTGCCCAACAAACAAGCATCTATTTTGCAACGCACTCATGCAAAAACACACGACCTGTGGTCCAATGCTCATTAAGAGGCAATAAGGCCAGAATCAGAGCAGAAACCGGGGAAGATTGCCCGCCTGAATGGCATGGCTGCGACAGCGCCGCTTTCAACACCCTGCCGGAACGTTTCTGCCGCTTTCACAGGCGCAACAACGCAGCAGCACAAGCCACTACGGAGAATGCAGGCGGGGAGCCGCAATCGACGCAGATCAGTAAGACCAGTTGCGCGCCTTGGCGAACATGAAGTCGCGAAAAGCCTTGAGCTTGGCCTGGTTCTTCATCGCTTCGGGGTAGACGAAGAACGTATCGAAAGAAGGTCCTTCCAGCTCTTCAAGGATCGGCACAAGGCCGGAATCCTTGCCGGACATGTAGTCCGGCAGCATAGCGATCCCCACTCCACGCTTGACTGCCCTGCGGATCGACATCAGGTCGTTGATCTGCAACACGCTGGGCCGCTTTTCGCCATCCGGCCTGCCCACCGTCTCCAGCGCATTCAAGCCCGCCAGATAAGTCGGCACTGGCTCACCGAAAGTGATGATGCGATGGCGATCGAGATCAGCGGCCGATTTCGGCACACCGTGGCGATCGATATAGTCTTGCGAGGCGAAGACGTGCAGGTGCACGGTGAACAGCCTGCGCTGGATCAGATCCGGTTGTTGCGGCTGGCGCAAACGCACCGCGCAATCCGCCTGCCTCATGGTCAGGTCCAGCTCCTCATTGGTGAACACCAGCTGAAGGTTGATCTCGGGGTAGAGTTCGAGGAATTCCTTGGTCCGGTCGGTGAGCCAGCCGGTGCCGAGCCCCACAGTCGTCGTGACGCGGAGCACGCCGGTGGGGTGATCCTTGGTCTCGAGCAGGCGCGAGCGTATGGATTCGAGCTTCATCAGCACGTCATGTGCCGTGCGGAACAACATCTCCCCTTGCTCGGTCAGAACCAGTCCACGCGCATGGCGGTGGAACAGCGGCACGCCGACATCGTGCTCCAGCGCGCTCACCTGCCGTGAGATGGCCGATTGCGACAGATGCAGCGTCTCGGCGGCATGGGTGAACGAGCCGGCCTGCGCAGCTGCATGAAAGACCCTGAGTTTGTCCCAATCCAACGCCATGTTTCCCCTCTTGTAGCTCGGCGTCTGAAGGAAGAGTTGGGATTTTTTGCGGCTATTCCGCCGCGTCCCGGTGCGCTTGTACCCCTGCCAGATATTTCTCGGCTTCCAGCGCAGCCATGCATCCCATGCCGGCCGCAGTCACAGCCTGGCGGTAAATATCGTCGGTTACATCGCCGGCCGCGAATACGCCGGGAATGTTGGTGCGCGTGGAATCGGCCTCGGTCCACAGATAGCCGTTCGGCTTTTGCTTCAGCTTGCCCGTGAACAGCTCCACGGCCGGCGCATGGCCGATGGCGACGAAGACGCCGTCGATCGGAAGCCGGCTCTCCTCACCTGTCACCACATTGCGAAGCCTGAGCCCCTCGACGGAGGGCGGAAGCGGCGCCTGCCCCGGACGACCCGTAATCTCGTCCACCACCGTATCCCAGATCACCCTGATATTGTCCTTGGCCAGCAGGCGCTCACGCAAGATGCGCTCGGCGCGGAAATCGTTGCGCCGGTGGATGACGGTGACCGTACGGGCCAGATTGGAAAGATAAAGCGCTTCCTCCACCGCCGAATTGCCACCGCCAACGACGGCCACATCCTTGCCGCGGTAGAAGAAACCGTCGCATGTCGCGCACGCGGAGACACCGAAGCCCATAAAGGTCTGCTCGGAAGGGATGCCCAGCCATTTTGCCTGCGCACCTGTCGCGATGATGAGCGAATCAGCCGTGTAGACCGTGCCTGAATCTCCCTTCGCAACGAAGGGACGCGCATCGAGATCGACTTCCACGATAATGTCATGGACGATTTCCGCACCGACATGCTCGGCCTGCTTCGCCATCTGCTCCATGAGCCACGGGCCCTGCACGGGTTCGGCAAAACCCGGATAATTCTCGACCTCTGTGGTGATGGTAAGCTGCCCGCCCTGCTGCAGACCCGCGACCAGAACCGGCTGCAGCATGGCGCGCGCCGCATATATGGCAGCGGTATAGCCAGCAGGGCCGGAGCCGATAATGAGAACGGGAGCGTGCTTTGCGGTCATGATGCAGCCTTGCAGACGAAGGACCGACCAAACGGCCCGATAGATACGCAGATCGAAATATGACGCCAATGTAAGTGCTTGCAGTCACACCAGCAAGGCAAACGGCGAAGTGTCCCCGGAAAGCTTTGCCGGATATGGACGGATATCGCAGGGTAACGACAAACCGCTGGCGCATGATAAAAAGTCGTTTAATTACCAGACTACGATAGATTCTTGCGCAGAGATGACCGCATGACCCTGAAGGCTGACCTCGACGCCATCGACTGGAAGATATTGCGCGAATTGCAGCAAGACGGCCGGATGACGAATGTCGAGCTTTCGCAACGTGTGGGCATTTCCGCTCCCCCATGTCTGCGTCGCGTCAGGCGGCTGGAAGAAAGCGGCATCATCCGCGGCTATCGCGCCCTGCTGGACGCGCCCTCGCTCGGCATGGAGGTCGTGGCTTTCTGCCTTGTGGGACTGAAGCATCAGGCGGAAGCCGAGCTGAAAGCCTTTGCCGAGCGCACCCGCAAATGGGTGAACGTGCGCGAGGCATGGATGGTATCGGGCGAATCCGACTTCCTGCTCCACTGCGTGACCAGCGACATAGGCACCTTCCAGACCTTCGTGATCGAGGAGCTGACCTCCACGCCGAACGTGGACACGGTGCGAACGGCGCTCACCATCCGCAAGGTGAAGGATGAGGTGCCGGTGGGGATTGCATGAACCAGGAAACTCAGCTCTTTGCCAGTTCGTCCTCGTGCTTGCATTTATCGTTTAAAGCAATCCAAGCGGAATGGCAGCTTTGCAAGGTTTGTGCTGCTCAATAGCTTGGTCACGGCATTTGCTAGACAAGCTATATGGCTCATCATAAAAGATCCCCATGAGTGATTTGGCTTCCGAATATCGAACGATACACGCAGCGCAACCCAGCTACGGCTCGGCTGATCGGAAAATGATGCGCTATATAAATCCACTGATTGAATCGCTCAACTGCGCGCGAGTGATTGATTACGGGTGCGGGAAAGGAGCACTGGGTAAGTTCATTCAAGCATCTACAGGAATAGAAACACAGTTCTATGATCCGTATGTTCCCGAATTTTCCACTCGACCGGATGGCCGCTTCGATCTATTGGTCAATACCGATGTTCTAGAGCATATTCCAGAGAATTCTCTACTGTCTGTGCTTGACGATATGAAGTCATTTTCTGATCATTGCTTTTTCGTAATATCGACACGCTACGCAGAGCAATTGCTTAGCGATGGCCAAAACGCCCACTGTACAGTTCAACCAGAGGCTTGGTGGGAAAATATCTTGCGGCAGTGCTTCCCATACATACAACGGATTGAAATAGACATTGCTGATACATGTGCATTTGTCACTTGGCCACTCGAAGGCAGTACAATACGCAGAATTACTTATGTAAACAATAGATGACGAATTAAGAGGAAAATAAAAAGAAGAATCTGCGAATTAACAGCATGGCTAAAGATTAAAACAAATTGGTTCTCTAATGAGGCCGATATATTCAATGAATTAGAAGGAAAATCCGTTTCCGTTGTGGGAAACGCAAGATCTCTCTCTAGATACTCATATGGCGATGATATAGATAGGCATGATATAGTTATTAGATTTAACCAAGCACCCATCGCCAGCCTGAAAAGCCACGGGCGTAGATTGGACTGGATTGCAACAGGCATGGCACTTGACGCGGGCTTTCCCAAAAGGCGCGGCGTGAAACGCGTTTTATGGCTTTCACCGAAACGAAAATTACTTACAATGTCGATGTTACGAGATCAACATATGTTTGTGTTACCGTTAAAAGATCATAATAGACTCAAGTATATTCTTGGTCGAAACCCATCCTCAGGCATTATGATTATTGACCTACTCGCTCGATCAAGCTGCGCAAGAGTTGATCTTTATGGCTTTGATTTCTTTAATAGTCAGTCATTATCTTGCCATACCGAAAAGCAGATGACGCATCATGATTTCGATGCTGAAAAGAAATTTGTTATCGATTTATGCTCTAAAGATTCCCGATTCAGACTTAATGGAAATGAAAAACAATAAAGTAAATTTTATCTATGCGAACATATAACCATCTGAGTTGCTTGGCTCTTATTTGTTATTCTCGCATCGTCAACCTTAAACCATTTAGATACATAAGTAATAAATTCATCTTGTGTCCATTCTCGGCAATGGGCAATATTTTTAGGCGGTCCCGAATGATCCCATCCATAAATTAGCCTACGCTCTGGTGTTGATAGCACCAAACGCCTGTCGGTGATCTTGACGAGAAAATCCATCAGGGTGTCGGGATCGGGAATATGCTCAATAACATCCGCACAAATGACAAGATCGGAGGGCTCGACATCATCCGTAAAAGCAGCGGATAGCCACTCACGATCCGGGTAAGTAGCACGCAGAAAAGACACGGTAGGCTCAAGATCATAGCCGATGGTCGGTGTGTTAGGGAAATTTAAGACAAGTTTGTAACCCGATCCGCACCCAACATCTGCAACGCGCCTAGCGGATATATCTTTGGCGATCCGAGAAGCCTCTTCATATACCTCTCGCTGATACTCGTCCTTCCTTAAAGTGTCATCGAAAAATGCGTTATTAAATCGATGTCGATATTTCGCCCTAATCCCATATTGAATTTCAGTTGAAAGAGATTCTGCAAATCCCTCTCTTTCCGCCTTAAAATACCGCCACCGTCGCAGAGCAACCCTAGTGAACAACATTACTTCGCATTCCCTTACGTCAGATAGGCAAACGCACAATAGACGCCACCTCTAAATAATCTATCTGTACCTATCAAATTCAACGGCCGTAAGCACCGAGCTTCGCACAAGCATACGGTAAATTCTTGCAACGCTGACAGTCATCTGGAGCGTTATACGCCTCATCTCCCTCTTAAGTTTGGTGGTAAACGTCATCCTCTGCTTTTTGGTAATCTTACGCTCCTCGATGCGCTCCCTATCGATAATGCTGCCAAGGGTCGACGTTTCCATGTGCTGATCCACATAGACATCCTGAATGCAGATGGCCGGAATGATCTGCAAAACCTTCAACCGATGCTTCTGCATGTATTCGGCGGCAAACAGAACGCCATCGGCGACCTCACATCTCCGTTCCGTGAGAGCCAACAAATGAACGGCAGACTCGCGGGTCAGGAAGTAACCGCCCGAACCAAGATGATCTGACTTCAGCCGCCTGAGTTCGTGACCATCAGGCGCTGGCCACGAATTCGAGGAAAACTCGTGCCGCCTCAAATCCGTTTCAGCCTTGATCAGGTCCGCCTCTGCCGGAATCCAGCTATCACCCGTCAGAAAAGTTGCGGCATCTTTGGAGAAATGAATATCGTCCTCGGCGACGAACGCCCATTTTTCGGCGCCGTCGCGCACCATCTCCCATGCTTTCCTGTGGCTCAGGAAGCAGCCGAGCTCGCCGGAGGAAAGAACCTTGTTCTTGCGGCACAGCTTTCGCCAGCGCTCCAATTCCGTCGCCGACAGCTCCCTGCCATCGACGGCCGGAACCCGCACCAGATTGAGTCCCATGCCCTCCGCCTGTTTTTTGAACCAGGCAAGACGCTCGGGCGACCTCTCCAGATTTATGAAATAGACTTTCATTCACAGACCCGTTTTCGCCGCAGGCGCCTTCGGATTTGCACCTGCCCATGTCTCTGACCTGAAGCGGCGGCGGCGACCCAGTGCAATCAGCTTGTCTTCAAGGAGCCTCTTCTGCTTGGCAAGGCCATAGTACCATTTGCGGCCATATGCGCTGCGTTTGCGGCCATCCGCCGCGACGATCTGGCTTTCAGCATCGGTGGTGGTGACCGGTGCCGGCCAGAGGGCGTATCCGTGCCCGCTCCGAGTGAGCCAGTAGCGGAAATAGTTATCGACAGGCGCGAAGATCTTCTCGTGATTTTCAACGAACTGCCGGGCTCCTTCACGGGACCAGACGATTGCACATCCCATCATCGGAAAATAGTGGGCCGCGACCAGACTGGTCCGAAAGCCGCCTGTCTCATGACTGGAAACCAAGGTGGTGATCTTCGATTTGTTCGCACCGATATTGAGCAGCATCCAGTCCTTGTCGATGCTCTCCAATACCGGAAGCGCCTGGCCCAGCAGCTTGATCGGATTACAGCGCAACAGCACATCATCTTCGAAAACCAGACCATATGGAGCGTCGGAGCGTAGGAATTGTTCCGCAGCCGCGAGATGGCTGCGATAGCATCCGATTTCCGCACCAACCAGGCTGCGCCCCATATAACGCTGCGCACGAGCGGCATCGTAGTCGGCGATCTCCTGCAAATCGAGCTTGCGCCCATCGAATGCAGGAACACGCTCGAAACCCATTTCAAAGGAAGCAAGCATCCGGCTGACGGATTCGAGACGCCCGGCCCCGCCGTCCAGATTGATGACATAGGTGCGGATCGAACCTTTCACCATCATAGTTTCCTGCCTTGCGACCTCCGACATGGATCAGCCTCCATACAGAATGGACGCATAGATGCCGCCCAATCGCTGCGCCTCGCCGTCCAGCTTGAAAAGCGCGAGGGTGCGCGCCCGAGCAGCCGCCATCGCCTCCTTACGCTTCGTCTCATCACCCATCCAGCGTTCCGCAGCAGCGACCATCGCGCCGAGGTCGTCGCGTGCGATGAGCGTTCCTGTTAGGCCATCTTCTATCAGTTCGGAAAATGCACCTACATCTGTCGCGACAACAGGCACACCGCTGGCCATCGCCTCCAGCGGCGTCAGGCCGAAACCTTCCCAGCGCTGCGGGGCGATGAACAGGGACAGAGGGCGATACCAGCGCTCGATATCCGTGTGCTCGCCGACAAACAGTATGCGGTCGGCCAGACCAGCCTTTTCCACGCGCTCACGCAGCCCCGTCTCGAAGCCCTTGTGCTCGGTCGTCGCGCGGCCTGCAACCACCGCAGACCATTGCGGATGGCGCGGCAGAAGCTCGATCATGGCATCGACAAAAAGGTCCGTGCCCTTCTGATGGCGAATGCGGCCGAAGCAACCGACATGGAGCCGGTTCGGATCCAGGCTAAGCTCGCGCGCGGCTTCGGCGCGATCCGCTGGCGGATGAAAACGATCGGTGTCGATGCCGTGCATGACGACCGTATTCGGGACATCGAGATAGGCCGCCGTCTTGCGGCTGGTCGCGATCACCGCATCCATGCGGCGGATGAGAAATGTCGTCCAGCGCGTGTGATGGCGTTGCGAAGCCGAAGTGAAAACAAGCTTCAGCGGCGCCCGGAAAGCATCCCGAAGCACAACGCCGGCCAGCATCTCCGGATTGCGGCGCGCATGCCAGACGCGCAACGGCGCACCCTGAGGCCGCCGCAGCAAGCCGGGCACCTGCCACCATCGCAGCTTCGGCAGATGGTCAGGCAGGCCCGGCCCCAACGTGGCGATGCCGATCTGTTTCGCCTGGAGCGGCACGAGCTGGATGATGGTGCTCGTGACGCCCGACAGACGTTTCTTGAAATTGGGCACCACGACATGGACCCGCGACAGATCGACCGGCGCTGCGGCCATGAGCTGCACTTTCTTATCCCGCGGCCGGATCAGGCCCAGCGCAACTCGACGATTTCATAGCCGCGGGCACCGCCCGGAGCATTGACCTCGACGGCATCGCCGACTTCCTTGCCGATCAGTGCGCGCGCGATGGGAGAAGATATGGAAATGCGGCCCGCCTTAACATCGGCCTCCTGATCTCCGACGATCTGGTAAGTCTTCTCCTCCTCGGTATCCTCATCCACCAGAACCACAGTGGCGCCGAATTTCACCTTGTCCCCGCTCAGCTTGCTGATATCGATGACCTCGGCGCGGGCGATCAGATCCTCCAGCTCGCTGACGCGGCCCTCGTTAAGGCTCTGCGCTTCCTTGGCGGCGTGATATTCGGCGTTTTCCGAGAGATCGCCGTGCGAGCGCGCTTCGGAGATCGCCTCGATGATGCGCGGCCTTTCCTCCTGCTGGCGCCAGCGCAGCTCCTCCTTCAGCGTCTCGAAGCCACCAGCCGTCATCGGCACCTTGTTCATAGCCACTCCTTTCCTGCCGTCCGCCCCTCCGGGCGGCCTTCCGACAAAAAGAAAACGGTCCGTCAGGAAACTGGCGGAACCGTCACGTCTCGGATTCTTGTTACAATATAGCAAGTGCCGAAGGTTTTTCACGTCCTAAAAACAAGAGACATTTTCTCCGGCAAAAAGATTCAGGCCTTGAATATCAGGGCGGCACCGCAGGCGATGAGGGCAAACCCCGCAAGGTGGTTCCACGTGAGGGCCTCTTTCAGGTAGACCACGGAGAATATCGCGAATACCCCCAGCGTGATCACCTCCTGAATGGTCTTCAATTCGGCAGCCGAGTAGACCTGCGCGCCGATGCGGTTGGCCGGAACGGCCAGCCAGTATTCAAAGAAGGCGATACCCCAGCTTGCGAGCACAACGGCATAGATCGCGACGCCTCTGAATTTGAGATGGCCGTACCAGGCGAAGGTCATGAAGACATTCGAGGCAAGCAGCATCAGGATGGGCAGGACCTTGGGAGAGAGGAGCGACGCCAAGCGGGAATATCCGATCGAATGGAGAGGTATTGCGCCATTTCAATCGTGCCGCTGGCCCTGTCAATCCGGCCTGAGCGGGCCCATGTTCGGCCGTATGAGGAAAGTGACAGATAGGCTATCATCGCATCGGCCCGGCAAGGCCGTCCGGGTGCTGAACGCGCGGAGATTTCCGATGCAGAACCGCCAGGAACGGGAGTGGGAGCTTTCCATCGGGCCGGATACGGTTCGCATGCTGATCCTCAAGGCGAAGGCGCTCAACGCCGGCATGCGCGACGACTTCGACGCCGGCAGCGAGCACGAAATCGAGTTCGACGGCGACAGAAGCGATTTCCAGCACCACCATGGCCTTGCAGAAGAAGAGGCGGAAGACCTGACCGAGCGCGAGCTGCGCGCCCTGATCGGCGACCTCAACGTCGACGAAGCGGCTGAACTGATCGCGCTCGCCTGGGTCGGACGTGGCGATTTCGAGCCGGGTGAATGGGACGAGGCGCTGAGTGCGGCGAAGCAGCGTCCGCTGCGGCAGACCGCGCGCTACCTGCTTGGCTTGCCGCAATTGGCCGACTGGCTTGAACAAGGGCTGGAAAGCGTTGCCGGATAATTCTCCTCTTTCTGGCTCCAGCCCGTCATCGGCAATGGTCGAAGCACTGTTCATCGGCTCTCTTGCACCGCTCGGACCCCGGCAGGTGCCCAGTGGCATTGACAAGAAACCTGTCCTGGGACGCCAGAAGATCACCCGTACAGGACTGGCAGGCGACAAGCAGGGCGACACCCGCCATCACGGCGGACCGGAGAAGGCCGTGCACCACTATCCCGCCGACCACTACGGCGCATGGCGCAGGGAAGGCATCGAGGCCGCGGCACCGGCATTTGGCGAGAACATCACCACACGCGGCCTGTCCGAAGCCGATATCTGCATTGGAGATGTGTTTCGCTTCGGCTCCGCATTGCTGCAGGTAAGTCAGGGACGCCAGCCCTGCTGGCGGCTGAATGCCCGCTTCGACCGACCGGACATGGCAGTCAGGGTGCAGAAAAGCGGACGCACCGGCTGGTATTACAGGGTGCTGGAAGAGGGCTGGGCCGAAGCGGGCGATGCGCTGGTGCTTCACGGACGCCCTCAGCCGGATTGGCCGCTCGCCCGGACCATCGAACTCCTTTACACGCGCACCATGGATATGGAGGCGCTGGATAGGCTGAGCAAGCTGCCCGAACTGGCGCAATCCTGGCGTGACCTTGCCGCCCGCCGCATTGCGACCCGGCAGGTGGAAGACTGGAACCGCCGGCTGCACGACAGTGACGCCTGACCCCACAAAGGGATTCGCATTCAACGACATAGGCGGCATTCCGGAATCTGCTTGCGAAGCTGTATGAAACTGCCGGCAGCAACAGCCCGTTACCGAAGGTGATCGTTTCCCGCTGCAACCGCGCGGGTCCGCAATCGTTTGCAGGCGATGACTCTTTCGCGATTCCGTTTCCTCACCCTGTTCACTCTTGCCTGCGTGATGGCGGAGCCGGCTGTCGCCAGACGCCAGGCGGTGCAGCTGCCGCGATCGGCGCCTGTACCCGAAATGCTTGCCGAACGTGCGACACAGCCGGAAGTCGCCTTGCAACCCGAAACACCGACGCCTGTGCCCCGGCCGGACGAGGCGCAGCAACCGGCCTCTCCACCCGGCCAGGCGCCTGTGCCTGAAGCCAGGCCACCCGAAAACGAGCAAAAGGTACCGGAAAAAACCGGCGACAAACAGTCCTCCCCGCAATCCGATCCGCGTTCCGATACGGTTGCCGCCGAAAAAATGCCAGCCGGGGAAGCGGCATGCCGGACAAGGTTGCATGCCCTGAATGCCGCCTTCGAGGACGAACCGGCAAAACAAGATGCAACTGCCGGCTGCTCCATGCCCTACCCGCTCAGCGTTACAAGCCTGTCGAACGGCATCGAGTTGGCTCCGAAAGCAGAGCTGAACTGCGCTATGGCCGAGGCAATTGCCCGTTTTACCGTCGATATTGTCCAGCCTGCGGCCCGGAGCATCATGGGCAGGGAACTGGCGGGGATCAGCCACGCTTCAGCCTATGTCTGCCGGCAGCGCCACAGCGGGACCAAACTGTCGGAACACGCTTTCGGCAACGCGCTGGACATCGCCTCCTTCACATTCCGCGATGGAAGCAGCGTCGAAGTGGGGCCGAACCCGGGTGAAAAGCAGGGCAAGTTTCTCGATCACATTCGCAAGGCTGCCTGCGGTCCGTTCAAGACCGTTCTCGGCCCGGGCAGCGATCCCGATCACGAAACACATCTGCATCTGGATCTCGCACCACGCCGCAACGGCTCGACCTTCTGCCAGTGATGCTGCCCAAATCCGGCCACAGGGGTGAATGCCCGCGCTGATCTTTCCTTTACCCTTGGCGGATAATCTCTGTTTTCCAAACGAACAGAGTTTTTCGCAATGGCCGGGAAATCCCTCAGCGCAATGCCCGGCGCCCTTCGTTCACGGCGCCCTGTGCGGTTCATCGGAACCGTGGCGGCCGTGATGGCCGTGGCGGGCGTTTCGGCGTGCAATACGGGCAGCGTGCTGGATCTCCAGCCCGCAGTCGATGTCGGCAGCACATCGGCCGTTCCGGCTGGCAACGGCATGCAGGCTCTCGTTCCCTCCAACCCTTATATGACGGCCGCCTATCCCCGCTTCGACCGACCGCTTTCCTCCCCCGATCAGCTTCCCGCAGACGAAGTGTCCTGCCGCAGGGAACTGAAGAGGCTGCGCGTGAGCTATACCGACCTCGCCCCGATCAACGATGGCGGCCAGTGCGGTATCGCCCATCCCGTCAAGGTGACGGCCATCGGCAATATCGAGATGAAACCGGCGGCAACTCTTACCTGCGCCATGGCCGCGAGCTTCGCCAGCTGGACGCGCAACGAGCTGACATCCGCAGCGCGCTGGCGGTATTTCAGCGGGGTCAGGTCGATCCGGCAGGGTTCGAGCTATTCCTGCCGCAAGATCCGGGGCGAAGGCGTGCTTTCCGAGCACGGCAAGGGCAATGCGCTCGACGTGATGGCCATAGAGCTGAACAACGGCAAGGTGATCGACGTGCGCAAGCCCGGCCTGTTCGCCTTCCGCGAACGCGGGCTGCTCAACACGGTACGCGCCGACGGCTGCTCCTATTTCACAACGGTGCTCGGCCCTGGCTACAACTACGATCACCGCGACCATTTCCATTTCGACATCAAGAACCGCAAGAGCGGATACCGCGCCTGCCGCTAGGTTCCAGCCGATCTCGTATTCCCGGGCAAATGAAAAACGACGCTTCCGAATTGCCATCTTTTCCAAGAGGCATCGGGAATGCTAATGAGCATGCATGCTATACATTGAAATCGCCATCGTGGTCGTCCTCATTTGCGTGAACGGCCTGCTGGCCATGTCGGAACTGGCGATCGTTTCCTCCCGTCCCGCGCGGCTCAAGACCATGGTCGACCGCAACGTGCGCGGTGCGGCGCGCGCGCTGGAACTGGGCGCCAATCCGGGCAAATTCCTGTCGACGGTGCAGATCGGGATCACGCTGGTCGGTGTTCTCTCCGGCGCGTTTTCCGGCGCGACTCTGGGCGACCGTCTTTCAAGATTTCTGATTGACCTCGGCATGTCGGCAGGCGTGGCCCAGCCTCTCGGCGTCGGTATCGTGGTCGCCGTCATCACCTATGGCTCGCTCATCATCGGCGAACTGGTGCCCAAGCAGATCGCGCTCCGCGACCCCGAACGCATCGCCTCGAAGGTTGCAGGCCCGATGGCCGTTCTGGCTACGATCTCGGCGCCTCTGGTGTGGCTGCTCGACCTGTCAGGCCGCTCGGTGCTGTGGCTCCTCGGCCAGCGCGGCGAAAGCGAGGAAAAGGTCACCGACGAGGAGATCAGGATGATCGTCGCGGAGGCCGAGCATCAGGGCACCATCGAATCCGACGAACGCCGCATGATCGCTGGCGTCATGCGGCTTGGCGACCGCGCCGTGCGCGCCGTGATGACGCCCCGCACCGACGTGGACTGGCTGAACGTGCAGTCGGACGAAGCGTCGATCCGCAAGCTGCTGCTGGAAAGCCAGCACTCGCGCCTGCCCGCCGCCGACGGAAACGTCGACAACATGATCGGTGTCGTCCAGACCCGCGATATCCTTGCCACATTGCTGGCCGGCAGGCCGCTGGACGCCCGCAAGCATGTGCGCGAGGCGCCGATCGTCCACGATCAGGCGGACGCGCTCGACGTTCTGGCCAAACTCAAGGAAGCCGACCTGCCGATGGCCCTCGTCCATGACGAGTATGGCCATTTCGAAGGCGTGGTGACCCCGGCCGACATTCTGGAAGCCATCACCGGGGTGTTCCGGTCAGACCTCGATGCGGACGACACGGAGGAAAGCGCCGTCCAGCGCGAGGATGGCTCCTGGCTGCTGGCAGGCTACATGCAGGCTGACGAAATGGCCGATATGATCGGCATCGACCTGCCGGAGAACCGCGACTACGAGACCGTTGCGGGATATGTGCTTTCCCACATGCATCACCTGCCCGCCACCGGCGAGACGGTGGATGCGCAGGGCTGGCGCTTCGAGGTGGTCGACCTCGACGGCCGCCGCATCGACAAGGTGCTGGCGACGAAGCTGCCGGGTACGAACTGATACCGGACAGGGGCCCCTGCATCGGCAAAGGCCCCTGCTCCCGTTCTGTGGCGTCAGGCTGCCTTTGCCTGTTCTTCGGCAACGCGCGCCGCGCGCAACGCTTTGGCCCACCAGACAATGTCGTTCAACAAGCCGTCGGCACCTTCCTTCAGGTGCTCCAGTTCTGCGATGTCCTGGCCCTGCATGATGGCCACGAAATCGTTGCGCAGGATGTGAACGGCCGCACGCACAGGCGCCATCTGCATCTCCACCGCGATCAGGCGCAGATGCTCGACCGCACGCGCACCACCGACGCCGCCATAGCCGACAAAGCCCGCCGGCTTGCGGAACACCTGTGAGCCGGCGTAGTCGAAGGCGTTCTTCAGGACGCCGGTCGGCGCATGGTTGTATTCGGCAGCCGTGAAGATGTAGCCATCGAACTCATCCAGCCTGGCCTGCCAGCGGCGGGCGTGCTCGTCCTTCGACGGCGCCCACAGGGGCGACGCATCCTCGGCGAACATCGCCATCGGATAGTCCTTCAGATCGACGATCCCGGCCTCGGCATCATCGCGCTGGTTGACGAGATCGGCGATCCAGCGGGCAGGCTTTTCGGCAAAGCGCTTTTGGCGGACCGAACCGATGACGACAGCGATCCTGACCTTGGAAGACGGCATGCAAAATTCTCCGTTGATGGTGGTATAAAAAGGAAACCGACGCTATTTATGAAACCAGCATGCCAGCGCGCAAGGAGGCACCTTTTTGAAACCGAGGCACCCACACCGCAGCGAGGATTGCCGGGCTGTCAGCGCGGTTCTGCAACGCGTGGGCGACAAATGGACCGTTCTGGTGGTTTCGATGCTCGGCGACGGACCGATGCGCTTCAACGAGCTCAGGCACGCCATCGGCGGCATTTCGCAGAAGATGCTGACGACGACGCTGCGCAATCTGGAGCGGGACGGTTTCGTCACCCGCACGGTATTTCCCACCATCCCTCCAAGAGTGGATTATGAGTTGACCGGTCTCGGACGCGAGTTGCTGGTGCCGGTCACGGCGCTGGGCGACTGGGCGCGTGCGAATATCGACCGTATCAGCAGCGCCCGCGACCGTTTCGATGCGACGGCACAACCATAGGCGAAAGGCTCATTCCGCCGGCACGCGGGTTGGCTTGCCATCGCCGTCCAGAGCCACCATGACAAACTCGGCATGGGTGACCATTTCCATGAGTTCGGAAAGGTACCGCTGCGCCCATGCCTCCACCTTGAGCGTCATCGAACTGCGTCCTACGCGTTCGATATGCGTGTAGATGCACAGCGTATCGCCAATTTTCACGGGCTTTGCGAAGGACATCTCCTTGACTGCCGCAGTGACCACCCGCCCGCGGGCGCGCTCCGCCGCGCGGATGCCGCAGGCAAGGTCCATCTGCGCCATCACCCAGCCGCCGAAAATATCGTCGGCGGCATTCGCGTCCGCCGGCATGGCCAGCGTGCGCAACGTGAGTTCCCCCTGCGGCGCGCCGTTCACATATTGCACCATGCCTGACCTCCGGAGCGTTTGCTTCATCCTGCCGTAGCTTCGCGACAGGAGCGCGTCAACGTTCAAGCCAGGCCAGCTCAACGAAATCAAGCGATTGCACCGTCTTTCGGAATCTGTCTCGCAGCATGTTGAATCAGCATCTCAGGGTCAGCGCGCGTGGCAGGACCTCGAATATCGCGGGAATACGGCCGGGCGACTCGCCGTCTATGTCAAGCAGCGCACCATTGACCATGGCGCTTCCGACCGGCTCCACCAGCACCTTCCTCGCCCGCAGAATCGTCACCGCCGGGTGGTCGCGATGACGCCCGCCATAGAGCTGGGTCAAATCACGGATCAGGCCGGGCTTGCCGGCGGCGCGCACGATGACCACGTCGAACCAGCCGTCGTCCATCTCCGCATCTGGCGCCACCATCATTCCCGCCCCGAAGAAACGTCCATTCGCCACTGCTACCAGCGCCACGCGCGCCTCGACCGGCTCGCCATCGTCCAGCGTGACGCGGACCGTCTGGAAACGATAGCGCAGGAACGAGCTGACGGTGCGCCAGTAGAACAGCGCTCTGGCCGACACCCTGCCCTTGCGCCTGTCGGCATTCACCGCCCGCACGGTGACGCCCGACAGGCCAAGGCTGGCGATATTGATGAAATGGCGGCTGGACAGCGCGCCATGGTCATCGACGAAGGAGATGCGCCCGACATCAATCGTCCGCCGTTCGGCCTGAGCGATATACCGTGGCAATCCGGCTACATCGCCTGTGAGGCCAAGGCCACGCGCGAAATCCGACCCGGTGCCGCAAGGCAGAAGGGCGAGCTCGACATTGCCGATACCTTCCCGACTGGCGAGCAGGAGGCCATCCGCCACCTCGCTTGCCGTGCCATCGCCGCCCGCAGCGATCACCAGTTCACAGCCTGAAATCACAAGATCCAGAGCCAGCCTTTCCGCATCGCCGGCGGCTTGTGTCTCACGAACCTCGATCTCCGCAAAGTGACTGCGAAGCTCTGCCAGCAATTGCGGCCACCGGTCCCTGAGCCAGCCTCCGCCGGCCACAGGATTGAGAATCACCCCGACTTTCACCACGCCTCCTCCCGAAGCAGTGCATCGGCCATTGAAGCGCGGAGGCGGCGGTTTCGGCAAGCAGCGATTGCATCGGCATGAAAAAGCCGGCCCCAATGGGACCGGCCGGAAACCCGCAGATTTGCGATGCTGGCTAGGAAGCGGCTTCGATAGAGGTCACTATCCCGGTGGTGTCGTCCACGGTCACGACCACCCTGGTGCCGACAGCGAGCTGATCGACCGCAGCTTCGGCAGGCAACTGGTAGATCTTGCCATCGTCCAGGGTGATCGATTTCGTTTCGGGATCGACCGCCTGGATCGTTCCCTGCACGGTCGCCGCATAGGCAGCGCTCAGAAAGGCAAGGAGGGCGCCGGCGGTGGCAAGGGTCTTCTTCATGTCGGATACTCCCGTTTTTGGCGGTTTGCTTGAGGCGTCCGGCAAGCGGGCCGCCTCGCGACACCCGGAACCTAAGAAACCTGCCCTCGATTTCAAATCACGAAGGGTAACTTTTCCAAATATTATCAGCGGCTTATTTCTGACACATTGACGTATTCCGGGCCAGAACCATCCCGGCATACGCAATCTCATGGCAAAGCTTTTCCCGGGAGCGGAATCTGTTGGACGTGATGGGGCGGTAGGGATAACGGCACGCCGACGCCACATTCGGCATCACGCGACAATCACAAGCCACGCCATAAAAAACCGGCAGACACATTTTGTTTCATTGGTCCAGCCAGCGGGCCAGCTTCCCCGTTCACCACAAATCTGGCATAGGCCGGATAGTGCGGGTTGGAGCCCTTGTCGTGTTCTACTGGATCGAAGCCATTGGCGCGCTGGCCGCGCTCATCACCACGCTCGGCTGGGTTCCTCAGGTCGTCAAACTGGCGCGCGAGCGCAGGGCGGACAACATCTCGCTCATTGCCACCGGCTCGATAGCCGCTGGTGTGGCGTTATGGGCAGTGTACGGCGTCCTCATCGGCTCATGGCCTATAATCGTAGCCAATGTGCTGACGCTGATGTTTGTCGGCGCCATCGTGGTGATGAAGCTGCGTTTCGGCTGACTATCTCCTGACAGCCTGCTGTCAGGAGAGCCGCGAACGGCTGACCGCCTGCCCGGCTCCCTCTTTCCATTTGCGCCGAGTCCACCCATATTCAGCATATGGCCAAATCCCCCGACAAGCAGGCGCAGCACAAGAGGCGCAGCCCCCTGACCGATTTCATGGATGCCAGCGAGCCTCTGCACAAGGGCGGCTTCGCCGAGGCGCCGCAGCCCGAGCTTTCCGGAACGCCGCTTTCGGGCTCCATATCGGATTGGGCCGGGCAAATTTCACGGGAAGCCGAGCAGGAAGGCCGCACCGGTACGACGGACGGAAACGGCACCAAACCCGCCAGGAAGGTCCCGGCCCGGTCGGCCTCGCCCACGCGCACGGCGCGGGGCACCTCCATGGGCGGCGCGGCTTCAGCCAAGGAGCGCGCGGCCGTCGGCCTCAACCCGGTGGCCGGTCTCGACATCTCGCTGGAAGACGCCGCGACGCTGCCGAAATCCGCTGTCACCGCCACGGTGCAGGCGCTGGCCGACCTGATCGAGAGCGGCAACCCGCTGCACAAGAACGGCCAGATCTGGACGCCACACCGCCCTGCCCGCCCGGAAAAATCCGAAGGCGGCATCGCCATCCGGATGGAATCGGAGTTCGAGCCGCGCGGCGACCAGCCGACCGCAATCAGGGACCTTGTCGAAGGTGTCTCCAGCGAGGATCGCACGCAGGTTCTGCTCGGCGTCACCGGCTCGGGCAAGACCTTCACCATGGCCAAGGTGATCGAGGAGACTCAGCGACCCGCACTGATTCTGGCACCCAACAAGACGCTGGCCGCCCAGCTCTATGCCGAGTTCAGGAAATTCTTCCCCAACAACGCGGTGGAATATTTCGTCTCCTACTACGACTATTACCAGCCGGAAGCCTACGTGCCGCGCACGGACACCTATATCGAGAAGGAATCGTCCATCAACGAGCAGATCGACCGCATGCGCCACTCGGCGACGCGTTCGCTGCTGGAGCGCGACGACGTCATCATAGTCGCCTCGGTGTCCTGCATCTACGGTATCGGCTCGGTCGAGACCTATACGGCGATGACCTTCCAGATGACGATCGGCGACCGTCTGGACCAGCGCCAGCTTCTCGCCGACCTCGTCGCCCAGCAATACAAGCGGCAGGATGCGAATTTCGTGCGCGGCTCGTTCCGCGTGCGCGGCGACACCATCGAGATCTTCCCTGCTCACCTTGAGGATCGCGCCTGGCGTATCTCGCTGTTCGGCGACGAGATCGAGTCCATCACCGAGTTCGATCCTTTGACCGGCCACAAGACGGGTGACCTCAAGAGCGTCAAGATCTACGCGAACTCGCACTATGTGACGCCGCGACCGACCCTGAACCAGGCCATCAAGTCGATCAAGGAAGAGCTGAAGCACCGCTTGGCCGAGCTTGAAAGGGCTGGCCGCCTGCTGGAGGCGCAGCGGCTGGAGCAGCGCACACGCTTCGATCTGGAGATGCTGGAGGCGACGGGCTCCTGCGCCGGCATCGAGAACTATTCGCGCTATCTCACCGGCCGCCAGCCGGGCGACCCGCCGCCGACGCTGTTCGAATATGTGCCCGACAACGCGCTGATCTTCATCGACGAGAGCCACGTCACCATTCCGCAGATCGGCGGCATGTATCGGGGCGACTTCCGCCGCAAGGCGACATTGGCAGAATACGGCTTCCGCCTGCCCTCCTGCATGGACAACCGGCCGCTGCGTTTCGAGGAATGGGACGCCATGCGCCCGCTCACCATCGCGGTGTCGGCGACGCCCGGCGGCTGGGAGCTTGAGCAGTCCGGCGGCGTCTTCGCCGAGCAGGTCATCCGCCCCACCGGCCTGATCGATCCGCCGGTCGAGGTGCGCCCGGCCAAGAGCCAGGTCGACGACGTTCTCGGCGAAATCCGCGAGACGACGAAGAAGGGCTATCGCACGCTGGTGACGGTGCTGACCAAGCGCATGGCCGAGGACCTCACCGAATATCTGCACGAGCAGGGCATCCGCGTACGCTACATGCACTCCGACATCGACACGCTGGAGCGCATCGAGATTTTGCGCGATCTGCGCCTCGGGGCCTTTGACGTGCTGGTCGGCATCAACCTGCTGCGCGAGGGCCTCGACATTCCCGAATGCGGCTTCGTCGCCATCCTCGACGCCGACAAGGAAGGTTTTCTCCGGTCCGAAACGTCCCTCATCCAGACCATCGGCCGCGCGGCGCGCAACGTGGATGGAAAAGTCATCCTCTATGCCGACCAGATCACCGGTTCGATGGAGCGGGCGATGGCGGAGACCAACCGCCGCCGCGAGAAGCAACTCGAATACAACGAGGCCAACGGCATCACGCCGGAATCGGTCAAGTCGCGCATCGCCGATATCCTCGACTCGGTCTACGAGAAGGACCATGTGCGCGCCGACATCTCGCAGTTCACCGACGATGCCGGCCAGCTGATGGGCAACAATCTCAAGGCCCATCTGGAGTTCCTGCAAAAGAAGATGCGCGATGCCGCCGCCGACCTCAATTTCGAGGAGGCCGCGCGGCTGCGCGACGAGATCAAGCGACTCACCGAACTGGAACTGGCGGTCTCCGACGATCCGCTGGCCAGATATGCGGAATCCGAAAGCCCAGTCTCCGGCCGCGAGAAGGGCAAGCACAACAAGGGCCGAGCACGACACAGGGCAGTGGAAGACACCGCCGAGGGCCGCGGCCTGTTCCGCAAGCCGCATCTGGACGAGATGGGCGCCGACGGAGCAGCTCCGGTGAAAAAGCCGCTGTTCGCCAAGCCGTCGCTCGACGACATGGGACCCGGAACCGATGTGGCCACGCCGGCCGGGGCCGTATCGCGCTCCCTGTTCAGGAAGCAGTCGGCGCAGGAGGCCCACGGCTCGGATTTCGGTGTTCCGGGAGAAAGCAAATCCTCCCTTTTCCGAAAGAACACGCTGGACGAAATGACCGTCGGCCGCACCGAGAAGCCGGTGGAAGGCAGGAAGCCGGTCCGACCGGACGACGTGAAGCCGATTCGCCGCGAACGCGCCGGTATCGGCTCCTACGAGGACCCGGCGGATATTGCGCAGCGCCGACGCCGCCCGCCCAAGACCGGAAAACCGGGAAACTGAGCTTCGGCGGCGGAAACTTCCGCCGCCTGCATATCGCCATCGTCGACACGTCATGTGGGGGGCTTGCAATGTCAAACCCGGGAGAAACACATGAGCGATGCAAATGCGAGACCCCAGACCCAGCCCATGCCGAAGGCGCTCGGGGGCCTTACCCCTTACCTGCAACTGGACGGGGCGCTGAAAGCCGCCGCCTTCTATGAGAAAGCCTTCGGCGCCGAGCAGGTCTATGCCGTGCCGCCGGACGAGCAGGACCGTACGATGCATGTCCATCTTTACGTCAACGGCTCCAGCCTGATGCTGAGCGACGCCTACCCCGAGCACGGACATCCCCACCAGCCGGTGCAAGGCTGCACCATGCAGTTGCATCTGACGGCGGGCGACATTGATTCGTGGTGGCAGCGCGCCGTCGATGCCGGCTGCGAAGTGGTGGTGCCGCTGGACGTGATGTTCTGGGGCGACCGCTGGGGCAGCCTGCGCGACCCGTTCGGGGTCGACTGGGCGATGAATGCACCCGTCAATCAATAGGCAACCGGACAACAACGCTCAAGGAGGAAGCAATGTCCTATGTCGATGGTTTCGTGATCGCAGTGCCGCAGGCAAAGCTGGACGAGTACAAGGAAATGGCGCGCAAGGCTTGCGACGTGTGGATGGAGCATGGTG
This sequence comes from Mesorhizobium sp., assembly GCA_022833215.1. Lineage (GTDB taxonomy): Bacteria > Pseudomonadota > Alphaproteobacteria > Rhizobiales > Rhizobiaceae > Mesorhizobium. The sequence continues at coordinate 27,610 of JAIPUZ010000076.1, read as the reverse complement.
CGCTTGCCTATGCGGAATGCACGGGTGACGATGTGCCCTATGGGGAACTTACGTCGTTCCCCCGCGCAGTTCAGGCCAGGGAAGACGAGGTCGTGATCTTTTCCTGGGTCGTCTACCAGTCGCGCAAGGATCGGGATGAAATCCTGGCCAGGGTAATGGCCGATCCACGCCTGAAAGGCGACATGGAAAACATGCCTTTCGACGGCAAGCGCATGATCTATGGAGGTTTCGAGTCCTTCCTGAACGTCAGCAAGGAGCCGAAAAACTAGAAGCAAAAAGGTGGCGGGCCGTCCCTGCCCGCCACCTTCACTGTCTGAGAAATCAGCGGCAGGTGCCGCTGCGAACGATCCGCCAATCGGCGGCCCTTGCTTCGCACGCATTCGGGAAGGTGCGCAACTGGCCCCGGCTGGACGCACAAACGGGCGCGTATTCACGCGTGCAGGCACGCGACGGCCGCTCGGGGCGATCCGGACGGCCCCATCCCGGCCGGTCCGCACCCGGGCGATCGCCGCCGGAACGGCACGCGCCCTGATGGCTGATGCGATAGCCGTCGGCTCTCGCCTGACAGCTGTTGCCGAACGTGCGGCTGTCCGAACCGCGCACGCCGCAGACCGGCGCATATTCCATTGTACATGCCTGCGCAGGAGGACGCGGCCGCGGAGGCGGCGGCCTGTGGCCCGGCCCCTCGTCGACGACCACGCAGGCTGTGAGCAGGCCGGAGCTCAGCAACATCGCCGCTCCCGCCAGAAAGACGTTTCTGAATTTCATCGATGTCCTCTCCTGTTTGCCTTTGGCAGCGCGAACAACGCATGACGATGCTGGCAGTTCCCCTTCATCGCAGCAAGCCTTTGAATTTGATTGTTCAGGTCATCTCCTGCCCTGGCCAGGAAAGAGTGTACCTTGTCATAGTCACAAAACCATGCGATAAGTTCATCGTTCGGGTATTTGCATCCCGGAGAATGGAACGTTTTGGACGACCCTATCCCCGATATCGTGAATCTCTGACAGCCCCGTTCTGGCGGGGGGTTACCCGTGCGCGAATGCATGACCGCCGAGCAACCACCGGACCTCAACCTGCTCCGGCGAGCCGAGGTCCAGAACGACGATCGGGTGAAGGAGTTCTCCCATGTCCCAGACCGGCACCGTAAAATTCTTCAACAGCACCAAGGGCTTCGGCTTCATCACGCCTGATGGTGGAGCAAAGGACGTCTTCGTCCATATCTCGGCGATCGAGGCTTCGGGGATGCGCACCCTCGTCGACGGCCAGAAGGTTTCCTTCGACGTCGAGCCCGACCGCATGGGCAAGGGCCCCAAGGCAGTCAACCTGCGCGCCGCCTGATCGACGACTGCGCATTGCAGTTCTGGCAGGGGGCGCGACAGCAATGTCCGCGCCCTTTGTGCTTCATCACAGTCTCTTTGATGTCGACGGTTTGAATAGCCGATGTCACCAAAGTTTTTGTTGCCGATGAAGTCAAAATAAACGACAAATTCAATCTTCGGGAATTTGCAATCCCGGGAGCAAGACTGTGGGACTATAAGGGAGCATCCCATGCCGCAGACCGGCACCGTAAAATTCTTCAATCATGCCAAAGGCTTCGGCTTTATCACGCCGGACGATGGTGCCAAGGACGTCTTCGTCCACATCTCGGCCGTGCAGGCTTCTGGCCTTCCCGGTCTGGAGGATGGCCAGAAGGTCACTTTCGAAACCGAGCCGGACAAACGCGGCAAGGGACCGAAGGCGGTCAACCTCACCATCGGCTAAAACGCCGGGGGGGGAACAACTGACCGGCGGTTGCGTTCAACGGATCGAGCAGCGTTTCGTTCAGCCGCCGTTCAGGCACGGTGTCCTATTTGTTCAGGCAACATCGGACCGATACCGGCGGTGGGGCTTCGAACAGGAGACCGTCATGAACAGATTTTTCAAGGCCAGCGTATTGTCGACGGCGGTCGCCGCGATCATGCTGAGCGCACTTCCCGCCGCCGAAGCGCGGGACTGGCGTCGCCATGGCTATCACGGCCAGAATTACAACCATCATCACAAGCGCTCCAACGGCGATGCGGTAGCTGCCGGCGTCATTGGCCTCGCAGCCGGCGCCCTGCTCGGCAGCGCATTGGCATCGCAGCCCCGCTATTACGAGCCGGAGCCCACATACGTCATTCGCGAACCGCGCCCTGCCCGCACCTATTATCGCGACAATTACTATCGCGCGACCTACGAGCCCTGGAGCCCGGAGTGGTACAGATACTGCTCGGATCGCTATCGCAGTTTCGACGCGCGCACCGGCACATTCCTCGGCTATGACGGGCAGCGGCATTTCTGCCAGGCCAACTGACGAGGCGAAAACGGGTTCCCTGCCCGATGAAAAGGGCCGCTTTCGAGCGGCCCTTTTCTGCGATTGACGTGGCCTTACGGCACATCAGACGAGGAACGGATTCGAGCGCCTCTCCTCCCCGAAACGTCCCCCCGGCCCATGTCCGCAGATGAAGCCGATATCGTCGCCGAGCGGCAGAAGCTTTTCCTTGATCGAGCGGATAAGGGCATCGTGATCGCCGCCGGGCAGGTCGGTACGGCCTACGGAGCCACGAAACAGCACGTCGCCGACATGGGCGAACCTGGCCGCCCGATTGTAGTAGACGACATGGCCCGGCGCGTGGCCGGGGCAATGCAGAACCTCGAATTCGTGCCCTCCGAACGAAACCTTGTCACCCTCGCTGAGGAAGCGGTCCGGAACGCAGTTGCGGACCGCGCCGGTCAACCCAAATCGCTGCGCCTGGTTTTCCAGGTTGTCGAGCAGCGGCCGGTCGTCCGCGTGCGACCCGATGATCTCCACGCCGAGCGCATCCTTCAGCTCCATCGCTCCGCCGGCATGGTCGATATGGCCATGGGTGATCCAGATGGCTGTTGCAGTGATGGCATTCTCCTTCAGCGCGGCAAGAATGCGGTCGACATCGCCGCCCGGATCGACGACGACGCCGATCTTCTCATCCTGATCGAACAGGATGGTGCAATTCTGCTGAAATGGCGTGACGGGGACGATGCCGGCATTGATCTGACCCATGATAATCCTTTCCTTGTCGGCCGAAAGACGGCCGAGAAACCTTGCCCCGATGTAGGGTCGGGACGCGATGGCGTCCACCGCAAACCATGCCGATGAATGGTCGCAGAGGAAGAAGCGGAGTAACTGCGGCGTTCAAAAGACAAAGGGCGGCCCCGGGCCGCCCTCTATTCTATTGAAAAGCTGCGTGGGATCTATTTCTTCATGGCGTTCATGACCGCACCGACGATGCCGGTCAGGATCGCGCCACCGCCTGCGCCGCCGAGAATGTTGTTCAGGTTGATTGCCCCGCCGAGGCCCTCTGCCGCTGCTGTTGCCGCCGAAGGATCAATTCCGCCGCCGCCCAGCAGGCTGCCGAGTATGGCGGCACCGCCGACGCCACCGATTGCACCGCTGAGGATTTTGGGGAGCTGCCCCATGGCGGCCTGCTTGAGTGCCGCACCGACGGCCTGACCGCCGATGATGCCGGTGATGACCTGCACAATGATAGGAAGAAGCGTTTCCATCTATAGTCCCTCTCAGACAATCCCGACTCGCGCGAGCCGAGTGTCGTCATGAGACGCCGATTCTGACGAATGTCAAACGCCCAGACGCAATGGGGAACGGCATGACGCCGTTCCCCACGATCTGAAACGAATATTGGGCCTTACTCCGCGGCGATGGCTTTCTTGGGCTGAACAGCGGCGGAATAGTCGTTCATCAGCGTCCTGGCGATCTCGCCGACTTCGAAGCGATACGGGCCGATCTCCGAGACCGGGGTGACCTCAGCGGCTGTCCCGCTAAGGAAGCACTGCTCGAAACCTTCCAGCTCCTCAGGCTGGATGGCCCGCTCGATCACTTCGTAGCCACGGTCACGGGCAAGGCCGATCACCGTGCGTCTGGTGATGCCGTCGAGGAAGCAATCCGGAGTCGGCGTATGGATCTTGCCTTCCTTGACAAAGAAGATGTTGGCGCCCGTCGCCTCGGCCACCTGGCCGCGCCAGTCGAGCATCATGGCGTCCGCATAGCCCTTGGCCTCGGCCGCGTGCTTGGAGATGGTGCAGATCATGTAAAGGCCCGCAGCCTTCGACTTTGACGGAGCCGTGCGCGGATCGGGACGACGATACTCGGCGATATCGAGGCGGATGCCCTTCAGCTTCTGCTCGGGATCGAAATAGCTGGGCCACTGCCAGATGGCGATGGCGAGATTGATGCGGTTGTTCTGTGCCGAAACGCCCATCTGCTCGCTGCCGCGCCAAGCGATGGGGCGCACATAGGCGTCCTGAAAACCCTGCTTCTTCAGCAATTCATTGCAGGCGTCATCGATCTCGGCGACCGAATAGGGAATCTTGAAGCCGAGAATACGTGCCGACTCATGCAGGCGCTCGGTATGCTCGGTCAGCTTGAAAATCTCGCCGCCATAGGCACGCTCACCTTCGAACACAGCGCTGGCGTAGTGAAGACCGTGCGTGAGTACGTGGATCCTGGCGTCCGCCCATTTGACGAACTCACCATTCATCCAGATATAGCCATCGAGCCTGTCGAAGGAAACGGATGCCATGACAATAACCTCCCGCGAGCAACCCTGCCCGCATAAGTCTGCGTGTTGAAATTTGATCCGGCAGCGATGAGGCGACCGCGGTTCGGGAGCGTAGGCCCATATTGTGGCCATGGCAAACTCAGGAAGTTCCGGATTTACGGTCCCGCCTTGCGTTTTCGGTCGCAATAAGCCCTAAAGCTTGTCAAAAATTATCAGCGGTCGCAGAATACGTCAATAGTGCTGACTTAATTGTTTGAGAGAAGCATGCTGAAGGAAAAAAACGGCGATGTGGCCCCGATCCGCGCGGCGGTGGCCAATGAGGATGGCATCGATTTCACGCTGATCGAGCTGTTCTTCTTCGCCTATCGCGACTTCACCTCGGATCCGGATCAGATGCTGGCCGACTACGGGTTCGGGCGGGCGCATCACAGGGTGCTCCACTTCGTCAATCGCCGACCCGGCCTGACCGTCGCCGAACTTCTGGATGTCCTCAAGATCACCAAACAATCCCTGGCGCGGGTGCTCAAGCAACTCATCGACACAGGTCATATCGTACAGTTGCAGGGACCACGCGACCGGCGGCAACGCGAGTTATATCCAACCGCCAGGGGACGGGAACTGGCGCTTGCCCTTTCCCGGCCACAGTCCCGCCGGATACATGGCGCATTGATGGAGATGAAGGGCGAGGGCCGCAAGGCGATCGAGCAGTTCCTCAAGGCGATGGTCAATCCGGAACTGCGCGTACAGATCGACGCCGACCCTCTGCACCGTATGGAAGAAGACCGGGAGTAGCGGCATGGAAGGCACCGACAGGCTCGACCAGCAGGTCAATGCGCCGGATGACGATGCGTTTCACCTTCTGGTGGTCGACGACGACACCCGTATCCGCAATCTGCTCAGGCAGTTCCTGACCGAGAACGGTTTTCGCGTCACCGTCGCGGGCACGGCCGCGGAGGCGCGCCGCAAGCTGGCGGGCCTGGATTTCGACCTCCTCGTGCTCGACGTGATGATGCCCGGCGAAAGCGGCGTGGAGCTGACGAAATCGCTACGCTCCGAGCGCGACGTTCCAATCCTCATGCTGACCGCTTTGTCCGAGACCGACAACCGCATCACGGGCCTCGAAGCCGGAGCCGACGACTACCTGCCAAAACCTTTCGACCCGCGTGAGCTCATCCTGCGCGTCAACAACATATTGCGGCGCGGCGGGCCGGCCTCGCCGCCCAAGGTGGAACAGCTCGTGTTCGGCCCTTACACCTTCCAGATCGCCCGACGCGAACTGAAGCGGGGCAGCGAGATACTCAAGCTGACGGACCGCGAGCAGGAAATCCTCGCCATCTTCGCCGAGCGGGCCGGTGAGACCATTCCCCGCCACGAACTGGTGGGCGAGGATTCGGAAGTCGGCGAACGCACCATCGATGTGCAGATCAACCGGCTGCGCCGCAAGATCGAGCGCGACCCGTCCAATCCGGTGTGGCTGCAGACCGTTCGCGGTATTGGGTATCGGCTCAGCGTGGAATAGAGTCGGCTGGACGGTCTCGCCGGGGCCGCACCGAAGTCCAGCTCAGGCCGGAACCGAATGACGACGACAGAATTGCAAGCTCCGCCACCGGACAGCTTCCGCGCCCGCATCGAACGCGCTGCCGCGTCGGTGCGAAAGGCATGGCGGCGCTTCTGGCGTCTCGTCTCGCTCTACATGCCCAAGCGGCTCTATGCCCGCTCGCTGATCATCATCATCGCGCCGATGATCCTCCTGCAGTCGATGATCGCGTTCGACTTCATGGAACGTCACTGGCAGACGGTGACGCAGCGCCTGTCACAGGCCGTTACGCGCGACATCGCCGCCATCGTCGACCTTCTGGAAACCTATCCCGACGAAGCCGACTACGCCAACGTCATCCGCATCGCGCAGGACCGGATGCAGCTCAAGGTGGACCTGCTGCCGCCGGAGCCCCTGCCCCCGCCCGGTCCCAAGCCCTTCTTCTCGATCCTCGACCAGATCCTGTCGGAGGAAATCACCCGCCAGATCAATCGCCCCTTCTGGCTCGACACGGTCGGCAACTCCAACATCATCGAGGTGCGCATCCAGCTTGAAGACAAGGTGCTGCGGGTCTTCGTCCGCCGCAGTCAGGCTTACGCTTCCAACACCCACATCTTCCTGCTGTGGATGGTCGGCACGTCGCTGGTGCTGCTGATGATCGCGATCCCGTTCCTGCGCAATCAGATAAGGCCGATCCTGGCATTGGCCGAAGCAGCGGAAAGTTTCGGCAAGGGGCGGCCGATGCCGCGCGACTTCCGTCCGCGCGGGGCCGAGGAAGTGCGGCGCGCGGGCTTCGCCTTCATGCAGATGCGCGAGCGCATCGAGCGCCAGATCGAACAGCGCACCGCCATGCTTACCGGTGTCAGCCACGACCTGCGCACCATCCTGACCAGATTCAAGCTGCAACTGGCGCTGACCCGCACCAAGGCCGACATCGAGGCGCTGGGCAAGGACATAGACGACATGCAGTCCATGCTGGAAGGCTATCTTGCCTTCGCCCGGGGCGAAGCCGCCGAGGACACGGGCCCATTCGATCTTGCAGCCTGCTTCCGGAGGCTGGAGGACGAGGCCAGGTTGCGCAAGTGCAAGCTCACGACATCGATTTCGGGATCGCCGACCATTCAGGTGCGGCCCAATGCCTTCTCCCGCTTGATGGCCAATGTGGCTGGCAATGCCTTCCGCTACGCCAAATGCGTCGAGATCGATGCCGAGCATGGCGATGGCTGGCTCACCATCACGATAACCGACGACGGACCGGGCATTCCGCCTGACAAGCGCGAGGAGGTATTCAAGCCCTTCGTGCGGCTGGATGAGGCGCGCAATCTCGATGCCAGCGGGACCGGCCTCGGCCTGCCCATTGCCCGCGATATCGCCCGCAGCCATGGCGGCGATCTGACCTTCGAGGACAGTCCGCTTGGCGGCCTGCGCGCCAAAATCAGGATACCGGCCTGATCTTCACGCAACCCGGCGATCGAGACGGGCAACCAGGCGGTCGCCGGCCCATTGGAGAGCACACACCATGACAATCAGCACCGAGACGACGGCGATCATCACCGAAGTCTCGAAACGCTGATAGCCGTAGCGGATGGCGAGGTCACCAAGCCCCCCGGCCCCGATGGCACCGGCCATGGCCGAGGCACCGACAAGCGTGACCAGCGTAACGGTAAAACCCGCCACGATGCCCGGCATCGCCTCTGGCACCAGCACCTCGCGCACAATGGTCCAGCGTGAACCGCCCATGGCGCGAACCGCCTCGATCAATCCCCGATCGACCTCGCGCAGGGAGACTTCGGCAATACGGGCGTAGTAGGGCGTCGCGGCAATGGATAGCGGTACGATGGCCGCCCACGTGCCGATGGACGTGCCCGCGATCAACCGCGTGAGCGGGATCAGGGCCACGAGCAGGATGATGAACGGCACCGCGCGGAAGCCGTTGACGATGCTGCCCAGTATGCGGTTAACCCACAGATTCTGGGCGATGCCACCGCGGTCCGTCACCACAAGGGCGAGCCCGAGCGGCAAGCCGAAGACAAAGGAGATCGCACCGGAGGCGCCGGTCATCAGAACCGTTTCCCAGAGCGAGCGCAGGAAGAGGTCAATCATTGTCGAAGACATGGCCCAGCACCTCGACGCGGGCGCCACGGCCCGTCAGGAATTGTACGGTTCGCAAAAGGTCCGGCTCCCCGGACGGAACGGCAAGAAACAGCGTGCCGACCGGGCGGCCCTGCACGCGCTCGATGCCGCCATGGATGAAGCGGAATGCGCCGGCCTGCCCGCCAAGGTCGGCCAGCAGCGGCCCCAGCGCCGCCTCGCCGGCAATGTCCACACGCAGCACCGCTTCCGACCCGAGCGTCGGCGAGAGCCGTTGCGCGATTTCCGCCGGCAGTTGCGGGCGAATGCCCTGCAACAGGCTGGTGGTGATGTCGGATTGCGGGTCTGCGAACACCTTCCAGACTTCGCCCTCCTCGACGATACGACCGGCATCGATGACGGCAACGCGATCTGCAATAGAGCGCACCACCTCCATCTCGTGAGTGATGAGTATGATGGTGAGGCCGAGCTGGCGGTTGATGTCCCTGAGCAGGGCGAGAATGGAGCGCGTCGTCTCCGGATCTAGCGCCGAGGTGGCCTCGTCGGAGAGCAGAAGCGCTGGCCGCGCGGCCAGCGCGCGGGCAATGCCGACCCGCTGCTTCTGCCCCCCCGAAAGCGAGGCCGGATAGGCTTTCGCCTTGCCGGCCAGTCCGACCAGCTCGAGCAGTTCCGCTGCGCGCCGAAGCCGCTCGGGCCTGGAAACGCCCTCGATCTTGAGCGGCAGGGCGACATTTTCCTCTACCGTCTTGGCGGACAAGAGATTGAAATGCTGGAAGATCATGCCGATGCGGCGGCGCAGCGGCTGCAACTGGTTTTCGCCCAGCCGCCCGATCTCGCGCCCTTCGATATGGACCTCGCCGGAATCCGGCCGCTCCAGCCCGTTCAGGCATCGGATCAGCGTCGACTTGCCGGCACCGCTGCGGCCGATGATTCCGACGATTTCACCCTTGCCGACGGTAAGCGACACACCGTCCAGCGCCGCTGTCGGACCGAAATGGCGCCTGACATCGATCAGGCGCACCACCGGTTCTCCAGCACCACCCGCCGCGGCGGCCAGGGCTCCGTTCGATGCGAGCGCACTCACATGCTGGTTCATCTTGTCGTCTTTCACGCGCCGGGATGCCATTGTGCCCTGCCGTCTCATGATGCTTCATACGAAAATGCGACCTACCGCTTGCGCCGCAGGCCGCCTTTTCTTGCGCCAGATCGGAGGACCGGGCAATGGCCGTTCGGTTTACGGAAATTGCGTGACGCTCAAACGGGCGCCACGCAAACCTGTCGGATCAATAGGCCGAAACGCCCGAACCCTTGTAGATGCGGTCAAAGGCTTCCTTGACCGCATCGTTCTGGTACGACGCGACCAGCTTCTGCACCCAGGGCGCATCCTTGTCCTCGGCGCGAACCGCGATGAAGTTGCGATAGGGGTTGTTCTCGATCGTCTCGCGGGCGATCTGGATATCGGCCGTCAGCCCGCTTTTCAGCGCCCAGTCCGTGTTGACCACAGCACCGTCGAGATCGTCGACCGCACGCCCGACGATGCCGGCATCAAGCTCCTTGATATCCAGCTTCTTCGGATTTTCATCAACGTCCGCCACGGTGGCGAGAATGCCGGCGCCCTCGCGCAGCTTGATCAGGCCGGCGTCTTCCAGCACCCTCAGCGCCCTCCCCTCGTTCGAGGGGTCGTTCGGCACGCCGATCACCGCGCCATCGGGCAATTCCTCAAGCGATTTGTGCTTCTTCGAATAAAGGCCGACAGGCCAGAGCGCCGTGTAACCGGCAACCACGATCTTGTAGCCCTGCGTGGCGATCTGATTTTCGAGATAAGGCTCATGCTGGAAGGCATTGGCGTCGATCTCGCCGCGCGCCAGCGCCTCGTTGGGCTGGGTATAGTCGTTGAAGATGACGGTCTCCACGGTGAGGCCGTTCTTTGCCGCCTGCTCCTTCACGGCAACCCAGGTGTCCTCCTCCTCGCCCGCCATGATACCGACCTTGATGGAGGTCTTGTCCTGCGCATGTACGGCAGGCGCGAATGTCAGCGCTGCGACGGTGAACACGGAAGCAGCAAGCGCGATGAGCGCAGTGCGTCTGCCGGGGATCACGGCAACGCGCGAAGTGGTCTCGAGGATGGTCATTTCAGTTCTCACAGGCATTGGGAGGATATCTTGCGGCATCGCATCTTGCGAAGCCTGACATATCCTCACAAATGACCATCTCTTTCTCAAAGGATACGATTCCCGAATCCAGCAAATGAATGGAATTCAAATTCAAAATATCAAATTTCAAAAAAATAAAATGCTCTATCGGCAGCAAAAATTCCAACCTCCGGATTCCGCCATCGGAATCCGGAGGTGCAGTCAGTGAAGAGGGCTGCCATCCGGGACGGGACGCTCGGTTGCGCCCAGAACGATATCGCCGTTCTCGTCGGAAAATCCCAGCGTCAGCACCTCGGACATGAAGGGGCCGATCTGACGCGGCGGAAAGTTCACCACCGCGAAAACCTGCCGTCCGACCAGAGTCTCGGGCGTGTAATGGCGGGTGATCTGGGCCGAGGATTTCCTGACGCCGATCTCGGGTCCGAAGTCGATCTTCAGCTTGAAGGCTGGCTTGCGCGCCTCCGGAAAAGGCTCTGCCTCAACGACGGTTCCCGTGCGGATGTCGACCTTGTCGAAATCGGCAAAGGTGATCTCGGGCTTGCGCGCCGTACCTGAACTCATCGCCGCGTAACCCTTATGCGTTGCCCTGCGTCTCGAACAGGACGCTGGCCAGCGCATCCTTGGCCGAGGTGCCGGACCAGACCACGAACTGGAACGCCTGGAAATAGCACTCGCACGCCTCCAGCGCCGAGGACAGAAGGACCTCGACCTGCTGGCTCGACGGCTCGACGCCCCCGGCAAGAAGCAGCGATTGCCGGAACATGATGGCCCCTTCCTGCTCCCACAGATCGAAATGGCCGAACAGCATCTGCTCGTTGATGAGCGACAGCAGGCGCATGACTTCCAGCGCGCGGTTTTCCGGCACCTTGATGTCGAAGGCGCAGGCCAGATGCAGCGCCTCGAAATCTTCCATCCACGAGAAAGAGACGTGATACTCGGTCCAGCTCCCCGCAACCGAGATGGAGATTTCGTCGTCGCCGGCCCGCTCGAAGGACCAGTCATTATTGTGTGCGACCTGTTCGATTACATCCACCGGATGAATTTCGCGCGAGATCTCGAGTTCAAGGAGTTCCATTTAATGCTTCCCGTCATTCGCGGGAATGCCGCCACTCGCTCCATGGCAAACACTCCGGACGAACCTTGTTATTTTTGAACTCGGACGGCCTGGACTGCTCGACGCAACAACAACCCATGACCGGACCCCACCGCCCGGCGCATGTTCGCCTTCACGAATCATGCAACAAATTCAGTGTATTGATCCGGAGTCGCGTGACCAGCCCAATTTTCGGCAAAGAGTCATTCGCATGTGGACAGTCGCCCGACGCCGGATTCGCTGCCGGCACGTAAGCGATTCATGACAAAGAGCTTTTCCAGAATCGCCCTTTGTGGAAAACTTCTGAAATTATTTCCTTGCGCGGGAGCCAGAAGCAGGTGCGGACTTCTCCGCAGCAGCGGTCAGCGCGACAAGCCTTGCCTCGAGTTCATCGATACGCGCGGAAAGCCTGGCATTTTCCTCGCGCGCCTTGACCGCCATGTCGCGGGCGGCTTCGAATTCCTCACGCTGGACGATATCCATGGAATTGAGGATACGTTCGGCCTGCCCCCGGAATGCGGTTTCCACCTCGCGCCGCACGCCCTGCGCCGCGCCGGCAGCGTCGGTCATCAACTTGGCGAATTCATCCAGAATGCGGTTGGGTCCGGTTGTCATGGCAGCACCTCACTTGGTCGATTTGACGTAGTGGCGATACGGCTCGAATGCAAGTGCGCCCGCGCCGGAACCGGCACAATGGCAGCATCCCTCCTTCGCTGCCTTGACCATGCCCCAACCCTGCATCATGGTCCGCGCCGACCCAACCGCCCGAGGAATACCGCGTTGAGCTTTCCCAGCCTGCTGCCGATGGCCGCCCTGTCGTTTCCTGAAATCGACCCGGTGCTTGTGCAGATCGGTCCGCTCGCCATCCATTGGTATGGCCTGGCCTATGTCGTCGGCATCGTCTTTGCATGGTGGTACGCCAAGAGGCTTGTCTCGAATCCGCGCCTGTGGCCGGAAGGCGTGCTGCCGATGAAGCCACAGGACATCGATGATTTCGTGATCTGGGCGGCTGTGGGCGTGGTTCTGGGCGGGCGCATCGGCTATGTGCTGTTCTACGATTTCGCCCGCTATCTCGCCAATCCAACCGATATCTTCGCCGTCTGGCAGGGCGGCATGTCGTTCCACGGCGGCATTCTCGGAACCACCATCGCCATGCTCCTATTCGCCCGTTCGCGCGGCATCCATGCCTGGTCGCTGTTCGACGTGGTAGCTGCGGGCGTACCGGTCGGGCTCGGTCTGGGAAGGCTGGCGAACTTCATCAATTCCGAGCTGTGGGGCCGCGTTTCCGACATGCCGTGGGCGGTGGTGTTTCCCACTGGCGGCCCCCTGCCCCGCCATCCGAGCCAGCTCTACGAGGGCCTGCTGGAAGGCGTGGTGCTGTTTCTGGTGCTTCGTCTGCTGACCCATTCGCGCCTGAAGCTGAAGACGCCGCGCTTCGTTTCCGGTGCCTTCATCTGCGGCTACGGGCTGTCGCGCATTTTTGTCGAGTTCTTCCGGGAACCGGACGCGCATATCGGCTACCTCGCCGGCAACTGGCTCACCATGGGCATGATCCTGTCGGTTCCGATGGTTCTCATCGGCGTCTGGGCGATGGTCACGGCAAAGGCGCTGCCCCGGCACACCCCGACATGACGAAGCTCGGGGAACGCATCGTCCAGCTGATCGCGACAGACGGCCCGATCCCGGTCAGCGAATATATGGCGCTTTGCCTGTTCCACCCCGAGCACGGCTACTACACGACGCGTGAGCCGTTCGGGACGGGCGGCGACTTCATCACCGCCCCCGAGATCAGCCAGATGTTCGGCGAACTGGTCGCAATCTGGCTCTATCAGGCATGGATCGCCAACGGACGCCCGTTGCCGGTGACCGTCGCGGAAATCGGACCAGGACGCGGCACCCTGATGAAGGACATGCTGCGCACATGGGCGCAGCTCGACCCGGCCTTTTTCGACGGCGCGGATTTCGCCCTCATCGAGACGAGCCCTCGCCTGAGAGAAATCCAGCGCGACACGCTGGGCGCCACGGCAGGGCGCACCGGATGGCACGAAACGGTGGCCACCCTGCCCGACGCGCCACTGCTTATCGTCGGCAACGAGCTGTTCGACGCCATTCCGGTGCGCCAGTTCGTTCGCACGCCTTCCGGCTGGCGCGAGCGCATGGTCGGCGTGGACGAGGCCGGCGAACTTGCCTTATTCGCCGGAGCGGCATCGCTGGACACAGCGCTTCTGCCCCCAGGGGCCGAAAGCGCCTCCGAGGGCGCCATTGTCGAGCTTGGACCGGCCCGCAATGCGCTGATAGCGGACATCGCCGCCCGGATTACAGCGCATGGCGGGGCTGGCCTGTTCATCGACTACGGCTATCTGAAGCCCGGCCTCGGCGACACATTGCAGGCGCTGAAGGGCCATGCCCATGACCATGTGCTTGCCCATCCCGGCGAGGCGGACCTGACGACCCATGTCGATTTTGCCGCACTTGGCGAGGTGGCCCGTGCGCACAGCCTGAAGGTTCTGACGACCACTCAGGGGGCTTTCCTGCTTGCCATGGGCTTGCTGGAACGCGCCGGACGTCTTGGCGCGCATGCCGATGAGACAGGACGCGAAGCAATCAGATCGCAGGTGGAGCGGCTGGCCGGACCCGAACAGATGGGCGATCTGTTCAAGGTGCTGGCTATTTTGCCGGAAGCCGCATGCGACGTGCCCTTTCCATCGGGCGATTGACTTCCGCCTGTCTCCCGCTCCACTCTGGCAAGCTGTTGCGCTTGCGGGTTCGCATCCATCTCCCGCTTGACGAAAAGCTCCGCGGAGACAACAAAATCCCGATGTCGAATCAGCAAAAGCCGGAACCGATCCGCTCTCCACTGCTGGAAAACGCAGGGGCAAACGGCATACGGCACGGCTACTTCACCCGCATCGGCGGCGTTTCCGAAGGCATCTATCGCGGCCTCAACATCGGCACCGGCTCGCAGGACGACCAGACACTGGTGGCCGAGAACCGGCGGCGCGTGGCGGAGTGGATGGGTGTTGCCCCGGATCGCCTGCTGACCGCGCATCAGATTCACTCGCCCGACGTCGTCGTCGCGCGCGAGCCCTTTGCCGGCGAGCGGCCGAAAGCCGACGCGATCGTCACCGACCGGCCGGGCATCGCCGTCGGCGCATCGACGGCCGATTGCGGGCCTGTCCTGTTCGCCGATGCTCGGGCCGGCGTTGTCGGGGCAGCCCACGCGGGCTGGAAAGGCGCCTTCACCGGAGTGCTCGAAAACACGATCGTCGCGATGGAGGGCATCGGCGCACGGCGTGAAAATATCGTGGCCGTGCTTGGCCCATCCATCAGCGGCCGCAACTACGAGGTCGGCCCCGAATTTCGCGAGCGATTCGTGAATGCGGACGCCGCAACCGAAGGATGGTTCGTTTCGTCCGGCAAGCCAGGCCATTTCATGTTCGACCTGAACGGGTACACGCTCGAGCGCCTGCGCAGGGCAGGCGTGACGGCCGAAGCGCTCGGACGCTGCACCTACGCGGAAGAAGAACTTTTCTATTCCTATCGCCGCACGACCCACCGCGACGAGCCGGATTACGGCCGGCAGGTCTCGGCGATCGCAATCGAGGGATAAATATCATGGCGCTGCATTTCGAACGCTCAGAATTCGACGCCCGTCGCGACCGCCTGATGATCGAAATGGCTGAGCGCAAGCTCGACGCCCTTTTGCTGTTTGCCCAGGAAAGCATGTATTGGCTGACCGGCTACGACACGTTCGGATTCTGCTTCTTCCAATGCCTCGTGGTGAGAGCTGACGGCTCGATGACGTTGCTCACACGGTCAGCCGATCTGCGCCAGGCGCGCCACACCTCCATCATCGACAACATCGAGCTGTGGACCGACCGCGACGGTGCAAACCCTGCCATCGATCTGCGCAATCTGCTGAACGAAATGGACCTTCTTGGCGCCCGCATCGGCGTTGAATACGATACCCACGGCCTCACGGCCCTGAACGGTCGCAGACTGGACGAACAGTTGCAGACCTTCGGCCAGATCTCCGATGCATCCGGGATCGTGGGCAGGTTGCGCCTGTTCAAGAGCCCAGCCGAGATCGCCAAGGTGGAGAAAGCGGCCGCATTGACCGACGATGCGCTGGACGCCGCGCTTCCCCTCATCAAACAGGGAGGCGACGAAGCCGCAATTCTGGCTGCCATGCAGAGCACCATTCTGGCCGGCGGGGGCGACTATCCCGCCAATGAATTCATCGTCGGATCGGGCCCGGATGCGCTTTTGTGCCGCTACAAGGCAGGCCGCCGCAAGCTCAACAAGAACGACCAGCTCACACTGGAATGGGCCGGCGTCTTCCATCACTACCATGCGCCGATGATGCGTACCGTTTTGACCGGCAAGGTTTCCAGACGGCATCAGGAACTGTACGAGGCCGCGCTCGCCGCGCTTCTGGCAGTAGAAAAAGTGATGACGCCAGACAACACCTTCGGCGACGTGTTCGACGCCCATGCCCGCGCCATGGAGGCGCACGGCCTGACAAAGCACAGGCTGAATGCCTGCGGCTATTCCGTGGGCGCACGCTTTTCGCCATCGTGGATGGACATGCCGATGTTCTACCAGGGCAATCCCGAGCCCATCGCACCGAACATGACCCTGTTCGCCCACATGATCATCATGGACTCCGAAACCGAGACGGCGATGACGCTCGGCCGCACCTGTCTGACCACGGAATCCCAGGCCCGGCCGCTTTCGCGCCATGATCTCGACTTGATCGTGAAGTGATACATTCTGTTCGGGAAGGGTCCCGGGCGTGTGGAGTGTTGAGGGGCATGAGCCGAGCGTCTTTATCGACCGTGCTGTTCGCTGCGCTGTCCTTGTCCGCCTGCAACAGCTCAAGCGTGCTCGATCCGGCATCCGTCGCCGCTTCGGGCCAGCAGGTCGCGACACAGCCTTCGTCGGCGGAAAGCGCCGCACAACCGCCGGTCACGGCCGTGCAGCCGCCGGCGCGAAGCAGTCGCATCCGGCTTCAGGTCGCCCCCATCGTCGGTGCATCGGTGGAGGCCGCCAGCCCTCTTATGGAAGAGCTGCAACAGCGTGCCCGCCAGCGCGGCGTCACTCTCGCCGGAAGTTCGGGCCAGAACGCGACCCATGTCCTCAAGGGCTATTTCTCCGTTCTGAACGAGGACGGGGCTGCCACGGTTATCTACGTGTGGGACGTCTATGATCCGGCAGGCAGCCGCCTGCATCGGATCTCCGGCCAGCAGAAGGCACAGGCCGTGAACGGGGCCGAGGGCTGGCCCAGCGTCGCACCCGACACGCTCAGGGCGATCGCCGATGCGACCATGGACCAGCTCTCCAGCTGGTTCCAGAGTTCAGCCGATCAGGGCTAGCCTGCGACGTTTTCCCCATGTCCTGCGGGCAACAGCAAGGTCCGATTCTTGGGATTTGCGCCGGAATTCCGATCTCCGGCGCTTGCAATACCGATCAAGGCGGCTAAAAACCCCCTAAATTTCTCTCCGGGGACAAGACATGAAACTTTTCGCGGGCAATTCCAACAAGGTGCTTGCCGAGGCGGTCGCCCGCTATCTGAACATCCCCCTGGGCAAGGCCAGCGTCCGCCGCTTCGCCGATCAGGAAATCTTCGTCGAGATTCAGGAAAACGTGCGCGGCGAGGATGTCTTCGTCCTCCAGTCCACCTCCTATCCGACCAACGATCACCTGATGGAACTGCTCATCATGATCGACGCCTTCATGCGCTCGTCAGCGCGCCGCATTACGGCGGTCATCCCCTATTTCGGCTACGCGCGCCAGGATCGCCGGGCTTCCGGCCGCACGCCGATCTCGGCCAAGCTGGTCGCCAACATGATCACCCGAGCCGGCGCGTCGCGCGTGCTGACGCTCGACCTCCACGCCGGCCAGATCCAGGGTTTTTTCGACATCCCCACCGACAATCTGTTTTCGGTACCGGTGATGGCGCGTGACGTGAAGGCCAAGTACAAGCAGCTCAACAACGTCATGGTGGTGTCCCCGGATACCGGCGGCGTGGTGCGCGCCCGTGCGCTCGCCAAACGCCTCGACGCCCAGCTTGCCATCGTCGACAAGCGCCGCGAGCGCCCCGGAGAATCGGAAGTCATGAACGTCATCGGCGACGTGCGCGGCAAGGATTGCCTGCTGATCGACGACATCGTCGATTCCGGCGGCACGCTCTGCAACGCTGCCGATGCCCTGCTTGAAAAGGGCGCCACCAGCGTCACCGCCTATATTACCCATGGCGTGCTTTCCGGCGGTGCGGCGGCGCGCATAGCGGGCTCGAAGTTGCAGGAACTGGTGATCACCGATTCCATCGAACCCACGCAGGCTGCGCTCGACGCGCACAACATCCGCACCATCACCATCGCCGATCTGCTTGGCGAAGCGATCTCGCGCACAGCCTCCGAGCAGTCGGTCTCCAGCCTGTTCGACTGAACTTCCTGTCAAAGCTTCCGGATTGGAAAACCCACCGCCGCCGTTTCCGACGGAACCCGGCAGCGGCTGGTAGCGACGATCTTGTGCCCCATTTCGCTGCCCGGCACGCTGTCCTCGTCATCTTCATCGGACGAGACGCAACTGCATCCTGTTCAGGGAAGCGGAGAAGTTGACAGCAACCCGCCTTCCGTCTGACGGGGCGGCCGGTCACCTTCGCCTGACCGGCGCAGATAGCTGCGCGGCGAGGCACCGAGCATGCGCCTGAACATGGTGGTGAAGGCCGGCACGCTGTCATAGCCGAGATCGAGGGCGACGCTGGTGACCGGCTCGCCATCGGCCAGCCTCGGCAGCGCGGCAAAAAGCAGCGCCTGCTGGCGCCATGTCGAAAGTGAAAGGCCCGTCTCGCGCTGGAAGGTACGCGTGAACGAACGCCGGCTCATGCCGAGCCATGCTGCCCAGTCATCGATCGTCGTGTGCGGTGAAGGTTCCGCGAGAAATCGCCGGCAAAGCGAAGCAATGCGCGCATCCGAGGGAAACGGCAGGCCGAGCGGACGCTCTGGCAGGCGTGGAATTTCATGAAGTATGAGATTCAGGACCAGCAATGCGCGTTCCGACGGCACGGCCTTGACCGGAAGTTTCACCGCCTCGACGATCAGGCTGCGCATGAGATCGCCGACTGCGACGACGTGCAGTCGGGCTGGCAATCCTTCGATCGCTTCCGGAACGACATAGACCGAGCGCATGCTGACATCGCCCAGCATCTCCACCGAGTGAACGATGCCCGCAGGTATCCACATGGCATGATCGGGCGGCACGATCCACCGCCCGAAACGGGTCTTGATCAGAACCACGCCGTGAATGGCATGCAGCAACTGGGCGCGGCTGTGCTCGTGATCGGGCACCCGGTACCCGTCTGGATAATCGCACGGCAAGGCAAGGATCTGGTCGCTTGCCTGCTCCAGCCATTTCAGTCGCCGAAAATGCATTTCGAAGAGATCGGCGCCCTGGCCCGCCGAAACCATGTATCTGCCTGCCATTGGAATTGGCCCACTTGCGAAAGTAATGGACCAAACCACGAAAGAAAACGCTTTGCAACCGGACTATAAGCCCGGCTTGATCATATGTTGCCCGAATTCAGGGAGCCTGAAGTGACCGAGACCGCCATGCCCGCCCAAAGTGCCTCCGCCACCGGCACGGCCTTCACCGTGATTCTGGCGGTTAGCCTTTGCCATGGCATCAACGACATCATGCAGTCGCTGCTTTCGGCGATTTATCCGCTGCTGAAGGACAACTATGGTCTCGACTTCTGGCAGATCGGACTGCTGACTTTCACCTTCCAGCTCACGGCCTCGCTGTTGCAGCCTGTGGTCGGCATGATCACCGACAAGAAGCCGATGCCGTTCTCGCTCCCCGTAGGCATGACCGCCTCGCTGATCGGCCTGATCGTGGTGGCATATGCCGGCCACTACTGGATATTGCTCATCGGAGCTTCCCTGATCGGCATCGGCTCATCCATATTTCACCCCGAATCCTCCCGCATTGCACGTCTCGCCTCGGGCGGGCGGCACGGAATGGCGCAATCGCTGTTTCAGGTCGGCGGCAATGCCGGCCAGGCCATCGGCCCGCTTCTGGCGGCCTTCATCGTCGTTCCGTATGGCCAGACGAGCGTTGCCTGGTTTGCCGTCGGTTCGCTGCTCGGCATCGTCGTGCTCTACCAGGTTGGCAACTGGTACAAGCGGTTTCAGGAGAGGATGGCGACAAGTGCGAAATCCGTTGCACCTGGCCTGAGCCTGCCACGCAGGCGGGTCGCCTGGGCGCTCGTCGTCCTCACCATTCTGGTGCTGTCGAAAAACGCCTACATGGCCGGTCTTTCCAGCTACTACACCTTCTATGTCATCGAGAAGTTCGGCGTGTCCGTGCAGATGTCGCAAATCCTGCTTTTCGCCTTCCTCGGCGCCTGCGCGCTCGGCATTCTGCTGGGCGGCCCCTTCGGCGACCGCTTCGGCCAGAAGGCGATGATCTGGTTCTCCATCGTCGGCGTCATCCCCTTCACGCTGGCTTTGCCCTATGCGAATTACGAGTGGACGATCGTGCTCACGATCATCATCGGCCTGATCATGTCGTCCGCCTTTTCCAACATCGTCGTGTTCGCGCAGGAGCTTGTACCCGGACGGGTCGGCATGATCGCCGGCATCTTCTTCGGCTTCGCCTTCGGCATGGGCGGCATTGCCGCGGCCCTTCTGGGCGTGGTCGCGGATGCCAGGGGCATCGAATATGTCTACCGTCTCTGCTCGTACCTGCCCCTGCTTGGGCTTCTGACCGTGTTCCTGCCAAACATGAAGCAGGCGCGGGCACTGCGGGCCTGAGACCGGCAAGCGAGGCCGCGGCGTTTTCGCCCGCGGCCTTGCGAAAAAAAGTCCGTTCCGTTATAGAGCCGCCAGCCGCGTAGACACCCTTGGAGGCAACGCGGTCGAAGCCCGTCTTCCCGTACCGCCGCCACCTGCACCGCAGGCGTGCCGCATTTCGGGAATGGTGTCTTCCACGTTTGCGCCCGAAACATTTCGCCGCAGACGCTCCGCACACTATGAAAGGAAATGCCATGAGCACCAGCTACGAGCTCAAGGCCGAAACGCGCGACAGGGTCGGTAAGGGGTCCGCCCGTGCCATTCGCCGTGAAGGCAAGATTCCCGCAGTCATCTACGGCGACAAGCAGCCTCCCCTGGCCATTGTCGTGTCCTACAAGGACATCTTCTACAAGATCCACGGCGGCGGCTTCATGACCACCGTTGCCACCATCGACGTGGACGGCAAGAAAATCCGCGTTCTGCCGAAGGACTACCAGCTCGACGCCGTTCGCGACTTCCCGCTGCATGTCGACTTCCTGCGCGTCAGCGCCAAGACCGAGGTGACCGTCAACATTCCGGTGCACTTCATCAACGAAGAGAAGTCGCCGGGCCTCAAGCGCGGTGGCGTGCTCAACGTCGTCCGCCACGAAGTCGAATTCGTTTGCCCGGCCGACAAGATTCCGGATTCGATCGTTGTCGATCTGGACGGCACCGAGATCGGCGATGTGATCCACATCTCCAAGATCCCGGTTCCGGAAGGCATCACGCCAGTCATCGCCGACCGCGACTTCACCGTGGCAACCATTGCCGGTTCCGCCGCTGCCAAGTCCGAGGCCGATGGCGACGAGGCTGCTGCCGGCGAAGAGAAGTAATCTCAACGCCCGGAGGCTGACGATGCTGCTCTTTGTGGGCCTCGGCAATCCGGGCGCGAAATACGCGAACAACCGGCACAATGTCGGCTTCATGGCGGCGGACGCGATTGCCCGCCGCCATTCCTTTTCGCCCTGGACGCGCAAGTTCCACGCCGAGATCGCAGAAGGAAAGCTCGAAGGCCAGAAGGTTCTGCTGGTAAAGCCCCAGACCTTCATGAATCTTTCAGGCCAGTCGGTCGGCGAGGCGATGCGCTTCTACAAGCTCGATCCCTCCGCGGTCACAGTTTTCTATGACGAGATCGACCTCGAACCCGGCAAGGTGCGGGTGAAGACGGGCGGCGGTGCAGGCGGACACAACGGCATCCGCTCGCTCGACCAGCACATCGGCAGAAACTACCGCCGTGTGCGCATCGGTGTCGGCCATCCCGGCGTCAGGGAGATGGTGCATGGCCATGTGCTTGGAGACTTCTCCAAAAGCGAGCGTGAATGGCTGGACGTGCTGATCGATGCAATCGGTGACAATGCCGGCCTGATCGCCAAAGGTGACGACAACTCGTTCATGAACCGGATCACGCTGGCGCTGCGCGACAGGCTCCAGCCGACGGGCGAGCATGATACACCTCCGCCGAAGAGCGCTGCTCCCAAGGCACAGAGCCACATAAGACCGGCGCGCCAGCAGACATCGAACGTCAAGATCCCGGAAGACGGGCCGATGGCCGCCATGCTCAGGAAGTTGCTCGGCAAGTAACAGCTTGCGCGACCTTGACGAGCGGCCGCCCTATCGACCATAGCCGGGAATACTTCCCCAGCAGGACAGGATCAGTAAATCATGGGTTTCAAATGCGGCATCGTCGGCCTGCCCAATGTCGGCAAGTCGACGCTCTTCAACGCGCTGACCAGGACCGCTGCCGCGCAGGCAGCCAACTATCCGTTCTGCACGATCGAACCCAATACCGGCGAGGTGGCGGTTCCCGATCCCCGCCTGCAGAAAATTGCCGCGGCGGCGGGATCGAAGGAAATCATCCCGACCCGCATTTCCTTCGTCGATATCGCCGGCCTGGTGCGCGGCGCCTCCAAAGGCGAAGGGCTGGGCAACCAGTTCCTCGCCAATATCCGCGAGGTCGACGCCATCGTGCATGTGCTGCGCTGCTTCGAGGATGACGACATCACCCATGTCGAAGGTCGCATCGATCCTGTTGCCGATGCCGAGACGGTAGAGACCGAGCTGATGCTGGCCGATCTGGAAAGCCTCGAACGGCGTATCGTGCAGACCCGCAAACGCGCCACCGGAAAGGACAAGGAATCCATCACCGTCCTGCCGATGATGGAGCAGGCGCTGGAGCTGCTGCAGGGCGGCAAGCCCACCCGCATTCTGCTCGACGGCATCGCGGCAGAGGACCTGCGCATCCTCAGGGGTCTCAATCTGCTCACCTCGCACCCCGTCCTCTATGTCTGCAACGTCGCCGAAGGCGATGCAGCCGACGGCAACGAGCACACCGGAGCCGTGGAAAAGATGGCGGAAGCGCAAGGCGCCCGCGTGGTCATCATTTCCGCCGCGATCGAGGCCGAAGTGGCCCAGCTTCCCGATGAGGAGGCGCAGGAATTCCTGTCATCCATGGGTCTTGAGGAACCGGGGCTCGACCGCCTGATCCGGGCCGGCTACGAACTCCTGCACCTCATCACCTATTTCACCGCCGGCCCGAAGGAAACGCGCGCCTGGACCATCGAGCGGGGCACCCGGGCCCCACAGGCCGCCGGCGTCATCCACACAGACTTCGAGCGCGGTTTCATCCGCGCCCAGACCATCGCCTATGACGACTTCGTGACGCTCGGCGGCGAGGTCGCCGCCAAGGAGGCAGGCAAAGCCCGCGACGAAGGCAAGGAATATGTCGTTCAGGATGGCGACGTGATGATGTTCAAGTTCAACACCTGACCGGGCCGGCCGGCACAGCCTACTACTTTGTCCTGCCGTTCTTGCCGGCCCGTGCCTGCGGCCTTGCCAGCCAGATGCCGAAGAGGATGGTCAGGCCGCCAAGCCCCTGAAGCGGCGTGATGGCTTCGCCAAGAATGAGCCATGCAAGCGCCGAGGCCACCAGCGCCTCCATGAAGATCACCAGCGAGGAGAACATCGAAGGCAGGGTTCCGAGGGCATAGGAAAGCAGCCCCTGGCCTCCCACATGGCTGATCGCGGCGAGACACACCAGAACCAGCCAGCCTGTGGCATTCGACGGAAACATCTGCTGGCCGTAGAATATCCAGGCACCCGCTGCCGCCAGAGCAAGCAGGGCCGCGGTGATCACGCTCATATGAAAGGTGATCCATGCTGCGCCCTCGGTTTCCCTCGCCCGCTCAACCGTAAGGAAGTAGATGCCGAAGAACAGGCCCGTGAGCGCGCCGTAGAAATCACCGAGCAGATGGTCGGGTGACAATTCGAAAGATCGCCAGACCAGCGCCCCGCCGCCGGCAAGACAGAAGACAAGGCCCACGGCCGTCGCCGAGGTGACGCGGCGGCCGAGAACGATCCATCCAAGCAGACCGACCCAGATCGGTGCGGTGGTGGCGAAGAAGGTGGAGTTGGCAATGGTTGTATTGAGAATGGCCAGATGCCAGAAAAACAGGTCGCCCGCGAACGCAAGGCCGGTCGCGATCACTGCCGGCGAGAACCGCTTTTTCGGTACAGCCGATTTGCCGTGCCGCTGCTCGATCTGCATCCACGCAAAAAGAAACGGCAACGCTAGGAACACGCGGTAGAAAGCGCTTGCGAATGGACCGACGTCGGAAAGCCGCACCAGAATCGGTGAGATCGCCATGGCCAGCGCGCCGGCGACGAGGGCAATAAGCGCCGGCCACATTGTACCGGCCGCCGAATGTGCACTATCGGCCGAAACTGACATCGCTGTATCGATCCTTGCTGGAAGCAGCAGACCTGCCACGGCAACTTGTTTAGTGAGCCGATCGGCCAAACACAATGCGGCCTTTGGCGATATCCGCGAAATCGAGGCTTGTCCCATCCGGTTCGGGCCAACTGGACCTGTGGCGGTCTCCATTCGCATCCGGCCCCCGATCGCAAAAAAACCTCCTGCCCTGAGGAATTTCGAGTTTCCATATGCATTGGACACCAGATAGGTCGCACGCTGACAACGCCGCTGAAACCGGCTTGCGAAAAGCATCGGCAGCATTCATGGTGATCGTACAAGATTGAACGGGATTCCACGAATGGCTGGAAAGAAATGGGCCTATGAGGATTTCGAGGTCGGCACATCGCTCGATCTCGGCTCCAAGCTGGTGACGGCCGGGGAAATCATCGAATTCGCCTCGGAATTCGACCCCCAACCCATGCATCTCGACGAGGAAGCCGGCAAGGCGAGCGTGCTCGGCGGACTGGCGGCCTCCGGCTGGCATACCTGCTGCATCTTCATGCGCCTGATGTGCGACGCCTTCCTGCTCGACTCCACCTCACAGGGTTCGCCGGGCATCGATCAGGTTAAATGGAAGAATCCGGTGCTTGCCGGCGACACCTTGACCGCCCGTTCCAGAATACTGGGCAAACGGCTTTCGTCTTCCCGTCCCGGCCTCGGATTTGTGACCATGCGTGCGGAGATGATCAATCAGCGCGGTGAAAGCGTGTTCGAGTTGCAGAACACGGGCATGTTTCTGAGCCGGGAGGCCGCCTGATGAGCCTGAATGAATTCTTCAGCATCGGCGTGAGCCGGACACTGGGCGCTCACACGTTTCAGGCGCAGGAGATCAAGGCGTTTGCGGCAAAGTTCGATCCACAACCCTTCCACATGGACGAAGAGGCCGCGCGCAACAGCGTGCTGGGCGGGCTGTGCGCCTCGGGCTGGCATACCGCATCCATGTGGATGCGTTTCAACGCCCTCGATCGGAAGGCCGCTGTCGCGAACTGGAAGGGTGAGGGACCTGCGCCGGAATTCGGCCCCTCGCCCGGCTTCCGCGATCTGAAATGGCTCAGGCCCGTCCATGCCGGACAGACCATAACCTTTTCCCGCACCGATCTGGGGTATCGCCCGCTCGCGTCGCGGCCGGGCTGGATATTGCTCGACGTGCGGGGCGAAGCTTTCGACGACAAGGGCGCCAAGGTGCTGGAGTTCGAAAACGCCCTCCTTGTGAAGGTCGGAAACGAGCCTGCATAAGGCAAAGCGCAACTAGAGCATTTTGCAGCCAAATGGAAACATTTGGCGTCGCACAAATGCAGCATAAACAAACAGTTAGATCATTTCATCTATTCCGTGAAACGATGAAATGATCTAACGGCAGTGCTTCAGCCCCGGAGCACGCAAGCACCGCCCCTATGCTTCTGCAACGCCGAACCCGGCCGCAGATTGTGGTGCTACTCGCCTTCGAACGCAATGAGCGTGCGGACAGGCACGCCAAGCGCTTCCAGCTTGCTGCGGCCGCCAAGGTCCGGCAGGTCGATGACGAAGCAGGCGGCCACTATATCCGCGCCGATCTGGCCGAGCAGCTTCACCGCGGCTTCGGCCGTTCCGCCCGTGGCAATCAGATCGTCGATCAGGATCACCTTTTCGCCGGGTTTGACACCGTCACGGTGCATCTCCATCTCGTCGAGCCCGTATTCGAGACTGTACGCGACCCGCACGATGTCATGCGGCAGCTTGCCCTTCTTGCGGATCGGCACGAAGCCGGCGCAGAGTCGGTGTGCGACGGCACCCCCAAGAATGAAGCCACGCGCCTCTATCCCTGCGATCTTGTCGATGCCAGTGCCGATGAATGGCTGTGCCAGCCCCTCCACGGCCGTGGCGAAGGCATTGGCATTTCCCAGAAGCGTGGTTATGTCGCGAAACTGGACGCCCGGCTTCGGATAGTCGGGGATGGTGCGGATTGCGGCGAGAAGTTTTTCGGCAGTCGAAGACGTCATGAACGAATTCCGGTTTCGCGCTGATGTTGCGGGGGTTCGGAGCAAAAGAAAAGGGCGCCAAGCAGCGCCCTTTCATTTTTTGATCACCGGACGACCGGCTCAGTGGGGAACGTTGGCCCACACCCTGCGCTTGGTGGCATACATGAGCCCCGCAAACAGGATCAGGAAGACCATCACCCGGAAGCCAGTCTTCTTACGGCTCTCCAGATGCGGCTCGGCCGCCCACATCAGGAAGGCGGACACGTCGCGCGCATACTGGTCGACGGTCTGCGGCGCGCCGTCGTCATAGGTCACCTGGTCGTCGGACAGCGGCGCAGCCATGGCCAGCGACTTGCCGCCGATGAAGTATGGATTGTAGTGCGTGCCTTCGGCGATCTCCATGCCTGCCGGCGGCTCCTCGTCGTAGCCGGTCAGCAGCGAATAGATGTAGTCCGGACCGTTTTCGGCATATTGTGTGAAGATGTCGAAAATGAAGGTCGGGAAACCGCGCTCGACGCCGCGCGCCTTCGCGATAAGCGAGAAGTCCGGCGGAGCCGCTCCGCCATTGGAGGCCGCGGCCGCCTGCATGTTCGGGAAGGGCGGCGTGAAATAGTCGGACGGCAGCCCCGGACGCTCGAACATGTCGCCGTCGTCGTTCGGGCCGTCCTCGATGGTGTACTCGGCGGCGAATGCCTTCACCTGCGCCTCCGAATAGCCGAGATCCTCAAGCGTACGGAATGCAACCAGATCCATGGAGTGACACGCGGAGCAGACTTCCTTGTAGACCTTGAGGCCACGCTGAAGCTGCGCCTTGTCGTAGGTGCCGAACGGACCCGCAAAGCTCCACTCCACCTGCTTGGGCTTGTGGATGGGGAAATGCGTCGGCTCGGCGGCACTGTGCTCGTCGTCCTGTGCGATGGCTGCACCCGCGGCCATCACGAAGCCTATGGCTGCCAGAGAAGCGAGAATCTTCTTCATACCCAAATTCCTCTCGAAAGACTCTTCGCTTAGCCTCGGATTTCCGGAGACGCGGCAGCGCCCTCGGGATGAACGGCGCCACCGGCCTTGTTCTTTTCCAGCACCGCCTCGGTGATCGAGTTGGGCAGACGCCGTGGCGTCTCTATCAGACCCAGAACCGGCATGATCACGATAAAGAACCCGAAATAATAGAGCGTCGCGATCTGCGCCATGATGACGTAGGAGCCTTCCGCCGGACGCGATCCCAGCCAGCCGAGGAAAATGCAGTCGATCAGGAAAATCCAGAAGAACAGCCGGTACCACGGACGATAGACCGCCGAACGGACCTTCGACGTGTCGAGCCACGGCACCACGAACAGCACCGCGATGGCGCCGAACATGGCTAGAACGCCGCCCAGCTTGGAGTCGATCGGGCCGATGTTGAAGGTGATGGCGCGCAGGATCGCGTAGAACGGCAGGAAGTACCATTCCGGAACGATGTGAGCCGGCGTCTTCAGCGGATCGGCCTGGATGTAGTTGTCCGGATGGCCGAGATAGTTCGGCATGTAGAAGATGAAGTAGGCGAAGAAGATCAGGAACACGATCATGCCCAGCGCGTCCTTGATGGTTGCGTAAGGCGTGAAGGCGACCGTGTCGGTCT
>JAIPUZ010000075.1 GCA_022833215.1 Mesorhizobium sp. | reverse complement strand
ATCGGGCGACCTTGCCCCGCTCGCCCATTTCGCCGCCGTGATGATGGGCGAAGGCGAAGCCTTCTATAAGGGCGAGCAGCTTTCGGGCCGCGCCGCACTTGAGCGCGCCGGCCTCGCCCCGGTCGTGCTCGCCGCCAAGGAAGGTCTGGCGCTGATCAACGGCACGCAGGCCTCGACCGCGCTGGCGCTGGCCGGCCTGTTCCGCGCCCATCGCGCCGCGCAGGCGGCACTGATCACCGGCGCGCTTTCCACCGACGCGGCCATGGGCTCCTCCGCCCCCTTCACCGCCGACATCCACACGCTGCGCGGCCACAGGGGCCAGATCGACACGGCGGCGGCGCTCCGCGCCCTGCTCGACGGCTCGGTCATCCGCCAGAGCCATATCGACGGCGACGAGCGCGTGCAGGACCCCTATTGCATCCGCTGCCAGCCGCAGGTCGACGGTGCCTGCCTCGACCTGCTGCGCCAAGTCGGCCGCACGCTGGAAATCGAAGCCAACGCCGTCACCGACAATCCGCTGGTGCTGTCCGACGACAGCGTCGTCTCCGGCGGCAACTTCCACGCCGAGCCGGTGGCCTTCGCCGCCGACCAGATCGCGCTTGCCGTCTGCGAGATCGGCGCCATTGCCCAGCGCCGCATCGCGCTGCTGGTCGATCCGGCGCTCTCCTACGGCCTGCCGCCCTTCCTCGCTCGCAATCCGGGCCTGAACTCCGGCCTGATGATCGCCGAAGTGACCTCGGCAGCGCTGATGAGCGAGAACAAGCAGATGTCGCACCCGGCCTCGGTGGATTCCACGCCGACCTCGGCCAATCAGGAAGACCATGTTTCCATGGCCTGCCACGGCGCGCGCCGCCTGTTGCAGATGACGGAGAACCTGTTCAACATCATCGGCATCGAGGCGCTGGCCGGGGCGCAGGGCGTGGAACTGCGCGGCCCGCTGACCACCAGCCCCGAATTGCAGAAGGCGATTGCCTGCCTGCGCGCCGCCGTTCCGGCACTGGAAAACGACCGCTACATGGCTCCGGACCTCGCCATTGCCGCCCGCATCGTCGCCGACGGCTCGCTGACCGCCAGCGTCTCGGCCGGCCTGCTGCCTGCTCTGGAGGGCTGATATGGCTGACGTCTTCGAAGTCCGTCAGGGCACCTCGCCGGTCATTCTGGGCTTCCCCCATACCGGCACCGACGTGCCGGACGACATCCGGGTGCGCCTGAACGACAACGGTCTGTTGCTCGCCGACACCGACTGGCACATTCACAAGCTCTATGACGGCCTGCTCGACAACGTCACCACGGTGCGCGCCACCTTCCACCGCTATTGCATCGATGCCAACCGCGATCCGGCGGGCGCGAGCCTTTATCCCGGCCAGAACACCACCTCGCTGATCCCCGAGACCGATTTCGATGGCGTTTCGATCTGGAAGGACGGCGAAGCTCCGACCGAAGCCGACACGGCCGACCGCATCGCGCGCTTCCACAAGCCCTATCACGATGCGCTTGCGGCCGAGGTCGAGCGGGTGAAGGCGATCCACGGTGTGGCGGTCCTCTACGACTGCCATTCCATCCGCTCGCATATCCCTTTCCTGTTCGAAGGCAAGCTGCCGGACTTCAACGTCGGCACCGACATGGGCCGGACATGCGACCCGGCGGTCGAAGCCGCAGCCGTCGAGATCGCGGGCGAGGCGGAAGGCTACAGCTCGATCCTGAACGGCCGGTTCAAGGGCGGCTGGACGACACGCCACTACGGCAGGCCGGAAACGGGCGTCCACGCCATCCAGATGGAGCTTGCCCAATCCACCCATCTCGCCACCGAGACGGTGCCCTTCGACTACGACGAAACGAAAGCCGCGCGCCTGCGCGTGCCTTTGAAAGCCATTCTCGAACGCATCGAACAGGTCGCGTTCGGGCTGAAACGCTGAGAGGAATTTTACCCATGTCAAATCCCCGTCACAACGAACGCGAAGTCCGCGCCCCGCGCGGCGACGAGCTCAACGCAAAGAGCTGGCTGACCGAAGCGCCGCTGCGCATGCTGATGAACAACCTCGACCCGGACGTGGCCGAGCGTCCGCACGAGCTGGTCGTCTATGGCGGCATCGGCCGCGCCGCCCGCACCTGGGCCGATTTCGACCGCATCGTCGCCACGCTGAAGACGCTGAACGAGGACGAGACGCTGCTGGTGCAGTCGGGCAAGCCGGTCGGCGTGTTCCGCACCCACAAGGACGCGCCGCGCGTGCTGATCGCCAACTCCAACCTCGTGCCGCACTGGGCCAACTGGGACCACTTCAACGAGCTGGATAAGAAGGGCCTCGCCATGTACGGCCAGATGACGGCCGGTTCGTGGATCTATATCGGCGCGCAGGGCATCGTGCAGGGCACCTACGAAACCTTCGTGGAGGCCGGCCGCCAGCATTATGACGGCAACCTCAAGGGCAAGTGGATCCTCACCGGCGGTCTCGGCGGCATGGGTGGCGCGCAGCCGCTGGCGGCCGTGATGGCCGGCGCCTGCTGCCTCGCCGTCGAATGCGACGAGACCCGCGCCGACTTCCGCCTGCGCACCCGCTATGTCGACGAAAAGACCCACAGCCTCGACGAAGCGCTGGCGAAGATCGATGCATGGACGAAGGCCGGCGAGGCCAAGTCCATCGCCCTGATCGGCAATGCGGCGGAGGTGTTCCCCGAACTGGTCAAACGCGGCATCAGGCCCGACATCGTCACCGACCAGACCTCGGCGCACGACCCGGTCCACGGCTACCTGCCGATTGGCTGGACCGTCGCCGAATGGCGCGCCAGGCAGGAGAGCGACCCCAAGGCCGTCGAGAAGGCCGCCCGCGCCTCCATGCGCATTCAGGTCGAGGCGATGGTTGCCTTCCACGACATGGGCATTCCTACCGTCGACTACGGCAACAACATCCGCCAGATGGCGCTGGAAGAAGGCTTCGAGAACGCCTTCGCCTTCCCCGGTTTCGTGCCGGCCTACATCCGCCCGCTGTTCTGCCGCGGCGTCGGCCCGTTCCGCTGGGCGGCCCTGTCGGGCGATCCGGAGGACATCTACAAGACCGACGCCAAGGTCAAGGAACTGCTGCCCGACAACGCCCACCTGCACAACTGGCTGGACATGGCGCGCGAGCGCATCGAGTTCCAGGGCCTGCCGGCGCGCATCTGCTGGGTCGGCCTCGGCGACCGCCACCGCCTCGGCCTCGCCTTCAACGAGATGGTAAAGAACGGCGAGCTTAAAGCGCCTATCGTCATCGGCCGCGACCACCTCGATTCCGGCTCGGTCGCTTCGCCGAACCGCGAGACGGAAGCCATGAAGGACGGCTCGGACGCCGTGTCCGACTGGCCGCTGCTCAACGCCCTGCTCAACACCGCCTCGGGTGCGACGTGGGTGTCGCTGCACCATGGCGGCGGCGTCGGCATGGGCTTCTCGCAGCATTCCGGCATGGTCATCTGCTGCGACGGCACCGACGACGCGGCCCGCCGCATCGAGCGCGTGCTGTGGAACGACCCGGCCACCGGCGTCATGCGCCACGCCGATGCCGGCTACGACATCGCACTGGACTGGGCGAAGAAGCAGGGCCTGCGCCTGCCGGGCATCCTCGGAAACTGAGGCAGGCCATGAAGATCGCGCGCCGCGCCGGCCACAAGCGCATGGCATGGAAGAACGGGCAGGGCCTCACCGAAGAGGTGGCGGCCTTCCCGGCAGGCAGCGACACCGACAGTTTCGACTGGCGGCTGTCGATCGCCCATGTCGGCGCCGACGGACCCTTCTCGGTGTTCGCCGGAATCGACCGCACCATCGCCCTGCTGGACGGCCCGGGGCTGGCGCTCGATCTGCCCGAGGAGAAAACCGTCGAGCTGAAACCCGGCAGTTCGCCCTTCTCCTTTTCAGGCGACTGGGAAATCTCCAGCCGCAATCTCGGCGGGCCGACCGTCGACCTCAACATCATGACACGGCGCGGGCGCTGCACCCATGAGATGCGGCGCCTGACGCTGGCTCCCGCAGAAACATTCCCGCCCTCTGGCACCGCGCCGGGCTTCGGCTGGGTGGTGTTCAATTCCCCTGCCAACATCGAGGCGGCCGGTCAGGAACTCGCTATCGAACGCTTCGACGCCATCGCGCTCGAAGCGGGCGAAAGCTTCGTCAACCGCACCCAATCCGCAACGGAAATCCTGCACATCTCCATCGCGCAGGGCTGAGCGGCCGCCAGTTTCTGCTATTTCATCAGCGCTGCCGGCGATCTGTAAAGACGCCGCAGCGTGCCGACCATTTCGTCGAAAGACTTGTCCATCTCGACACAGGTGCGCGAGGTGGGGCGCAGATAGGTCGAACGGCCATCGCGCTGCCGATA
This sequence comes from Mesorhizobium sp., assembly GCA_022833215.1. Taxonomy (GTDB): domain Bacteria; phylum Pseudomonadota; class Alphaproteobacteria; order Rhizobiales; family Rhizobiaceae; genus Mesorhizobium. The sequence continues at coordinate 2,687 of JAIPUZ010000075.1, read as the reverse complement.
CAGAAACTCCATTTCTTCCAGCTCGCGCACCTTGCGATGCACGGTCGACAGCGGCACATCCAGCACATTGGCAATGGCCGAGAGATCATAGAGCCGGCCCTGATTTTCCCCGGCAATCACCGTGCGGATGATCAGCGCATGCAGCGGGCCGCCCCACATGCCCGTCTCGATCGCATAGAAGCGGTTGAGACATTCGATAATCTGCGTCTGCACAATGGTGCGGATCTGCTGTTCTTCCACCGGCAGCCTCCTTCTGAGGCAAGCATCATGCTTCCAGAATGGAAACATTGCCAGAACCGGCGCCGATTTTCCTGTGCTAGCCTCCCCCTCGAGGAAACATGACGGCAGGCGCAGCAATGCCCGCCGGAGGGAGGCTTTCTTGACCAAGCATATACTTGTCGTCGGCGGCGGCATTGGCGGCACGATGACCGCCAACAGCATCGTGGCCAAGCTTTACCCGGAAGTGGCGCGCGGCGCCGTGAAAGTCACCCTGCTTTCGGATTCGCCCTGGCACTATTACAAGCCGGCGTTCATGTATGTTGCCTTCGACATGTTCTTCGAGGGCGAGCTGCGCCGCAAGCAGCAATCCCTGCTGCGCCCGGAGATAGATTTTCGCGTCGACAAGGTCACCAGCTTCGACTTCGCGGGCTCGAAGGTGAAGACGCAAAGCGGCAAGACCATCGGCTACGACTACATCGTCGTTTCGACCGGCTGCCTGCCAGCGCCCGAGCGCATTCCCGGCCTGAAGGAAGCCGGCGACTATTTCTACCAGCAGAAGCCGGCGCTTCAGATGGCTGAGAAACTGCGTAATTTCGAGAAAGGCCGCATCTTCATCACCGTGAATTTCCCGAAAACGCCGAACGTGCCGCACCAGTGCGGCATCGCCCCGGTGGAAACCACGCTGATGCTGGACGAATATCTGCGCCGCAAGGGCGTGCGCGATCAGGTGGAGATCGTCTACACCTATCCGACCGTTTCGCAGCTTCTGCGCAACTGCCTGTTCCTGCAACAGGAGGTGTGCGAGGTCATGCCGGCGATCTTCGAAAGCAAGGGCATCAAATACCAGCGCGGCTTCACGCTGGCCTCGGTCGACCCCGAGCGCAAGGTCGCCACCTCCGAGGAAGGCAAGGAGGAAGGCTTCGACCTGCTGATGTGCACGCCGCCGATCCGCGCTGTGGACGCGGTTCTGGAAAGCGGCGTCTCGCAAGCCGCCAACAACGAAGGCTGGCTGCCCACCAACCGCCAGACGCTTCAGCTCGAAGGCTTCCCCAACGCCTATGTGATGGGCGACACGGTGGACCTGCCGATCTCCAAGGCAGGCGGTTCCTGCCACAACCAGTGCCCGGTCGTCGTCAATAACATCGCCGGCGACCTGCGTCTGGGGCGCACCGTGGACATGTATGACGGCAAGGTGCAGGCGGTGGCCCAGATGGGCCTCGAGGCCGGTATGCCGCTCTGGTACGACTATGACGAGGATGTGCACCCGACACCGCCGACCAAGGTGGGCGGGTTGCTGCGCAAGGCGTTCAATCGCGGCATCTACTGGTCTGTCGCGCGCGGCATCATCTGAACATCGAAAAACGATTTGCAGCCTCTGGGGAGGACATCACCTTGAACGCATCCGGTCCGGATACCCACGCCACCCTGCCCGAAACCGCCACAGCGCTCTCGCCGCTGCTGGACGAAGCCACGGAACGCGGCCTGAGGGAACTTCTGGAAAAGGTCGCGCCGCTCATTCAGGGCAAGCGCTTCCACAATGTCGTGGACCTGCTTTCGCTGGCCTCCGACGGCGTCGACATGTTCGACGACGCCATGGTCCAGAAACTGATGAAGGCCTACGAGGAATCCATCGGCACCGCCTGGGCCCTCGGCAATGCCGCGCGCTACGCACAGAATCAGGCTGCGACCCTGCCGGTGCCGACACTGTTCGGCCTGCTCCGCACCGCCGGCAACGAGGATGTGCGGCGCGGCCTGCATTTTCTGCTGCAGTTCCTTGCCGTGCTCGGCCGGCAGATGAACGACGACGTGGAGGAATGACCACGGAGGGCGACCTCGCACAACTCTATGAATCGCGGGTGCGGGACTGGGCGCGCAAGGTGCGCAATGATGCACGGCTTGCCCCCGCCGACCTCACCGTCAGCCGCACCAGCCCTTTGTGCGGCAGCACGCTGGCGCTCGACATCCGCCATGAAGGCGAGGTCGTGACGGCGCTGGGGTATCGGGCGCGCGCCTGCACGCTCGGCATGGCCTCGACGGCGGTCGTGGCCGCAAGAGCGCCGGGGCTCAGCTTTGGCGAGATCGCGGAAACGGGCGCACGGCTCGCCGCCCTGCTGGCGGGCGAGGACGTTGTCTTTGCCGATCACTGGGCAGAGCTCGGAATGTTTACGGCCGCACGGGCATTCCCGACCCGCCACGGCTCGATCATGCTGCCTTTCGATGCGCTCGCCGAAGCCGCCGGAAAGCTGGTCTGAGCGGCTGGAGCGTTCTGCTTTTCTCCGAATCGCAAGAACGCTCCAACCCTTTGTCCCGACGCAACTCCGAGCGCAAAACCGCTTCGCAGTTCTGCCGGAATTGCTTTAGGTTCCAAACCCAATCATAGTATTGATTAGTTTAAGTTTTCATGATTCAAGCTCAAAAACGCTGGAGTTTGGATCATGGCAGGAGAGTTCTGGCTGAGCGATCGGCAG
>JAIPUZ010000074.1 GCA_022833215.1 Mesorhizobium sp. | reverse complement strand
GAGCCGAGATCGGCGGGGCGTTCGGCGGCGAGAAGGAGACCGGCGGCGGGCGCGAGAGCGGCTCCGACGCCTGGAAGGCCTATATGCGCCGCGCAACCAACACCATCAACTACTCAAAGGAACTCCCCCTCGCGCAGGGCGTGTCCTTCGATATCGAATGAGGGGATGAGGATGCTCGACAGACCGGATGTCGCTGCCGCGCCTTTCAGGCCGGCAGCCCGCATTGCAGACATCGGCGTTTCCGAAATCCTGCAAATCGGGGCGCGGGCCGCTGCCATGCGCCGGGAAGGGCACGATGTCATCATTCTGGGCGCCGGGGAGCCGGATTTCGACACGCCCGACACGGTGAAGGACGCGGCCCTGCGGGCCATGCAGCGCGGCGAGACCAGATATACCGCGCTCGACGGCTCGCCCGCCATGAAGGAGGCGGTGCAGGAAAAATTCCGGCGCGACAACGGGCTCGATTTTTCGGCGGGCGAAATCAGCGTCGCTTCCGGAGCCAAGCAGGTCATCTTCAACGCCTTCATGGCAACGCTCAACCCCGGCGACGAGGTGATCGTACCGACACCCTACTGGACCTCCTATGCCGACATCATCCGCATCGCCGGCGGTGTGCCGGTGCTGGTCGCCTGCGATGCCGGCAACGGCTTCCGGCTGACCGCCGGACAGCTTGAGCGCGCCATCACGCCGGCCACGCGCTGGCTGATGCTGAACTCCCCGTCCAACCCGACCGGCGCGGCCTATTCGGAAGCCGACTACCGCCCGCTGCTCGACGTGCTTGTGAAGCATCCGCACGTATGGCTGCTGGCCGACGACATCTACGAGCATATCGTCTATGACGGCTTCCGCTTCGTTACGCCCGTCGCGCTGGAACCGGCGCTGCGCGAGCGCACGCTGACGGTCAACGGCGTCTCCAAGGCCTACGCCATGACAGGCTGGCGCATCGGCTACGGAGCCGGGCCGGCCGCGCTGATCAAGGCCATGGCGGTGGTGCAGAGCCAGTCCACCTCCAACCCGTCCTCCATTTCGCAGGCCGCGGCGATCGAGGCGCTGACCGGACCGCAGGACTATCTCGACGAACGCCGCGACAGCTTCCGCGTCCGCCGCGATCTGGTCGTCGACGGGCTCAACGCCATCGACGGCATCGACTGCCCGCGCCCGCAAGGTGCGTTCTACACGTTTGCAAGCTGCGCGGGCATGCTGGGACGCACCACGCCCCAGGGCAGGAAGATCGAAACCGACGGCGACTTCTGCGCCTATCTGCTGGACGAGGCCAAAGTCGCGGTGGTGCCGGGATCGGCATTCGGCGCTTCGCCCTTCTTCCGCATCTCCTATGCGACCTCTCAGGACGAACTGCGCGAAGCGCTGGCGCGCATTGCCGTCGCCTGCGCCGCACTTGCAGCCTGAGGCTGGCACAGCCGGCCGTCAGCAAAACGCCTTCGCAGGCTTGCCGGCCTGCGAAGGCGCAATCAATTCGGACGGGCGTCCTGCGGCCGTTCCAGCGACAGATGACGAAGCACGGTCCGGGAAGACGCGCCCTTGCGAATGCGGCCGCGGTCTGGTCCCTTGCCAGGATGCGGACAGGTCCCTGATTCGAATGTGGTCACGTCCCGGACGAACTGACATCGTGTCTTCTGGAGAATGGCCATGGCTGGCAAACCGAACATTGTCGAACTCAAGCCCAGAATTACCGTGATCGGGGTCGGCGGCGGCGGCGGCAACGCCGTCAACAACATGATCGCCCAGCAACTGGAAGGCGTGGACTTCATCACCGCCAATACCGATGCCCAGGCGCTCGCCATGTCGAAGTCGCCGCATCGCATCCAGCTCGGAACGCAGACCACGGAGGGACTGGGAGCAGGCTCCCTTCCTGAAATCGGCTATGCGGCGGCCGAGGAATCGCTGGCAGAGGTCCTGGAGCTTCTCGACGGCACGCATATGTGTTTCGTCACGGCGGGCATGGGCGGCGGAACCGGCACGGGCGCCGCTCCCCTCATCGCCGATGCCGCGCGAAAGGCCGGCATCCTTACCGTGGCCGTCGTCACCACGCCGTTCGTGTTCGAAGGCACGCGCCGCATGAAGGCGGCGGAACAAGGCATCGCACGCCTGCGCGAATGCGCCGATACGGTCATCGTGATTCCGAACCAGAACCTGTTTCGTATCGCCGATGCAAAGACCACTTTTGCCGACGCCTTCGCCATGGCCGATCGCGTGCTCTATTCGGGTGTCGGCTGCATCACCGACCTGATCGTGAAGGAAGGGCTTATCAATCTGGATTTCGCCGATGTGCGCTCGGTGATGCGCGACAGGGGGCGGGCAATGATGGGCACCGGCGAGGCTTCGGGAGAAGGCCGCGCGAAGAACGCGGCGGAAGCCGCCATTGCCAATCCGCTTCTGGACGAGGCATCCATGGGCGGAGCCAGGGGCGTGCTCGTCTCGATCTCCGGCGGACCGGACATGACGCTGTTCGAGGTCGACGAGGCTGCAACCCGCATCCGCGAGGAAGTCGACGCCGATGCCGACATCATTGTCGGCGCCATATTCGACGAAGCCCTGCAGGGCAGGTTCAGGGTGTCGGTGGTGGCAACCGGATTGCGGCAGAAAGCGCAGGTCAGTGAGGCCGGTGCATGACCGGCATGGGCAGGAGGACCCTGTGATGCCATCCGAAGCGCGTTCCCCGCGGCTTGCCGTTCTGATCGATGCCGACAATGCCTCGGCGAAGATCGCCGACGGGCTGTTCGAAGAGATCGCCAAGATCGGCGAGGCGAGCGTGCGCCGCATCTATGGCGACTTTTCCAGCACCCGGTCGAAGGCGTGGGCCGAGGTGTTGTCGAAGCATGCGATCATTCCCCAGCAGCAGTTCGCCTATACGACCGGCAAGAATGCCTCCGACATCACGCTGGTCATCGACGCGATGGACCTTCTCCACAGCGGGCGCTTCGACGGCTTCTGCCTGGTTTCGTCCGACAGCGACTTCACCCGGCTTGCCGCCCGCATTCGCGAGCAGGGCATCGACGTCTTCGGCTTCGGCGAGCAGAAGACGCCGGAGAGTTTCCGGCAGGCTTGCCGCCGGTTCGTCTATACCGAAAACCTGCTGCCATCGGCCCCGGCAAACGTGCCGGACGCCGCGTCAGGCTCAAAGCCCCTGCTGCCGCCCACGGCGGCCATACCGGTCATCAGGAAGGTGATCGAGCAGATGGAGAGCGAGGATGGCTGGGTGGCTCTTGGAGCGGTAGGCAACCAGCTTGCCAATCTCGCATCCGATTTCGATCCGCGCACCTTCGGATTCCGCAAACTGAGCGACCTCGTCCGCAAGACCGGCGCGTTCGAGATCGAACATCCGGAAGGAGGCACGTTGCGCATCAGGACGAAACCGGAGCGCAAGCCGTCCAAAACGGCGGAACCGCGGACGGAAGGGGTTGAGCGGAAACCGCGGGCAAACGATGGGCCTCCGGGTGGCACGCAGACAAGATAGCGCCCCTCATGCGTGTTCGGCGATCACGGACAGAAAGGCCGGCCCGTAGCGGTCGAGCTTGGCTTCCCCGACACCGGGCACGCCCGCCATCTCGCTGCGGGACGCTGGCCGCGCAGCCGCCAGTTCGAGCAGGGTCCTGTCGTGGAAGATCACATAGGGCGGCACGTTCTGTGCCCGCGCGATCTCCAGCCGCTTCTGTCGCAATGCCGTAAACAGCGCCCGGTCCGCCTCGGAAACGGCGGACTGCGCCGCGCCGCGTGCAACTTTGCCGCGACGCGCGCGCGGCGGTCGCGGGGCACGCAGCATCAGCGTCGGCTTGTCGCGCAGGAAATCGCGGCCGGCAGGCGCGATCGACAGGCCGCCATGGCCGGCAAGGTCGACATCGATGAGGCGCAACGCGATCATCTGGCGCAGGATCGCCCGCCATGTGCGGTTGTCGTGCTCCGTGCCGATGCCGAAAGTGGATATGCGATCATGCCCGAAACCGGCGATGCGCTCGTTTTCCACCCCCAGCAGCACGTCGGCGATATAAGCCTGACCGAAACGCTCACCGGTGCGGTAGATGCATGACAGCGCCTTCTGCGCGGCGATCGTGCCGTCGAACAGCGTCGGCGGCTCCGTGCAGGTGTCGCAATTGCCGCATGGCTCGCAACGGTCACCGAAATAGGAAAGCAGAACCTGCCGCCGGCAACCTGCCGTCTCGGCCAGTCCCAGCAGCGCATCGAGCTTCTGGCGCTCCATGCGCTTGCGCTGCTCCGGCGCATCCGATTCCTCGATGAAACGGCTGCGCAGCGCGATGTCGTCGTGGCCATAGAGCATCAGCGTGTCCGCAGCCAGGCCGTCGCGCCCGGCACGGCCCGTCTCCTGATAATAGGCCTCGATGCTGCCCGGCAGGTCGATATGGACGACGAAGCGCACATCCGGCTTGTCGATGCCCATGCCGAAGGCGATGGTGGCGACCATGATGACCGCCTCGCCATGCTGGAAGCGCCTCTGATTTTCCTCGCGAGCCGCCTTGTCCATGCCCGCATGATAGGCGAGCGCGTCATGGCCCTCACCGCGCAGCCATTCGGCGGTCTCCTCGGTCTTGCGCTTCGACAGGCAGTAGACGATGCCGCTCTCGCCCTCGTGGCGCCTGAGGAAATCCTTCAGCTGGGCGCGCGGATTGTCCTTCTCCTCGATGGCGTAGCGGATATTGGGACGGTCGAAGCCGGCGATGAAGGCATCGGCTTGTGCGATCCTCAGATGCGACAGGATTTCCGCGCGCGTCGGCTCGTCGGCGGTCGCCGTCAGCGCCATGCGCGGCGTATCGGCAAAGCGCGCCACCACCGCATCGAGCTGGCGGTAGGAAGGACGGAAATCGTGCCCCCATTGCGACAGGCAGTGCGCCTCGTCGATGGCGATCAGCGACAGCCTCACCCCGTCGAGACGGTCGAGAACGTCAGGACGAAGCAGCGTCTCGGGCGCAATGTAGAGCAGGTCGAGCGCGCCGGTTGCGATGGCGCGCCACAGGTCGCGCCTCTCGTCCGGCGAAAGGTCGGAATTGAGCGCTGCCGCCCTGATCCCGGCCTGCCGCAAGGCGGCGACCTGATCGGCCATCAGGGCCAGCAGCGGCGAAACGACGAGCCCCATGCCCGGACGGGCAATTGCGGGAATCTGGTAGCACAGCGACTTGCCGCCACCTGTCGGCATCAGCACGAAGGCATTGTTGCCGTCGATGACATGCCCGACGATCCGGGCCTGCGGGCCGCGAAACGCATCGTAGCCATAGACGGACTTGAGGATTTCGAGGGAGGAGGCAGCCATATTCTTCAGTTCGGGAAATTGACAGTTCTGTTGGTGGGAATGCGTCGCCGACTCGATATCTACGAGAATTTTCCCGCCGCCGACACCGATACTCGTTCATCGCACAGATATAGTGACCTGCCTGCAGGCGCTGAGCTGTATTGGTTCGCGGTCCCGCCGGCGCCCGACCGGCTTTCCGCATCGATATGGTTGTGGCAGCCGTTGTTTCCGAATTCGTCCGAGCCATGGGAAACGCCACCCTGTGCCCAGGCGCTGCACCTTTCACGCACTGCATATGATCCGGAGGTCCCCGGACAAGCGGACAGGTCGGGAGGATGAACGCGCCATCACGGGCGACCATCAAACGCGTCCACTGCAACAGTCACGACCAGCTGCGCAGACAGCTCCACAACTTCAGCCGCAGGCTCAAGACGCCAAAATGTTTCACGCCTTGCGAATTCATCTGCAAGCCATGGACTGCTGGAGCATGTCGCCCGGAAACGGTAGCCGGTTTCCGGGCAGCGACGTGCGTAAAAACAGGAGCGGATCTGAAAGATCGCGGCACGCTTCAAGGAAACGAAAACGGGACCCGGAACCGATCCGGTTTTCGACGCTCAGAAGAACTCCGGGTCCCGCGCTGTGTCCGGCACAAGCTGTAACAATATAACATAAAACGCATTTTTGGCAATCCGGCCGGGCACGGGACTTTTGCTTTATCGCGCAATGGCGCCGGATGCCGCCGCCAGCGAAAACAGGCCGACGACGATGGCGGCTATCCGGTAGGCGTAAGGCTTCATGCGTCCGGGCAGGGATGATCCGAACAGGGTCCACAGAGCGCCGGCGGCCAGCGAAAGGGCGATGAAGGCTCCTGTCGCCTGCATCCGGAGTTCCGCGTCCATGCCGGGGATGAGAATGGCGCCGACCAGCATGGCCTTGGGGTTGAGCAGGGTCGTCAGGAAGACCCTGCGCAGCGCAACCGCGCGCCCGCATGCATGGGACTGAATCTTCTGGTGCCACAGCTTCCATGCCGAAAACAGCAGCCAGACCGCAGCCACGGCTTTCATGGCCTGCATGGCTGCCGGGGAATTGCCCACGGCGTCGGCAAGCACAAGATAGGCCGTTACGGCAAGCAGATAGCCCGCAGCTTCCGCAAGAGGCAGAACCATCGCACCGCGCCAGCCCATCACCGCACCCGAAGCGGCGAGGATCGTATTGGTGGGGCCGGGGGTCAGAAGTATGAAAGCCACGGCCAGAATGAATGAAGCGAGCGACATTGAACCCCTTGCATGATCTGCCGCAGCATATCAGGCAAGGGGCTCCGGGATTTGATGCGGATCAAGAAAAATCGCAGCGGGCCGCATGTCGGTGGGGAGCGCCGGCGACGGATTTTCCTCTTCCCCGTCAGGGCGTCTGGATGGTGTCCAGATAGGCGAGCAGGGCTTCCACCTGATCCGACGTCGCCTTGAATTCCGGCATGTCGGGATGGCCGCTGTAGATGCCTTCCACGAAGGCTTCTTCCAGCGCGTCGAGCGGGTAGCGTTTTGCAAGATCGCGCATGGGCGGCGCTTCCGGATGCTTGCTCGTGTCCGTGGCCGAAACGGCATGGCACGGCGAACAGTTGAGTTCGGCAATATCGCGGCCGCGTCTGACGAGGTCATCCGCAGATGCGGGTGTGCAGAACGCTGTGGCTAACAGGATCATGGCTAGGCGTTTCATGGAGCCGGTTGTCGTCCATAATGGTTAACGCCCGGTTCCGGAGGCGTCGCTTCCTATTGGGCGGCGGTGCTTTCGGGGCTCATGTCCGCGGACAGGCAGACACGGTTGCGGCCTTCCTGCTTCGCCCGGTAGAGGGCCTTGTCGGCGGCATTGATCATATACTGATAATCCGGGTGCCCTTCGAAGCTTGCCACGCCGATCGAGGCCGTGATCTCGACCGTGCGCGTTTCCGAGACCCGCGGCCTTTGGGCGGCGATACCCTGACGGATGCGCTCCGCGATGATCTGCGCCTCTATCCGGTCCGTTTCGACCAGCGCGACCAGGAACTCCTCGCCGCCATAGCGGAAAACGTAGTCGCTGCTGCGGACCGCGCCGAGCAGATATTCGGCGACACAGCCCAGAACCGCATCGCCTGCGGAATGGCCATAGGTGTCGTTGACCGTCTTGAAGTGATCGACATCCACCATGAGCAGGGTGAATGGGGAACCGGAGCTTTTTGCCAGCGATATCTCCCTGCCCAGAATGGATGGCAGGAAGCGCCGGTTGAGCGTCCGGGTCAGCGGGTCGCGGCCGTTTTCGATGTTGGCCGCAGTCTGGAACAGCTCGTTGAGCAGGTACTTGACCTCCTCCACCCGCCGCTGGAGATCGGATATGGCCGCTGGCTCCTTGCCGGATATCGCCGGAATCGTGCGCTGGTCGATCTGGCGGATCAGGTCCTCGATGCGGCCAAGAACGGTGGAGCCCTGAAACAGCACGGCTGCGCGGTGCCTCACCCACAGGCCGAAAGGGGACGCAGAGAGCATATTGCGTGCCCCATCCGTTTTCTCGCCAAGCAGGCTGAACAGAACGGACTGGCTCCATTCCATCAGGGCTGCACGCTGGGTTTCCCGTTCCAGGTTGATGTCCTGTCCGAGCGAGAAAAGCCGGAACGCCTCGTCGGTCTGGGCGCGGGTTCTGGTGTCGGAGACATAGGCTTCCGTCATGAAACGCATGGCGAAGTCTATGGCCTCGTCCAGCAGGATGATGGTCTCGGCCGTGGCCGTGGCATCGAGCCCCAGAGCTGAAACCCGCCGCGCGATTTCGGTCTTGAGAAGGGTCATGCCCTCCATCACGATATCGTTCGGCACCTTCAGCCGGGCATGCACTTCCCCGATCTTGATCTGGCGCTGCTCGAAACCGGAGGTGTCCGACCGCAAATCCTTGTCGACCAGATCGAGCAGCCATTGGCGCAGCGAATAGCGCAGGCGCTGGTTGACGACCGAATGGCTGAGATAGGCCGAGGCTTCCTCATGGAGAAGAAAAGTCGAATAGAATGCGTCGACGAGCTGTTCGACATTCTCGCCGACGATTCCGGCAAGGCGCTCAAGGGCCGCCGAGACGGTATGGTCCGACGATGCCATCCAAAAGGACAAGCCTGGCCTTTCGATGCTTGGCAATTTTCCGCTCCATGGATTGATGAGATGACCCCGTAGCCCTCGCGTGCGAATCCATCAAGCTTTCTCGCTGCGGTTCTCCGGTCTCGCTGAACGATATGTAAAGGTTCCGGAGTTTGGGCTTTATCCGGTGCCGTTCCGGCCGAAACGCGTGGCGGAAGGTCGGCGGTGCGCTGTTCCTGCCTTACGGGCTCGAGGGCAGCCAGTCCGTCATTCGAAGGATGTTCCCGCCAAGTTTCTGGAATGCGCGCTGGCGGCAGGTGAAGACGATGATCTGCTGGTCGCGGGATTGCCGATGGAGGGCGTCGAACATCTTTTCGATGCGGTCGTCGTCCGAATAGACCAGCGCATCGTCGAGAATGACCGGAGCCGGTCGTCCGTCGCGGGCAAGCAGCCGCGCGAACGCCAGCCGCGTAAGCACGGAAAGCTGCTCGCGCATGCCGCCGCTCAGGCGCTCGACCTCTTCCTCCTGCCCGTTCCGCAGGATCGTCTGCGGCAGCAGCGTCCTGTCGTCGAAAGTGATGGAGACGTCGTCGAAGAGCAGGCCGATCAGTGGCCGCAATTCGGTCATCACCGGCCTGAGATAGAGCTCGCTTGCCTGCGACCGCGCCGCTTCTAGCGCGGATGAAAGCCGCTGCAAAACCCTGATTTCCTTCTCGAAGGCATCGACCCTGCCGGTCGCCGCCGAAAGGGCATCGCCGGTTTCGCGCCACTTCTCCTCGACAGCCTCATCCGCATAGGCGCGGATACGGCCGTTCAGTTCGGCGATCGTCTCGCGCAGCGTGCCGGCTTCCGTTTCTGCGGCTGCCTCGGCAGAGCGGGCCCGTTTCAGGGCGGCCTCGACCGATTCGAGATCGACGGCCGCATCGCGCAGTTTCTGCAACTGGAGTTCCTGCGTCTGAACGCCCTGCCCGAAGCGCTCCAGTTGCTCCGAGAGTGTCCGCTGCCGGTCGGCGCGCGTATCCTCCGGGCCGAGAAGCACCTCGATCTGGGCCATCTCAGCCCGCAGCGTCACCAGGTTCGTCTGGGCCGCTATGAACGCCTCGTCGGCGATGCGCTGGAGCGGTTCCGCTTCCCGCAATGCCTGGCGCGCGGATTTGCGACGTTCCTCGGCACCCGCATGGGCGGCTTTAAGCTGTTCAGGCTCGCCTCCGGTTTCATCGGGGTGAGACGCGGGGGCCGGTTCCTGCGCGGCACATTCTTCCCGCAGCTTCGGCAATCCATCCGGCGCCAGCGCGGACAAGCGGCTGCGCAGGCCCTGCGCCTCCATGGCAAGCTGCTGGGCCTGCATCTGCCGCGACCTTGCCGCCGCGACATCGTCCACAGCCAGCGCTTCCAGCAATGCCCGCTTCTTTTCTTCTGCCCGGTGCAGCCGCCCGTCGCTTTGTGCAGGGCGGTTCGCCCTCAATGTGATGGAGCCGATGCCCGGTATGGAAAGCTGCGCCTGCTCGCCATAGCGGCGTTCCTCTCCATCGCCGAGCGGGACGCCGTCCATTTTCACAGGGTCGATGCCGTCGCGCTCATAGGCGAGAACAACCGAAGGACGGGCCGCGTCCTCGAGCGCGTGCAGCCGGGCGACCTCGATCTCCAGAGCCTGAAGATCTTCGATGGCCTTCGGGTCGATCTTCAGAACTGCATGTCTCGCTTCCACCTGTTCGAGTATGAGCCGGGTCTCCTCGGCCGCGCTCAACCGTTCCTTCAGCTTTGCATGACGCTCCGCCGCGTCCCGCGCTTTCAGCGCGGCATCCATTCGGGCGAGCAGATCGCGGGCTTCCTGCTCTTCCTGTTCGGCAATATCGGCCGCCTCTCTCGCGCTGGTCATGGCATCGGCGGCCTCCCGCCGTTTTGCCAGAGCCCCCGCATGCTGTCGTTCCGCGTCGTCCAGCCTGCCGCGCAAAAGCCTGGCCTTCCCGAGCGCATCCTGCAATGCCCGCACCTCGCGCGCGGCGGCATCGTGGCGTTCACGGGCGAGGTTGAGTTCTGCTTCCGCAGCCTTCAGCGTGTCGATCCGGGCTCTGGCCTGATCGAAGGCGGCCTGCGCCCGGTCGACGGCGATCCTGCGTTCCTGCCGGTCTTCGGGGCGGTCCAGTTCGGCCAGCCGCCGTGCTGCGGCAGCCCGCTTGTCGAGCGCGTCCCGCAGCGCCGCGACCTCGCCGGCAAGCCGCTGCTCTTCCATGGCCAGCCTGTCGCGGGCTTCGATCGCGGTGGCGTAGCGGCCACCGGTTCTCGGCCGGCCGGTTGCGGTCACCAGTTCGGAAAGAGCTTGCGCGGTGGCCGCCATGATGTCCGCCATCCGCCGCCCGCCGGTGATGGCTTCCACCTCTCCCTGAACGGATTCCAGCAGGGTCTTGCGAACTTCCTTTTCGCTGTCCTCTTCCGAACGGCTGCGCTTTTCGATGCCGGTGATGCCCTGCCGCACCCACAACAGCCCGGCGGGGCCGGCACTGCCGCCCCTGATCAGGTTGCCGATGAAATTTTCCGCCTCGTCGGCCTGGGCCAGAAGACGTCCGCTCGACAGGTCGGACACGCGGGCGGCGCGGCCGCCATAATACTGCTTGGTGATGCGGAAGGAGCCCTCCGCGGTGGCGATGTCGGCCTCCACCAGCGGATTGCCGCCGCTGTAGGGGCGCAGGCTCCGGACATCGCCGGATGTGCTGGAATGCGGCTGGAAGAACAGCGCATGAAGCGCCTCGAAACTCGTCGACTTGCCGAATTCGTTGGCGGCGCAAAGCACGTTGACCCCGTCGCCGATCCCTTCGATTGCGACCCCGCGTCCGGCAAAGCGCTTCACATTGAACAGCCGCAGCGCCGAGATCTTCATGGCGTCACCGCCCGCGCAAGGGAGTAGAGGCGGCCTAGCGCGGCCTGCGCGATGTCGCGCTCGGTTGCAGGGCGGCTTTCGTCGGTGGCCTCCGCCAGCAGGGCATTCGCGGCTTCGCGCAGTGCGCCAGCCCTGTCGATCTGGTCGAGATCGCCGATTTCACATTCCGTTTCGAGGCCGCTGTCGTCCAGCTCCATGAATGCGAAGTCCGGCGCCACGTTCTTTGTCGCCTCTGCCAGTGCCGTGCGGCCGGAAAGACGGCAGCGTCCCGAAGCCGCCACGCGCACAAGCGATTGCCGGCGCTGTCTCGTCTCGGGAAGCAGGGCTTCCAGCGCGCTGGCCGCATCGTCGCCGTCCAGCATATGCAGCTCAAGCGTGCGCCACGCAAAGCTTGCCGTGGGAAGCGAGGTCACCTCCGGCAACGCGGAAGGCCCGGCGATCTGCACCAGCAGGGCTTCACCCGGCCGGTCGTGCTTGAAACGGTCGGGTTCGGGCGTGCCGCTGTAGCGCGTGCGGGCATCGATCCCGACAGCGCCGTGCCAGTCGCCCAGCGCCAGATAGTCGAGGCCGGCGCGGCGGGCCCGGTCGGGCGCGATGACCTCCGAAGCTGCCGCATCCTCGGAAAAACTCTGGACCGCGCCGTGGGCCAGCCCGACGCGGATCGCCCCTTCCGGCGAAGCTGCGCGGTCCATCCATTCGGTGAGGTCCCGGCCGGGGCGTCGCGTGGTGCATGGCGCCGGCAACAGAATGGCGTCGCGCGCCAGCTCAAGCGGCCGGGGCTCCAGCGCCAGAACGACATTTTCCGGCGCTTCCGCGTTCAGCGCCGCCCAGAGCTGAGACGCCTGCAACGAATCGTGATTTCCGGGCAGAATCACCCACCGGATCGGTGCGTGATGGGCCATTTCGGCAAGCGCCTGACGGCGGATGTCCGGGGCGGGCGTCTCCGTGTCGAACGTATCGCCTGCCAGCAGGATGGTGGACGCTCCCTGCTCGCGCGCATGCTGCGCCAGCCGTGCGAGCACCGTATGACGCGCTTCGCGCAGCCGGCCCGGCAGGTCGCCGGAGAAATTGCCGAAGCGCTTTCCCAGATGCAGGTCGCTCGAATGAATGAAACGCAACATGATGAACCGGCTATTCCAATCTTCCCGGGTGCCTCGTCGCGGAAAAGCCGCCATCTGCGATGTCAGCCAGAGTCGCGCCCAAAAGGCAACGGAGCGCCGCGCATGGCGGGACGTTTCGGGAAATATCGGGCAAGTTCAGAGAAGAACGAGTGGTGCCCAGGGACGGAATTGAACCGCCGACACTGCGATTTTCAGTCGCATGCTCTACCAACTGAGCTACCTGGGCCTGTCTCGAAGAAGCCGGAAAGATTTCCCGACCCGGCAGGACGCCGGAACGCCTGCGAGAGCGCGTGGGTTATAGCACGAGATTTCCGCCTGTCCAGCCGCCTTAAGCGATTTGTCGTCGCTTTTCCTGGCGCAGCCGTCCGGGTTTGAACGATACATAGGAACGATCAGAACAAATATTTGAAATAAAAGAGAAAATATCCGCTGCATGAAGGGCTCGGCCCTTGAAAAGCCGCGATTGCGATCCAGCTTGAAGCCATGTGCATGGAAACTTTCACACTTATGTCGAGGCTCGCCGGCAAAGCACGGCATGTGGCCCGGGGCGAAGCGACTGAATCCTGACGGCCGCGCCCTTTTCGCTCCGG
This sequence comes from Mesorhizobium sp., assembly GCA_022833215.1. Taxonomy (GTDB): domain Bacteria; phylum Pseudomonadota; class Alphaproteobacteria; order Rhizobiales; family Rhizobiaceae; genus Mesorhizobium. Next base: position 430 of record JAIPUZ010000074.1, on the reverse strand, counting down.
GACAAGCCTGAAAGCGGCTCATTCCCCGCGACGCCCATACGTCGCCCGAAGGAGCTTTTCATGATTGCCAGTTCCCATGATCACCTGTGCAGAAGCTGTAAGCGCGTGCTTCCCCGCGCGGCTTCGCGTTGTCCGTGGTGTCTTGTACCGGTTCCGCCTTTCGCGGGCGGGCCGCGCCGACCCGTCCGCATGGTGCCGATGCGCTGGTGACGCGCCTTGAGACCATTTCATCGTTTCACGGAATCGATGAAATGGTTTAACTGTTTGTTTATGCTGCATTTTTTCGACGCCAAATGTTTCCATTCGGCTGCAAAATGCTTTAGGTTCCAAACCCAATCATAGTATTGATTAGTTTAAGTTTTCATGATTCAAGCTCAAAAACGCTGGAGTTTGGATCATGGCAGGAGAGTTCTGGCTGAGCGATCGGCAG
>JAIPUZ010000073.1 GCA_022833215.1 Mesorhizobium sp. | reverse complement strand
ACAGCATGGCCTCGCCCAGCGCGTTCTCGATGCGCTCGACATAGACCTCGACGGTGTCGCCGACCTTCAGCGTGCCGTCCTTGGCCTTGGCGCCGAATTCCTTCAGCGGAACGCGGCCTTCGACCTTCAGGCCGACATCGATGATGGCCATGTCCTTTTCAATGGCGGTAACGATGCCGCGGACGACCTGGCCCTCACCGGCATGACCGTCGGCGAAGGATTCTTCGAGCAGGCTCGCGAAATCGTCGCGAGTGGGGTTTGAAACTGACATATGTTCTCCTGAAATGCCTCTCCTGAAGGAGGCAGGCGCCGTGGGTTCGCGTTGCGTTTGCCTGACCGACATTCCCGGACCCTTCGGGCCCAGACCACCAGAGGATGGTCGGAAGTACGGCGCGCGGAGTGCCGGCAGGCGGTTTCAGTCTGGTGCCGAACGGGGATTTTTCAGGCGAATGCGCCGATCAAGTTCCGCTCAGGCTTCGCTTCCTGTCGCCACTATATCATCGATGATGGCTCTGGCGGCAAGAAACGCGGTTTCTATATCCATTTCGCTGGTGTCGAGCAAGTGCGCATCGGCGGCAGGGCGCAACGGCGAGTCGGCGCGGCCCATGTCGCGCTCGTCGCGGCGCACGATATCGGCCAGGATGGTGGCGAAATCGCCGCTGCCGTCCCTGGCCTCGATCTCCGCCAGCCGACGCCGCGCCCGCACCTCGGCGCTCGCCGTGACGTAGAGCTTCACTGTGGCATCCGGGCACACGACCGTGCCGATGTCACGACCGTCCAGCACGGCGCCGGAGGGTTGCGCTGCGAAGGCGCGCTGCTTGTCGACCAATATGCGCCGCACCTCCGGAATGACGGCGATCTTCGAGGCCGCCTCACCCACGGCATGGGCCGAAAGGACGGTGCGGTCGAGCCCGCCCAGATCGACGAGATGTGCCGCCTCCACCGCATGCGGTGCATCGCCGAGCGGCCAGCCTTTCGCCAGCAGCATATGGGCAACCGCCCGGTAGGTGAGGCCGGTGTCGAGATGCGGGAGGTGGTAATAATCGGCCAGCCGCCGCGCCAGCGTGCCCTTGCCGGACGCGGCGGGTCCATCGATGGCGATGACCAGCGCAGAGGCGAGCGGGCTGGCCATTACGCCGCCTTGTCCGCCGCGTCGATCCGCGCGCCAAGCCCTGTCATCAGGTCCATGAACTCGGGGAAGCTGGTGGCGATCATGGCGCGGTCGTCGATGGTGACGGGGTGTTCGCTGGCCAGCCCCATGACGAGGAAGCTCATGGCAATGCGATGATCGAGATGGGTCTTCACCGCCTCGCCGCCGCCCAGCCCCTTGCCTTCGGGAATCCCACGCACGGCAAGCGTCGCCTCGCCTTCTGTACAGTCGACGCCATTGAGGCGCAGGCCGGCTGCGACGGCGGCAAGCCGGTCGCTTTCCTTGACGCGCAGTTCCTCCAGCCCCTGCATCAGCGTTTCGCCCTCGGCGAAGGCGGCGGCCACGGCCAGAACCGGATATTCGTCGATCATGGACGGCGCGCGTTCGGCCGGAACGGTCACACCCTTCAGCTGCGAATGGCGCACGCGCAGATCCGCGACATCCTCGCCGCCTTCGTTGCGCGTATTCTGCACCTCGATATCCGCCCCCATTTCCTGCAAGGTGAGGATCAGGCCGGTGCGGGTGGGGTTCATCAGCACGTTGCGGATGACGATGTCGGAGCCGGGAACGATCAGCGCCGCGACCAGCGGGAAGGCTGCCGAGGACGGATCGCCGGGCACGCGAATCGTCTGGCCTGTCAGCCTGCCCTGCCCCTCGATGAAGATGTGGCGCACGCCGCGCTCGTCGGTCTCGACATCGATGCTGGCGCCAAAGCCCTTCAACATCTTTTCGGTGTGGTCGCGGGTCATCACCGGCTCGATGACGGTGGTGATGCCCGGCGTGTTGAGCGCGGCCAGAAGCACGGCCGACTTCACCTGCGCCGAGGCCATCGGCACGCGATAGGTGATGGGGGCGGCATGTTTCGGCCCGCGCAGGGTCAGCGGCATGCGGTCGCCGGGGGCGGCGGAAAGCACCTGCACCCCCATCTGGCGCAGCGGGTCGAGCACGCGCCCCATCGGCCGCGATTGCAGAGAGGCATCGCCGATGAAGGTTGTTTCCATGTCATAGGTGCCGACAAGCCCCATGGTGAGGCGCGAGCCGGTGCCGGCATTGCCGAAATCGAGCGGGCCTTCGGGTTGCAGCAGCGCGCCGTTGCCGGTGCCGCGGATGATCCACTCGTCGCCCTTCTTCCCGATATGGGCGCCCATCGCCTTCATCGCCTCGCCGGTGCGCAGCACGTCCTCGCCTTCCAGCAGGCCGGTGATGCGCGTCTCGCCGGAGGCCAGCCCGCCAAACATGAAGGAGCGGTGCGAGATCGACTTGTCGCCGGGCACACGCGCCTCGCCCCTGAGCGGAGACGAGCGGCGGGCGATGGCCGGTTGCGGGGCGGCGGTATGCGACATGACTATTCCTCTTGCGAAGATCCCGGCGAGCGGGCAATTTCAAAGACAGCGCGGCGGTCTCGTATCACGGCCCGCGGCGACGGTCATCCCCCTCGGCAAGTTGCGGGAAACTCCCGTTTTCCCGTGGCGGCATTTGGCTTTGACAGGCTTACAATGAGCCGTTAAGGGGACCAGACTTTTTTCGACGAGGCTTGTCGTGGCAAAACCCGAACTTGGCACCAAACGAATCGACCCGGAAACGGGCCAGAAATTCTACGATCTGAACAAGGACCCGGTCGTCTCTCCCTATACGGGCAAGACCTATCCGCGCTCCTATTTCGAGGACAGCAAGGCTTCGATCCTCGAGGAAGAGGACGATGTGGCCGAGAAGGAGCTCGACGCCGAGGAAGAAGGCGCCGTGCTGGTTCCGCTGGAAGACGCCGACGGCGATTCCAAGGACGACGATCTGCCGGATCTCGGTGACGACGACGACGATGTCGATCTGGGCGACGATGACGACGACACCTTCCTTGCCGACGAGGAAGAAGGCGACGACGACGTTGCCGACATGATCGGCGTCGGCGACGACGAGGACGACGAGCTCTAAGCGGGCCTCTGTCCACATGCCGCGATTTTTTATGCGCGGCATGAAAAAAGCAGGCTAAAGAGGCTTGCTATTGACGACGGGCGGCGCTAGAAGCCGCCCACATCGGGCGACGCGGCGTCGCCCTGATGACCTGGCCGGAAACGGCTCCCGAGAAAGTCGGGTATGGGGCCATAGCTCAGCTGGGAGAGCGCCTGCATGGCATGCAGGAGGTCAGCGGTTCGATCCCGCTTGGCTCCACCAAACGCTTCAGAATACACGTCATCGTCCGGCTTCGGTCGCCTCCCTATTGGGCGGCTGTGCGCTTTCGCGCCTGTTGTGACGCTGCGCCGGCGCGTTCCTGCCGTGCGCGTCAGCTTCGCGACTGCCGGGGAAACTGGATGATCTCGCCTGCGGGCCTGGCATGCTCCGCCGTGGCCACCATCTCGATCAGCAGGTCGAGCGCTTCACGCGCCTTGCCGCATGTCTCGTCATTGCCCCCGAGATAATAGTAGGCGCGTTCAAGATGCACGCGGGCCGCCGACAGATCTCGTATCAAACTCATTCTCCATCAATGCCCGCCTGCCCCTTCTTCGCACGGGCATGCGAACAGAGAGCAAAAAGCGGCATGCGAGTTTGAGTCAAATGCGAGGGAAATGGCCGCCTTCACGCCGGGCGGCGGCAAACAGTGGAGCGTGCGCACGGATTCGGATCCGGCAAGCGGCCGTGCAAGAACAGGTTTTTTCAATGATCCGGCATACGGATGCGGTTCGATACGGTGCCGTGGATCGTGCAGGGGTGCGAAAGAACGCCGCCCTGTCCGGCAGCCGCTGTCATGCGCCGGAACAGGGATCATTGTCGGCGCCTGCAACGGCTCCGCACCCGGAAAAGCGCTCCGGGCAATCCGCCATCAGTCTGCGGCGCGATCTGCCCTGCCAATGAGGATTTCACGCTTGCCGACATGGTTCGGCGCGCCGACCATCCCTTCCTTCTCCATACGCTCGACCAGCGAGGCGGCGCGGTTGTAGCCGACGCCGAGGCGGCGCTGGATGTAGGAGGTCGAGCACTTCTTGTCGCGCATCACCACCTTGACGGCTTCCTCGAACAACCCGTCGCCATCCTCGGCACCTATGGCGCTCTTGTCGAATACGGCGCCGTCATCGGCCTCCGGTTCCTCCTCGTCCTCGTCGGCGGTGACCGTCTCCAGATATTCGGGCCGTCCCTGCGTCTTGAGATGCGCCACGACCTGCTCGACCTCGTCGTCGGAGACGAACGGCCCGTGCACACGGGCGATGCGGCCGCCGCCGGCCATGTGCAGCATGTCGCCCTGCCCGAGAAGCTGTTCCGCGCCCTGCTCGCCCAGAATGGTGCGGCTGTCGATCTTGGAGGTGACCTGGAAGGAGATGCGGGTCGGGAAGTTGGCCTTGATGGTGCCGGTGATGACATCCACCGAAGGCCGTTGCGTGGCCATGATCAGGTGGATGCCGGCGGCGCGCGCCATCTGGGCGAGACGCTGGATGGCGCCCTCGATCTCCTTGCCGGCCACCATCATCAGGTCGGCCATCTCGTCGACGATGACGACGATATAGGGCATCGGCGAGAGATCGATTTCCTGCTCCTCGAACAGCGGCTCGCCGGTGCCCTTCTCGAAGCCGGTCTGCACCTGCATGACCACGGTCTCGCCCTTGTCGCGGGCGGCCGCGGCACGCTGGTTGTAGCCGTCGATGTTGCGCACGCCGAGCTTCGCCATCTTGCGATAGCGGTCCTCCATCTCGCGCACCGCCCATTTCAGCGCGGTGACCGCCTTCTTGGGATCGGTGACGACCGGGGTCAGCAGATGCGGAATGCCGTCATAGACCGACAGTTCCAGCATCTTGGGATCGACCATGATGAGGCGGCATTCTTCCGGCTTCAGCCGGTAGAGCAGCGACAGGATCATGGTGTTGATGGCCACCGACTTGCCCGAGCCGGTGGTGCCGGCGACCAGCAGATGCGGCATCTTGGCCAGTTCGGCGATCACCGGCTCGCCGCCGATGGTCTTGCCCAGGCACACCGCCAGCCTGGCGCTGCTCTTGCGGAAGTCCTGCGATTCGATCATCTCGCGGAAATAGACCGTCTCGCGCGTCTCGTTTGGCAGTTCGATGCCGATGACGTTGCGGCCCGGCACCACGGCGACGCGCGCCGAGATGGCCGACATGGAGCGGGCGATGTCTTCGGCCAGATTGATGACCCGCGATGACTTCACGCCCGGCGCAGGCTCGAACTCGTAGAGGGTGACGACCGGGCCGGGGCGGACATGGATGATCTCGCCGCGTACGCCGAAATCCTCCAGCACGCTTTCGAGAAGGTCGGCGTTCTGTTCCAGCCGCTCCTGCGACATGTAGAAGCCCTGCCCCTCGGGCGCCTCCTGAAGCAGCTCCTCGGAGGGGAATTCATAAGCCCCGCCGGATGAAACCTGCGTCACGCGGCCGGCCTTCGGCAGCGTGGGCGCGCGCGGGACCGGCATGGTGATCTCGACCGAACGCGCCGCACGCGCGGGTGACACCTTCGCCGCCGGTTCAACGGTCACGACCTCTTCGGGCCGGTCCCCGGCCTTCGCTTCCGGCTGGATGGCAGGCGCTTCAGCCACAACGGCCGGCGCCTGCCGAACCGGAGCCGGCGCGGCCTCCTCTGGCTGCACGTCAAAAGCCTTGCCGGTCACGGCGCATTCGATGACGCGATAGAGCGTGGTGATGTCGGCGTTCTGAAGCACGGAAGGCGCAATGCGCGACCTTGGCGTGGGCTCGGACCGGTTGCGTACGACCGGCGTGAAGGGTGCCGCCGATGGTGGCGCGGCAGCAGCGACGGAAGCCGCCGATCCGGCCCGGGACGGCACATCGACGGTGTTTTCGGCCACGAATTCGAAGAAGGCATGATCCGAAATGCAGGCCCAGTGGCTGTCTGTCCTGCCATCCGTTCCGGTAACCGATCCGGCGTCCGCCTCAGTTGCAGGACCGGTAACCGGCTTCGGCCCGACGGTGCGGATGGGCTCGACACAACGTTCGGCTGCCACCGCCTGCCGCGCAGAAGCAGGTGGCACCGCGGCGGGCTCGGGCCTGCGGGCAGCAGCCGGGGCGGCCGCGACAGGAGCGAGACCGGCCGGCCTGTTCCCCACGGGCACGGGCTCACCGGACGGTTCGCCATGCCCGTCATCATCGCGCAGCTTCCTGATTTCGCGATCCGGCGTGCGGGTGAAGCGCACATTGGGCGCGAGGAAGAAATAGTTCTGATAGGTCGGGCGGGCGAACTCTCCCTCCGGGCCACCGAAGTTCGGGAACGCCTCCCCCGCGCCCTTCGGCTGGACATAGCTTGCGCCGGTGCCATTGAGGTTGACCATGCGGGACGCCGGCGTTTGCGGCGCGGATGGCTGCAACGAAGGTTCGTCGGAGCGCGGCGGCGGGCTGTCGGCCCGCGAAACCATGTCCGAAAAATTGGCCCGGGAAAGACGCATGGATGACATACTCAAGACTCGCCGATTGACTGCTCTCCAAGCAATAGGAACCGATGGTTAACAGGTCCTTCCAGATTGGATCGAATGCGACGAATATCGACAGCTTGGACGGCCATGGCATTTACCGCAGTTGCAAAGCCGCGCTGCCGGTTCCCGGTTGTGACAGATCGGCCACGGGTTAAAAAGAGCGGCGGCCTCACGCAGATTTCAACTTGCCAACAAAACATGATGTTTCTATTCAACAAATAGGCTCCCGCGCATTCGACCCTTCGCGGACCCCCAAAGAGCATCCCGATCAAATCCCGAAGGACGCCGGCCGGCGAAGACAACAGCCCATGTGGGACTTGCAGCATCTCTTCCGGAAGCATGCGCGCGACATTGCGCAATCCCTCCGCCGCAGGGGCATAGCCGAGGAAACGGCAGCCGACCTCACGCAGGATACGTTCGTACGCGTCCTTGTCTCGCCGCCGGCCAGCGGCACCGCCTCCCACAACCCTGCCGGCTACCTGTTCCGCGTCGCCCGCAATCTCGGCATCGACCACCAGCGGCGCGAACGTCTTCTCAACTATGTCGACCTTGCGCCGGAGGTCTTCGCCGCCATTGCCGATCCATCCCCATCGCCGGAAACAGCGGTCTACGACCGGCAGAGGCTGGCCCTCACCCAGGCCGCACTCGCGGAACTGCCCGCACGCACCCGCAGGGCGTTCGAGCTGCACCGCATGGAAGCGATGACCATCGCGGCGGTGGCGGCAGAGCTTGGCCTTTCGGTATCGCGCACCTGGTCGCTGATCCGCGATGCCTATGAACATATCGATGCACGGTTGACCGGCGCACGATAAGATTTCATCGCCGGAGCAGAAAAATCCCGCGCGCCGAACGTATTGATGATGCGGGCGCTTTTTTCGCGCGCCTGGATCGCCCTGCGTCCATCCGGGCGCACAAAGGAAAATCCGGATTGTTGTTGACGGGAAACCGGCTGCAGGGAGGAACTTCATGAGCCGCGAAGAGGAGGAGCGTCACCTGTTTCGCGAGGCCGCCGACCTCGCCATTCGCCTGCAGAACGACCCCTCCAATCCGGTTTCCGTCGACATGGTGCGCAACTGGGTGGCGCGCGGACCTCTGCACGCTGCCACCTGGGCGCGGGTGGTGGAAATCCATGGCATGACCGGCAAGATCCTCGCCGGCCAGCACCGGGCGGAGAAGCCGGCGGACCTGTCGCGGCGCGCTGTGCTCACGGGCGCGGGCGCAGGTCTCGGCGCAATCGCGCTCGGCGCATGGGGCGTGCCGCTGGCCATGCTTCACGCCAGGGCCGATCACATCACGACAACAGCCCAGATCAGACGCCTCAAGCTGGCGGACGGCAGCGTCATGACGCTGGGGCCCGACAGCGCCGTCGCCGTCGGTTACAGCGATGCAGGCCGCACCGTCGGGCTGCTGTCGGGCATGGCGTTCTTCGAGGTCGCGCATGATGCGCGCCGTCCCTTCTCCGTACAGGCCGGGCCGGTTACGGCAACGGCGCTCGGAACCGCATTCGACATCTCGGACGATGCCGGCTTCATCTCGGTTTCCGTCGCGCAAGGCACGGTCGAGGCCCGGGACCGGCAACTGTCCACGACAGAACGGCTGTCCAGCGGCGACTGGATGACGCTCGACGCCTCGTCGCACAGGCTGGCGCGCGGCTCGCGCGAAACCTTCCAGATCGCAGCCTGGCGCGAGGGCATGATCGTGGCGGAGCGCGAAACGGTTTCAGCCATGGTGGCGAAAATCTCGCGCTGGCTGCCGGGGCGGGTGGTGATGGCGGATCCGGCGCTCGGCTCGCGCGAGGTGAGCGGTGTCTTCGACCTCAGCAACCCGTCGCGGGCGCTGGAAGCCGTCGTCAGCCCCTTCGGCGCGAAGCTGCGCCATATCGGCTCCATGATGACGGTGATTTCGCCTGTCTGAAGAAAAACGTCGAAAAGCAGAAAAAATCCCGACCCCGCTCGTAAGGCTATACAGGAGCTGCACACCCGACGATCCGGCATGCCAGCTCTCCCAATTCAAACGGAGTGCTCAGGACATGGGACGCGTGCCTGTGAAGAACGATTTCGGCCTTTTCCGCGGCAAGGTGCTGGCCGCCGCGCTGATGGCGACCACCGCGCTGCCGGCTCTGGCCCTCGTATCGACGGCGAGCCTTGCGCAGCAGGAAGCACAGACAAGCTTCAACATTCCTGCCGGGCCGCTAAGCCGCGCACTGGCGTCGTTCGGCAGCCAGTCCGGCACGCAGGTTTCCTATGATGCGTCGATCGCCACCGGGAAGTCGTCGCCCGGGATTCGCGGCGCCGCCACGCGCCAGCAGGCGCTGGCGCAGATCCTTCAGGGTTCGGGCCTGGTCTATGCCTTCAGGGATTCCTCAAACGTGCTGATCACCGACCGCGTGTCGGCCGCACATGCGCCGGGCGGAACCGATCCGTCGATGGTCCTCGGCACCATCAACGTGACCGGCGCTGGCGGCGCGCGCGCCGTCTACACCGAGCCCGCATCCTCGGTGTACATCACCGCCGAACAGCTTGATCGCTATGGCAGGCTTTCGCCGTCCGACATGCTGAAGGGGCAGCCGGGCGTTCAGGTGGGAGACAGCCGCAACGGCGGCGGCGTCGACGTCAACATCCGCGGCCTGCAGGGCCAGAGCCGCGTCGCCGTCACCGTCGACGGCTCGCAGCAGTCGCTCAACGTGTATCGCGGCTATGCCGGCACGCAGCAGCGCAGCTATTTCGACCCCGACCTGATCAGCGACGTCACCATCACCAAGGGTCCGGGGCTGTCTCCCTCAGCCGCAGGCGCCATCGCCGGCACCGTCAACATGACGACGCTTCGCCCCGAGGACATCATCAAGCCCGGCAAGACCTGGGGCGTGCGCCTGAAGGGCGAATTGTGGGACAATGGCGTGAAGCAGGCCTACCGGCCGGAATATCTGGGTAGCAGCAGCGAACTCGGCACCACGCCCCATGACAGCCGGCCCAACCTTTTCGATTCGAAGGCCAGATCCGGAAGCGTGGCGGCCGCCTTCACCAGCGATCATATCGATCTGGTGGCCGCCTATGCGCGCCGCAATCAGGGCAACTACTTCGCCGGCAAGCATGGACGCGAAAAATATCGCGAATTCGACAAATGGGGCTATGAGAACAATACCGTCGCCAAATCCTACATGGCCGGCGAAGAGGTTCTCAACACATCGGTCAACACCGAGTCCGCCCTGCTTAAGGCCACCATCAAGCCCACCGACGAGCAGCAGCTGGAACTCAGCTACCGCTATTTCGACGGCGAGTTCGGCGAGATCATGCCTTCCGACATCTTCCGCTTCGGCACCGGCGGCGTCTATCAGTATCCGGTCGGCAGCATGGTCATCAACTCGGCTTCGGCGCGCTACTCGTTCGACCCGAAGGACAACGACCTGGTCGACTTCAAGGCCAACTTCTGGGCCACGGGCGCGAAGAGCGACCAGATCAACGCCACCAACGGTCCGAAGTCGCAGTGGGTCTATGGCAGCAGCGACCGCAGCTGGGTGCGCATGGACAATACCCGCGTCGGCGGCGATCTTTCCAACCGCTCCGAGTTCAGGACGGACGCCGGCGCTTTCGCCTTCGATCTGGGCAGCTCGTTCCAGTACGAGGACATCCGGCCACAGGACGGCGTCGTGATCAGCGAACACGACCTCAACTCGAACCGCAATCTGCGCGACGGCTACCGCACCGAGGTCAGCCTCTCCGGCAAGCTCGAATACAAGCCGAAGGAAAACCTGCAGTTCTGGGCCGGCGGACGCTATGGCCGCTACAGCTCGCACGACCGCAATGCCCCTTCGGTTGCGCGCCGTGAAGACGTCTACGGAAAGTGGGTCTCGGTCTACAACGGCAAGGTCTTCGGCAACATGTACTGGACGCCGGACGAGAACGGGCAGTTCACCGACGCCACCGATCCGCGCCTGAACAACGGCATGGTCATCACCGACACCAACAACCCGTTCGATGGCATTCCCTATGACGAGTTCGGCACCCCGACCTATATGGCGGAGGGCAATCCGGGCTACACCAACATGGTGGTCGGCTTCGATCGCGGCGAGAGAATGTCGAACAGCGACAGCGGCTTCACGCCCGCCATCGGCGTCAACTACGAGATTTCGCCGCAGACCTTCCTCTATGCAAGCTACACGCAGGGCTACCGCCTGCCGTCACTGTTCGAGACGACCATCGGCACGCTGCAGGTCGATCCCGCTTCGGGGCTGAAGCCCGAGCGCTCGCGCGCCATCGAGATCGGCGCCAGCACCACGCGCGAGAACCTGATCACCGAAGGCGACGTGGCCTCCTTCAAGCTGGCATATTTCGACAATGACGTGAAGAATTACATCGTCCGCTACTACGATCCGTTCGGCACCGGGCTGATGACGTTCTCCAACGCCGACAGCTATCAGACCAGCGGTCTGGAGTTCCAGTCGAACTACGACAATGGCCGCTTCTTCGCCGAGCTGGGCGCGACCTACTATCTGCGCACCGAAACCTGCGATGCGGACTTTGCGGCCTATCTGCGTGGAAAGGCGGATGCCTATGTGAAGACGCAGGACGCGCCGGACTGCACGCCCGGCAGCTATGTCGGCTCCTACATCAACACCCAGAATCCGCCGAAATACGCGGTGAACCTGACTGTCGGCGGCCGCTTCCTCGAAGACAGGCTGACGGTGGGCGGTCGCATGACCTACACGTCCGGGCCGACCGAGAAGATCGACAAGCCATGGCAGAGCAGCAGCACCACCCCGCAGCTCTTCTATCACCCCGTCGCCCTCTTCGACGCGTTCCTGAGCTACAGGCTGCGCGAGGACACGATCCTCAACGCCTCGGTCCACAACATCACCGATCGCTACTATCTGGACCCGCTGGCACAGAGCTACATGCCGGCCCCCGGCCGCACCTTCCGCGCCGGGCTGACCGTCAAGTTCTGACCGCACGCTCCTCCCCCGACCGGCCATCATCGTGGCGGGGGAATCTCGCCCTGCCGGTTTTCCATCAGGCATGAGCGGGTCGCGCCGGCGGCGCGTAACGTTCTGTTCACCTTGCTCGTAGTCGCTTTCGTATCATCTTGCCCCTATATGGTAGGGGCAAGGAAAGGGAGCCGCGGCACGAGGCGTGACCAGAATGGGGATGGATTCGGACACGCTTTTCTTCGCCGCCGGCATCTGCGCGACCGCTCTGGCCCTGACAATGCTGAGCGTATGGCTGCAGAACCGGATGGACCGTTTTCTGATGGGCTGGATGCTGGGCATGGTTCTGCTCGGCTGCGGCGCCGTTATCTACTCGACAGTTCCACTCCATATCGAAACGCTCACCGCGTTCGGATTTCTTCTGCAAACCCTGGGTTTCGTGGCCGTGTACATCGCCGCCCGGGTTTTCGTCGGCAAGCGGATCAAATGGGCCACGACCATCGCGCTGGCCGCCGGGCTTTCGCTTCCCGTGGTCATCCTGATACTGGCGGGACTGAACGGCCTCGGGATCGCCATCTACAATCTGGTGGCGGCGGTGCTCATCATGATGACGGCCCGTCTCTACTGGAATGCGCGCCGGGAAGCGCCGGTATCGATTTTCGCCATCACGACCCTCTACGTGCTGACCGCATTTTCCTTCCTCCTTTGCGGCGGTGTGCTGCTGCAGGCGCGAAGCTGGACGCTTGATGCCCAGCCGAAAAGCTGGGCGGAGAACCTCAATGCCATCATGGCCCTTGTCGGCATAACCGGCATCGGCGCACTGTCGCTCGGCCTGAACCAGTCGAGAGCCGCCCGCCGCCATCGCATCGAGGCCAGGACCGACCCGCTGACCGGCATCCTGAACCGCCGCGCCCTGTTCGACAGCCTGGCCCTCGACCATCTTCAGCCCGCAGACGCGGTGGTGATCTTCGATCTGGACAACTTCAAGTCCATAAACGACCGATACGGCCACAATGCCGGCGACCGCATCCTGTGCCAGTTCGCGCTCGGATTGCGCGACAACCTGCGACGGGGCGATCTGGCCGCGCGCATGGGCGGCGAGGAATTTGTCATGGTGATCCGCCAGGCCAGCGTTCCGGTGGCCATCTCCGTGGCGGAGCGCATCAGGACCTCGTTCAAGGCGGAGCCGGTGCAGACCGGGTCCGGCCCGGTCAACTGCACGGCCAGCGCGGGCATTGCCATCGTGCTTCCCTCCGACGAGGATTTCGAAAGCGTGTTCCTGCGCGCCGACGCCGCCCTCTATCGCGCCAAGAACAATGGCCGCGATCGTGTCGTGACCGAATTGCAGGTTGTCGCCTGAAACGCCGTTGCATGACGGTCTTTGACAGTTCCGGCCGCATGCCTCAGTTTTCCCGGGCGATGACCACACAGGGAGAAGCACATGCGCATTTGGGGAATGCTCACGGCAATCGCGGCCGCCGCCATGCTCAGCGGCTGCGTGACGGAATCAAGCTACAAGCAGGCGCAGGAGATCGTGCGCGGCAGCCCGGCGATGAAGCGGGATGCGATCAACGAGTGCTACCGCGGCGCTTCCCGGGCCTCGCCCGCCCGCAAGGCGCAGATGGCGAAGATCATGAATGTCAGCCCGCGCAGCAATGTCGCGCGCACCTATTGCACGCGCGCCTTCAACGGCATTGCCAGCGGCCGCATCACCTATGAGGACTTCCGCACCAAGAGTCCCCGGTTCATCCGCGTGATCCAGGGCAGATAATTCCCGTGAACGCAGCCGGCATCACTTGATGCCGGCACGCATGAAGCTCTGCACGAACTGGCGCTGGAACAGCAGGAAGCCGATCAGCAGCGGCGCGGAGGTCATCAGCGTAGCGGCCGAGATCACGCTCCACTGCACGCCCTGATCGGGTGAGGCGAACACCTGAAGGCCGACCGTCAGCGGTCTGGTCGTCACCGAATTGGTGATGACCAGCGGCCACAAAAGGTTGTTCCAGTGATAGCTGACCGAAACCAGCCCGTAGGCGACATAGACGGGGCGGGCGAGCGGCACGTAGACCTTGAGCAGAACGGCGAGCGGTCCCGCGCCCTCGACGCGCGCGGCGTCATCCAGTTCCTTCGGCACGGTCAGGAAGGTCTGGCGCAGCAGGAAGATCCCGAAGGCCGACGCCATGTAGGGCAGGCCCATGGCCAGCACCGTATCCACCAGCCCGAGCCTGGAGATGGTGCGATAGTTCTCCACCATCAGCACTTCCGGCATGATCATGAGCTGGATCAGCACCAGCATGAACACCACCGTCTTGCCGGGAAACTCATAGCGGGCGAAGGCATAGGCGGCCAGCGTGCAGACCACGAACTGGCACACCAGAATGGTGGTGATCAGCGCGAAGGTGTTGAGGAAGTAACGCGCGAAGGGCGCGGCGTTCCAGGCATCGACGAAATTCTGCAGCGTCAGCGGCGCCAGCAACTCGAAGCGCACCTCGTAGGCCGGCGGATGCACCGCCATCCACACCGCGTAGAACAGCGGCAGGATCCACAAGAGCCCAAGCAGATAGCAGGCGCCGGTTTCCAGAACCCGCCAGAAGGAGGCTTCGCGGGCATGGTGGGAAAGGGTCATGGCGCTCATTTGTAGTGCACCTTGCGATCGAGAACGCCGAACTGGACGAAGGCCAGCAGGGCAAGTACGGCGAGCAGGACGACGGTCAGCGCCGAGGCATAGGCCGTATCCCAGAAACGGAACGCGACGTTGTAGACATAGTAGAGCAGCAGCGTGGAGGCATTGTCCGGCCCCCCGCGGGTCATGACGATGACATGGTCGATCAGCCGGAACGAATTGATGATGGCGTTGATCATCACGAACAGCGTGGTCGGCATCAGAAGCGGGAAGGTCACGCGGCGGAAGAAATACCAGCGGCTGGTGCCTTCCAGCGCGGCAGCCTCGGAAAGCGTGGGGCTGATCTGCTGCAAGGCGGCCAGATAGAAGATCATGAAGAAGCCGGCTTCCTTCCAGATCGCCAGCACCATCAGGCTGCCGAGCACCGTGTCGGGATCGCCCAGCCAGTTGCGCTCATGGAACCCGAACAGGCCGAGGAACTGGTCGATGAGGCCGTAGCCCGGCGTGTAGAAGAACAGCCAGATGTTGGCGACCGCGATCATCGGCAGCACGGTCGGCAGGAAGAACGACATGCGCATCAGCGCACGCCCGCGAATGGCGGAGTTGACGATGACCGCCATCAGCATGGACAGCGCAATCGCCGCCGGCACCGTGCCCAGCGCGTAGATCGCGTTGTTCTTCAGCGCCGCCATGAACACCGGATCGCTCAGCATGCTGCTGTAGTGGTCCATGCCGACGAAGCGTGCCGGCCGGTTGCCGCGCGGCGTGCGGTAGAAGCTGTTGATGAAGGTCATCACCGCCGGAATGTGAGTAAAGGCGGCAAGCAGGACCGTGGCCGGCAAAAGCAGCAGCCAGGGCACCACCATGTTGTTCGTCTTCTTCACCTGCCAACCTTTCCGGGCTGTGATTTTCGACCCTGCAATCCAATGCGCGCGCCACGGAGCGCAACAGGCGCCCCGTGGCCGCAGACACGATCAGTCGCGATAATCCTCGAGGATGCGGTCCGCTTCCGTCTGGGCATCGGAAAGCGCCTGCGCCGGCTCCTTCTTGGCCGTCAGGGACGCCTCGATGGCATCGTCGATGACGCGCGAGATGCGCTGGTTCTCATGCGTGGACAGTTCCGGCACCATGTAGGGGATCTGCTCATGCGGCACGAGCGCGCCGGGGAACTCGGCGACATAGGCCTTCATGGCATCGGTGGCCCAGGCATCCTCGCGCGCGGCGATGTAGCCGGTCTTGATGCTCCATTCGGCCGCCTGCTCGGGCGAGGACAGCCACTTGACGAACTGGAAGGCGGCCTCCTGCTTCTCCGGCGCCACGCCGTTGAAGATGTAGGCGTTGCCGCCGCTGGTCGGCGCGCCGCGCTTCTTGTGCTCGGGCAGGATCTGCACGCCGAAGGGGAACGGCGCGTTGGTCTTGATGTTGGTGAGGTTGCCGCTGGTGGTGGTGATCATCGCGGCGCGGCCCTCGAAGAAGTCCTTCGGGTTGGTCGCCCATTCGATGACGCCCGGCTTCATGACCTTGTGCTTGTGGGCGAGATCGACCCAGTACTGCAGCGCCTCGACCACCTCGGGAGAATCGAAACGGGTCTGCGTGCCGGTCTCGTCGGCGATCTTGCCGTCATTCTGGGCGACATAGCCTTGCAGCAGCCAGTAGGAGGTCAGCGAGGACGGCACCTGCATGCCCCAGCGGCTGACATTGCCGTCGGCTTCGCGCTTGGTCAGCTTCGTGGCGAACTCGACCACCTCGTCCCAGTTCTGCGGACCCTTTTCCGGGTCGAGGCCGACTTCCTTGAACGCATCCTTGTTCCAGAAGAACAGCGTGGTGCCGCGCTGGAACGGAACGCCCCAGGTCTTGCCGTCATGCTCGCTGTTGACCATGAACACCGGGAAAAACCCTTCCAGCCACGCCTTGTCCTCGTCGGTCCTGACGAAGTCGTCGAAGGGGACGATCGCGTCCTCGTCGATCAGCGTGTACATGTCGGTCGACAGCATGACCGCGACTTCCGGCGGCTGGCCGGCGCGGTAGGCGGTGAGAGCCTTGCTGATCGTCTCGGGATAGGTGCCCGAATAGACCGGCTTCACCTTGATGTCGGGATGATCAGCCTCGAAACGGGCGATCAGGTCCTCGACGATTTTGGTGACAGGCCCGCCGATGGCGACGGGGTAGTAGAAATTGATCTCGACGGGCGCCGCCTGCGCGGCGCCTGCACCCAGCATGGCAACGCCTGCCAGCGCGCCCTTTATCCATCCAGTCCAGGAATTCATTGTCTTTCCTCCCGTAAAAAATCCAGATTTCGATGTGGCTGGCCGCCGGCAGAAGGCGGCTTTGCCCGATTGCTTTCCCGACTACTTGACTGCCCGCAGCGCTGGCGCCTCGCCGGCACCATCGGCAGTCACCAGCACCTTGCGCTCGACGCGCAGGGTCGTTTCCCTGTCGAAGACATGCATGGCCTCCGGCTTCCAGTTGAGGCCGACCGAGTCACCCACTGCGTGGCGGCGCACGCCTTCCACCCGCACCTGAAGAAGCTGGTCGCCGACCAGACACTCCAGAATGCTGTCGGCGCCGTGATAGTCGATCGACTGCACGATGGCGGGTACGATGCCGGTGGAAGCGATCCGGATTTCCTCCGGACGCACGCCAAGCAGTAGGCCGGCGCCCTTGCCCTCCACCAGAGCAGGCCCATTGGTGCCCTTGACGACGGCACCGCCGGCGCTGTCCACCAGTTCGACCAGATTCATCGGCGGCGTGCCGATGAAGCGCGCGGCGAAAGAGGTGGCGGGGCGCAGATAGAGCTCGGATGGCGTCGCCTTCTGCTCGATCCTGCCGTTGCGCATGAGAATGACCTGGTCGGCAAGGCTCATCGCCTCGATCTGGTCATGAGTGACATAGACCATGGTCATGCCGAGCGACTTCTGGATGGAGCGGATCTCCTTGCGCATCTCGTGACGAAGCTGGGCATCGAGATTGGACAGCGGCTCATCCATCAGGCAGACCGGGGCCTCGGCGACGATGGCGCGGCCGAGCGCCACACGCTGCTGCTGGCCGCCCGACAATTGCGAAGGCTTGCGATCGAGAAGATGGGAAAGGCCCAGAATATCCACGGCGCGCTGCAGGCGGCGAGCCCGCTCGGCCGCAGGCACCTTGCGCACCTTCAGGCCGAACACGATGTTCTCAGCCACGCTCAGATGCGGGAACAGGGCATAGGACTGGAACACCATGGCAAGGTCGCGTTTTGCCGGCGGCTCGTTGGTGACGTCGCGGCCGCCGATGCGGATCGCGCCGGACGTGGCGCTTTCAAGACCGGCGATGAGCCGCAGCGTCGTCGACTTGCCGCAACCGGAAGGTCCCAGAAGCACGGTCAGCGTGCCTGCCTCGACCGTGAAGGAAATGTCCTGCACCGCATTGAAGGTGGCCCAGCTCTTGTTCAGGCTGGCAATCTCGATCCCCGACATTCCGGTTCTCCTCCATGGGATGCGGCTACAGACGCTGACTGCCAGACGAACAAGGCATAGCTGCGTCGCAATCTCTGAAATCGAAAATATTGAACTATTCTATCAAGGTCAATACATTTGTACAAATCTGTGAAATATGCGAAAAGCGCGGCGGCGCAATGCCTTCCATGGAGAACCCGATGAGTCCGTTCCGCATCCTGCACATATCCGACACCCACCTCTCGCCGCGCACCGAGCACTTCCGCCACAACAACGAGGAGATGATCGCGCCGCTCTCCGCCTCCGATCACGACTACATCGTCCACACCGGCGACATCACGCTGGACGGCATCCGCTTCGAGGAGGACTACGTCTTCTGCCGCGAGTTCCTTGGCCGCACGGGCAAGGACATTCTCTACATCCCCGGCAACCACGACATCGGCGACAATCCGAACCTGTCGAAGCCGGAAGAGGAGAAGGGAAGCCGGATCAATGCCGGCCGCCTCGCCCGCTACAAGCGTTATTACGACAAGGATCGCTGGTCCTTCGACCGCGACGGCTGGCGCATCCT
This sequence comes from Mesorhizobium sp., assembly GCA_022833215.1. GTDB lineage: Bacteria > Pseudomonadota > Alphaproteobacteria > Rhizobiales > Rhizobiaceae > Mesorhizobium. The sequence goes on along the minus strand of JAIPUZ010000073.1, from coordinate 21,252 downwards.
CGGCATCAACTCCATGCTGATCGGCTCCGGCCTGCCGCAAGAGCAGGAGCAGTTCGCCTGGCTGGACGAGCAACTCGACACGCTGGGCGACCTGCATCTTGCGGTGTTCAGCCATCAGCCGCTGTTCATCGACGCGCCGGAAGTGACCGAGCTCACCTACTGGACCGTGGACCCCAGCGGCACCGAACGGCTGCGCCGGCTCGTCAACCATCCCGCGCTCAAATTCATCGGCAGCGGCCATCTGCATCAGCAGCGCTCGCGCGCCTATGGCCAGATCCGGCTGGAATGGTGCTCCTCGATCGCCTTCACCACCCGCGAGGAGCTGGTGCCGGAGATGGGCGGCACGCGCCTGGTCGGCTACCTGGAGCACAGCTTCCACCCCGATGGCCGCGTCGAAACCACCGTGCGCACGCTGGACAGCTTCACCAACAACTATCTCGACGATGTGCTCGAGACGGTCTATCCGAAATACTGAACCGTCGAAATTTTAGCCGGCAAGCCTCGCCCCCGACACGAGGGGGCGAGGCCATCTTTTTCCGAAGCCGCTTCAGGCTGTTTCCAGTTCGTGCAGCGCGCCCGCAGGCACCTGCGCATTTCCGAACCAGTTCAGGCAGGTGACGGCGGCGAAACCGCGGTCGATGAGGCCGTTTTCATCCTCCCCGGTGGTGAAGTAGTTGCGGTCGGCCAGCGGCTCGATGCGCGCCGAAACCTCATCCTCCTCATGGATGACGACACGTGTCGCCACCTTGTCGCGGCCGATGCGGGCGGCGCGCATGGGGGCCGGCACGCGGCGCGGCAGGTTGACGTTCAGCCAGTGACCTTCACTGGCCCATTCGCCGCGCGTTTCCCAGAAGGATCGGATGCGCGCCGACAGCCAGTCGAAACCGGCATCCGAGAAGGTCTCGCTGTCGCGCGGCGCCGAAAAGGCGATGCCGGGAATGCCGTTCAGCGCCGCCTCGCGCGCCACCGCCATGGTGCCGGAGTAGGATACGTCCTCGGCCACGTTGCGGCCTTCGTTGATGCCGGAGAGCACCAGATCGGGCCGGCCGCCATCACGGAACACCCAGTTCAGTCCGGCGATGACGCAATCGGCCGGGGTGCCGGTGCAGGCATAACGCTGCTCGGCGACACGGCTGACAGAAAATCCCTTGCGCAGGCTGATGCAATGACCGAAACCGCTGCGGTTGCCATCCGGCGCAATCACCCACACATCGGCGCTCAGGCGCAGCGCGGCCTCCTCAAGAACCTTGATGCCGGGAGCCTCGATCCCGTCGTCGTTCGAAATCAAAATGCGCATCAAATCCTGTCCCTGTTCCAGCCGCGGCCTTAGCCCTGCCTGGCCGCATCGCACACCGCACCTGCAGAGCTTCCTGCACTGCAATAGAACATTTATTGCAAAAAAGGAATAATTGTTCAATATTGCAACGTACCTGACCACACAAATCATGCATCGATGTGCCGGGGCCGGATTCCACTTTGCTTCGAATTCGGCTATCTGCCTCCGTGGAGGAGAAGACCATGGCCCGTACCGCCACCCGTCAGAAGAAGACGAAGTTCCAGTCCGATCAGGACGAACTGAAGCTGCGCGCGGCATGGCTTTATTTCATCGAGGGCCTGACGCAGGAGCAGGTGGCGCAGCATCTGGGCATCAGCCGTATCAAGGCGTTGCGCCTGCTGGCCGCCACGCGCGAGGACGGCACGGTGCAGATTTCCATCAATGCGCAGGCCGAGCCGCTGCTGAAGCTGCAACGGGCGCTGGAGCGGCATTTCGGCCTGTTCGAGGCGATCGTCGCACCGGCGCAGGATCAGTCGGAAGCGAGCATTGCCGCCGTGGTCGGCCACGCCACCGGCCGTTACATCTCCGAGCGCGTCTCCGACGGGCTGACGGTCGGGGTCGGCTGGGGCGCCACGCTGGCTGCCTGCATGAACTCGCTGAGCTGGCGCGAGGTCGAGAACATGACGGTGGTGTCGCTGCTTGGCGGCCTCACCCATGCCGCCGCCCACAATCCCTCTGCCGTGGCATGGCGGCTTGCGGAGTTCTACAAGACGGAACTGTTCCAGATCACCGCGCCGATCTTCGTGCCACATGAGGAACTGGCCTCTGCCCTATGGGAACTCGACGATCTCCGGCAGCTCCGGAAACGGGCGGGAGAGGTGGACATGGCGCTGCTTTCCGTCAGCGACATCAGCAAGCAGGCGTCGATCTTCCGGCGCGGCATCCTGTCATGGGAAGAAGGCGAGAGCCTCAGGACTTCCGGCGGCGTCGGCGATGTGCTCGGCCGCTTCGTCGATGCCGAGGGCACTGTCATCGACCACCCTGTCAACCGGCGCGCCATGTCGATCAACCCCGCCGATATCCGCAAGGTGCCGAAGGTGATCATCTCCTCGGGCGGGGTACGCAAGATCCACGCGATCCGCGCCGGCATCGCCGCCACGAACGCCAAGGTGCTGATCACGGACGAGGCGGCAGCCCAGGCGATGCTGGAATTGCCGCCGCTGGGCTAAGTGTTTGATCCCGGGCTTTGACGGTGCATCTTTTCCCAGGAATGAAGGGATGCGCCATGGGACAGGTTCGTAACGCGAGGCGCAGTCCGCCCCGGCGGCTTCTTATGGCCGCATACAGGCCACGACTCCAACAAACCAATACGCAATGAAGTGGGGGGAGAGAAGGTGGTACCGTTGCCTGGGCTCGAACCAGGGACCTCCGGATCCACAATCCGGCGCTCTAACCAACTGAGCTACAACGGCGCAATGCCTGCCAGGGCTCATGCTTCCTGCGAAGCGGCGTCTGCCTCGGCGAAGCGTCAATACGGTCTAATGAACTCTAATTCAAGCCATATGAGCAGGAAAACATCACAGGCCGTGAAAGAGAGCCGCTCTTTCTCCATCGTGGCCGCCGCAAATGGAAAAGGCCGGCGGGAGGAGGGCCGGCCTGTTCCGTCATGCTGGCGAATTCCTGTAGCCGGCGGGAGGGAACCGGCCACAGGTCTGGAAGGAGAATCAGGCGGCCTTGGCGCCCTTGAAGGTCTTTTCGACAGCCGACTTGATCGGCTTGGAAACCTCTTCGGCAGCCTTGGCGGCGACGGACTGGAAGTCCTTGGTCTGGGCCACGGCATCCTCGAAGCGCTGACGCAGGAAGGAGGTCTGCAACTCCACCACTTCCGACAGGGAGCGCGCGCCAACCAGCGCTTCAAGGTGAGCGAAGCCGGCCTCGGCATTGGTGCGCATGGCGGCGATCGCCTTCAGCGACAGGTCGCTGGCGCTCGAGCGGGCGGCCTCATAGGTGGACTCGAAAGCCTTCTGGGCTTCCTCGCTGCCGGTCCTGAGCTTGGCATAGGCCTGCTTGGACTGCTCGATGCCCTTCTCGGCAAAATCGCGCACCTGATCGGCGGCCTTGGAGGCATCGAAGGTGGGGAATTCAACGGTTTCAGCGGTCTTGGTCTTGGTCATCTCGATCCTTTCGGGAACTGGGGCTTTGACTCGACGCCAGCATGTTCCATTTATCGTCAGGACATATAGCATAAAATTTGTGCAATGCAATATCTCTGTTGCAATGCAGCATAGAGGGCTGCATGACATTAACCACACAGACAGGATTCCGGCATTTTCAGCCTGTACGTTGTGGACGCCGGCGCGCCGGCCTTTTACTAACAAAGTGTTAACCGCAACCTTTCGACCCTGAGGGTTCGTTACGAGTATGCCGCCCGCAACCTATTCCTTCCTCGACGTCGCCGTGCTCGACACGGTGCGGCGGCGCTTTGCCGCGGGGGATGCGATGGTCATCCTCTCGGACGCTCTCGATCGCGTCCTGTGGGCCAACGGTCCCGGTGCGACGCTGTTCGGCCATGAAAACGTCGACGCGGCGATTGGCGCCGACGCCCGGTTGCCATCCGTCGCCCGCCGCCAGATCGGCGCGACGAGCGGTTATCCCGACATTGGCGGCGAGCGTCCGTTGCTGGTACGCCTGACCGCAGGCATTTCCGGCCAGAGCACCGCCCTACTGGCCAGCGGCGTTGCAATGCCGGACGGGGAAAAGGCCATCCTGCTGATCGCCCCCATGGCAGCTGGCGGTGAAACGACTTCGACGCCCGATCCCAGCGCACTGGGCGGCTTCGACGAGGATGCGCAGTTCCTCGCCTTCATCGATGGCGAAGGCAAGGTGGAGGCAAGCTCGACAGGCTTCGCTGAGCTTGCAATCTCCGCTGAAACGCTCGCGGGGCTGGTGCGGGACGTGGCGGGTGAGAACGACCGCATGGTCAAGCGCCTGATCAGGGTCGGGGAAAAATCCTGCCCGGCCGGAATTGCGCGCCTTACGGATGAACCTGTGCGCCATCTGCTGGTGGTGGTCGACGAAGGTTGGCCTGCTTCCGAAACTGCCGCGACGCCTCCTCCAGCCGGGGCGGCGCAGCATGACGAAACCGGCAGCCGTCACGACCACTGGTATTTTGCGCACGACGATGGCCCTGCGCCGCCCCGGCCGGCCTCTCCCGCCCCCGAGACATCGGTCGCGCAGGACAGCCCACGGACCGAAGCCGCTCCCGTGCGCTTCGTCTGGCGCACGGACGCGGAGGGCCGCTTCAGCGTCCTGTCCGGGGAATTTGCCGCAGCGGTCGGCGCACCGGCCGCCGATGTCATCGGCCGCCGCTTCCGCGAAGTCGCAGCCGCCTTCGGCTTCGACCCGGCGGGCGAGGTGGGCGATCTGCTCGAACGCCGCGACACCTGGTCCGGCCGGTCGGTGCTGTGGCCCATGGCCGGCACCGCGCTCAGCGTGCCCGTCGATCTGGCCGCGCTGCCGGTCTACAATCGCGACCGCCAGTTCGAGGGTTTCCGCGGCTTCGGCGTCATCCGGATGGGCGAGGCGAGGCCCGACCCGGAACGGATCGGGCTGGCGCTGGTGCCCAACGCGCAACAACCTGACCTGACAGTCGAACCAGCCGGGACGCATGAACCTGTCGGGACGCCGCAGCAGCATGAGGACTCACCGTCCGACCCGTTCAATGGGGAGGTGCCCGCGCTGAGCATTTCGCCGCAACCCGAGCGCCGCATCAGCGACAAGATCATAAGGCTCGCCGAACACCGTCCCCCTGTCGCGGAACAGCCCGCCGGGGAAAGGGGGCTGTCGACGACCGAGCGCAACGCCTTCCGGGAGATCGCCGAGCGGTTGAGGAAAGCAAGCTCCACCGAGGCGGAAACGCAGGAAGACACGGGTACGAAGCGCCCACAGGACGCCGGGGAACCGGGGAAAGAGGGCGAAGAGGCTGCGCACGTCCCCTCACCCGCCGAAGCGACGCCGGAGCGTCCGGCCGGGGGTTCGCTGCTCGACTATGCGCCTGATGCGGATGACGACAGCATTGCCGAAGCGGACTTCCGCGACGCAAGGCTGGACGGCGACGAGCCCGAAATCGCCGGCGACCTTTTCGAGACTCATGCGCAGGATCCCGCCGCCACGCTCGAAGCCGGCGGGATGGAATCGCAGCCGCAAAACGATGGCGAGCCTCCGGCCCTGCCCGCTGCGGCAAAGCCTGCGCCCGATACCAGCATCCTCGCGCGCCTGCCGGTGCCGCTGCTGATACATTCCGGCGACACGCTGCACTATGCCAATGACGAGTTCCTCGAGATCACCGGCTATCGCACGCTTGACGAGTTGATCGCTTCCGGCGGGCTCGACGCCCTGTTCGTCGATCCCTATGCCGACCAGCCGGATGCGGGCGACAGCGGCCACGACGAGGCCCGCCACGCTCTGTTCCTGCGCAGGCGCGACGGCGGCGAATTCCCCGTCGAGGCGATCCTGCGCTCGGTGCGCTGGCAGAATCGCACCGCGCTTCTGCTGGTTGTGCGCCGCTCCGGCGAGGATCTCGGCAGGCCGGAAGCCCCGGCGATTCCGGCTGCCGTCAGCAGTGCGACACAGGCCGATGTCGCGGAACTCAAGGCGCGCATCAGCGAGATGCGCACCATCATCGACACGGCCACGGACGGCGTGGTGCTGATCGGCCGCGACGGCGCCATCCGCTCCATCAGCCGGCCGGCAGAGGCGCTGTTCGGGTTCGACAGCGACGACGTGACGGGCAAGCCATTCACCTCGCTTTTCGCCATCGAAAGCCAGCGCGCGGCGCGCGACTATCTGGCCGGCCTCAGCGAACCGGGGGTAGCCAGCGTGCTCAATGACGGGCGCGAGGTGATCGGCCGTGAGGCGCAGGGGCGCTTCATCCCGCTGTTCATGACCATCGGCCGCCTGCCCAATGACAGCGGCTTCTGCGCCGTGGTGCGCGACATCACCCAATGGAAGCGCGCGGAGGAAGATCTGACACAGGCGCGCGCGCTTGCCGAACGCGCCTCCTCCCAGAAAAGCGATTTTCTGGCGCGCATCAGCCATGAGATCCGCACACCGCTCAACGCCATCATCGGCTTCTCCGAACTCATGATGGACGAGAAGTTCGGCCCCGTCGCAAACGACCGCTATCGCGACTACCTGCGCGACATCAACCGCTCCGGCAACCATGTGCTCGATCTGGTCAACGACCTGCTCGACATCTCCAAGATCGAGGCCGGACAGCAGGAGATGGACTATGAGGCGGTGTCGCTCAACGACACGCTGGCCGAGACGGTGGCGCTGATGCAGCCGCAGGCCAACCGCGAGCGCGTCATCATCCGTTCCAGCTTTGCCTCGAAGCTGCCCGACGTGGTGGCCGATCTGCGCAGCGTGCGCCAGATCGCGCTCAACATCCTCTCGAACGCCATCCGCTACACGCAGGCTGGCGGGCAGGTGATCGTATCCACCGCCTACGAGCCTTCGGGCGACGTGGTCATGCGGGTACGCGATACCGGCATCGGCATGACGCAGGCGGAAATCGAGCAGGCGCTGAAGCCGTTCAAGCAGGTCAATGCGCTCAAGCGCGGCCGCAGCGACGGCACCGGCCTCGGCCTGCCGCTGACCAAGGCGATGGTCGAGGCCAATCGCGCCCGCTTCACCATCACCTCGACGCCGGGCGAGGGCACGCTGGTGGAGATCGCCTTCCCTTCGGTGCGGGTGCTCGCCGGATAATTTCGGGCCTCTTCGCAGAGAGCCTGCCGCCGGCGCATCCGGAGCGCCGCCGCGAGGCGCGCCGCTGTCTTCAGCGCAAAAAAAGAAAGGCGCCCGGAGGCGCCTTGAGTTTGTATTCTGTCACAACGGGCGGAGACTGCTGCGTTCCACGCGGGGGTTTGTCGAACGCAGGTTCTCCATAAAACTCACCTGCGAGTATCGCGGTGAAGACCTTAACAAGTCCTTACTGGCGCCCGAAAAAATTTACCGATCGCTATCAGATGTAAAGCCTTGGTAAACTGTGCAATTAACCCGCTGTTGACCATGAGCGGCCGGAGCAATGGGTTTCGCCGCATCGCTCCGCTGCCTCGCCTGCATGCTCAGTTCACCAGTTGCGGCAAATCCCTGAAGAGATCGAGCGCCTCGGGATTTGCGAGCGCTTCCCTGTTCTTCACTGTCCGCCCATGGACGATGTCGCGCACGGCAAGCTCGGTGATCTTGCCGGACTTGGTGCGTGGAATGTCGGCGACAGCCACGATGCGGGCTGGCACGTGGCGCGGGCTGGCACCGGTGCGGATGCGGGTGCGGATAGTCTTCTCCAGCTCCTCGTCCAGCTTTACGCCCGGCGCAAGCCGCACGAACAGAACGACGCGCACGTCGCCGTCGAAATCCTGACCTATGCACAGAGCCTCGGCGATCTCGGGCATCTGCTCGACCTGGTTGTAGATTTCCGCCGTGCCAATGCGCACGCCGCCCGGATTGAGCGTCGCATCCGAACGGCCATGGATGACGATGCCGCCATGCGCCGTCCATTCGGCGAAATCGCCATGGCACCAGACATTGTCGAAGCGCTCGAAATAGGCCGCGTTATATCTGGCGCCATCCGGATCGTTCCAGAAGCCGACCGGCATGGAGGGGAACGGCCGCGTGCAGACCAGTTCGCCCTTCTCCTGACGGACCGGGTTGCCTTCATCGTCCCACACATCCACCGCCATGCCGAGGCCGGCGGCCTGGATTTCGCCTTCCCACACCGGTTCGGTCGGAACGCCGAGCACGAAGCAGGACACGATGTCGGTGCCGCCCGAAATCGAGGCCAGATGCACATCGCGTTTGATGCCGTCATAGACGAAGCGGAAGTCCTGCGGCGACAGCGGCGAGCCGGTGGACGATATGGTGCGCACGCTTGCCAGATCGTGGCTGTCGATGGGGCGCAGGTCCGCCTTGCGCACCGAATCGATGAACTTCGCCGAGGTCCCGAAATAGGTCATCTTCTCGGCATCGGCGAAGTCGAACAGCGCATTGCCGTCGGGATAGAAGGGCGAGCCGTCATAGAGCAGCAGCGTCGCACCCGAGGCGAGGCCGGTGACCAGCCAGTTCCACATCATCCAGCCGCAGGTGGTGAAGTAGAAGAAGCGGTCGCCTTCCTCCAGCCCGGCATGAAGCCTGTGCTCCTTCAGATGCTGGATAAGCGTGCCGCCGGCCGAATGGACGATGCATTTCGGGATGCCGGTGGTGCCGGAAGAGAACATGATGAACAGCGGATGCGAGAAAGGCAGCCGCTCACAGGCGACCTTCGCCGGGGCGAAGGGCCGGATGGCGTCCTCCAGCGCCTCGGCGCCCGGAATGCCGGCGGCCACGTCCTGCGCGGTGCCCAGATACTCGACGACCAGCACCTTCTTCAGCGTCGGCAGTTTCGCGGCCACCGCCGCCACCTTGTCGCCCACCTCGATGGCCTTGCCGTTGTACCAGTAGCCGTCGGGAACGATGAAGATCACAGGCTCGATCTGGCCGAAACGGTCGAGCACGCCCTGTTCGCCGAAATCGGGCGAGCAGGAGGACCAGACCGCCCCGATCGACGCGGCGGCGAGCATCGCAGCCACCGTCTCGCCCATGTTCGGCATCATCGCCGCCACCCGGTCGCCGGCCCTGACGCCCAGCGCGACGAACAGTTGCTGCAAGCGCGAGACCAGCGCCTCCAGCTCGACCCATGTCAGCCGCCGCTCGACCTTGTCTTCCCCGCGAAACACGATGGCCTCGCCCTTGCCGCCGCGGCCGAGCAGGTTCTCGGCATAGTTCAGCCGCGCTTCGGGAAAGAAGGACGCTCCCGGCATCCTGTCGCCATCCGCGAGCACCGTGCCGCCCTTGTCGCCGGCCACGCCGCAGAAATCCCATACCAGGTTCCAGAACGCCTCCGGCTGCGCCACCGACCAGTCGTGCAACTCGCCATAGGAAGCCAGATCCCTCCCCGCGCGCCGCGCCGCCTCGGCCCGGAATGCGGTCAGCGGCGAAGCCGCGATCCGCTCCGCCGACGGCGTCCAAAGCGGGGTCTCTGTCGTCATCGGCGCTCTCCCATGCCCGTTCCGGATTGGATGTGATACACGTTAAGCATACAGCATCTGCCAACCGCAAGTTTGATGATGGCGACAGGCGCATGTACGCAATGCGTCATGAGCCGGCCATAAACACTTGAAATGCGTCAGACACAGTTTACACCTTGCGCCCACCTGGCGTGATGCGGAAAGGGCAAGATGACGTCGAGCTGGATCCGGCGTGGCTTATGGGCGCTTGGCATCGCGGCGGCTGTCGCGGCGCTGGGGGTGGCTGCCCTGCCTTACGTCGCTTCAAACAGAATCGTGCGCGACCGCATCGCCTGGGAAATGAGCCGCTGGACCGGCTACCGGGTCACCATTTCCGGCTCCCCGCAGATCGAAGTCTGGCCACAGCTCAACGCCGTGCTGACGCAGGTGTCACTGTCGAAATGGAGCGACGCCGAGCGGCAGCCGGCAATCTATGCCGAGCGGGTCGAGGTGGGCCTCTCGGCCATGGCGGCGCTGCGCGGCGAGGTAAGGTTTTCCTCCACCCGGCTGATCCGCCCCACCATCAAGGTCGAGCGCACGGCTTCCGGGCTCTATCTTCCGCCCATGCCGGATGGCGGCAGCATCGGCCGCGCCATCGAGACCGCGCGCGCCATGGTCGAGGCCGGCGCCGCGGAACCTGACCCCGCCGCGCTGCCGCAAGATGCCATCGGCAGCGTGGAAATCCGCGACGGGCGCATCGTGACAAGGGTCAACGGCAAGGATACCGAGATACTGACCGGTGTGGGCGCGCGCGCGAACTGGGCAGCGCCGGGCGCAGCGGCATCGCTTTCAGCCTCGGCGATCTGGCGGGGCGAGAACGTCGCCGTCGATGCCGCCACACAGAAACCTCTTCTGCTCGCTGCCGGCGGCACCGCGCCGCTCTCCTTCTCCGTCAAGGCGGCGCCCGCGAACCTGTCTTTCGAGGGCAAGGCCGGTTTGGCCGCCAACCCGTTCGTCGAAGGCAACGTGAAGTTCCAGTCGCCCTCGCTGCGCCGCGTCATGGAATGGACGGGCATGCGCATGGCCAATTCCACCAGCATTTCGGCCGTTTCCATCACCAGTCGCGTCCTGGGCGATGCGGAGCGCATCAAGTTCGACAATGCCCAGATCGCGCTGGACGGAAACCCGGGAACCGGCGTGCTCGACCTTGCCCATGGCGAAGGCGGCCGGCCCACCCTTTCCGGCACACTGGCTTTCGATACGCTCGATCTCGGCCCGTTCGTTTCGGCCTTCACGCCGCTTGCGAACCCGTCCGCATTGAGCGCGGACGACATCGACGCCACCCTCGCCGGTGTGCTCAACCTCGACCTCAGGCTTTCGGCGGTCAAGGCGACAGCCGGCAACATACCGCTGACCGCGCTTGCCGCCACCATACAGGTGAAGGACGGGCTGTCGGTTTTCGACGTATCGGATGCAGCCGCTTTCGGCGGCAATATCCAGACCGGCATCCGCTTCGACCGAACCCCCGGCGGCACGCTGGCCGAGATAAGACTGCTCGCTTCGGACATCAACGGAGCCGCCTTTGGCTCCGCCGTCGGCATGACCCGCCTGATGCCGACCGGAAAGGGCACGGTGTCCGTCATACTCAAGGGACCGGGCAAGAGCTGGAACTCCGTCATGGAGAACGCGGACGGCTCGATTTCGGCGACCTTCGGACCGGGTGCGCTCTCCGGGCTCGATCTCGCAGCCTTCCTCAAACGCAATTCGGAAGGCGGGTTCTTCCCGCTTGATGACGTCGCCAATGGCAGCGTGCCCATCGACGGTGCGGAGTTCAAGGCAAGCGTGGCCAAAGGGGTCGTGCGCATAGAAAAGGCGCAGGCCAATCAGGGCACCTCGCGCCTGTGGCTCACCGGCATCATGCCCTATGCCGGTCGCGGGCTGGCGCTGACCGGGGGAGTTTCCAACCAGCAGCCCGCAGCCGCCTCAGGTGGGGAAAGCACCGAAGCGCCTGCCCCGGCCGCCCGGCAAACCCAGTTCTTCGTCGGGGGAAGCTGGACAGCGCCTTTCATTTCCCCCGTCGCCGGCCCCGGCCCCAACTGAGGCGTGGACCTACACCGCCAGCAGATGCCGTCTGGCGGGATCGGGGATCACCACGACAGGGCTGCCGTCCCGCACTGTGTCATGCAGGTGGATGATGTCCTGGTTGACCAGGCGGATGCAGCCGGAGGACACTTCCTTGCCGATCGACCACGCCTCCGGCGAGCCGTGAATGCGGTAAAGCGTGTCCCTGCCATCCTTGTGGATGTAGAGAGCCCGGGCACCGAGCGGATTGCGCAGGCCGGGACCCATGCCGCCATTGGCGATGCTGTAGGGTTCGAGTTCGGGTTGACGCGCCACCATCTCGTCCGGGGGCGTCCAGCGCGGCCATGCCCGGCGATAGGCCATGACGGCGCGGCCCGCCCAGGCGAAGCCCTCGCGACCGACACCGATGCCATAACGCGTCGCCCGCCCGCCCCGTCCGACATGGTAGAGATATTTCGCCGGCGTATCGACGATCAGCGTTCCCGGCTTTTCCGTCGTGTCATAGTCGATTTCGGTGCGCCAGAATTTTTCGTCGAGCTTCGAGATGTCGACCGCCGGAATCGGGAACTGCTCATGGGGCATGGCGTCGTACATTGGCGGGCGTACCCGTTTCGGTCTGGCCCGAACCGGAGCAGGGGGTGTCGTTGACGGCGCTCCCGCCGAGACGCAGCCGGCAAGCGTTGCGGCACCGGCGCCGATGACAAGGGCCCGCCGCGTCAGGCCGGCGACATGGTTGCTTCGTTCACTCAAGGCTCGCAGATCCTCTTCAAGATTTCTCCCGTGCACCGGATCAAACGGCCCTGCCTTAAGCACACCTTAAGCCTGTGGAGCGGCAGCCATGATGTTACGCGTCCGGTTTGATGGTTGTTAGTAATCAGGGTCTAGTGTTGTATCCGCAACAACAAGGCAACTTCAGGGTGCAGACTTGATCGGTAATGTCCGGCCTTCGTCGAAGCAGAGCAATTGCGTGGCCGGACACCCGCACGGCCACGCGGGCCGTTCCATGCCGTCCTCTTTCGCGGGACCTTCCAGATGTGCGGCATAGCCGGTTATTTCGGCCATCTGCGTCAGGATGAAGCCCGCACCCTGCTGCACGGCATGAGTGCCGCCATCGCCCACCGCGGTCCGGATGGCGAAGGCATCCATGCCGACGCTCAATTCGGGTTTGCGCACCGGCGTCTTGCCGTCATCGACCTCTCGCCCGACGGCGCGCAGCCGATGGCCAGCGGCGACGGATCGCTATGCATCACCTACAATGGCGAAATCTTCAACCATATCGAGTTGCGTGCGATGCTCGAAGGCCGTGGCAGGCGTTTCAGAACCGCCAGCGACACCGAGGTCCTGCTGCAACTCTACGATGAATACGGACCGTACTGCGTCAGCCATCTCAATGGCGATTTCGCTTTCGCGATATGGGACGCGAGGCGCCGTCGCATGGTTCTGGCACGCGACCGCATGGGCGTGCGGCCGCTGGTCTACACCTGGCACCGGGGCCTGTTCTACTTCGCTTCCGAGGTAAAGGCGCTGTTCACCGTGCCGGGGGTGGAGGCCAGTCTCGACCCCGTCGCCCTCGATCAGGTCTTCACCTTATGGGCGCCGATCGCGCCGCGCACGGGCTTCACCGGCATTTCGGAACTGCCGCCCGGCCACCTCATGATCGTCGAAGCGGGCAAGGCGGATGTCAGGCCCTACTGGACCCTGTCCTTCCCGGACAAGGGCGACGAAAGCGATCGTCCGCATGGCGAGCTTGCCGAAGAATTGCGGGCCCTGCTCGAAGATGCCACACGCATCCGTCTGCGCGCCGACGTCGAGGTCGGCTCATTGCTTTCGGGCGGGCTGGATTCGTCCATGATCACGGCCCTCGCCGCCCGGGTGGCCCCGGGCCGGCTGCGCAGCTTCGGCATCACCTTCGAGGATCCCGAGTTCGACGAAAGCGTCTGGCAGCAAACCATGGCGGAGGCCCTTGGCGTCACGCACCATTCGGTCGCCTGCCGGTCCGCCGACATAGCGGGCGTGTTTCCGGCGGTCGTCCGCCATGCCGAGCGCAGCCTGCTGCGCACGGCGCCGGCCCCGATGTACCGGCTGGCCCGGTCCGTGCGCGAACAGGGGGTGAAAGTCGTGCTCTCCGGCGAGGGCGCGGACGAAATATTCGCCGGCTATGATCTCTTCAGGGAAGCGTCCATTCGCCGCTTCTGCGCCCGCCAGCCGGGCTCGGCGATCCGCCCCCACCTGTTTCGCAGGATCTATCCCTATCTGCCGTCGCTTCAGCAGCAGACGCCGAATTACCTTGCAGCCTTTTTCGGCGTCGACGTGGACGATGCGGCAGACCCGCTGTTTTCGCACCGGCCACGCTTGCGCACCACAGCGGGCGCCAAGATGTTCTTCTCGGCCGGACTGCGCGCCGAACTCGGCTCCTACGATGCGGCCGAGGAGCTTGCATCGCTCCTGCCCGATGCATTCCGGCGCTGGCATCCCCTGCATCAGGCGCTTTATCTCGAAACGCGCTTTTTGTTGCCCGGCTACATATTGGCCAGTCAGGGCGACCGCATGGCAATGGCGCATGGCGTCGAGGCGCGCTTTCCCTTCCTCGACCACAGGGTGGTGGAATTCGGTGCGAAGCTGCCGCCCGGCGCCAAGCTCAGGGTTCTTCAGGAAAAGCACATATTGCGGGAGGTTGCGGCCGGCATTGTGCCGCCGGTCATAGCCCAGCGGCGCAAGCAGCCTTATCGCGCGCCCGACAGCGCATCCTTCAGGGAAGCGAACTACGCGGCGGAATTGCTGTCGCCCGAGGCGGTTTCGAGGACTGGCCTGTTCAATCCGGCCATGACCGGCCGTCTCCTCGACAAGAGCCGCAGAAGCGGCTTGAACGGCTTCAGGGACAATGCCGCCTTCGTCGGCGTGCTTTCCACGCAGCTTTTGTCAGATGAATTTCCATCGCTGGCCCAGTGATGGCCAGAACTCAGAATGAAAGGCTAATCCCATGTCCGAAACCCTTCAAAATCAGGTCCGCAGCTTCGTCGTGGACAATTTCCTGTTCGGCGATCAGGGCGGGCTGTCAGGAGACGATCAGTCGCTGATCGAAAATGACGTCATCGACTCCACCGGCGTTCTGGAGCTGGTTTCCTTCATCGAGGAGCGCTTCGGCATCGCCATGTCCGACGCCGAGATCGTGCCGGCCAATCTGGACTCGGTAGCGCGCATCGCCGCCTTCATCGAACGCAAGCGTGAAGCGGTGAACTGAAGCCGGCCATGCGTGTCGAAGCACTTCTCAGGCAGAGCGCGCTTTGTGCGCCCGACAAGGTCGCCGTCACCGCCGGCGATGCACGCCTGAGCTATGCCGAACTCGATAGGCAGTCCGATCGGCTTGCGGCATCGCTGTCGAAAGAAGGCGTCGGGCCCGGCGACCGGGTTGCCGTGCTGATGGAGAACATTCCCGAAGCGGCTGTCGCGATGTTCGCCGTGCTCAAGGCTGGGGCGATCTTCTGCCCGATCAACCCTCAGCTGAGGGCGAGCGGCGTTGCCCAGATCCTCCACGATGCGCGCCCGCGCGCGATCCTGACCCAGGCCAGGTTCATCGCCTTGTGCGGGGAGGCTTGCGCCGGACTCGATCTGCAGCCCCTGCTGATCTCGAAGCGCGCGCTGACCGCTTTGCCGGCAGGCGTCCTGTCGTTCGACGCGCTTGTCGAAAATGGCGGTGGAGCGCTGCCGGAAACCGGCGATGACAGCGAACTGGCAATGCTCATCTACACCTCGGGATCAACCGGCAGGCCCAAAGGCGTGATGATGAGCCATTCGGCCATGGATGCCGCATCCCGATCCATCGCCCTTTATCTGGAACACCGTGCCAGCGACGTGGTTCTGTGTCCGTTGCCGCTTGCCTTCACCTACGGCCTCTACCAGCTTCTCGTCTGCGTGCGCACAGGCGCGCATCTGGTGCTGGAGCGCAATTTCGCCTTCCCGCATGCGGTGCTGGAAAAGGCGCGTGCGGAAGGTGTGACAGGCATGCCGCTGGTGCCGACCATTGCCGCCATGCTGCTTGCCATGAAGGAACTGGAGCCGGGTGCGCTGCCCGCTTTGCGCTATCTCACCAACGCCGCCGCTCCCCTGCCCCCGGCCCATGTGGATGGACTGCGCAAGCTCTTTCCGGCTGCGCTGATCTACTGCATGTACGGGCTCACCGAATGCGCGCGCGCCGCCTATCTCCACCCGGACGAACTCGACAGACGGAACGGATCGGTCGGCAAGGCCATTCCCGATACGGAAGTTGCCATCGTGGACGAGAACGACCATCCGGTTCCGGCCGGAACGGTCGGCGAACTGGTGGTGCGCGGGCCCCACCTGATGCGGGGCTACTGGGAAAACGCCGAAGCGACGCGGCAGGTCCTGCGCCCGGATCCAGTGTCGGGACGACCCCAGCTTCACACGGGCGATCTGTTTCGCACCGACGGGGAAGGCTTCCTCTATTTCGTCGGCCGCAAGGACGACATGCTGAAGGTGCGCGGGGAGAAAGTGGCACCCCGCGAGGTGGAGGCCGCGCTGTGCAGCTGTCCCGGCGTGGTCGAGGCCGCGGTGTTCGGCCGGGCGGATCCGGTACAGGGCACGACACTGCATGCAGCGGTGGTCGTTTCCGATCCCTCGCTCACGGAACGCGATCTGCTGCGCCACTGCGCGCGCAGCCTTCCCGATTTCATGGTACCGAAGACAATCGGATTTCACGCAGAGTTACCGAAAACCGCCAGCGGCAAGATCGCCCGCAGGCTGCTTGCAGAAAGTGGAGACTGAAAGATGCTGGGGGGGCTGGCTTTTTCGAAAACGACGCTCGACATCGATGCCAGGTCCGAAACGGATCGCATTGTCGAAGCTCTGAGGTCGCAATTGCGCGGAGCCGTGCGGCGCCGGGGGCTGGTGCTCGGTCTTTCGGGTGGCATCGACTCCAGCGTCTGCGCCGCCCTCGCCGCGCGCGCGGTGGGAGGCAGGAACGTCTTCTGCCTGTTCATGCCCGAACACGATTCCGATCCGCTTAGCCTGCGCCTCGGCCGACTGGTGGCCGACACCTTCGGCCTCGACGGCACGGTCGAGGACATCGGGCCGACGCTCGCGGCAATGGGTTGCTACGAACGCCGCGACGGCTTCATACGTGAAGTGGAGCCGGACTACGGGCCGGGCTGGAGCAACAAGATCGTGTTCGCCAACGCGCTCACCACCTCGGGCTTCAACATTTCCTCGCTCGTGGTGCAGACCCCGCAAGGCGAAATCCGCAAGCACCGGCTGCCGGCGCATGTCTATCTCGGCATCGTGGCCGCCACCAACATGAAGCAGCGCACCCGCAAGCAGTTCGAGTATTACCATGCCGACCGGCTGAACTATGCCGTGATCGGCACGCCGAACCTGCTCGAATACGATCAGGGCTTCTTCGTCAAGAATGGCGACGGGGCGGCCGACGTCAAGCCGATCGCCCATCTCTACAAGAGCCAGGTCTACCAGCTCGCCGAATATCTGGGCGTGCCGGAAGAGGTGCGCCGCCGCCCGCCGACCACGGACACCTATTCGCTGGCGCAGACGCAGGAGGAATTCTACTTCGCCCTGCCCTACGACCGGATGGACCTTTGCCTCTACGGGCTGAATCACGGCGTTCCCGCCGCCGATGTTGCGAAAGCCGTGTCCCTGACGGAGGAAGAGGTCGGGCTGGTGTGGAACGACATCGCCGCCAAGCGCAAGGCGGCGCGCTACCTGCACCTGCCGCCGCAGACGGTGGTGCCGGTCTGAATGAAGTTCACGATGCCGGTGCGAAACGCGCCACCAGCGTGTGGCTGTCGCCTGGATAGGTCAGCCGCACGAAGGTGACCGGGCCGGCATGGCTCCATGTCCGCCGCTCGACCACGAGGCAGGCCGTTCCCCTGGGCTGCTCGAGCAGGCGCGCCATGTCGGCGGAAGCCGTTATTGCCTGAATGCGGTTTTCGGCCGCACTCCACGGCACCTGCGCAATGAGCCAGCCGCCCGGCGGATTCTCCGTGAAATCGGCGGCCGTCGCCTCGGGAACGGCGCCGGCATTGATGCGGCGCTCCTCCACGCAGAACGGCTTGCCGCCGGCGCGATGCACGGCAAGCAATTCGATCATGGGCGTGGCCTGCGCCAGCTCCATCAGCCGCCGGTCCTCGGCATTAGAAGGCCGCTTCCTGCGCGAAACGAGATTGTAGCTGTAGGGCATGCCGAGCGACTTCACCTCGGCCTCGATGTCGTGCAGCTCCAGCACGGCCGATTGCGCGCGCGGTCTGGTGACAAAGCTGCCGGCCTTGCGGTGGCGCTCGATCAGCCCCGCCTTGGCGAGCTGGGTCATGACCTTGTTCACGGTCATGCGCGAGCAGCCATAATGCTCGGCCAGATCGACCTCGAACGGCAGCCGGAATCCCGGCGGCCATTCGCCGGACACGATACGGCCCTCGATCTCGCTCAGGATCGTCTGGTGGAGGGTCGCATCCTTGCCGTTAGCCTTCGCCACTTTGCCTTCGCTCTTGTTATGCCTGAGCCTCCCTACCGCATCGGCACACCCATCGGAATCCTTTTTCCGCAACACTCACTTCCGCAACACTCAGGCCGACAATTCGGCCATCACTCTGGCGAAGCGGGCGGCAATCGCATCGCGCTTGCGGTGACGGCCTGCCTCGACCTGCTTCGCTCCCCCCACCCATACGCTGTCGACGCCAATTCCGCGGGCGAAGACGAAATGGTCGAGCACCTTTTCCGCTGGCAGGTACTGCGTGGCAGAAAGGTCGAGCGCGAGAAGGTCGGCCGGACGACCGGCCTCAATGCCGCCGGTGGTGCCGAGCGCCTGCGCACCGCCCTTCAGCGCCTGCATATAGAGGTTCAGGCCGGTGGACTGGCCGGGATCGGCCACCACGTTGCGCGAGCGACGCAAGAGGCGCTGCGAATATTCCAGCGTGCGCAGCTCCTCCTCCAGCGAGATCAGGATGTTGCTGTCCGAACCGACGCCGAAGCGCCCGCCGGCGGCGAGGAAACCGGGAGCCTCGAACACGCCGTCGCCCAGATTGGCCTCGGTGATCGGGCAAAGGCCGGCGACCGCGCCGCTTTTCGCCATGCGCGCGGTTTCATCCGCAGTCATGTGGGTGGCGTGGATGAGGCACCAGCGTCCGTCGAGGTCCATGTTATCGAGCAGCCATTCCACCGGACGCTTTCCGGACCATGCAAGGCAGTCCTCGACCTCCTTCACCTGCTCGGCGACATGGATATGCACCGGCCCGCCGCTGGCGAAGGGAACGACCGCCCGCAACTCGTCAGGCGTCGCGGCACGCAGGCTGTGCGGAGCAATGCCGAGAACGGCGCCGGGCAGCCCGGCAACGATCTTCTCCGCGCGCTCCATCAGCCGGGCGAAGGCGTCGACATCATGAATGAAGCGGCGCTGCCCCTCGATGGGAGCGGCTCCGCCAAATCCGGAATGGGCGTAGAATACCGGCAGCAGGGTGAGCGCGATACCGGCCTCGGCGCTGGCAGCGCCGATGCGCGCGGCCATCTCGGCCGGATCGGCATAGTGCGAGCCGTCCTTGTCGTGGTGCAGATAGTGGAACTCGCCGACCCGGCAGAAGCCCGCCTCCAGCATTTCCATGTAAAGCTGCGCCGCCACCGCCTCGACCTGCTCCGGCGTCATCGACAGGGCGACGCGATACATTTCGGTGCGCCAGCTCCAGAAACTGTCGGCGCCCGGGCCGCGCGTCTCGGCCAGACCCGCCATGGCCCGCTGGAAGGCATGGCTGTGCAAATTCGGCATCGCCGGCGTCACGAAGCGGTGGCGCTCGTCACCTGTTTGCGCCGCCACGCCATTTTCCACACTCTGGATTCCGGCATCCGAAAAGGTGATGCGCACATCGCGCGCCAGCCCCTCAGGCAAAAGCGCATGTTCAGCGTGGATGACGGCCATGAAATTCTCCCGGATCGCTGCCGCCCGCTTGCGGGCTTGACTTTTCAGCTTGCGTCGATTTCGATTAAGTATATACATATCAGCAAGACGAAGCTTGCGCAATGCGCCAGTCAGAAAGCTTGTCAGGGAGATCACCGATGGCAAAAGGCGACCGCATCTGGACCAATGCGCGGCTGGCGACGCTCGATCCCGGCCAGCCCGGGTCCGGCATCGTGGAGAAAGGCGCAATCGCCGCGCGCGACGGCCGCATCCTGTTCGCCGGCCCGTCGGCCGACCTGCCCTCCACCGCGCTTGCCGGTGCCGAGACCATCGATTGCGAGGGCCGCTGGATCACGCCCGGCCTGATCGACTGCCACACCCATCTGGTCCATGCCGGCAACCGGGCGCGCGAGTTCGAGATGCGGCTGGCCGGCGCTTCCTATGAAGAGATCGCGCGGGCCGGCGGCGGCATCGTCTCTTCCGTCACCAATGTGCGCGCCGCCGACGAGGACATGCTGGTCGCTGAGAGCCTGCCGCGTCTCGACGCACTGCTGGCCGAAGGCGTGACCACGGTCGAGATCAAGTCCGGCTACGGTCTGACCGTGGCAGACGAATTGAAGATGCTGCGCGCCGCCCGCACGCTCGCCGACCAGCGCGACGTGGACATCGTCACCACCTGGCTCGGCGCGCATGCGACGCCTGCCGAGTACAAGGGTCGCAACGGCGACTTCCTGCGCGAGGTGGTGCTGCCGGGGCTGGAAGCCGCCCACGCCGAGGGCCTTGTCGATGCCGTCGACGGCTTCTGCGAGGGCATCGCCTTCTCGCCCGACGAGATGCGGCTGGTGTTCGATGCGGCGCAGAAACTGGGCCTCAGGGTCAAGCTGCACGCCGACCAGCTCTCCAACCTGCATGGCGCGGCACTCGCCGCCTCATACGGAGGGCTGTCTGCCGACCATCTGGAATATACCGACGACGAGGGCGCTGCTGCCATGGCAAAGGTCGGCACCGTCGCGGTGCTGCTGCCGGGCGCCTTCTACTTCATCCGCGAAACGAAGAAGCCGCCGGTCGAGCTGTTCCGCAAGCATGGAACCCATATGGCGCTCGCCACCGACAACAATCCCGGCACCTCGCCGCTGACCTCGCTGCTGCTCACCATGAACATGGGCGCGACGCTGTTTGCGCTTACCGTGGAGGAATGCCTCGCCGGCATCACCCGCGAGGCGGCGCGGGCGCTCGGCAAGCTGGATACCGTCGGCACGCTGGAAGCCGGCAAGCAGGCGGACCTTGCCATCTGGGACATCGCCGAGCCGGCCGAGCTCGTCTACCGCATCGGATTCAATCCGCTGCACGCCCGCATCCGCGCCGGCCGCGACGCCACGATCTGAACCCCTCCCGGAGGAAACCACGCATGACCATCACGCTTCATCCCGGTTCCGTGCCGCTGGCCGATCTGGCCGCGATCTACTGGAATGGCGAGAATGCCGTCCTCGACCGCAGCTTCGATGCCCGCATCGAAAAGGCAGCGGCCCGCATCGCCGCCATCGCCGCCGGCAACGAGCCGGTCTATGGCGTCAACACCGGCTTCGGAAAGCTCGCCTCGATCAAGATCGACGCCGCCGACACCGCCACCCTCCAGCGCAACCTCATCCTGTCGCATTGCTGCGGCGTCGGCGCCCCGATGCCCGAAAATGTCACGCGCCTGATCATGGCCCTGAAACTCGTTTCGCTGGGCCGCGGCGCGTCCGGCGTGCGGCTGGAACTGGTGCGCCTGATCGAGGGCATGCTTGAAAAGGGCGTCGTTCCCCTGATCCCCGAAAAGGGCTCCGTCGGCGCATCGGGCGACCTTGCCCCGCTCGCCCATTTCGCCGCCGTGATGATGGGCGAAGGCGAAGCCTTCTATAAGGGCGAGCAGCTTTCGGGCCGCGCCGCACTTGAGCGCG
>JAIPUZ010000072.1 GCA_022833215.1 Mesorhizobium sp. | reverse complement strand
GCCATGGTGTTCCAGAACTACGCGCTCTATCCGCATATGAGCGTCTACGACAACATGGCCTACGGGCTGCGCAATCGCGGCACGCCGAAGCCCGAGATCGACAGCCGCGTGCGGGCCACCGCAAAGACGCTCGAGCTCGATCAGCTTCTCGACCGCAAGCCGCGCCAGCTTTCCGGCGGACAGCGCCAGCGCGTCGCCATGGGCCGCGCCATCGTGCGCAACCCCAAGGTCTTCCTGTTCGACGAGCCGCTTTCCAATCTCGACGCCAAGCTGCGCGGCCAGATGCGGGTCGAAATCCGAAACCTTCAGCGCAATCTGGGCGTCACGTCTGTCTACGTCACCCACGACCAGCTCGAAGCCATGACGCTGGCCGACATGCTGGTGGTCATGAACGCCGGCGTGATCGAACAGATCGGCGCGCCGATGGACGTCTACGAAAAACCGGCCTCGACTTTCGTCGCCGCCTTCATCGGCGCGCCGCCCATGAATCTCATGGCGCTGACGCGTGGGGCGGACGGCACGGCAACGGTGGCGGGAGGAGCCAGGATCGGCGGTCACGTGCCTGAACAGGCAGCGATCCTCGGCCTGCGGCCCGAGGATGCGCTGGTCCCGGCGCCCGACGCCACGCAAAGAGGCGCGCTCTCACTGCCGGTGACGGTGGAGGCGGTCGAACCTGTCGGGATGGAAAGCTTCCTGCACTGCGCTGCTACGGGCGAGCGCATCGTGGTGCGGGTGCCGGGCCGCAGCATGGTCCAGCCCGGCGACCGGCTGGAGATCGCAGCCGGCCCCGACCGGCTGCACTTCTTCGACAAGGACGGCAGGCGGGTTTGAAACCCGCCCGGCCTTCAAAGATCAATTGGCGATGCGGCGGGCGAACTCGGCCAGCGCCTGCTGGTAGATGGTCGCGCGGTTCCAGTCGTTCCAGTGCTTGTAGTTGACTTCGCCTGGCCCGTAGCCGCCGCCCGGCTGCCAGCCATGGCCGCGCAGGAAGTTGGCGGTCGAAGCCAGCACGTCGGCACGCGAGCGGATCAGGTCGCGGCGTCCGTCGCCATCGAAATCGACGGCATATTCGAGATATTTGGACGGCAGGAACTGGGTCTGGCCGAGTTCGCCGAATCCTGCGCCACGCATCTGCTCGGCCGGGATATAGCGCTTCTGGGCGATGATGAGAGCCGAATCCAGCTCGTTGGTGAAGAAGGCGGAGCGGCGGCAGTCATAGGCCAGCGTCGCCAGCGGTCCAAACACGCTCTTGTTGCCGGAATTGGCGCCGAAGCCGGTCTCCATGCCCCAGATGGCCAGAAGCACTTCCGGCTGGACGCCGTATCTCTGCTCGATGCGGCGCAGCAGCGAGGCTTCGGACTTCATGTAGCCCTTGGCTTTCTTGACGTAGGAGGCGGGCGCGCGGCGCTGCATGAAATCCTCCAGGCTGCCGCGGAAAGCCTTGTGCTGGGCCCGGTCGATCTTGATCACCCCGGTATCGTACTTCACGCCCTGCATGGGGCGTGTGTCGATGCCGCGTGCCTTGGCGTCGGCGGTGTAAGCGCCTACCCACGCATTGAAGCCGCTGGCGTCATTGCCGCATTTGCCGGCGGCATGCGCGGCTCCCGCCGCCATCAAGGCGGCAAACGCTGCCGCAGCAAAAAAACGTCCTTTGGCAAGAACTGCCATATTGGTCTCCTGAGTGCCTGAATCACGTCCCCGCGCGAATTTGCCAGTCCTGCGTGCACTTGTCATCGCCGTCCCGCAAGCCTGCGCCGCAAGCCGGGCTCTGTGCAGGCGGAACTCGATCTAAATGTGGCAAAGCGGCCACATGGCGAAATTGGACATTTACCGTGTATGCGATTGTAGCGGCATGGTGTTTCATCCCGCCCGCAACATGCGCTACTGAGCCTGAGCGGCAAAATCCGGCAGATCATCAATGATTGGCACTTCACGCGCTTTTGATCGATACCGCTGTTCGGCAGGCGAAAAGACGACGCTGCCGCGGCTCGTTGCCGGAACGCTGATCGTGATCGCCTTCTGGGTTGTGAGCTCGTTCGCGGCCCTCGGTCTCGGCGCCTATTTCTTCGGCATGGGCCGCGTCGGGGCGGGCGAAGCCTTCGAAACCGACCTGATGATGGACTTTCTCGCCTCGCCGGCGGGTATCGCGGCCATGCTCCTGTCCTTCTCCGGGATATGGGCCGGTCTTTGGCTGGCCATGCGCTTCGTGCATCGCCAGCCTCTTTCCGCCCTGTTCGGCGCAGGCCGGCGCCTGTCGCGCGGCGGCTTCGCTAGGGGCTTCCTCGCGGTGATCCTGACCTCCCTGCTCTCGGAAGCGCTGATCTACATGATCCGCCCGGAAATCGTCAGGGGGCCCATTGCGCCCGCAAGCTGGCTGCTCCTGCTTCTGCCGGCCGTTGTGCTGACATTCGTCCAGACCTCGGCCGAGGAGGTGCTTTTCCGGGGCTATGTGATGCGCGGGCTGGCCGCTCGCTTTGCAAGCCCGCTCGTCTGGTTCCTGCTGCCCGTGATCGTCTTCACCGCGCTGCACTGGGGCGCTTCGGCAAATCCGGCCGTCCATCTGTCCGGCATTCTCACCATAGGAGCCTTCGCGCTGGTGCTCGCGGCCACGGTCTGGCTGACCGGCAATCTGGGCGCGGCGTTCGGCGCCCACCTTGCCAACAATCTGTTCGGCTTCACGCTGATCTCCCATCAGGACACCTACGGCGCACTTGCCCTTTTCATGGGCGCATCGCTCGAAGGTCCGGGCTGGACCGCGACCGACGCGGTCCTGCTCACCCTTATCGGCTTCGTCTGCAGCGCGCTGACCCTGGCCCTTCTGGTTAATCCGCGCTCGCCCCTGAAGCTGCAAACCGAACCGGAAGACGTCGCAAACCCTGCCCCGGCTCAGGCCCAGCCTTGACTCCGGCCCGTTTTTCCTGTCTTAAGCGCACAATTCTGCGACAAGTCTTCTTTTCGCGAAGCTGACCGGGGCGCCGGGCCTTTCATGGCTGCGTGTCGACCCCGGAGGCCAACACCCGGCAGCGCGATGCGCCCCCGGGTGCTTTTCGGCTTTGGTTTCGTTTGGAGAAAGGCCGGAGCGGCACTACCTCTCGTCCATCCATGGACGGCAGGGAAAAGGAAGAGACATGTTTGAATCGCTGCAGGAACGCCTTGGCTCGATCCTGAACGGCCTTACCGGCCGCGGCGCGCTGTCGGAGGCCGACGTCTCGGCCGCGCTGCGCGAGGTTCGCCGCGCCCTGCTGGAAGCCGACGTCGCGCTCGACGTGGTGCGTTCCTTCACCGACAAGGTGCGCGAGAAGGCAGTCGGCGCCGCGGTTCTCAAGTCGATCAAGCCCGGCCAGATGGTGGTCAAGATCGTCCATGACGAGCTGATCGCCATGCTGGGCGAAGAGGGCGTCCCGATCGACCTCAACGCGCCCGCCCCGGTGGTCGTCATGATGGTCGGCCTGCAGGGTTCGGGCAAGACCACCACCACCGCCAAGATCGCGCGCCGCCTGACCGAGCGTCAGGGCAAGAAGGTGCTGATGGCCTCGCTGGACACGCGCCGGCCGGCCGCGCAGGAGCAATTGCGCCAGCTTGGCGAGCAGACGAAGGTCGCCACGCTGCCGATCGTCGCCGGCCAGTCGCCGGTCGACATCGCCCGCCGCGCCGTGCAGGCGGCGAAGCTCGGCGGTCATGACGTCGTCATCCTCGATACCGCCGGCCGCACGCATATCGACGAGCCGCTGATGGCCGAGATGGCCGAGATCAGGACGGCCTCGAACCCGCACGAGATCCTGCTCGTCGCCGATTCGCTGACCGGTCAGGACGCGGTGAACCTCGCCCGCAATTTCGACGAGCGCGTCGGCATCACCGGCCTCGTGCTGACCCGCATGGACGGCGACGGGCGCGGCGGCGCCGCCCTTTCCATGCGCGCCGTCACCGGCAAGCCGATCAAGCTGATCGGCACCGGCGAGAAGATGGACGCGCTGGAGGAGTTTTATCCCAAGCGCATCGCCGACCGCATCCTCGGCATGGGCGACATCGTTTCGCTCGTCGAGAAGGCAGCCGAAACCATCGACGCGGAAAAGGCCGCGGCGATGGCGAAGAAGATGCAGTCGGGCAAGTTCGACCTGAACGACCTCGCCGACCAGCTTGGCCAGATGCAGAAGATGGGCGGTATGGGCGGCATCATGGGCATGATGCCCGGCATGGGCAAGATGAAGGACCAGATGGCCGCCGCCGGCCTCGACGACAAGATGTTCGGCCGTCAGCTCGCCATCATCTCCTCGATGACGAAGGCCGAGCGCGCCAATCCCGACATCCTCAAGCACAGCCGCAAGAAGCGCATCGCCGCCGGCTCCGGCACCGATGCGGCAGAGATCAACAAGCTGCTCAAGATGCATCGCGGCATGGCCGACATGATGAAGGCCATGGGCGGCAAGGGCAAGGGCGGCGGCATGATGCGCGGCCTCATGGGCGGCCTCGCCTCGAAGATGGGCATGGGTGGCCCTGGCGGCATGATGGGCGGCATGCCCGACCTGTCGAAGATGGACCCGAAGCAGATCGAGGCGCTGAAGAAACAGGCCGAAGCCGCCGGCCTCGGCAAGGGACTGCCCGGTGGGCTTCCGGGTGGCATGCCCGGTGGTCTGCCCGGTTTGGGCGGCGGCCTTCCGGGCCTGCCCGGCGGCATGAAGCTGCCCGGCCTCGGCGGCCTTCCCGGCAACAAGAAGAAATGAGGGAACGATGAGCGAAGACAAGAACCTCGACGAGGCGAAGCGCCTGCTCGCAGGCTACCGCTCCTCGATCGACAACATCGACGCTGCCCTCATCCACATGCTGGCCGAGCGCTTTCGCTGGACCAAGGCGGTGGGCGTGCTCAAGGCCACCTATGGCCTGCCGCCTGCCGATCCGGCGCGCGAGGCCCAGCAGATCGAGCGCCTGCGGCGGCTGGCCGACGACGCCCATCTCGACCCCGACTTCGCGGAGAAGTTCCTGAACTTCGTCATTCGCGAGGTCATCCGCCACCATGAGCATATCGCTGCCAATGGCGGCGCCTCCCAACCCGGCTGAACCCAGGCCGGACCGAACACAGACCGAGACATCAGAGCTTTAGGAGAAAGAAAATGGCACTGAAGATCAGACTGGCCCGCGCGGGCTCCAAGAAGCGCCCCTACTACCACATCGTGATCGCCGACGTGCGCAGCCCGCGCGACGGCCGCTTCATTGAAATCGTGGGCGCATGGAACCCGATGCTGCCGAAGGACGGCGACCGCGTGAAGGTCGACACCGACCGCGTGAAGCACTGGCTGGACCACGGCGCCCTGCCGACCGACCGCGTCGCCCGCTTCCTCGACCAGAGTGGCGTCGCCAAGCGCGAAGCCCGCAACAACCCCACCAAGGGCCTGCCGGGCAAGAAGGCGCAGGAGCGCGAGGCTCTGCTCAAGAAAGCTCAGGAAGACGCCGCCGCCGCTCTGGCTGCCGCTGCTGCTCCGGCCGAAGCCAGCGCAGAATAAGCCAAGGCTTACATTCAAGAAAGGCCGCCCGAGCAAACCCGGGCGGCCTTTTTTGTGGTGCGGGAGGGGTCAGTACCCGTCCCTGTAACGGCGATCGCCATAGCGGCCCTGGCCGTAACGGCTTTGGCTGTAACGGTCGTCATAGCGGTTGCCGTAATAGCGATCATCGTAACCGCGCGGGCATTGCGCGGTATAGACGCGGCCATATCGGTCGCGATAGCGGCAGCGGTTCGGCTCGTTGGCGGAGCCGATCAGCGCGCCCGCCACGGCTCCCACGGCCCCGCCGACAAGCGCGCCCTCGGCACGGTTTCCGGGCGAAGCGACGGCAGTACCGATGGCAGCACCGCTCAGACCGCCTATGGTCGCACCCTGTTCGGTCTGCGAGCATGCGGCAAGCGGCACGAGCAGACCCATCACCACGATCAATTTCTTCATTGTCTCAACCTCTCGCGGACAGTTTCTGTCCCTCACCAGCCCGGATAACGTGCGGAGAAAGGATTCGATCCGGGGGCGCGCAAATCAGTGGCAGCCGGCGGATGAATGGCGGCTGAACGCGATTCCGGCATCCGAAACCCCATGCGAAGGTTGACAGGAGCAAGCCTCGTCGTTTATGAGCCTGTCACAACTTCGGCGCGCTTCTGGCGCGCTTTTCAGTTACGCCCGCAAAGGGCCAAATTGACGGGCAATACCATGAAGATCAAAAATTCGCTCAAGGCGCTGAAGGCACGTCACCGCGACAACCGTCTGGTTCGCCGCAAGGGCCGCATCTACATCATCAACAAGACCGACCCGCGCTACAAGGCCCGTCAGGGCTGAGCCACAGGCTCGCCGGCTGCAGGCCTTTCAGGGCGCTGCCGCTCCGGTTGCACGGCTCACGCGAAATTCAGTTTGACGAAGCGCATGACGGGGTTAGATTCCCTTTCATGCGCTTTGTCGTTCTCATCGCCGCGACATTCCTGTCGCTGGACGCCGCAGCCCTTGCCGCTGCGGCAAACGAGCCTGCCCGCCACAGCGACCCCGCGGAAAGCACAATCGAAAGACCTGCCGAAAGCCGCGCGCAGAAGATCGACCGGCTGTTCGCAGAGCTGAAACGCGAAGGCAATGTCAAAGCCGCCGAGCGCATAGCGCGCCGCATCCAGCAGGAATGGTCCCAATCGGGCAGCGCCTCGGTGGACCTGATGATGCAATGGGCGCAGAAGGCGGCGGCAGCCCGCAAATATGACGTAGCGCTCGACTTCCTCGATCAGGTGGTGACCTTGCAGCCGGATTTCGCCGAGGGCTGGAACCGGCGTGCCACCATCCATTACACGATGAAGAACTACGCCAAGTCGATGGCCGACATCGACCGCACGCTGAAGCTGGAGCCGCGCCACTACGGAGCGATTTCCGGTCTCGCACGCATCATGTCCGACACCGACCGCAAGGAGCCCGCCATCGCTGCCTGGCAGCGCGTGCTCGACGTCTATCCGGCCCTGCGCGCTGCACAGGACCAGTTGTCGAGGCTGTCCGAGGAAATTGCCGGCCAGAGCATCTGAGCGAACCCGGCCAGCCCCGGCGGCGCTACTTGCCGGACGATCCCTCTGCCCCGATATCGGCGATGCGCAGCATGTTGGTCGCGCCCGATGTTCCCAACGGCACACCGGCGGTGATGATGATGCGCCCGCCCGCGGCGGCAAAGCTTTCCTGCACCGCGATGCGGCAGGCGCGGTCCACCATGTCGTCCAGATTCGTGGCGTCCTCGGTCACCACGCAATGGGTGCCCCAGGCAAGCGACAGGCGGCGTGCCGTCTCGAGGATCGGCGAAAGGGCGATGATCGGCACCTTCGGACGCTCGCGCGCAGCGCGCAGGCCGGTTGCACCGGATGCCGTGTAGGTAACGATGGCCGACAGTTCGAGCGTTTCGGCGATTTCGCGCGCGGCGAAGGAAATGGCGTCGGGACCGGTAGGCTCCGGTATCGAGCGCTGCGCATTGATGATCGCCGGATAGGTGGGGTCCTTCTCCACCCGCTCGGCGATACGGTTCATGGTGGCGACAGCCTCGACCGGATAGGCACCGGCAGCGGATTCGGCCGACAGCATGATGGCGTCGACACCCTCGAACACGGCGGTCGCTACGTCCGACACCTCGGCGCGGGTCGGCACGGGGGCCGAGATCATCGATTCCAGCATCTGGGTTGCAACGACCACAGGCTTGCCGGCCTTGCGGGCGGCTCGCGTGATCTGCTTCTGGATGCCGGGCACCGCTTCAGGCGGCATTTCCACGCCCAGATCGCCACGCGCCACCATCAGCGCATCGGTCAGTTCCATGATCTCGGAAAGCCGGGCCACCGCCTGCGGCTTCTCGATCTTGGACAGGAGCAGCGCCCGGCCGTTGGCGATCCGGCGGGCTTCGATCAGGTCTTCGGGGCGCTGGATGAAGGAAAGCGCGATCCAGTCGACGCCTGCCTCCAGCGCGGCATCGAGGTCGGCACGGTCCTTCTCGGTCAGCGCGCCGACGGGCAGGTCGGTATCGGGCAGCGATACGCCCTTGCGGTCCGAAATCGACGTGCCGGCCACGACCACGCACTGGATTGAGCGGCCGTCGCATTTCACCGCCTTCAGCTCCAGCTTGCCATCGTCGATCAGCAGGCGGTGCCCCGGCTCCACCGACTTCAGGATTTCGGGATGGGGCAGGTGAACGCGCGTGGCATCGCCCGGCGCGGTGTCGTCGTCGAGGGTGAAGGTCTGGCCAACGGCAAGCATTTCCTTGCCATTGGCGAAGCGGCCGACGCGCAGCTTGGGGCCCTGCAGGTCGGCGAGAATCCCGATCGGACGCCCGACCTCGGCCTCGACGGCCCGGATGCGGCCGATCAGCGTGCGCATAAGCTCGTGATCGGCATGGCTCATGTTGATGCGGAAGACATCCGCACCCGCTTCGAAAAGTTTCTTCAGGGTGGCCTGCTCGGAAGAAGCCGGACCGATTGTTGCGAGTATCTTGACCTTGCGGCTACGTCTCATTGACCGTTCGTTCCTGAGGCCGAAGCCCCGTCTGTTGCCGGTTGCTCGGTCAGCTGGACCATCCAGTTCGACTGCTCTCCGGTGTCGTATTCCTGGAAGCCGGCCCGCTGGAAGCCTCGTGCCACACAATCGGTGACGCCGGCGATCTTGAATTCCTTTTCCGCCACGCACATGTTGATCGGCCCGTCCCAACGGCCGCCGCGTTCGGCATCTTCTGCATAGAGATAGTAAAACCGCGATGACAGCGGCCCCTCGATCAGCGTCTTGCAGCTCGACGCCTCGATGTGCCACCAGCCTTCGGTAATCCAGCCGGCCTTGGCCCTATAGCCGATGCCGACACCAACGAGGCTCTGCGTTGCGTTGCAGACCCGGAAATCGGCATGGGCCGGCGTGGCCTGCGCCAGAACTGCGATGACAGCCGCGGCGAACGGCAGTACCGCCGGAAGCGCTCTGCCTGCGCCGGAACGGACCCTGTTCATACCCCTCAGCATCGATCCCTTCATGTGCTTCAGCCCCTTTTCGGCAAACTGCGCACGCATGTCAACGCGAGGCAGCATATAAATCCAATCGATTTAAATCAGCGGAGCGCCGTGGTTTGTCGCCCGCAGCGGAATTCTGGAGAAAACCTTGCCCAAACCACAGCATTGCACACATGCCCTCTTCGTGGGATGAGACTAGAGCATTTCCGCCTCCTCCAGAATCACGGAAACGTTGCAAGGTGCTGTTTCTGCGCAATTCCGGACGGAAAGCCGGTTCCCACTTCGACTTCTGAATCTGCTCTATCATCCAGCCCGGAACGAAAAACGGACCTTTCCCCGCAGCCATGACCCGATCCACAGTTTTTGCCCCTTTCGATCTGGTCGAAGGCGATGCCAGCCGCGGCATCCTGCTGGTCTGCGATCACGCAAGGCGCGACCTGCCACAGGACTACGGCACGCTCGGCCTGCCGGCGGCGGAGTTCGAGCGCCACATCGCCTATGACATCGGCGCCGAGACCGTGACGCGCGAACTGGCCGCGCTGCTCGGCGCGCCGGCTGTGCTGGCAAACTTCTCGCGCCTGCTGATCGATCCAAACCGTGGCGAGGACGACCCGACCCTGATCCGCCAACTCTACGACGGCACCATCATAACCGGCAACTATCCGCTTTCCGGCGCGGAGCGGCAGCGCCGGCTCGACATGTTCTACAGGCCCTATCACGACGCTGTTTCGGCCGCGACGGCGTCAGTCGCCGCCCGTTCGGGCCGCGCGCCGCTCCTGTTCTCCGTGCATTCCTTCACCCCCTCCATGCAGGGCATCGCCCGGCCATGGCATGTGGGCGTGCTGTGGGACCGCGACGACCGCGTGGCGAAACCGTTGATCGAGGCGCTCGCGGCGGACGGCTCGCTCACGGTCGGAGACAACGAGCCCTATGACGGTGCGCTGCGCGGCGACACCATGTTCCGCCACGCCATCGTCAACGGCTATCCGCATGCGCTGATCGAGATCCGGCAGGACCTGATCGCCACGGCGCAGGCGGCCAGCCATTGGGCGCATCGCCTCGCCCCCATCGTTGACGCGATCAACCGGCGCCCCGATATACATGAGGTGCGCCGCTTCGGCTCGCGCACCGGCCCCCTATGAACGAGGAGAGCGCCATGACGCGGATCGACGAGGACAAGCAGCGGGACTTCGAGGCCGCCGCCTTCCGCCACCTGCTCAGGCACCTGCGCGAGCGCACCGACGTGCAGAACATCGACCTGATGAATCTCGCCGGCTTCTGCCGCAACTGCCTCGCCAACTGGTATCGCGAGGCCGCCGAAGCCGAAGGCACGGCTCTCTCGAAGGACGAGGCGCGCGAGATCGTTTACGGCATTCCCTATGACGAGTGGCGTGCGCGTTACCAGCTTGAAGCTTCCGACGCGCAGAAGGCCGCCTTCGGCCAGAACAAGCCGAAGGACCACTGACCTTCAGCCGCGTCGGGCAGCCTCGATAGCCGCGACGTCGATCTTGCGCATCGTCATCATCGCCTCGAAGGCCCGCTTTGCTTCCGCACCGCCGGCGGCCATCGCCTCGGTTAGCACGCGCGGCGTGATCTGCCAGGAGATGCCCCACTTGTCCTTGCACCAGCCGCACTCGCTTTCCTGACCGCCATTGCCGACGATGGCGTTCCAGTAGCGGTCCGTCTCGTCCTGATCGTCGGTGGCGATCTGGAACGAGAAGGATTCGTTGTGCCTGAAAACAGGCCCGCCGTTGAGGCCCAGACAGGGAATGCCGGCGACGATGAAGTCGACCGTCAGGACATCGCCGGCCTTGCCGGAAGGATAGTCGCCCGGCGCGTGATGGACAGCGCCGACGGAGCTCTCGGGGAAGACCTCGGCATAGAAGCGCGCCGCGGTTTCGGCATCCTTCTCGTACCACAGGCAGACCGTATTTTTGGGGATGACCATCGTCTTTCCTTTCGGCTTTACGGGAATGCCCCACGCCGCGGCTTGCGGGCAGGCAACGCATTGGCCCCGGCCATCGTTCCATTGCATGCCCGATCCGGGTCATTTTCCATTGAAACGGTTCTGACACCGATGCCGGCAGGAATTGGCACATATCTTCGCTACGGGACGGTTGGACGCGACGCATAAAACGATTTAAAAGGCGGTCGTCTTCAGTTCTTCGGACTATCGATCATGGATGAGCAGAGTCGGAAGGAGATTGCGGTACGCGGACGCTGGGCCGTCGCCGCCATGTTCTTCGTCAATGGTTTCATCACCGGAAGCTGGGCGCCGCAGATTCCGGTCCTGCTGGTGCGGCTGGAGATCAGCAAGTTCACGCTCGGCCTTCTCATCCTGCTGTTTGGCGCCGGCGCGGTGATAGCCATGTCGTGGTGCGGGCACCTGATCGCACGGCACGGCTCGCGCATCGTCCTGACACGGTTCGCCATCGCCGCCAGCTTCGGCCTGCTTCTGGTGGCTCTGGCCCCCGACGTGCTCCTGGCGGCGCCTGCCATGATCGTGTTCGGCGGCCTGATCGGCGCCATGGACGTGGCCATGAACACCAATGCCGTGGTTGCGGAACGCCGGCTGGGGCGCGCCATCATGTCGTCATCGCACGGTTTCTGGAGTCTCGGCGGCTTCGGCGGCGGCGGACTGGGCGGTCTGGGCATCCAGACGCTCGGGCACCTGACCCATGCGGCGATCATCACCGCCATCGCCTTTGCCGGCGTCATGCTGGCCGCGCGCCATCTGGTTTCGGAGGACCGGCCCGCCGCCACAGGGCGTGTCCGCTTCGCGCTGCCGCGCAATCCTTTCATCTATCTGCTCGGCATCATGGCGCTGTTTTCGATGACGCCGGAAGGCGCCGTGCTCGACTGGGCCGCGCTCTACCTGCAACAGGAGCTCGGCGCCGATCTCGCCACGGCGAGCCTCGCCTTCGCCGCCTTTTCCGGCGTCATGGCCTGCATGCGCTTTGCCGGAGATGCCGTGCGCAATCGCTTCGGAGCGGTGACGACGCTCCGCGCCTGCGCGCTCCTTGCCGCCGCCGGAATGCTTGGGGCCGGGCTGGCCTTCTCGCCATGGCTGGCGATCGTCTGCTTTGCCTTCTGCGGCATCGGCATCGCCAATATGGTGCCGATCGCGTTTTCCGCCGCCGGCAATCAGCACGGGATACCTTCAGGGGTCGGCATGAGCGTGGTCACGACCATGGGCTATTGCGGCATTCTGGTCGCGCCATCGGCCATCGGCTTCGTCGCCGAGCATATCGGCTTCGGGCCGGTTTTCATCGGCCTGTCGGGCCTGCTCTTCGTCGTCTTCCTGATGGCGGGGCTCGCGCATCGCGCGGATTTCAGCGTCAGCCAGCCGGCCGAATAGGCGTCCCGGGGGGCAACGGCCCCGGCCCTCGGTGCTACGACGGGAAGCACCTGCCGACAGGTCGGGCAGGCGGCATCCAGGGCGTCAGATCCGCCCCATCAGCACCAGGATCAGCAGCACCACCAGCAGAACGCCGACAATGCCGGAGGGGCCGTATCCCCAGTTGCGCGAATAGGGCCAGCTCGGTATGGCGCCGATAAGGATCAGCACCAGAACGATGATGAGAAGCGTCGTAAGAGGCATGGCTAAATCTCTCCCGCCTTGTGAATGTCTCAGTTCACAATGCGCGAGCCGGTCCCGCGTTCCCTTCCCGCTTCAATCGGGTAGCCATGAAAAAACCCGGGCGGGGCGCCCGGGTTTCCAATGCAGGGATGCAGCGGCCGTTTAGCCGGCCTTTTCCAGCCCGGCTTCCCACTTGCCAAGCGCGGCCAGCGAGTTCATGCGGGCGCGGTGCGTGAAGGCGGCCTGCGCGGCGGCAACGTTCTCCGCCTTGCCCGCCCACGCCTTCTGCGGCGCGGCCTGCAGGGCGCGGCCATAGGAGAAGGTCAGCTTCCACGGATGCGGGCCGATGGCGTTGATGGCGTTGAGGTTCGCCGTCGCCTCTTCATCCGACTGGCCGCCGGACAGGAAGGCGATGCCCGGAACGGCGGACGGCACCGTTTCGCGGAACAGCCTGATGGTCTTCTCCGCCACTTCCTCGGGGGAATTCTTCGTGCCCGACTTCTTGCCGGCGATGACCATGTTCGGCTTGAGGATCGTGCCTTCCAGAACCACGTCGGCGGCATTCAGCTCGGCATAGAGCTGGAGCAGCGTGACCCTGGTGACCTCATAGCAGGTGTCGATGTCGTGGGCGCCGTCCATCAGCACTTCCGGCTCGACGATCGGCACGATGCCGGCTTCCTGGCACAGCGCCGCATAGCGGGCGAGCGCATGGCAGTTGGCGTCGATCGCATAGCCGGAGGGAACGCCCTCTTCGTCGTTGATGTCGATCACGGCACGCCACTTGGCGAAACGGGCACCGAGCTTGTGATACTCGGCCAGACGTTCGCGCAACCCGTCGAGGCCCTCGGTGATGGTGTCGCCGGGGAAGCCCGCCAGCGGCTTGGCGCCGGCGTCGACCTTGATGCCGGGAATGGCGCCGGCGGCCCTGATGGTGCCGACCAGAGGCGTGCCGTCGGCGGCCTTCTGGCGGATGGTCTCGTCGTAGAGGATGACGCCGGAAATGTACTTCGTCATCGCTTCCTGGGTGCGGAACATCAGCTCGCGATAGTCGCGGCGGTTGTTTTCCGTGGATTCGACGCCGATGACGTCGAAGCGCTTCTTGATCGTTCCGGAACTTTCGTCCGCCGCAAGAATGCCCTTGCCGTCGGCCACCATGGCCGCCGCGATATCCTCAAGACGTTCGCTCATAGAGTCACTCCTAAATAAAGCACCGGCTGGATGAGATGCCCGCCGCATAGCAGAACCCGCCCGGCAAAGGAATGCCGGACCCGCGTCCTAATCGATTGAAAGTTCACAGTTTCCGCCTTTCGGACGAAAGCTGCGCGAATCAGCGCTTCAGGACCTCGACGCCCGGCAGCGGCTTGCCCTCCATCCACTCCAGGAAGGCGCCGCCCGCGGTCGAGACATAGGTGAAGTCGTCGGCCGCGCCCGCATGGTTGAGGGCGGCCACCGTGTCGCCGCCGCCGGCCACCGACACCAGCTTGCCTTCGCGTGTTCGACCGGCGGCATGGCGTGCGGCCTCGACCGTCGCGCGATCGAAGGGCTCGATCTCGAAGGCGCCCAGCGGACCGTTCCAGACAAGAGTCGCTGCCCGGTCGATCCACTGGCTGATCACCTCGACGCTCTTCGGTCCGGCATCGAGGATCATGGCATCGGCGGGCACGGCATCGATGGCCACCGTCTCATTCGGGGCATTCGCCCTGAACTCGCGCGCCACCACGCCATCCACGGGCAGGATCACCGCGCAACCGGCCTCGGCGGCCTCGATCATGATCTGCTTCGCCGTCTGGGCAAGGTCATGCTCGGCCAGCGACTTGCCGACCTCCGTGCCGCGCGCGGCAAGAAAGGTGTTGGCCATGCCGCCGCCGATCACCAGCGCATCGACCTTCTTCACGAGGTTCATGAGCAGGTCGATCTTGGTCGAGACCTTGGCTCCGCCAACGATGGCGACCACCGGCTTGACCGGGCTGCCCAGCCCCTTTTCAAGCGCCTCCAGCTCGGCCTGCATGGTGCGTCCGGCATAGGCCGGCAGCACATGCGCCAGCCCCTCGGTCGAGGCGTGCGCCCGGTGCGCGGCGGAAAACGCGTCGTTGACGTAAAGGTCGCCATTGGCCGCCAGCGCCCTGACGAAATCGGGCTCGTTCTTTTCCTCGCCCTTGTGGAAACGGGTGTTCTCCAGAAGCAGCACGTCGCCCTCCTGCATGGCGGCGACGGCGGCAGCGGCCGTTTCACCCACGCAGTCGCCAGCGAAGCCGACGGTGCGGCCAAGCACTTCGTCAGTGGCCTTCGCCACCGGCTCCAGCGAGAACTCCGGATTGGCTTCGCCCTTCGGACGGCCGAAATGGGCGAGCAGGATCACCTTCGCGCCCTTGTCCGAAAGCTCGGCGATGGTCGGCCCGACACGCTCGATGCGCGTGGCGTCGGTGACCTTTCCGTCAGCCATCGGCACATTGAGGTCCACACGCACCAGCACCCGCTTGCCACGGATATCGCCAATGTCATCCAGCGTCTTGAAGTCAGCTGTCATGTCGAAATCACCCTTTTGAGAAAGCTGCCGAAACCTCGGAACCGGCGCTGCATTGCAAGGCTTATGACACAAAGCAAAACGCCCGGCAAAGCCGGGCGTTTCCTTGTGTTAATGCAGATCAGGCGATGGTCTTGCCAAGCGCCACAGCCGTGTCGGCCATGCGGTTGGAGAAGCCCCATTCGTTATCGTACCACGACATGACACGCACCAGATTGCCCTCGATCACCTTGGTCTGGTCGAGCGCGAAGGTCGAGGACGCCGGATTGTGGTTGAGGTCGATGGAGACCAGCGGCTCATTGGTGTAGGCGAGGATGCCCTTGAGCGGGCCATCGGCGGCGGCAACCAGCGCGGCGTTGACTTCCTCGACGGTGACGTTGCGCTTCGGCACGAACTTGAAGTCGATGACCGAGACGTTCGGCGTCGGCACGCGGATCGACACGCCGTCGAGCTTGCCCTTCAGCTCGGGAAGAACGAGGCCGACGGCCTTGGCCGCACCCGTGGAAGTCGGGATCATCGACACGGCCGCGGCACGGGCGCGGTAGAGGTCCTTGTGCATGGTGTCCAGCGTCGGCTGGTCGCCCGTATAGGCGTGCACCGTGGTCATGAAGCCCTTCTCGATGCCGAAGGCGTCGTTGAGCACCATGGCCACCGGGGCCAGGCAGTTGGTGGTGCACGAGGCGTTGGAGATCACGACATGGTCCTTCGACAGCTTGTCGTGGTTGACGCCGTAGACGACGGTCAGGTCGGCGCCGTCGGCCGGGGCCGAGACGATGACGCGCTTGGCGCCGCCGGCGAGATGGGCCGAGGCCTTCTCCTTGGAGGTGAAGATGCCGGTGCACTCCAGCACGATGTCGACGCCGAGCTCGCCCCACGGCAGCTTGGACGGATCGCGCTCGGCGAACACCTTGAAGGAGTCCGAGCCGACCGAGATGGTGTCGCCATCGACCTTCACTTCGCTCGGGAAGCGGCCATGCACGGAATCGTAGCGCAGCAGATGCGCGTTGGTCTCGACCGGGCCGAGGTCGTTGATGGCGACGACATCGATGTCCTTGCGGCCGCTTTCATAGATCGCGCGCACGATGTTGCGGCCGATGCGGCCAAATCCGTTGATGGCAACCTTCACAGTCATGTCCGTCTCCTGAAGCGGGAAAATCCCTGCCGTTCTTAAGGGAGGCGGGCTCCGGAATCCATGGCCCGCCATCTGCTTCAAATCGATTAGCCGGCCCCTGGTCCACAACTTCCCGGGGCCTGCCTGTCGATTATGCGAAGATCAGCCGTGCAACCGGCCTTCCGCCGCCTTTGCCACCGCCTCGGCGGTGATGCCGAAATGGGCGTAGAGCTGCTCGATGGTGCCGCTGGCGCCGAAGCCGGTCATGCCGACGAAGATGCCGTCGGTGCCGATCACGGCGTCCCAGCCCTGACGAATGCCGGCCTCGACCGCGACCTTCACCTTCGCCGTGCCGATTGTCGCGGCGCGATAGGCTTCGTCCTGCTGCCAGAAGATGTCGAGGCAGGGCGCCGAGACGACGCGGGTCGGATGGCCGTGCCCCTGCAGCAGGTCGCGTGCCTTGAGTGCGATCTCGACCTCGGAGCCGGTGGCGAAGATGGTCACCGCGGCCTCGCCACCCTCGGCGGCGGCCAGCTCGTAGGCGCCCTTGCGGCACAGGTTCTCTTCCACATAGGCGGTGCGCACCGCCGGCAGGTTCTGGCGGGTGAGCGCCAGCGTCGACGGGGTCTTTTCCGATTCCAGCGCGATCTGCCAGCATTCGGCCGCCTCGGTCGCATCGGCTGGGCGGAAGACATTGTGGTTAGGGATGGCGCGCAGCGCCGCCAGATGCTCGACCGGCTGATGGGTCGGGCCGTCTTCGCCAAGACCGATGGAATCATGGGTCATGACGAAGATGGAGCGGATGCCCATCAGCGAGGCCAGACGCATGGCCGGCCGCGCATAGTCGGAGAAGCACATGAAGGTGCCGCCATAGGGGATGATGCCGCCATGCAGCGTCAGGCCGTTCATGGCCGCCGCCATGCCCAGCTCGCGGATGCCGTAGTGGATATAGCGCTCGCCGTAGTTGTCCGGCGTGATCGCACTGGTCTGGCTGGTCTTGGTGTTGTTGGAGCCGGTCAGGTCGGCCGAGCCGCCAATGGTCTCCGGCACCACGCCGTTGATGACTTCCAGCGCCATTTCCGACGACTTGCGCGTGGCGACCTTCGGCTTGTCTTCCGCCAGCTTCTGCTTGTAGGCGCCAAGGGCCGCGTCGAGGCCAGCCGGCAGCTTGCCGGACACCCGGCGCTCGAACTCGGCGCGCTGGCCGGCATCGATATTGCCGAGGCGTTCTTCCCACGCATTGCGCGCCTGCGCGCCCCGCGCACCGGCGGCGCGCCAGGCATCCAGCACATCGGCGGGAACCTCGAACGGCTCGTAGGACCAGCCGAGCGCCTTGCGCGCGCCGGCGATTTCCTCCGCGCCGAGCGGCGAGCCATGCACCTTGTTGGTGCCGGCCTTGGTCGGCGCGCCGAAGCCGATGGTCGTCTTGGCGGCGATCAGCGTCGGGCGGTCGGACTTGTGGGCGGCTTCGATGGCGGCGGCGATGGCCTCCGGGTCATGGCCGTCGATCTTCAGCGTATTCCAGCCCGAAGCGGCGAAGCGGGCCGCCTGATCGGTGTTGTCGGACATCGTCACCGGGCCGTCGATGGAGATGTTGTTGTCGTCCCAGAAGACGATCAGCTTGTTGAGCTTCAGGTGGCCGGCAAGCGAGATCGCCTCCTGGCTGATGCCTTCCATCAGGCAGCCGTCGCCGGCCAGCACATAGGTATGGTGATCGACCAGATCGTCGCCGAAGGCGGCGTTCATGATGCGCTCGCCGAGCGCGAAGCCGACCGAATTGGCGATGCCCTGGCCAAGCGGCCCGGTGGTCGTCTCGATGCCGGCGGCGTGGCCGTATTCGGGATGGCCGGCCGTGCGCGAGCCAAGCTGGCGGAAATTCCTGATCTCGTCGAGGGTCATGTCCTCGTAGCCGGTCAGGTAGAGCAGCGAGTAAAGGAGCATCGAGCCATGCCCCGCCGACAGGATGAAGCGGTCGCGGTCGGCCCAGTGCGGGTGCTTCGCATCGAATTTCAGGAAGCGGGTGAACAGCACCGTGGCAATGTCGGCGCAGCCCATCGGCAGGCCCGGATGGCCGGAATTGGCCTTCTCGACCGCATCCATGGAAAGAAAGCGGATCGCATTCGCCATCCGGTCGTGTTGTTCGCGCGAGGGCATGGTTCCTCCAGCAGGATCTGGGCAGGGGAAAGAGGTGGGGCGACACATAGCAGGCGACGCCTTGAAGTCAACAAATCGGTGCGTTTTCATGGCTTTTCGGCCGATTCGACGCACCTTGTAACGTCGTTAGCGGGGGACAGGCCCAGAGCTTTGTTGACGCATGGTTCACACGGAGCCTAATGTTTCTTCGATAACGCGTTCTGAACGCGTACGATTCGGTGATGCGCATAAATGGGATATGAGCCATGACCGGGGACACCACGCTCAAGGAGGTCATCGCCCGGCTGGGCAAGGCCATGGAACGCCTCGAGGACGCGGTCGCTGCCCGGCTCGAACATGAACGTGACTATGCCGAGGCCGAGGCCGAGGTGCAGCGCATGAATGCGGACCGCTCGCGGCTGGCGCAGGAACTCGACAATTCGGAAGCCCGCGCCGAGCGGCTGGAAGAAGCCAACAAGGAAGTGTCGCGTCGTCTGGTAACCGCCATGGAAACCATCCGCGCGGTGCTGGACAGGTAGGCTCGGGAGTGTCGCAATGGCGCAGGTGACGGTTTCGATCGACGGCAAGCAGTACCGCATGGCCTGCGACGAAGGTCAGGAGGAGCACCTCATCGGGCTCGCCGAAAGCTTCGACCGCTATGTGCTCCACCTCAAGGAATCCTTCGGCGAGATCGGCGACCAGCGGCTGACGGTGATGGCCGGCATCATGGTCATGGACGAGTTGTCCGAGTTGCAAAAGCGCATCAAGGGCATGGAGAGCGAGATCGATACCCTGCGCAAGACCCGCGACGAGGCCCTCGCCAAGGCCAACAAGAACGATGCGGCGCTCACCGGGGCGCTGGGCAGCCTTGCCGACCGGATGGAAACGCTTGCCGTCACACTGTCCGCTCGCAAGGAGTAGGCATCTGTTCCTGAAAACCCGGAAAGCAGAATCCGGAAGCTGCAAATATTCACTTTTGTGGAATATTTTTCCAGATAGAGCGTATAAACCAAGCTTTCCTTCTTTCTGATGCGCCTCTGCGTGAGCTAGACTGCAACTCATCCATTTCCGGACAACAGGCAGGGACAGACCATGAGCCTTCGCATCAACGACACGGCCCCCGACTTCACGGCTGAAACCACACAGGGAACCATCCACTTCCATGACTGGATCGGGGACGGCTATGCAGTGCTGTTCTCGCATCCGAAGGATTTCACGCCGGTCTGCACCACCGAGCTCGGCACGATGGCCGGGCTTGAGCACGAATTCAAAAAGCGCAACGCCAAAATCATCGGCATCTCGGTCGATCCGGTCGAAAGCCATGAGCGCTGGAAGGACGACATCCGCACCGTTACCGGCCATGCGGTCGATTATCCGCTGATCGGCGACACCGATCTGAAAGTCGCCAAGCTTTACGACATGCTGCCCGCCGAAGCCGGCGACAGCTGCGAGGGCCGCACGCCCGCCGACAATGCCACGGTGCGCTCGGTGTTCGTCATCGGGCCCGACAAGAAGATCAAGCTGATCCTCACCTATCCGATGTCGACGGGACGCAACTTCCAGGAAATCCTGCGCGCCATCGATTCCATCCAGCTCACCGCCAGGCATCAGGTGGCGACGCCGGCCGACTGGAAACAGGGCGACGACGTCATCATCACCGCAGCGGTCTCCAACGAAGACGCCGTCAAGCGCTTCGGCTCCTACGAGACCATCCTGCCCTACATTCGCAAGACCAAGCAGCCGACAGCCTGAATTCAGGTCCCGCACAGGCACGCCGCATGCCACAGGTGGGCGGCGCGCCTGTCCGCCTCCGCCTGTTCATGAGAGGCTCGATGCTGAAGCATCCTCTCCGCGGATGCCCCGACGAAAGCCAGACCATGAACCAGCCCGCCTATGAAATCGTGTCCCGCCATCCGACGGTGGAAGACTATATGCGCCTGCGCGCCGCCGGGGGCCTCAGCGCCTTTTCGTGGGATGCCGCCAGCGTCGGGCTGAAAGGCACTCGCTTTGCCGCGCTGGTGATGCAGGGCGACAAAGTCGTCGGCATGGGGCGGCTGATCGGCGACGGCGGCTGCTTCTTCCAGATCGTCGACATCGTCGTCGAGCCTGAGCATCAGGGCCGCGGCCTAGGCAAGGCCATCATGGCGGCGTTGATGGAGTATGTCACAACCGCGCTTCCCTCCTCAGCCTATGTGAGCCTGATCGCGGATGTCCCCGCAAACAAGCTCTACGAGCAGTTCGGCTTTCGGGAAACCGCGCCGAACTCCCTCGGCATGGCCTTCAAGGTACCCTGAACCGGCCTTCCTGCGGCAAAGCCACGGCCAAACGAAAACGGCACCCCGTTCGGAGCGCCGTTTGCTTTTTCTGAGTTCACGAAAACCGGTTATGCCGCCGGCTGCGCCTCGATGGTGCGCAGTGCCTGCATCTGGCGCTTTGCCTCCGCCTTCACCGCATCCTGAACCTTCTCGAAGGCGCGCACCTCGATCTGGCGCACGCGCTCGCGGCTGATGTCGAACTCGCCGGACAGCTCTTCCAGCGTCAGCGGCTCCTCGGCAAGACGGCGCGCCTCGAAGATGCGCTTCTCTCGATCGTTCAGCACAGACATGGCGTTCGCCAGCATCTTGCGGCGATTGTCCAGCTCGTCCTGCTCGATCAGCATCTGTTCCTGGCTGTCGCTGTCGTCGACCAGCCAGTCCTGCCACTCGCCGCTTTCGCCCTCGGTGGCGCGGATCGGCGCGTTGAGCGAGGCGTCGCCCGACAGGCGGCGGTTCATCGAAACCACCTCCTCCTCGGAGACGTTGAGGCGCGTGGCGATCTCGGCGATCTGCTCGGGCTTCAGGTCGCCGTCGTCCAGCGCCTGGATCTTGCCCTTCACCTTGCGCAGGTTGAAGAACAGGCGCTTCTGGTTGGCGGTGGTGCCCATCTTCACCAGACTCCACGAACGCAGGATATATTCCTGGATCGAAGCCTTGATCCACCACATGGCATAGGTGGCCAGCCGGAAGCCGCGCTCCGGCTCGAATTTCTTGACCGCCTGCATGAGACCGACATTGCCTTCCGAGATCACCTCGCCGATCGGCAGGCCGTAGCCGCGATAGCCCATGGCGATCTTGGCAACGAGCCTCAGGTGGCTGGTGACGAGCTTGTGTGCGGCATCGGTGTCGCCATGCTCATGATAGCGCTTAGCGAGCATATACTCTTCCTGCGGCTGGAGCATGGGAAAGCGGCGGATTTCCTCAAGGTAGCGGGTCAGGCCACCTTCGCCGGAAACGATGCTGGGTAGTGACTGGGCCATAAAGCACCCTCCTCTCTGGGTCGATGCCCCCGAAACGCGGCGGGCATGTGGCGCGGATGCCGAAAACGCACATCCACGAATACGAGCTTATACAGGAACAAAACCAGAAAAGCACGCATTTGTTCAATGCGAAACAGACTGTCACGGCGAAGTGAACAAAGCGAGTCAGGTTTTTTGATGGCAGGTTCAGATTTGGCGAAAGCCGCTCACGATGGCGGCCATGTCCGCGGGCAGCGGCGCCTCGAACCGCATCATCATATGGGTGGCGGGGTGGCGAAATGCAAGCAGCCGCGCATGCAGCGCCTGCCGCGGGAAGGCCGCAACCGCATCTTTCAGCTGCTCCGGCAACCGGTTCGCCTTGGTGCGGAACGCCTGCCCGTAGTCGGGATCGCCGATCACCGGATGGCCGATATGCGCCATATGGACCCTGATCTGGTGGGTGCGGCCGGTCTCCAGCCGGCATTCCACGAGGCTCGCGGCCGCATACTGGCTCTGGCCCTCGCCGAAACGCTCCTCGACCCGGTAGTGGGTGACGGCGTGGCGGGCATCGTCACGGGTTTCCGGCACCACGGCGCGCCGCACCC
Organism: Mesorhizobium sp.; assembly: GCA_022833215.1. Lineage (GTDB taxonomy): Bacteria > Pseudomonadota > Alphaproteobacteria > Rhizobiales > Rhizobiaceae > Mesorhizobium. The sequence continues at coordinate 17,414 of JAIPUZ010000072.1, read as the reverse complement.
GGTCCGCCGCCCGGCCGAGCGCAGCGTCGACGGTGCCTGACAGGCGCTGGGGGATGCCCCACACCAGCGCCACATAGGCGCGTTCGAGATCGCCGCTGCGGCCATGGTCGGCAAAAGCCTGCGACAGCGCCTTGTGGGCGCGGTCGGTCTTGGCCGCGACCAGCACGCCGGACGTGTCCTTGTCCAGCCTGTGCACGATGCCCGGCCGCTTCACGCCGCCGATGCCGGACAGGCTGTCGCCGCAATGGTGGATCAGCGCGTTGACCAGCGTGCCGGTCCAGTTGCCGGCCCCCGGATGCACCACCAGCCCGGCCGGCTTGTTGACGACGATCAGCTCGTCGTCCTCGTGGAGAATGTCGAGCGGGATCGCTTCTCCCAAAGGCGCCGCCGGCTCCGGCTCGGGCATGGCGACCTCGACGCGTTCGCCGGAGGCCAGCTTGCGTTTCGGCTCCCCGGCCGCGACGCCGCCGACCAGCACAGCGCCCTGCCTGATCAGCGCCTGCACCCGGCTGCGCGACAGGTCGGGGGCCAGCCGCGCGGCCAGCCACTGGTCGAGACGCTGGCCGGCGGCGTCCGCATCGGTGACCAGTTCGACCCGCTCGCCCTCTATCAATCCCGCACCCACTTCGTTATGACCGCTCATCCTGTCGAACTGTTGCGGACCCTGCCATGACCCGGCCCGAAGCCGAAGATGAAGACGAAAAGCCGCTGGACCCTTCCATCGAGAAGGTGCGCCGCAAGATGGTCCGCTTCATGGGCATCAATCTCGGCATTCTGTTCCTCGCCCTTATGGTGGTGATCGCGGCCCTTGTCTACAAATCCCGGACATCGGCGCCTCAGGTCGCCGCACCCGCCGGCGACATACAGCTTCCGGCCGGGCAGCCGGCGGAGGCCGACATCGTGCTGCCCGTCGGCGCGCGCATCGTCTCGCAGTCGATTTCCGGCGACCGCATTTCACTCGATGCGGAACTTGCCGGCGGCGAGCGCATGCTGTTCGTCTACGACATTGCCGCGCAAAGGCTGGTCGGGCGCTTCGCCATCCGCAACAGATAAAAATAGACAGGAATCTGAAGCGCAAGACCCGAAACCGGAAGATCGCGAAACGCTGCGGCCCGATCACTTCTGCGCGCACGGCGCGGGCTCGTCTTGAAACTGCAATGCGACTCTGCCTATCTTTGACCTGCCGCCTGATGTGCAGACGGCATGGTTGTTCTTGTTGCGAAAGGAAAGACACTGAGAACAGCACTTCGGAAGAAGGCCGACATCGCGCCTTCGCCGGCCGGGATAGGCGCCAGCCAGCCCCGCGCCCTCGACATCGTCCTTGCCAGTCTCGAAGACTCAAAGGCCGAAAACATCGTCCCCATCGACATTCAGGGCAAATCGAGCCTCGGCGACCATATGGTCATCGCCTCCGGCCGGTCGCACCGTCATGTCGCGGCAGTCGCCGACCATCTGCTCAAGGCGCTCAAGGATGCCGGTTTCGGCAATGCGCGCGTCGAAGGGCTGTCGGGAGCCGACTGGGTCCTGATCGATTCGGGCGATATCATCGTCCATATCTTCCGTCCGGAAGTTCGCGAGTTCTACAATCTGGAGAAGATGTGGCAGGCGCCGGATCTGGAGGAAGAGACGCTTCACTGAAGTGAACGTCTCCCTTTGAAGCATCGGACCGAAGCGTGGTTTCCGCTTTTCGGGTTGTCCGGTGTGTGATCTGGTGCAGGCATGAAACTCATCGTACACGCCGTGGGCCGCATGAAGTCCGGCCCCGAGAAGGAGCTTGGCGACCGCTACTATGAGCGGTTCGCCCGCAGCGGACCTGCCGTCGGCCTCGAATTCGGCGGCATCACCGAAATCCCGGAAGGGCGCGGCCAGACGGTGGAGGAACGCCAGCGCGAGGAAGGCCAGAAGCTGCTTGCCCATGTGCAGGCGGGCGCCGCCCTCGTCCTGCTCGACGAACGAGGCAGGAGCTTTTCCTCCGAAGAACTCGCCCGCCGCATCGGCGCCATGCGCGACAATGGTCGCAAGGCGCTGGTGGTGGCCATCGGCGGGCCGGACGGACATGGCGAGGCGCTGCGCAACGAGGCCGAACTGGTCATATCGTTCGGCGCGCTGACCTGGCCGCACCAACTGGTCCGGGTCATGCTCGGCGAGCAGCTCTACCGCATTGCCACCATCCTTGCCGGACACCCCTATCATCGAGCCTGAGAATCACGGCAGATGAGGCGGCTTCGCCCGGATTTTCGCCCCATTCTGCGTTCAGCAGCAGTCGGGCCGCAAACCGGTCCGCGAAACCCGCAAACATGGTTGATGATTCGTTAACGATGCTGCCGCTACTTTCGCTCCCGCATGGATGAGCGCTTGAGACCGGAACCGGGCCCGCGCGGCGCCCGCCGCCTGCTGGCGGTGCTGGCGCTGCTGGTTTCGTGCGCTCCTGCCCAGGCCGCTCCGGAGAACGACCCCGAGGTCGATGCGAAGCGCTCCGAATACGAGCAGGTGGCGAAGGAGATCAGCCTGTCGTCGGAACGGCTGGCGAAGCTCGCCGCCGACATCGCCTCGGTGCGCAAGGACTATGCCAGCATCACCGCCGCCCTCATCCAGTCGGCGAGGACCGAGCAGAAGCTCGGACAGGACATCGACGACATCGGCATGAGGCTGGAGGAACTGAAAGGGCAGGACGCCCGCATCCGCGCCTCGCTGGCCGAGCGCGCCGATGTGCTGGCCGAGGTGCTGGGGGCCTTGCAGCGCATGGGCATCAATCCGCCGCCGGCGATCCTTGTGCGGCCGGAAGACGCGCTGGCCTCGGTGCGCAGCGCCATCCTGCTCGGCGCCGTCGTGCCGGAATTGCGCCACGAGACCGAAAAGCTGATGGCCGACCTGAAGGAGCATTCCCGCGTCACCGCCTCGATCGAGGCCGAGCGCGCGCGGTTGACCGCTTCCGTTACCGAGCAACTGGCCGAGAAGCAGCGGCTGACGCTTCTTCTGGAGGCGCGCAAGAAATACCAGGCGCAAACGCAGGCAGCCATCGAGGCCGAGCAGCAGAACGCGCAGGAACTCGCCGCGAAGGCGCGCAACCTGAAGGACCTGATCGCCGCACTGGACAAGGAAGCCGCGCGCAAGGCCGAGGAAGAGGCCCGCATCGCGGCCCTGCCGGTTCCCGAAGCCAACCGCCTGCTCGAACGCATCCCCTTCCGCTCCCTGCACGGCCAGATCGCGCTGCCGGTCATCGGCACGGTGAAACGCCGGTTCGGCGCCAGCGACGGTAACGGATCATTGATGCAGGGCGACATGGTTGCGACACAATCGGGCGCCATCGTCACCGCACCGGCGGATGGGGAAATACTCTATGCGGGGCCGTTCCGCTCCTACGGTCAACTCTTGATCCTCGATGCCGGCGGCGGCTATCATGTCGTCCTGGCGGGGATGAACAGATTGACCGTCGCGTCCGGCCAATCCGTTCTCGCGGGCGAGCCGATCGGCGCGATGGGTGAGGCAAGGGTGGCGAGCACCTCGGCTGCACAGGATGCAAATGCCACGCCGGAGCTCTATGTCGAGTTCCGCAAGGATGGTAAACCCGTTGATCCGACCCCGTGGTGGGCGGACCGTGTTTCTGGAAGGACGTGAAATGATGCGGAAACTCTCGCTCCTGTTTGCCGGTGCGCTCATGGGCGCATCCGCCATGAGCCTTGTCTATGGCGTCCCGGGCACGGCGGCGAACGCGGCAGGCGCCGAGACCTACAAGCAACTCGCCATTTTCGGCGACATCTTCGAGCGCGTGCGCGCCCAGTATGTGACGCCCCCGGATGACAAGGCGCTGGTCGAGAACGCCATCAACGGCATGCTCACCTCGCTCGATCCGCACTCCTCCTTCATGAATGCCGAAGCGGCGCAGGACATGCGCGTGCAGACCAAGGGCGAGTTCGGCGGCCTCGGCATCGAGGTCACCATGGAAAACGACCTCGTCAAGGTCATCAGCCCGATGGACGATACGCCGGCAGCCAAGGCAGGCGTTCTGGCCGGCGACTTCATCGCCAAGATCGACGGCGAGGAGGTGCGCGGCCTGACCCTCAACGACGCGGTGCAGAAGATGCGCGGGCCGGTCTCGACCCCCATCACGCTGACCATCCTGCGTGAAGGCGCCGACAAGCCGCTCGAGATCAAGGTCGTGCGCGACATCATCAAGGTGAAGGCGGTCAAGTTCCGCACCGAGGACGATGTCGGCTACATCAAGATCACCTCCTTCACCGAGAAGACCTATGAAGACCTCGAGGCCGCCATCGCCTCGATCAGGAAGGATATCCCCGCCGACAAGCTGAAGGGTTATGTGCTCGACCTGCGCCTCAATCCGGGCGGCCTGCTCGATCAGGCGGTCTCGGTGTCCGATGCCTTCCTCGACCGTGGCGAGATCGTCTCGACCCGCGGCCGCGACCCCAAGGACGTGACCCGCTTCGACGCCAAGCCCGGCGATTCCATCGACGGCAAGCCGGTCGTGGTGCTGATCAACGGCGGCTCGGCCAGTGCGTCGGAGATTGTCGCCGGCGCGTTGCAGGATCTGCGCCGCGCCACCGTGGTCGGCACGCAGTCCTTCGGCAAGGGCTCGGTCCAGACGATCATTCCGCTGGGCGAGAACGGGGCATTGAGGCTGACGACGGCGCTCTATTACACGCCATCCGGCAAATCGATCCAGGGCAAGGGCATCTCGCCCGACATCAAGGTCGACCAGCCGCTGCCGCCCGAACTGCAGGGCCGTGACCTGACCCGTGGCGAATCCGACCTCAAGGGCCATATCAAGGGTGCCGAGGAAGGCGACACCGGCTCCGGCTCGGTCGCCTATGTGCCGCCGGAAGCCAAGGACGATATTCAGCTCAACTACGCGCTGGACCTGTTGCGCGGCAAGAGGACCGATCCGGCCTTCCCGCCCAATCCGGACAAGGCAGTCCTCAACCAGTAGCCACAACGCGCGGACCTGTTCATCTGCCCGGTGCAATGCCATCCTGCCGGAACCCTGTGGTTCCGGCAGTTCTGATTCGGGGGAGATACTGCTTGTCTGACAAGAAGGAGATCGACCGGCCGCTGGGTCAGGGGCAAAAATCGTTGCGCCCGGCAGATGCGCGCGCCCGCATCTCTTTCGCAACGGCGGTGACTGTGCTTGCCGCTGTGGCCGTGTTTGGCGCTTCGGCCATGATCGCATTGCGCGAGCGGCCCTGGCGCCAGCCGGAAGTCGTCGCCACCCGGCAAGCCGATGCGCAAGTGCCTGCCGAGCCGAAACCGCGCCCTGAAATTCAGGCGGCAACGCAACCGGGCGGATCCCGGATCATCCGCGTGCAACCTGAGGAAACCGGCGAAGAGGGCGGCGCAATCGTGGTGCGCGACCCCTCCGCCCTGCAGCAGGATCTGCGCATCGCGCATCTGCCGGATCGCGCGCTGGTCGAAGAGACCGAAGGCGGGCCGCTGCCTGTGCGCGCCGCCGACGGAAGGCGACCCTTCGACGTCTATGCCCGCCCATGGTCCGGCACACGCGGAGCCCGCGTCGCCATCGTCATCGGCGGCCTCGCCGTATCGCAGACAGGCACGCAGGCGGCGATCGCCAGACTTCCCCCCGAGGTGACCCTGGCCTTCGCCTCGGGCGGCAATTCGATCGGCCGCTGGATGCAGGAAGGCCGCCGGAAAGGCCACGAAATCGTCATGCAGATGCCGATGGAGCCGTTCGACTACCCCAATGTCGATCCCGGCCGCAACACGCTGACCGTGGACGCGGCGCCCGACGACAATCTCCAGGCCATGCGCCGGGTCCTGTCGCGCACCACCAACTACACCACGGTCATGAACTATATGGGCGGACGCTTCACCGCCGACGAGCAGGCGCTTGCCCCGATCATGCGCGAACTGGCCGCGCGCGGTCTCGGCTATCTCGACGACGGCTCCTCCGCGCGCAGCCGCGCGCCGGAACTGGCGCAGCAGGAGCGCATGCCGGTGGCCATCGCCGACACCCAGATCGACGCCGTGCAGGACCGCACCGCGATTCTGAAGAAACTTGACGAGCTGGAAGCCACTGCCCGCGCCAAAGGCAGCGCCATCGGCATCGGCTCGGCCTTCGACGTGACGGTTGACGCCGTGGCCTCATGGGTCGATGAAGCGAAGATGCGCGGCATCGAGATCGTGCCGGTTTCCGCCGTCGCCAACGATCCGGAGAAACGCTGAACCATGTCGAAGAAGAAGCCCGTAGATGCCCAGACCCTGCCCTATCGCCCCTGCGTGGGCGTCATGGTGCTGAACCGTGGCGGTCTGGTCTGGGCCGGGCACCGCCTTCCCGAGCCCGACGACGAGACCACCGGCTCCGACATGCTGTGGCAGATGCCGCAGGGCGGCATCGACAAGGGCGAGGAGCCGCTGGCCGCCGCGCGCCGTGAGCTGTTCGAGGAAACCGGCATGGAAAGCGTCTCGCTTCTGGCCGAGGCCCCCGACTGGTTCCGCTACGATCTGCCCCCCGAACTGGTCGGCCTTGCCTTCAAGGGGCGCTATCGCGGCCAGATGCAACGCTGGTTCGCCTTCCGCTTCGAAGGCGACGAGAGCGAGATCCGCGTGAACCCGCCTCCCGGCGGCAATACGGCCGAATTCGACCGCTGGGACTGGCTCCCCATGGCCAGGCTTCCGGAGCTCATCGTGCCCTTCAAGCGCAGGGTCTATGAGGACGTGGTGAGCGCCTTCCGCCATCTGGCGGGATAACCGTCCCGGCAAGCCTCGCAGCAGGCGAGAAAAGCGACGATTTTGGGCCCCTTTCAGAAACACGGAATTTCCGTGCGGAATCCGGGCCGCAGGACATCGTCATTCGAACGATCCACGACTTCAGGAACCATATTCGCAAGGAATGTGCGCCTGATCGGTGTTACAAGCATTGAAGTGCGTTATTGACGTCTCTTTGCGAAAGAATACCGGGTGGAAGACATGAATCAGGTTCCGCGTGGATACACGGCCGTCATGACCGATCCGGCGGCCGATGCCGGCTCCGTCCTGACCATCGATCTCGGCGCAATCCGTGAAAATTACCGCCGCCTGAAGGCAAGGCTGGGAGGAACCCGCTGCGCCGGCGTGGTCAAGGCCGACGGCTATGGGCTCGGCGCGGACCGCGTCGCCCGCGCGCTGATGCAGGAAGGCTGCGACACGTTCTTCGTCGCCCAGGTCGGCGAAGGCATTGCGCTGCGCGCCGCCATCGGCACTGGCCCCGCCATCTATGTGCTGAACGGCTTGCCGCCCGGCTCCGAGGCAGACGCGGTTGCCGCCGGCCTGACCGCCGTGCTCAACAGCACCGAACAGCTTGCCGCATGGCGCGAGGCCGCCAAAGCCGCGGGACATTCCCTGCCGGCGGCCATTCAGGTCGACAGCGGCATGTCGCGGCTCGGCATGTCGCCAGAGGAAACCGGGGCGGTCGCCGCCGATCCGCACGCGCTGGAAGGCATCGACCTCAGGCTGGTGATGAGCCACCTCGCCTGCGCCGACGAGCCCGGCCATCCTGCCAACGAGGCGCAGCGCATCGAGTTTGACCGTCTGCGTGCCATGCTGCCTGCTGCGCCTGCCTCGCTCGCCAATTCCTCCGGCATTTTCCTCGGGGAAAGCTACCATCACCAGCTCGCCCGGCCGGGGGCGGCGCTCTACGGCATCAACCCGACGCCCGGACAGGAAAACCCCATGCTGCCGGTCATCCGGCTTCAGTCCAGGGTGATCCAGACGCGCACGGTCGAGAAGGGCGCGGGCATCGGTTACGGCCACACGGCGACGGCAGAGGGCGTGCAGCGGCTCGCCACCATCTCGCTCGGCTATGCAGACGGCTGGCACCGCTGCGCGGCTTCCGCCGCCCGTTTCGACGGCATCGAACTGCCCTTCGTCGGCCGCGTATCGATGGATTCGATCATCCTCGATATTTCGGCCCTGCCGGAAGGCAGGCTCCGGCCCGGCGATCTGGTGGACCTGATCGATGCCGACCAGACCATCGACGATGTGGCAGGTTCCTACGGCACCATCGCCTACGAGGTGCTGACCAGCCTCGGCCACCGTTTCCACCGCATCCATGTCGGCGCGTGATCCCGCCGGGCCACAGATTTTTCGGGAGTAGAGCATGAAAGTACTGGTCCTCGGCAGCGGCGTCATCGGCGTTACCACTGCGTATTTCCTCAGCGAAGCCGGCCATGAAGTGACGGTCATCGACCGTCAGGACGGCCCGGCGCTGGAAACCTCCTTCGCCAATGCCGGCGAGGTGTCTCCGGGCTATTCATCGCCATGGGCGGGGCCGAGCGTGCCGGTCAAGGCGCTGAAATGGCTGACCATGAAGCATGGTCCGCTGGTGCTGAAGCCCACGCTCGACTGGCACATGTATGCCTGGATGCTGCGGATGCTGCGCAACTGCACCGGCGCGCGCTATGCGCTCAACAAGTCGCGCATGGTGCCGATCGCCGAATACAGCCGCGATGTGCTGAAGGACCTGCGCTCGCGCACCAACATCGCCTATGACCAGCGCATGCAGGGCACGCTCCAGCTCTTCCGTACCCAGAAGCAGCTCGACGGCATCGGCGGCGACGTCGAGGTGCTGAAGCAGACCGGCGTTCCCTTCGAGGTGCTCGACCCCGAAGGCTGCATCGCCGTCGAACCCGGTCTCGGCAATGTGCGCGGCAAATTCGTGGGCGGATTGCGGCTGCCCGGCGACGAGACCGGCGATTGCCAGATGTTCACCGAAAGGCTGGCGGAAATCGCCACCGCAGCCGGGGTGAAGTTCGAATATGGCGTCACCGTCACCGGCATCGAGACGTCCGGCGGAAAGATCACCGGCGTCAACACCAGCGCAGGCAAGCGCAGCGCCGACAGCTATGTCATGGCGCTGGGCTCCTATTCGCCGATCTGGATGCGCAAGCTTGGGCAGCCGATTCCGGTCTATCCCGTCAAGGGATATTCGATCACCGTGCCGATCGTCGATGCCGCGCGCGCGCCCGAATCGACCGTGATGGACGAGACCTACAAGATCGCCATCACCCGTCTCGGCGACCGGATCCGCGTCGGCGGCACGGCGGAAATCTCGGGTTACAACCTCAATCTGAACGATGCGCGCCGCGACACGCTGGTGCATTCGGTGACAGACCTGTTCCCCGGCGCCGGCGATATCGGCCAGGCCACCTTCTGGACCGGACAGCGGCCGATGACGCCGGACGGGCCGCCGATCATCGGCGCCTCGAAATACGCCAATCTCTACCTCAACACCGGCCACGGCACGCTCGGCTGGACCATGGCCTGCGGCTCGGCCCGGGTGCTGGCCGACATCATGTCCGGCCGCAAGCCCGACATCGACGCCAGCGCATTGGGGCCGCAACGCTACGCGGCGTGACCCACGAAAAGCAGCACTGTTGAAATGCCCGGCCTCAGCCGGGCATTTTCATTCACGGCCTCCCTGCCCTCAGTCGGCCGGCTTGAAGTTCAGCGCTATGCCGTTGACGCAATAGCGCAGGCCGGTCGGCGGCGGGCCGTCCGGGAAGACATGGCCGAGATGGCTGCCGCAGGTGGCGCAATGGACCTCGGTGCGCAGCATGCCATGGCTGCGATCGGTGGTGGTGCCGACCGAGCCCGGAACCGGATCGTTGAAGCTCGGCCAGCCCGTGCCGCTCTCGAATTTGAGATTGGCCTCGAACAGCTTTGCATCGCAGCCCGCGCAGTGGAACGCACCGGCGCGATGTTCATGCAGCAGCGCGCAGCTTCCCGGCCGCTCGGTGGCGTGCTGGCGCATCACCGCATATTGTTCCGGCGAAAGCAGCGCACGCCATTCGGCATCGCTGCGGGTGACGGGATAGAGGGTGGTTTCCATGAAATTCTCCTGCGGGAGCGATTTGCCTTACGGCAAAGATAGGATCAGGCAACCGGCCTGACCAGCACCCGGCGATTTTCAATGCACGGCGCGGCCAAGCTGCTTCGTCGCCGCCTCCAGCCCGGCCAGCGTGAGGGGATACATGCGCTGCCCGAACAGCTCTTTAATCAGGCCGATGGAATAGGTGTAGCCCCAGTGCTTTTCGGCAATGGGATTGAGCCACACCGCGTTCGGCCACTGGGCAAGCGCGCGCTGCAGCCAAACCGCACCGGCTTCCGCGTTCCAATGCTCCACCGAGCCGCCCGGATGGCTGATCTCATAGGGGCTCATCGAAGCGTCGCCCACGAAGATCGCCTTGTAGTCAGAGCCGTATTTGTGCAGCACGTCGAAGGTCGGAATGACCTCGGCATGGCGGCGGCGATTGTCCTTCCACACGCCCTCGTAGAGGCAGTTGTGGAAGTAGAAATATTCGAGCTGCCTGAACTCCGTGCGCACGGCCGAAAACAGCTCTTCCACGCTCCTGATGTGGTCGTCCATCGAGCCGCCAACGTCGAAGAACATCAGAAGCTTCACCGCATTGCGCCGCTCCGGCCGGGTCTTCACATCCAGATAGCCATGCTCGGCGGTGGAATGGATGGTACCGTGCAGGTCGAGCTCCTCGACGGCCCCGTCGCGCACCCAGCGGCGCAGGCGTTTCAGCGCCACCTTGATGTTGCGTGTGCCCAGTTCCACCGAATCGTCGAGATTACGGAATTCGCGCCGGTCCCAGACCTTCACGGCGCGCCGGTGGCGGCTTTCGTGCTGGCCGATGCGCACGCCTTCCGGGTTGTAGCCATAGGCGCCGAAAGGCGAGGTGCCGGCGGTGCCGATCCATTTCGATCCGCCCTGATGGCGGCCCTTCTGCTCTTCCAGCCGCTGGCGCAGCGTTTCCATCAGCTTCTCGAAGCCGCCGAGCGCCTCGACCAGCCGCTTTTCCTCATCGCTCAGGTGCTTTTCGGCCAGCCGCCGCAGCCACTCTTCCGGCAGATTGGCGACATCGATGCCGCCTTCCCCGGCAACGGCCTCTACGCCGCGAAAGACATGCGCGAACACCTGATCGAAGCGGTCGATGTAGCGCTCGTCCTTCACCAGCGCGGTGCGCGCCAGATAGTAGAAACCCTCGACATCGTAATCGACAAGCCCTGCTTCCATCCCTTGCAGCAGCGACAGATATTCCCGCAGCGAGACGGGCACCTTTGCCGCTTTCAGTTCGAGGAAGAAGGGTATGAACATGCCGGCGTTGTAACGCTTTTCGCCGCTTTGTAAAATGACGACGCCGGCCTCGGCCTAGAGCCGGTATTTGAGGAAGCCGGTATTCGTCGCCACATGGTCGTAAAGCCGGCGCGCCGTGGCATTGCTCTCATGTGTGAGCCAGTAGACCTCGCCCGCCTGCGCTTGCCGCGCCGCCTTGCGCACCGCCTCGATCAGCGCCGCACCGACCCCGCCGCCGCGCACCGACGGATCGACGAACAGGTCCTGAAGGTAGCATTTGTTGGCCAGCGACCAGCCCGACCGGTGATACATGTAATGGGTGAGGCCCACAGCCCTGCCATCGGCCAGCGCGATGAAGCCCTTCGGTTCATATTCGCCGGGCAGGAACAGCCGCTCCCATGTGGCCGCATAGACCTCCTGCCGCAGTTCCGTCTCGTAGAACTCCAGATAGGCACGCCACAGCCGCCGCCAGTCGTCATGGTCGCCCTGCTGCAACGGCCTGATGGTGATGTCGTTCATGCGCTTCTTCTCCCGGTTCGCTAACCAGCCTAGAAGGGCATGATCGCCTGCACCATGGTGCAGGAAGCGGCGTTTGCTGCACCATGGCCGCTCCGCGCCTTTCCTTATGCGCCGGCTTTGTGTAAAGCGAAGGTCAGCAACTCCCGCAACGACACTACGGGCACAAGCCATGGACAAGTTCACCCAGCTCACCGGCGTCGCCGCACCCCTGCCGATCGTCAATGTCGACACCGACATGATCATCCCCAAGGATTATCTAAAGACGATCAAGCGCACCGGGCTCGGCAAGGGACTGTTCGCCGAGATGCGCTACAACGAGGACGGGACGGAAAATCCCGACTTCGTCCTCAACAAGCCGGCCTACCGCAACGCCCAGATCCTCGTCGCCGGCGACAATTTCGGCTGCGGCTCGAGCCGCGAGCATGCGCCATGGGCCCTGCTCGACTTCGGCATCCGCTGCGTCATCTCGACCTCGTTCGCCGACATCTTCTACAACAACTGCTTCAAGAACGGCGTCCTGCCGATCACGGTCAGCCAGGAAGATCTCGACAAGCTGATGGACGACGCCTCGCGCGGCGCCAACGCCACCCTGTCGATCGATCTTGAAACCAGGGAAATCCATGGGCCGGATGGCGGCACGATCACCTTCGATCTCGACGACTTCCGTCGGCATTGCCTGCTCAATGGCCTCGACGATATCGGCCTGACCATGGAGAAGGCCGGCTCGATCAGCACTTTCGAGCAGAAGAACGCCGAAACGCGCCCCTGGGCCTGACAGGTTTCGAAAAAAGATTGAACGGGATGCGGGGTGAACCTTCGCATCCCGTTTTGCTTTCTGGCACATTCGATTCCGCTCATGCGCAAGGTGGACAGCACCTGGCCCTCTCCCTAGTTTGCCCTTCAGCAAGCCATCCCGATTCGGTTAATGCGGTCGGGAAAGCGATCACCGCGCAACCGGAGGTTCGCAAACATGAAACACTTTGTCCGCCCGTCCCTCGCAGCACTGGCCGGCCTCGGCCTTTGCGCCGGCGCATTCGCCCAGAGCGATGAGCCGCAATCCATTCCGTTCTCAGACGGAGCCTTCACCATCACCCAGAAGGAAGAGTATGGCGAAAAGACCCTTTCCTTCGGCGACAAGGAACTGGCCAGCGCCTATGTGATCTATTTCGACCAGATCGCCAGACTCGGAGATACCGAGGTTGCGCTCTTCGATGTCGGTGACGGCGGCAATGCCTGCGGTCCGGCCAAGGTCATGGTGTGGAAGGGCGAGGACGGCGCGATCCGGCGCGCCGGCATCGGTGAGGACGATTGCGGTGCCCCGGTAACGGCGGTCGCCGGCGACTGGCTCTATTTCGTGCCATGGCTGACACCGGGCACATCCGGCATGGTGAAGCGCTGGACCCCGCAGGACGGTTTTGCCACCGCCGGCGAGTTGACCTACGCCCCCGAAGCGGGAACGACATGGAAGGATGTCGACCCCGCAAGGCTCGGCAGCATGATCGATGCATTCCAGAACGAGGCTGTCTACAGTCAGGCCAGAGAGCTTCTGGGCGACAGGCTCGAAGAAGTGGCGACCAGCCTTCTGGTCAGCGGCGAGCCGGAAAAGACCGCCTCGGGCCTGATCTATGGCGACGGCTGCATTCCGCACGCCTGCGGCACATATGACGGCTTCATGGCCATCGACGCGACCAATGAGAAACTCTATCTGGCCCGCCAGACCGATGGCAGGACACCCGAAACCTGGCCGGCGACCGCGAACTGGCCTGCCGATTTGCGGGAAACCATGGAAAAGGCGCTCGCGGGGCGCGAATAACCATGAAGGTCCGGCGCATCGTCGCCAATGTCGCGGCCGCTGACCTCCCGGCGGCGCGGCGCTTTTATGGCGATGTGCTCGGCCTCGACCTTCTCATGGATCATGGCTGGATCGCCACATGGGGATCGGCTGACCAGATGGCGGTGCAGGTCTCTTTCGCTACGGAAGGCGGCTCCGGAACTCCCGTGCCCGATCTTTCCATCGAGGTGGACGATGTCGGGGCCGCGCTTGCCGGCATGAAGGCGGCCGGCTTCGGCATAGAATACGGACCCGCCGACGAGCCGTGGGGCGTGCGCCGCTTCTATGTCCGCGATCCCTTCGGCCGGCTGGTCAACATCTTATCGCACCTGTAGCCGCGCCTCCGTCGATGGCGGAGGCTGCCGCTTTCGTCTTGCGCAAGCGCGCCGGCACGGCTAGCAAAGCGGCGGTTCAAAAATTCCTCGGGGAAATATCTCATGGCTTCGAAAAAACTCTTCCTCCTCCCAGGCGACGGCATCGGCCCCGAGGCGATGACGGAGGTGAAGAAACTGATCGCGGTCATGAACGAAGACGGCACCGGTTTCGCCACCGAAGAGGGCCTTGTCGGCGGCTGCGCCTACGACGCGCACGGGCAGGCGATTTCGGAAGGAGACATGGAAAAGGCGCTGGCGGCAGACGCGGTTCTGTTCGGCGCGGTCGGCGGTCCGAAGTGGGACGACGTACCTTACGAGGTGCGCCCGGAAGCCGGCCTGCTGCGCCTGCGCAAGGACCTCGAACTGTTCGCCAATCTGCGCCCCGCCATCTGCTATCCGGCGCTGGCCGCCTCCTCCTCTCTCAAGCAGGAGGTGGTGGAGGGTCTCGACATCCTCATCGTGCGCGAGCTGACCGGCGGCGTCTATTTCGGCGAACCCAAGCAGATCATCGATCTCGGCAACGGCCAGAAGCGCGGCATCGACACGCAGATCTACGATACCTTCGAGATCGAGCGCATTGCAGGGGTCGCCTTCGAGCTGGCCCGGACCCGCAACAACCATGTCACCTCGATGGAAAAGCGCAACGTCATGAAGTCGGGCGTGCTGTGGAACGAGGTTGTCACCGCCACCCACAAGGCGAAGTACAGCGACGTGAAGCTCGACCACATGCTGGCCGATGCCGGCGGCATGCAGCTCGTGCGCTGGCCCAAACAGTTCGACGTCATCGTCACCGACAACCTGTTCGGCGACATGCTCTCCGACGTTGCGGCGATGCTGACCGGCTCGCTCGGCATGCTGCCTTCCGCCTCGCTCGGCGCACCGGACGCCAAGACCGGCAAGCGCAAGGCACTCTACGAGCCGGTCCACGGCTCCGCACCGGACATTGCCGGAAAGGGCATCGCCAACCCGATCGCCATGATCGCCTCCTTCGCCATGTGCCTGCGCTATTCCTTCAACATGGTCGCGGAAGCCGACCGTCTTGAGAAAGCGATCTCGGCGGTCCTCGACGAGGGCTACCGCACCGGCGACATCATGTCGGAAGGCATGCAACAGGTCGGCACCGCCGAAATGGGCGACGCCATCGTGGCGAAGTACCGCGCCGGTTAAAACAAGTTCCTCTGACAGAAAAGGCCGCCTCCGGGCGGCCTTTTTGTCTTTGTCAGGTTCCTATTCGGACTTCGCCCGCTTCTTTTTCCCCGACGGTTTTGCTGCCGGGCTCTTGTCGAATTTCGCCTTGCCGGGCTTGCCCGGCTTCCTGTCGCCCCATGGCTTTCCGCCAGCTTCGGCAAAGGCAGGCTTGTCGCCCTTCGCAAACTTCTTTTTCGGTGCGCGCTCGCCATTGTCCTTGTCGAACCCGCCCTTGCCGCGATGCGGCTTCTTTTCCGGCCGCGGCGCGCGATAGGCGCTGCGCGAGAAATCCGGCTCGCCATCCACGGCCTCGACGCGGATATTGCCCTGAATGGTCATATGCGGCCCAAGGGCAGCAGCGAACGCATCGGCGCTGTCGGCGGCGATCTGCACGAAGGTCTCCTCCGGCTGCATGCGGATGGCGCCAATCTCGCGCTTGGTGAGATTGGCGGTGCGGCAAAGCATCGGGATCAGCCAGCGCGGTTCGGCATTCTGCTTGCGGCCGACCGACAGCGAGAACCAGACGCTGTCGCCGAAATCGTCGCGCGATTTCGACGGCGTGCCGGCATGGCCGCCAGCCTTTCCACCGGCCGACAGCGGCCCGCTTTCCGACAGATATTCCGGGGCCGAGCGCCCGGCGCGGCTCATGCGCAGATAGGCGGCCGCCATCTGCTCGGGACCGAAACGGTCGAGCAGGGTGACGACGAATTCGCGCTCGCCCTCGCTGACCGGTTCCGACAGCGCCGGATCGGACAGCATGCGCTCATTGTCGCGCGCGACAACCTCGTCGGCGGACGGCGGACGCGCCCATTCGGCTTCGATGCGCGCGGCCTGCAGCACGCGTTCGCAACGCCGGCGCGCCGGATGCGGCACGATCAGGGCGCTGATGCCCTTGCGCCCTGCCCGGCCGGTGCGGCCGCTGCGGTGAAGCAGCGTATCGGGATTGGTCGGCAGATCGGCATGGATCACCAGGTCCAGACCGGGCAGGTCGATGCCGCGCGCCGCCACGTCTGTGGCGATGCACACCCGCGCCCGCCCGTCGCGCATGGCCTGAAGCGCATGGGTGCGCTCGTTCTGGCTGAGTTCGCCCGACATGGCGACCACCGAGAAATTGCGGTTGTTCAGGCGGGCGGTCAGATGGTTGACTGCCGCGCGCGTGTTGCAGAACACGATGGCGTTGCGCGCCTCATAGTAGCGCAGAACATTGACGATGGCGTTGTCGCGGTCGGCAGGGGTGGCCACCAGCGCACGATATTCGATGTCATGGTGCTGCTTTTGCTCGCCCGCCGCGGCGATGCGCACGGCATCGCGCTGGTATTCCTTCGCCAGTGTCGCGATGGCGCGCGGCACGGTGGCCGAGAACATCAGGGTACGGCGCTCGACCGGCGAAGAGCCGAGAATGAACTCCAGATCCTCGCGAAAACCGAGGTCGAGCATCTCGTCGGCCTCGTCCAGCACCACGGCGGCGAGGGCGGAAATGTCGAGCGCGCCACGGGTGATGTGGTCGCGCAGGCGTCCGGGCGTGCCGACCACGATATGGGCGCCGCGTTCCAGCGCTCGCCGCTCGGTGCGCATGTCCATGCCGCCGACGCAGGTGGCGATCGCCGCCCCGGCCTGTTCGTAGAGCCATGACAGCTCGCGCGCCACCTGCAGGGCAAGCTCGCGCGTCGGTGCGACCACCAGCCCGAGCGGCGCGCCGGCCGCCCCGAACCGGGTCTCTTCGCCCAGCAGCGTCGGGGCAAGGGCCAGACCGAACGCCACCGTCTTGCCGGAGCCGGTCTGCGCGGAAACCAGCGCGTCGGACTGTCCCAGCGCCGGATCGAGCACAGCCTTCTGCACCGGCGTCAGCTCGGAATAACCGCGCTTTTCCAGCGCCTCGGCCAGCGCAGGCGCGATACCTTCAACCATCATTGTCGTCTTTCGGAATACGGGGCCTTCTGTGGCCCGCGAAAAGTAAAATCCGGGCGCGGGGCGGCAAAGCCAGCGCGGCCGGAACGGATCTTGCGCCGCTCCTACTGCGCTTGGCCGCCCTTGTACAGTGCGACGCAATTGACTCCTGACGCAAAACGCGTAAAAGCGCCCCCGAACAGGACGTTTCCACCATGCGCGGCCTTACAATGGCTTTTCTCGCACGCGGACTTTTCAGCCGCGAGACCCCGGCTCCCGCCGGGCGCATGTTCGCGCCCCTGCTTTCGACCAAAACCACGGCCAAAAAAACGACCGCCACCACGGTCTGATCTCCCTTGGCCTGCTCGCCCTCTCCCCGGGTCCGGCCCGAGGGAGGCGGGACCCGCAAACGGCCGGCGGGTTTCTCCAAGCAAAACAAGCGGAGAGCGACAGGAGATAGATTTCGATGGGCTTCAAGGTTGCGGTTGTCGGCGCCACGGGCAATGTGGGTCGCGAAATGCTCAAC
>JAIPUZ010000071.1 GCA_022833215.1 Mesorhizobium sp. | reverse complement strand
CCCGCACGCGGCTGTCGATCTCGGGCTTCGGCGTGCCGCGATTGCGCAGCCCGTAGGCCATGTTGTCGTAGACGCTCATATGCGGATAGAGCGCGTAGTTCTGGAACACCATGGCGATGTCGCGATCGGTCGGGCCGATGCTGTTGACGACCTTGCCGTCAATGGAAATCGTGCCGGCCGAGATCGTCTCCAGACCCGCGATCATGCGCAGCAGCGTGGACTTGCCGCAGCCCGACGGCCCGACCAGAACGCACAGCGCCTTGTCGGGAATGGCGATGGAGATGCCCTTCACCGCCTCGAAGCCGCCTGCGTAAACCTTGCGCACATCGCTGAGATCGACTGTCGCCATATTCTATTTCTCCGACTCGACCAGACCCTTGACGAACCACCGTTGCATGGCCACCACCACCACGATCGGCGGTATGATGGCGAGGATCGACGTCACCATGACGAGGTGCCACTGGGTGTCGGCATCGGCAAAGGAGATCATCTTGCGCAGCGCGATGACGATGGTGTTCATGTCGTTGCTGTTGGTGACCAGAAGCGGCCACAGATATTGCGTCCATCCGTAGATGAAGAGGATGACGAACAGCGCCGCGATGTTGGTGCGCGACAGGGGCAGCAGGATGTCGAAGAAGAAGCGCCACGGTCCCGCGCCGTCGACGCGCGCGGCCTCGACCAGCTCGCCCGGAATGGTCATGAAGAACTGCCGGAACAGAAGCGTGGCCGTCGCCGAGGCGATCAGCGGTACGATCAGCCCGGCATAGGTGTCGATGAGGCCGAGATCGACCATCACCTTGTAGGTCGGCAGGATGCGCACCTCGACGGGCAGCATCAGGGTGATGAAGATGACCCAGAAGAAGGTCATCCGGAACGGAAAGCGGAAGAACACGATGGCATAGGCCGACAGGATCGAGATGACGATCTTGCCGATGGCGATGCCCAGCGCCATCACGGTTGTGTTGACGAGCAGGGTGACGACACCGACGCCGCCGATGCGGGTGCCGCCGCCGGTCAGCGCCTGCGAATAGTTGTTCCAGAATTCCGGCCCCGGCAGCAACGGCAGGGGCGGGCGCAATATGGTCTGCAGCGAATGGGTCGAGGCGACGAAGGTGTAGTAGATCGGGAAAGCGACGATGACGACGCCGAGGATCAGGATCGCGTGGGCGACGTAGATGCTCAGCATCGACTGCCCGATCATCAGCTTGTCTTGGCCGCTGGCCAGCTTCTTGGAGCTTTTTTGTTGGAGCATCGGATTTTTCCGAAAACCGGATGCCACTTTTCGGTCGGATGCTCTAGCCATAATGCACCTTCCTTTCCACGTAGCGGAACTGGATGGCGGTGAGCGCGATGACGATGATCATCAGGATCACCGATTGCGCGGCGGATTCGCCGAGGATCAGGTTGACGAAGCCGTCATTGTAGACCTTGTAGACCAGCGTTTCCGTGGCCTTGCCGGGGCCGCCGCCGGTCACCGCGTGGATGATGCCGAAGGTGTCGAAGAAGGCATAAGTGGTGTTGATGACCAGCAGGAAGAAGGTCGTGGGCGCCAGCAGCGGGAAGACGATGGTCCAGAAGCGCTTCACCTCCCGCGCGCCGTCGATGGCGGCCGCCTCTATCAGGCTTTTCGGGATCGCCTGAAGGCCAGCGACGAAGAACAGGAAATTGTAGCTGATCTGCTTCCAGGCGGCGGCCGTCACCACAAGCACCATCGCGTCGGTCGAATTGAGCAGCGGGTCCCAGGATATGCCGGCCTTGCGCAGCAGCACGGCCAGCGTGCCGATGGAGGGGTTGAACATGAACAGGAACAGCATGCCCGCAATGGCCGGCGCCACCGCATAGGGCCAGATCAGCAGGGTGCGGTAAAGGCCGCGGCTGCGCACCACCTTGTCGGCCATCACCGCCAGAAGCAGCGCCACACCCATGGCGACGACAGCGGTGGCCACTGAAAAGACGACGGTGACGTGAAGCGCGTTCAGATAGGCGGGATCTGCCAGCACCTTCCTGAAATTGGCGAACCACACGAAACGGGACCTGAGGCCGAAGGGGTCCTCGCGCAGCATGGACTGGTAGAGCGCCTGTACCGCCGGCAGATAGAAGAACACCAGCGTGATGGCGAGCTGGGGTGCCAGCAGCAGATAGGGCAGGATGCGGTTTGGAAAAACGACGCGTGGCGTCATGCGATGGCCTCTCCTCCAGCCCTGGCGTCCCCGTTTTCAGTCATCCGTTCGGCAGTGGCCGGACGCGCGCCGCCGCAAATGCAGAGTTTCGCGCCGTCGCGCCTGCCGCCGGCCGTGGACGGAAGCACGGCATGGATGGCGGAAAGGGCCGGCAAGGAATGCCGGCCCCGATCGGTGTCTGTGCGAGGGCCTAGTTGCCGATCGCATCCTTGATCGCGGCGTTGCCGCGCTGCACGGCTGCATCGAGCGCCTGCTGGGCGGTCTGCTGGCCGGCCAGCATCTTCTCGAACTCCTCGTTCTGGATGTCGCGCACCTGCGGCAGGTTGGCGAGGCGCACGCCCTTGGAGTTCTCGGTCGGCGCCTTGCCCATCATCTGCAGGATCGGCGTCTCGCGGCCGGGGTTCTTCTCGTAGAAGTCCGAACCCTTGGTCGCCTCATAGGCGGCCAGCGTTACCGGCAGGTAGCCGGACTGTTCATGCAGGAACTGCTGCACGTCGGTCTGGGACAGATAGTTGAAGAAGGCGGCGACGCCCTTGTACTGCTCGTCGGACTTGCCGGCCATCACCCACAGGCTGGCGCCGCCGGGCGTGGTGTTCTGCGGGCCCACGCCGTTCTCGTCATAGGGCAGTTGCCCGATGCCGTAGTTCATGCCCGATTTGACGATGTCGCCGAGGCCGCCCGACGATTCGGTGAGGATGCCGCATTCGCCGGCGAGGAAGAGCTGCTTGGCTTCCGAGGTGCGGCCGCCATATTTGAACGTTCCGTCTTTGGCGAGATCGGCAATCGCCTGGAAGTGATTGACGTAGAGCGGAGCGTTGATCTTCAGCTCGACGTCGCCGCCGGCAAGACCGTTCTCGTTGGTGCCGTAGGAAATGTTGTTCCATGCGGCGAAGTTCTCGAGATGGATCCAGGTGAGCCAGGTCGAGGTGTAGCCGCAGGCAGCGGCGCCGCTGGTCCTGATCTTCTTGGCGGCCTCGAAAACCTCGCCCCAGGTCTTTGGCGGGTTGTTCACGTCGAGGCCGGCTTTCTCGAACACATCCTTGTTGTAGTAGAGGATCGGCGAGGAGGAGTTGTAGGGGAAGGACAGCATGGTGCCGTCGGGCTTCGAATAATAGGCGACGATGCCGGGCAGATACTGGCTCTTGTCGAATTTCAGCCCGGCGCCTTCCAGAACTTCGGCGACCGGACGGATCGCGCCCTCGGCGGCCATCATGACGCCGGTGCCGACGTCGAAGACCTGGATTATGTCGGGAGCCTGACCGGCGCGGAAGGCGGCGATGCCGGCGTTCAGCGTCTCGGGATAGGTGCCCTTGAAGACCGGGACGACTTCATAGTCGCTCTGGCTGGCGTTGAAATCGCCGGCGATCTTTTCCACCACTTCGGCATTGGCGCCGGTCATGGCGTGCCACCAGCTGATCTGGGTGGCAGCGAGAGCCGAGGCGGAGGAACAGAGGGTGAGTGCGGTAGCAAAACCTGCTGCGATACCAAGAATCTTCATCGTCATCTCCCGATACATGATTGACCGAATGGAGTTCAGTTCCGCGGTCGGAAGTATGGGGCGAATATGACAGGCAGACAACAGTTACGTGTCGATACGATGAAAGCCGGTTAAGGATCGCTGGGAAATCAGGCTTTACTTCGCGTCACCCAGCGCCGTCTCTATAAACTTCAGCGCATCCGGGGTGGACCATTCCGCCGGTCCATTCATATGGGCCAGCAGGCACCCTTCGTCGTCGACCAGGACCGTGACGGGAAGCCCGAGCGCCAGCCCTCTGGTTTTCAGATCGTTGAACACGCCCATGGAATGGTCGCTGTAATAGTCGAGGCTGGAAACGCCGATCTCGCCGAGAAAGGCTTTCGGCTTGGTATCGTCGCCGGTGTCGACATTGATCGCCACGACCTCGAATCTGTCGCCGCCCATTTTCGCCTGAAGCTGATCCAGCGCGGGCATTTCGGCACGGCACGGCGCGCACCATGTCGCCCACAGATTGACGAGCACGGTTTTGCCGGCGTGACCGGCAAGGGTAGCCGGCTTTCCATCCGGGTCGTTGAAGGCGAGGGCGGAGAGAGATTGCGGCGGATCGGCGGGCAGCATGGCGGCGACATGTCCCGTCGCGGCCGCAGCAACTTCCCTGGCGCGCTCAGCCCTGGCGGCGCATACGCGGTCATTTGCGGCGACTGCGGCAGTCGCGCCCGGTGCGTTGTTGCCAGAAAGGCCGCCGCTGACATATACCGCGAGCGCGCCGGCTGCGGCACCGGCCACGAGGGCCGCCGCAATCAGGCGCGGGGTGGGGAAGAGTTTTCTGCCGTCTGCCATTTTATCAACTGCTCCGGACAGGGGTTATAGCGATGACCGACAAGAAGGCCAGCAACCAGATGTGGGGCGGACGATTTGCCTCGGGTCCCGCCGCGATCATGGAAGCGATCAACGCCTCCATCGGCTACGACCGCAAGCTCTACGCGCAGGACATAAGGGGCTCCCTCGCCCACAGCGAGATGCTAGCCAAAACCGGCATAATTTCGGCCGACGACAGCAAGAAGATCGCCGATGGCCTAAAGACCATCCTCAAGGAGATCGAGGCGGGTAAATTCGCCTTCTCCACCAAGCTCGAAGACATCCACATGAACATCGAGGCGCGGCTGGCCGAACTTATCGGCCCGGCCGCCGGCCGCCTGCACACCGCGCGCTCGCGCAACGATCAGGTGGCGGTCGATTTCCGGCTGTGGGTCAAGGACGAGTTCTACCGGGTCGCCGAAGCCCTCAAAGGTCTGATCGCGGCGTTCGTGGAGCGCGCGGAAGAGCATGCGGCCACCGTCATGCCCGGTTTCACCCATCTCCAGACCGCGCAGCCCGTCACCTTCGGCCATCACTGCCTCGCCTATGCCGAGATGTTCGCACGCGATCTTTCGCGGGTGCGCGACGCCATCGTGCGGATGGACGAGAGCCCGCTGGGAGCCGCAGCCCTCGCCGGCACCGGCTTCCCCATCGACCGCCACATGACGGCGAAGGCGCTGGGCTTCCGCGAACCGACCCGCAATTCGCTCGACAGCGTTTCCGACCGCGACTATGCGCTGGAATTCCTGTCTGTCGCCTCCATTGCCGGCACGCATCTGTCGCGGCTGGCGGAGGAGATCGTCATCTGGTCGACGCCGCAGTTCGGCTTCGTGCGCCTGTCCGACAGCTTCTCCACGGGCTCCTCGATCATGCCGCAGAAGAAGAATCCGGACGCGGCCGAACTGGTGCGGGCCAAGACCGGGCGCCTCAACGGCCATCTCATCGGCCTTCTGACGGTGATGAAGGGCCTGCCGCTGACCTATTCCAAGGACATGCAGGAGGACAAGGAAGCCGTGTTCGACGCGGCGGAAACGCTCGACCTGATGCTGGCGGCGATGACCGGAATGGTGCGTGACATGACGGTGAACGCTGCCGCCATGAAGAAGGCGGCGGGCTCCGGCTTCTCCACCGCCACCGATCTGGCCGACTGGCTGGTGCGCGAGCTCGGCATCCCCTTCCGCGAGGCGCATCACGTCACCGGGCGCGCGGTGGCGCTGGCGGAGGAAAAGAAGGTCGGGCTTGAAAGGCTCACGCTGGAGGATCTGAAGTCCATCCATGAAGGTATCACCGCAGACATTTTCTCGGTTCTGTCGGTGCAGAACTCGGTGAAGAGCCGGCAGAGCTTCGGCGGCACCGCGCCTGCCGAGGTGCGCCGTCAGGTGCGCTACTGGAAAAAGCGTCTCGCCAAGGCTTGAAGCCGGGTGCATTGGTGACCAAACTTGTCTAAAAGCGGTGGGCAGAAGCACGGACGGATGGAACGATGACCGCAGGCAGGATGTTTGTGACGCTGGCGCTGGTCGCCGCGACTTTTACGGTTGCCGCCTGCGGGCGCAAGTCGGGCCTCGACACGCCCTATGAAGCGGCGGTCGAGGCGCGCAAGGAAGCGGAGCGCAACAAGGAACCGCTGCCGCCGGAGCCGCAGAAACCGGACAACGACAAGCCATTCATTCTCGACAAGCTGATCTGATTTCCGGACCTTCACCTTGAACCATTTTGAATATCGCGACGGCGTCCTGCACGCCGAGGACGTCTCGATCAGGGCGATTGCAGCCGCCGTCGGCACGCCGTTCTACTGCTATTCCACGGCGACGCTGACGCGCCATTTCAATGTGTTCAGCCAGGCGTTCGCCGGGCTCGACACATTGGTGTGCTACGCGCTCAAGGCCAACTCCAACCAGGCCGTCCTGAAGACGCTGGCGAAGCTTGGCGCCGGGGCCGACACGGTTTCGGAAGGCGAGATCCGCCGTGCGCTCGCCGCCGGCATTCCTGCCGGCAAGATCGTGTTCTCGGGCGTCGGCAAGACGTCTGGAGAAATGGACTTCGCGCTGGAAGCCGGCATCTGCTGCTTCAACGTGGAATCCGAGCCGGAGCTGGAGCTGTTGTCGGCGCGCGCCATGGCGCTCGGCAAGGTGGCTCCGGTGTCGCTGCGCATCAACCCGGATGTCGATGCGCGCACCCATGCCAAGATCGCGACCGGCAAGTCGGAGAACAAGTTCGGCATTCCGCTGTCGCGGGCGCGCGAGGTTTATGCCCGCGCGGCCTCGCTTCCCGGCCTTAAGGTCAGCGGCGTCGATGCCCATATCGGCAGCCAGATCACGGATCTGGAGCCGTTCGACAACGCCTTCGCGCTGATGGCGGAACTGGTCGGGCAGCTCCGGGCGGACGGGCACGACATCACCCATGTCGACATGGGGGGCGGCCTCGGCGTTCCCTACCATCAGGACAATTCGCCGCCGCCGCTTCCCGTGGCCTATGGCGAGATCGTGCGCAAGCGCTTCGGCGATATGGGCGTCAGGCTGGTCTTCGAGCCGGGCCGGCTGATCGTCGGCAATGCCGGCATCCTCGTCACCGAGGTGATCTATCTCAAGGAAGCCGAGGCGAAGAACTTCCTCATTGTCGATGCGGGTATGAACGATCTGATCCGCCCGACGCTCTACGAGGCTTATCATGCCATCCGGCCGGTGGTGGAACCCGCCGCCGATGTGGAATGGATCAGGGCCGATGTGGTGGGGCCGGTGTGCGAGACGGGCGATTATCTCGGGCTCGACCGCAATCTGCCGCGCATGGGGCCGGGGGATCTGGTGGCCGTTTCCACCGCGGGGGCCTATGGCGCGGTGCAGTCCGGCACCTACAACACCCGCCGTCTCGTTCCCGAGGTTCTGGTCGATGGCGACCGCTTCGCCGTGGTGCGCAGGCGCCAGACCTATGAGGAGCTGATCGGGCTCGACAGCGTGCCCGACTGGCTCTGAAGGCCTTTTTTCGCCGCGTCGTGACGCATTTCGGCAGTGGCGCTGCGATCACGTTTTCGGGAAGCTGCCTCGCCTTTGCCGTCTTTGCTGTTATGGTTGGACTGCTAATGTTGGCGAAGAGGCCATGCCACAGGGCCGGCCACGGAAAGGCCGATGACTGACCGCCGCGACGCAAGCATCCCCCGGAGACTGAAGCAGCGGCTTCTTTTCAGCCGCGCCATGACGCGCGCGGCGATGATCGCCGAGCGCTTCTGGCCGCTGGTCCTGCCGCTTTTGCTGATCGTCGGGCTGTTCGTGAGCCTGTCCTGGTTCGGCGTGTTCGCGCTGATGCCGGACGGTTTGCGCACCGCGCTGGTGGCGATCTTCGGGCTTGGCGCGCTGGCGGCGCTGTGGCCGCTGCGTTCCTTCCGCCCGCCGTCGGCGAGGGAGATCGACCGCCGCCTCGAAGCGGCGAACCGGCTTGAGCACAACCCGCTTCGCACGCTTGCCGACAGGCCGAGCGGTTCGCAAACGCCCTTTGGCGAAGCGCTGTGGCGCGAGCATCAGAAGCGCATGGCCGCAAGCCTTGGCCGCCTCGACGCCGCCGTTCCCGATGCGCGGATCCCCGAGCGCGACCCCTGGGGCCTGCGCGCTGCCGTCGCGCTGTTGCTGTTTATCTCTTTCGCCTTCTCGTTCGGCCCACTCGGCGGCAGGCTCTCCGATCCCTTCCGGCCGGCGGCCGCGCGTGAGGCGGTCGCGCCGCGCATCGACGCCTGGGTGACGCCGCCGCCCTATACCGGCAAGGCGCCGATGTTCCTGACCGCTGATGCCAACCGTGGCGTTTCGGCCTTCACGGTGCCGCAGGACAGCGCGCTTTCCCTGCGCGTCACCGGTGGATCGGGCGAAGAGACATTGAGCTATGTGCCTTCGGGTAGTGAGGTGCAAACGATCGAGCCGGCCAAGGCGGCAGAGGGCGACGAGGCGAAAACGGCGCCTGTTGCGAACGGGGTCAGGCAGTTTTCTGAAACGCTCACGCAGGACGGCGAACTTGTGCTGCAATCGGGTCGGCAGGAAATCGGCCGCTGGGCCTTTTCAGTGACGCCGGACAAGCCGCCGGTGATCCGCTTTGCCGGTGAGCCGAAGCGTGCCGTCAACGGCACGCTCGAACTGCAATACGAGATCGAGGACGATTATGGCGCGGCGCAGGCCGAGGCCGGGTTCGAGCTGACGCAAGCGCCCGCTCCCGATGCGCGCCCGCTCTACGACGCGCCGGAAATGAAGCTCAACCTGCCGCGGCGCGGTTCCAAGGCGAATGCGGCCAAGACCTCGAAGGACCTGACCGAGCACGTGTGGGCCGGTAGCTCCATCCGGCTGACGCTTTCGGCCACCGACGATGCCGGTCAAAGCGCCGACAGCGAAACCGTCGCCATGGTGATGCCGGAGCGGACCTTCACCAATCCGCTGGCGCGGGCGGTCATCGAGCATCGCCGTCTGCTCGGCCTCGACGCCAACGCCAGACAGCGCGTGCTGGACCTGATGGACGCCGTCACGCTGCGCCCCGAAGACACGTTCGACAGCCCGACCAGCTATCTGGCACTGATGAGCGCGCGCAGCCGCCTCAGGCTGGCATCCAGCGACGATCAGCTTCGCGACGTGGTATCCTATCTGTGGCAGGTGGCGCTTGGCATCGAGGACGGCAACCTTTCGGACGCGGAACAGCGCCTGCGGCAGGCGCAGCAGGCCTTGCAGGAGGCCCTGCGCAATGGCGCTTCCGATGAGGAAATCCAGAAGCTGATGCAGGAATTGCGGCAGGCGATGAACGATTTCCTGCGCGAGTTCGCGCAGCGCAACCAGAACCAGAACAACGCCCGGATGCCGCAGAACGGGCAGGAGCTGCGCCAGAGCGATCTCGACCGCATGCTGGACCAGATCGAGAATCTGGCCCGCTCGGGCAATCGCGAACAGGCCGAGGACCTACTGGCCCAGCTTCAGGACATGATGAACAACCTCCAGATGGCGCAGCCGCAGCAAGGCCAGCAGGGTCAGCAGGGCGAGTTCAGCCAGCAGATGAACAAGCTGGGCGAGATCATGCGCCGCCAGCAGGAGATGATGAACGAGACCTTCCGCCTCGACCAGATGCAGCGTGGCGACAATGGCCGCAACGAGGGCCGGATGGGCGAGGAAGGCGAGGAGCAGCAGGGCAACGAGGGTCAGCAGGGGCAGGACGGCATGAGCCCGGAGGAACTGGCCGAAGCGCTGAGGCAATTGCAGGAGGGGCAGGGCCAGCTCCAGAATGACCTGCAGCAACTCGGCAAGGATCTCGAAGGTCTGGGCATGCAGCCGAACGAGGGCTTCGGGCAGGCCGACCGATCGATGGGGCAGGCCGGCGAGTCGCTTGGCGAAGGCGAGGGCGACCGCGCTGTCGGCCATCAGGGCCGGGCGCTCGAAGCGTTGCGGCAGGGCGCGCGGGACATGATGCAGCAATTGCAGGCGATGATGGGCGAGGACGGCCAGCAGGGGCAGGGCGGCCGCCAGCAGAGCGCCGACCGCGATCCGCTCGGCCGGCCGCGCGCCACGCAGGGGCCGGATTTCGGCGATTCGGTGAAGGTGCCGGACGAGATCGACGTTCAGCGCGCCCGCCGCATCCTCGACGAGATCCGCAAGCGCCTCGGCGACGCGCTGTCGCCGCAGGTCGAGCGCCGCTATCTCGAAAGATTGCTGGAAGCGCGGTAGAGCATTTTGCAGTCGGACCGAATCGTCCGGTGTCGCAAAAATGCATCTGAAACAAACAGATAGAGCGGCAGTCCGGATTTATCCGGGCGTCCGCCGCTCTGGCCGGCTCAGGCGGCGCGGGTGAATTCCATCGCCAGCGCCGCATCGACCCGGCCGCGGATTTCGGCCAGCGAGAACGGCTTGTTGACGACATCGACGATGACGCCGTTCAGTTCGTCGGCGCGTTCGCGCTGGTCGGCATAGCCGGTCATCAGCAGGATGCGCAGGCCGGGGAAGCTCTTCGCGGCCGACAGGGCCATCGCGATGCCGTCCATCTCGGGCATGCGTATGTCGGAGACGACGAGATCGTAATCGCCATCGGCGGCGCGGATCATTTCCAGCCCCTGTGCGCCATCGGCGGCGACGTGAATCTGGTGGCCTGCGCGTTCCAGCGCGCGGGAGACGAACATGCGGACGGAATCATCGTCCTCGACGATCAGAAGCTTTGCCATGGGGCCGACTCTGGCGGCCAAAAGTTGAATTTTGCTGACCCGTCATGGTAAGAAAAGGGTTACGCATCCCCCTTGACGATGCCGACGAAGGGCAGTTCGCGGAAGGCGTGACCCACATCCATGCCGTAACCCACGACGAAATGGTCGGGGCAATCGAAACCCACATAGTCCGCTTCGAGGTCGGTCTTGCGGCGCATGCGCTTGTCGAGCAACACCGCCAGCGAGCAGCTTTTCGCGCCGCGCGAAAGCATGAGGTTACGGGCGAACTGCAATGTCTTGCCCGATTCCAGAATGTCGTCGATCAGCAGCACGTCGCGGCCCGCAACCTCGTTGTCGATGTCGCGCAGCACCCTGACCTCGCCGCTCTCCGTGCCGGCGCCGTAGGAAGAGATGAAGATGAACTCCACCTCCGGGGCGAGCCCTGCATCGTGCATGGCCCGGATCAGGTCGGCGGCGAAGATGAAAGAACCCTTCAGCACCGAGATGACCAGCAGGTCGTGATATTCGCGGCCCGCGATCTCCTTGGCCAGTTCCAGATTGCGGCGGGCGATCGCCGAGGCTGAAAACAGGACTTCGATGTCCTTGCCGCGCACGATTGGCATTTTGGCGATACTCCCGCTGGAATCTCTCTGACTTCAGTTCATTTTTCGCATCTCGCCATCCCGAAACCGGTTTCCGCTTTCGGGCGACGTGCTTTATCCGGCAAAGACCACGGATACGGATTTCACCCCGTTTCTAGGCACCTCGACGCGTCCCGAAAAGGCGAATCTTTCGCCCGGGGCCAATGTGCGGTCCAATGTCCCCAACCTGTAGCGGGTGACATGGCCATCATCACCGGTGACGCGGATTTCCAGCGGCGGCAGTTGCGCCGCCGCCGTGCCGTCATTGCCGGCCTCGCCATCGACGAACAGGAGCGCCCGCATTCCCGAATCATCGATGCGCGAGGTCACGGCGGAAATGCTGAGCGCCGATTGGGGAGACCGCCGGAGAAGCTCGCTGCCGCTCACCAGGGCGTGACCGCCCGCTATCCAGAAGGCGGCGGCGGCGAGACCGCATCCGCCCAGCCAGAAGGCGGGACCTGCGGACCGCGCAAAGAGCCGCGGGCGGACCGGTTCGCTTCTGAGCAGCATCGCCATGCCGCCCGCTGCCGTCTGCGGCGCGTCGGTCTTCGCCCCGCGGTCTGCCGCGTCTTCGCGCGCCGGGCGGATATCCGAAGCAGTGCCGAGCGTGATGTAGTCGGCGTCGACGATATCGTCCGCGCACGCAGCAGAGGCGCGAAAAATGCTCCCGTCGGCCTGTTCCCGCGGAGCGGTCATGATTTCGCCGGAAACCGGTCGTGCCATCTTGTGGGCGGCCATGCTGGTCCCCGTTCGCACATCGTTCCGGCCAGCTAGCCGGAAAATGGTTAATGCTTCACGACCGGAGGCCCCCTATCGGTGACGAAATTGCCGGAATTTAACCTGCCATTAACCATGCCTGAGGATTTTCGGCCTGAGGAAACGGTCGGCGCTTCGCCCGTTCAGCTTTCAGGTCGTTCAACGTGATCCGTTTCGAAAATGTCGGTCTGCGCTATGGCATGGGTCCGGAGATTCTCCGCGACATCTCCCTGCACATACCGGCCGGTTCGTTCCAGTTTCTGAGCGGCCCATCGGGCGCGGGCAAGACGACGCTCCTGCGCCTGCTGTTCATGTCGCTGAAGCCGACCCGTGGTCTCATCACCATCTTCGGCAAGGATCGCGCCCGCATCTCGCGGGCCGAACTGCCGCTGCTGCGCCGGCGCATAGGCATCGTCTTCCAGGACTTCCGCCTGCTCGACCACATGACGACCTACGAGAACGTGGCGCTGCCGCTGCGCGTGCGCGGCCGCGAGGAATCGAGCTACCGCACCGACGTGATGGAACTGCTGAAATGGGTGGGGCTGGGCGAGCGCATGCATGTGCTGCCGCCGGTGCTCTCCGGCGGCGAGAAGCAGCGCGCGGCGATTGCGCGCGCGCTGATCGAGCAGCCGGAAATCCTGCTTGCCGACGAGCCGACCGGCAATGTCGATCCGCAGCTTGCGAGGCGGCTGCTCAGGCTGTTCATCGAACTGAACAGGCTGGGCACGGCGGTCGTCATCGCCACCCACGATCTCACCCTGATGGATCAGGTCGATGCGCGCCGGCTGATCCTGGCCAATGGAAGGCTGGACATCTATGACTGACGTTCACGCCGCTCCCCCGGCCGAAGAGGATTTCGAGCGTCCCGCGCCGGCCGAACGCGCGCCGCGCAAGACCGCACCCATCGTGCCGGCCCAGAACATTGCCGGCCGCGCGCTGGTGGTGGTCATCGCCATCATGACCTTCCTGTCCTGCGTCACCTTCGGCGCGGTGACGCTGGTGCGCGACACGGCCTCCGTGTGGGAGAACCAGATTTCACGCGAGGCGACAATCCAGATCAAGCCGGCGGACGGCATCGACATGGAGATCGCGCTGGCCACGGCCGCCGGCATCGCCTCCGAATTCGATGGCGTGAAAGGCACCCGCATCGTGGACCGCGCCGCTACCGTTCGCCTGCTCGAGCCGTGGCTGGGTTCCGGCTTCGATATCGGGCAGTTGCCGGTGCCGCGCCTCGTCATCGTCACGATAAACGAGGAAAGCCCGCCGGATTTCGCCGCCATGCGCACCGCCATAACCACGGCGGTTCCCAGCGCCACGCTGGACGATCACCGGACCTGGGTCGACCGGCTGGTGGCGATGGCGCACACGACGGTGACGATCGGCATCGCCGTGCTGGCGCTGATGCTGTCGGCCACGGTGATGACGGTGGTGTTCGCCACGCGCGGCGCCATGGCCGGCAACGGCCACATCATCGAGGTGCTGCATTTCGTGGGGGCGGAAGCCTCGTTCATCGCCCGCCAGTTCCGCAACCGTTTCCTGTTCACCGGCATGAAGGGAGCTGCGGCAGGCGGCGTCGCCGCCATCGCCGTGTTCGTCGCCTTCTCGTGGTGGTCGTCGCGCAACATGGCGACGCCTCAGGGCGATCAGGCCGCGGCCCTGTTCGGCAATTTCGCCATCGGCTCCGCCGGATATCTCGGCGTGCTGATGATGGTGGTGGTCATCGGGGCGCTTACTGCGGCAACGTCCCACGCGACGGTCGTGGCCTATCTCAGCGATCTGGAAGCGGGGCAGGCCGATGTGTGACGGCGCGCATCACGGCCTGAAATAATTCGTAACTCAATGTGCGCCCGGCGCTCCGCCAAAGCGCACGAATCACGGTTTACGATGTATCCTTGCTTGGGAAGGAAACAGGTGTGACAGCCGGGATGGTGCAGACATCGCGCATCGAAGTCAGAACGCGCGGGCGTGTCCGCGCTGTGCTGCGCGTCGTGGCGATCTTCACGCTTGCCGTCGCCACCTGCTTTGTAGCCGGCTTCGGCTGGTTTTCCAGCCATGTCAGCCGCATGACCGCGCCTCCCGACCCGCAGAAGGCCGATGCCATCATCGTGCTGACCGGCGGGCAGTCGCGGCTCGACGCGGCGATGAACCTGCTCGAATCAGGCAAGGGCGAGCGCCTGCTGATCAGCGGCGTGCATCCGGCGGCCAGCCGCAAGCAGCTCCAGCTCGCCATGGGCGGCGACAGCAAGCTCTTCGCCTGCTGCGTCGATATCGACCGGGCGGCGCTCGACACCATCGGTAACGCCGAGGAGAGTGCCAAATGGGTCGAGGAGCACGCCTATGGCAGCATCATTCTGGTGACCAACAACTACCATATGCCGCGCAGCCTGCTGGAGATGGGCCGCCTGCTGCGGAATGCGCGGCTGGAACCCTATCCGGTGGTCAACTCGAAGCTCGACGACGGAAGCTGGCTGGTGAAGCCGCAGGCGCTCAGGGTCCTGTTCACCGAATACAACAAGTATCTCGTCGCTC
The DNA here is from genome assembly GCA_022833215.1 of Mesorhizobium sp. GTDB lineage: Bacteria > Pseudomonadota > Alphaproteobacteria > Rhizobiales > Rhizobiaceae > Mesorhizobium. Next base: position 22,829 of record JAIPUZ010000071.1, on the reverse strand, counting down.
TGGCCCGGGGTGTGGTGCCGGTGCGCCTGCAACATGCCGGCATGTCGGTGGCGGACGCTTCCGCAAAGGAATGATCCCGGCCGCTTTCCGCCGGTTTCCATTTTTGCCGCAGCTGGTGTAACGAAGGCGCCTGTTCCTTCGCATCCACGCAATTGCGGGCGGCAGGGCGCTCTGCGCTTCCCCGGCATTGCTCCGATTACAGGCTTGCATCGCTCTATGCTTCACATCCGCTCGCTGGCCTTCAACTTCGCCTTCTACGCCAGCCTGATCTTCCAGATGCTCTTCTGGGCGCCCTATTATTTTCTGTCGCCGCGGCACCGGGCATGGTTCGTGCCCCGGTTCTGGTCACGCTCCAGCATGTGGCTTTATGAGAAGATCGCCGCCACTGGCAAGGAAATCACGGGTCAGGAGAACCTGCCGGAGGGCTCTTTCATCCTTGCCCCCAAGCATCAGTCGTTCTGGGATACGATCGCCTTTTTCCCCTACCTCAGGGACCCGATCTACATCCTCAAGCGCGAGCTCATGTGGATACCGTTCTTCGGCTGGTATCTGCTCAAGATGCGCATGATCCCGGTAAACCGTGGCAATCGCGCCCGCGCGCTCAAGGAGGTCGTTATCGCCACCAGGGCGGAAATGGCACGCAATCCGCGCCAGCTCATCATCTATCCGGAAGGCACGCGCCGCGCGCCGGGCGATGTGCCGAACTACAAATGGGGCATCGTCGAACTCTATACCCAGCTGGGCGTGCCGGTGGTGCCCGTCGCCCATGTGGCGGGGCTCTACTGGCCACGCCGCAAGTTCCTGCGCTATCCGGGAACCATCAGGGCGCGTTTCCTCAGGCCCATACCGCCCGGACTGGACAGGGAGGAATTCATGCACAGGCTGACGACGGAAACCGAAGCAGCCTGCGATGAACTTCTGATCGAGGCCGCCCGCGGGCCGAACCCGCCGCCGATGCCGCCCACCGCGGTGAGGCGGCTGAAGGAGCTGGGCGTCGATCTGCCCTGACGCGTCAGGGCGCGCTGGCGGTGTCCAGCCTTTTCATGTCGGCTTCCGAAAGCTCCAGCGACACCGCGCCGATCAGGCTTTCGAGCTGCTCCAGCGAGGTCGCGGAGGCGATGGGCGCCGTAATGCCCGGCCGCGCCATGATCCATGCCAGCGCCACCTGCGCCTGGGTGACGCCATGGTTTCCCGACACCTCGTCCAGCGCGGCGAGGATGCGCATGCCGCGCTCGTTCAGGTAGGATGCGACGCCGCTGCCGCGCGTGCTTTTGCCGAGATCCGCCTTGCTGCGGTACTTGCCGGACAGGAAGCCCTTGGCCAGCCCGTAATAGCTGATGACGCCGATGCCTCGGGCCATGCACAGGTCGCGCAGCGGGCCGTCGAACTCGCTGCGGTCACAGAGGTTGTAGGCGGGCTGAAGCACCTCGTAGCGCGGCAGGCTATGATGGTCGGCAGCGTCGAGCGCGGCCTTGAACTGTCCGGCGTCCAGATTGGAGGCGCCGACATGGCGCACCTTGCCCTTCTCGATCAGGCGCTGGTATGCGCCGAGCGTCTCGGCATGAGGAACGGTCGGATCGGGCCAGTGGGAAAGGTAAAGGTCGATCACGTCGGTCTGAAGACGCTTCAGCGACGCTTCGACGGCCTTCTCGATGTGCGCGGGGGAGAGATCGATCCGGCCCTGCCCTATGTCGGATCCGACCTTGGTGATGAGCACGACCTTGTCGCGCTTGCCGCTTTTCTTCAGCCAGTTGCCGATTATGGTCTCCGATTCGCCGCCGGAATTGCCTAGCGCCCAGCGCGAATAGACGTCGGCCGTATCGATGGCGTCGAGCCCCGCATCGACGAAACGGTCGAGAAGGTCGAAAGAGGTCCTTTCGTCTGCGGTCCAGCCGAAGACGTTGCCGCCGAAGACCAGCGGCGCGATTTCAAGACCGGTCCGGCCGAGCGTTCTCTTTTGCAAGTCAGTCTCCTTTCGGGAATCACCGGCAGCATAGGCCAGTGCGGGGCCGAAGATAGGGCAGCGACCCGAATTGCCAATGACGATCCCTATCGCGCAATACGGCGGTCCACATTTTCCAGCCAGTGGTCGCGAATGCCGAGCGCCTGCAAATGGCGCACCGTGTTCGCCACGTAATCCTCGTTCGGTCCCGACTGGCCCGAAGCGCCGCGCACCATGGCGGCCGCCGCGTCCTCGTCCAGCGCGCCGGCATACTGGCTGTGCCTGCGGTCCGCCACATAGGCCACCGCCTCGGCGCGCCCCCCGCCTTCCAGATGCACGGGAAGCATGCGTTCCAGATAGACGCCCGTGACCTGCTCGCGCTCGCGCAGATAGGCGATCACCTGCTCGCGCGCCGAGCCTTCCACCCGGAAGGCCATGCCGATGCAGGAGCCGCCACGATCCAGCCCGAGAACGAGGCCGGGCCGCTCCGGCGTGCCGCGATGGACGAAGGAATAGATGCACAGGGCGCGGCGATAGCCATGCAGGCGCGCGCGGTGCGCCTCGACATAGTCGAAGCCCGGCCGCCAGATCAGAGAGCCATAGCCAAAAACCCAAAAATCGCCCATATCGCAAGACCAGAGTCGGGCACGGCGACAATCGCGCCGTGCCATATCGCGGGGTCCATTCCCTCGCATCAACGGGTTAGCGAGAGCGGCGGCATGACGTCAAGTGAAGAGGCGCAACCGAAAAGGCGGCGGGGGCTGCTGTGGCTTCTGATTTTCCTGGCGGCCATGTTCGGGCTCTACAGCGCCGGCTGGTTCTATCTGGCCGAGCGGATCCGCGACGGGGCGAAGCAGACGATCGCCGATCTTTCGCGGCAGGGCATCCGCTCCGACTGCGCCCGGCTGCGCGTCGAGGGCTATCCGCTGAAGCTTGCCGTGCTGTGCAACGGGCTTGCCTATCAGGACGATGCCAAGGGCATGGCCGCCACGACCGGCGCTCTGGAAGCCAGCACAAGCATCTTCAATCCGCTGACCACCGAGGTCAACCTTCGTGGACCGCTGCGCACGCTGGCGCCGGGTCTCGCTCCGCTGTGGCTTGACTGGGACCAGCTCGATATCCGGACAGGTCTGCCGGGATCGATGCCGAGCCGGATAACGCTGACGACGCAGGGGCTTTCCGGCCAGACCGATCCGGAGGACAGCGAACCCGTTCCGCTGTTCAACGTGACCGATCTCGCGCTCGACCTGTGGCCGGAGGGCGACGATCTGCTCTATCGCGGCAGTTTCGCGGAACTGGACATCACCGCCGACGCGCTGGACGGCCGCAACGTGCCTTCGCTAGACGGCGCGGGCGAGGCGCGGCTGAAAAACGGCGTGGCCCTGCTCCAGTCGAATCCGCGCAGCCTGCGCGGCCATGCCTTCGACATCGCGCGGCTCCAGCTGTCCTCCGGCGAAGCCGCGATTTCCGTGTCGGGCTCCGGTTCCGTGGGTGAAGAGGGCCTGATCGATGCGGACCTGATGATCCGCGTGACCAGTCCGGAAGCCGTGGCGGAGGTTCTGGCCACGGCGATCCCGGAACAGGCCCGGCAGATAAGGCAGGGTTTCGGCGCTCTGGCGATGATGGGCAAGCAACCGACCCTGCCGCTTAAGATCGTCAGGGGCAACGCCACGCTGGGCTTCATTCCGCTGGGCAGGATCGGGCCGCTGGACTGAACGGAAAAAGGCCCGGCATGCACAGGCAGGCCGGGCCTTTTGCGAAGGTGAAGCGCCTCAGGTGTTGGCCGGCTGGGCGATCTCCTGACGGCCGAAGTTCGGCGCGTCGACTTCCTGGCCGGCCTCGATGATCGAGCGGCGCACGGCGCGGGTGCGGGTGAACAGGTCGAACAGCTTCTCGCCGTCGCCCCAGCGGATCGCCCGTTGCAGCGAGGCGAGGTCTTCCGAAAAGCGCGCCAGCATTTCGAGGATGGCGTCCTTGTTGTGCAGGCACACGTCGCGCCACATGGTCGGGTCGGAAGCGGCCAGACGGGTGAAGTCGCGGAAACCGGAGGCGGAATATTTGATGACCTCTGATTTCGTCACCGTTTCCAGATCGTCGGCCGTGCCGACGATGTTGTAGGCGATGATGTGCGGCAGGTGCGAGACGATGGCCAGCGTCATGTCGTGGTGGTCGGCGTCCATCGTGTCGATGTTGGCGCCGCAGCGCCGCCAGAACTGCGACAGCTTCTCCAGCGCAGCCGGATCGGTGCCGGGCAGCGGGGTGAAGATGCACCAGCGGTTCTGGAACAGGTCGGCAAAGCCGGCCTCGGGGCCGGAATTCTCGGTGCCGGCCAGCGGGTGGCCGGGAATGAAATGCACGCCTTGCGGCACATGCGGCTGCATCTGCGCGATCACCGAGGTCTTGGTGGAGCCGACATCGGTGAGGATCGCGCCCTTTTTCAGCGCCGGAGCGATCTGTTTCGCCACGGCTTCCGACGCGCCGACCGGCACCGAGACGATGACGAGATCGGCATCGCGCACCGCCTGCGCGGCATCGGTGGTGTAGCTGTCGCCGAGGTCCAGCTCTTCGGCGCGCTTCAGCGTGTCGGCGCTGCGGGTGGAGATGGCGATGTGGCCGGCGAGGCCATTCTGCCTGACGGCGCGTGCAAGGGACGAGCCGATCAGGCCGATGCCCACAAGGGCGATCTTCTCAAACAGGGGTTCGGACATTTTCTCTACTTTTCAGGAATTCGGTCAGTGCGGCGACAACGCCGCGATTGGCTTCTTCGGTTCCGACTGTCATCCGCAGCGCGTTGGGAAAACCGTAGCCTGCAACGCGCCGCAGGATATAGCCCCGCGCGGTCAGATACTCGTCGGCGGCCGAAGCCGAATGCCTGCCATTCTCCGGAAAATGGACAAGAATGAAGTTGGCGACGCTGGGCGTCACCCTGAGCCCGAGCGCGGTCAGTTCCGTGGTGAGCCAGGGCAGCCAGGTCTCGTTGTGGGCGACCGAGTGCTCGACATGGGCGCGGTCGCGCACGGCGGCCGTGCCGGCGGCGCTGGCGGTCGCCGTCACGTTGAATGCGTCGCGCACGCGCTCGAGTGCGTCGATGACGTGGGTCGGCGCATACATCCAGCCGATGCGCGCGCCGCCGAGGCCATAGGCCTTGGAGAAGGTGCGGGTCATGACCACATTCTCGGCCCCGGCGACCAGCTCGACGCCGGCTTCATAGTCGTTGCGGCGCACATATTCGGCATAGGCGGCGTCGAGCAGGAGCATCACGTTCTTCGGCAGGCCGGCGTGCAGCCGACGCACCTCCTCGAAGGGGATGTAGGTGCCGGTCGGATTGGCGGGATTGGCGAGGAACACCATGCGCGTCCTGTCCGTGACGCTGGCGAGGATGGCGTCGACATCGACGCGCTCGTCCTTCTCCGGCGCCACGACCGGAGTCGCTCCCGCCGCCATGATGGCGATGCGATAGGCGAGGAAGCCGTATTGCGGGTAGATGGCCTCGTCGCCGGGGGCGAGGTAGATGCGCGACAGCAGCGCCAGCGCCTCGTCCGAGCCGTTGAAACACATGATGTTGGCCATGTTCAGCCCATGCACCTCGGCAATCGCCTCGCGCAGGCGTGTCGACGAGCCGTCGGGGTAGAATTCCAGCCGGCCGGCAACCTCGCGCGCGGCTTCTATCGCCTTCGGCGAGGCGCCCAGCGGGTTCTCGTTGGCCGACAGCTTGTGCAGCTTGACGCCGGCGGGCGCGGCGCTCTTGCCCGGCACATAAGCCTCGATGTCCAGAATGCCGGCGCGGGGCTGGGGACGAGACTGTTCTTGTGCCGTGGTCATGATTCGAAATCCATTGGAAGGCCGGGACATTCCGGCGAGACGCACGGAAATACCCGGCGCAAACGGCAATGTCGAGGGTGAAGGTCCGGCAGGGAGCATTGACGCAGACCATGCCCGGTCCTAGATAGAAATCCATTCCGTGGTGATTTGGCCGGTCGGCTTGCAGCCACGTTAAAGAAGTCGCTAAAAAGGCCGAGGCTGACGAGCATGTCGGGACCGGTCGCGATTTCGCCGCCGGTCTTTTGTTTTGGAGCTTGTCCGATGCCGATCAAGATTCCCGATCAGCTTCCCGCCCGCGAAGTGCTCGTGCGCGAGGGTGTGTCCGTGATGGACGAGCGCACGGCGCTGCGACAGGACATCCGCCCCCTGCAGATCGGCCTGCTCAACCTGATGCCGAACAAGATCCGCACCGAGACGCAGTTCGCGCGGCTGATGGGCGCCACCCCCCTTCAGGTGGAGCTTACGCTGGTGCGCGTCGGCAACCACAAGGCCAGAAACACGCCCGAGGAGCATCTGATTTCCTTCTACCAGACATGGGAGGAGGTGCGGGACCGCAAGTTCGACGGCTTCATCATCACCGGCGCGCCGATCGAGCTTCTGCCGTTCGAAGAGGTCAACTACTGGAACGAGCTGGAGCAGATCCTCGACTGGACCACCCGCAACGTCCATTCCTCCTTCTTCATCTGCTGGGGGGCGATGGCGGCGGCGTGGCATTTCCACCGTATTCCGAAATACACGCTGGAGAAGAAGGCTTTCGGCGTCTATCGCCATCGCAACAATGCGCCGGCCTCGCCCTATCTCGCCGGTTTCTCCGACGATTTCGCAGTGCCCGTGTCGCGCTGGACGGAAGTGCGCAGCGCCGACATCCCGGCCGGATGCGGCCTCGATCTGCTGATGGAATCGGAGGTCACCGGCCCCTGCCTGCTGTCGGAGCCGACCGGCAACCGGCTCTACATGTTCAACCACATCGAATATGATTCGACGTCGCTGAAGGAGGAGTACGACCGGGATGTCGCCGCGGGAACGCCCATCGAGGTGCCGCATGAATACTATCCGGACAACGATCCCTCCCGACCGCCGCTCAACCGCTGGCGCTCGCACGCCCACCTGTTGTTCGGCAACTGGCTGAACCAGGTCTACCAGACCACGTGCTTCGATCTGGAGAAGGTCGGCCACGACGGCTGACGCGCTCCGGATGTTGCGTCCCGTCATGAAAGGGAAGGTCATGAGCGGGCGAAAACGGATGGCGGGGAAAGGCGGCAAGGGGAACATCAGGGAGGTCTTCGCGGCCTTCCTCAAGCTCGGTCTGACCTCCTTCGGCGGCCCGATCGCCCATCTCGGCTATTTCCGCGACGAACTGGTGGTGCGCCGCGGCTGGATTTCGGATCGCGCCTATCTCGATCTGGTGGCGCTGTGCCAGTTCCTGCCGGGACCGGCCAGCAGCCAGGTCGGCTTCGCGCTCGGCCTGTTGCGGGCCGGGTTCCCGGGGGCGGTGGCAGCATGGGCGGCGTTCACGCTGCCTTCGGCGCTGCTGCTGGTGCTGTTCGCCAGCGGCGCGGCGCTGTTCGACGGGCCGTTTGCTGCCGGTGTCCTGCATGGGCTGAAGCTTGCCGCCGTCGCGGTGGTGGCACAGGCGGTGTGGGGCATGGCGCGAAGCTTCTGCCGCGATCTGCCGGGCGCGGCGATTGCCCTGGCAAGCGCTGCGATACTGGCGGTCGGGCACTTCCCTCTTGCACAGGTGGGCGTGATTGCGGCCGGAGCCGTTAGCGGAGCGCTGCTGATGCGAGGTGGAGATGGGCAACAGGTTGCCCTGCCCGGTTTCGACCTGCCGCGCCGCGTCGGCATCGTCTCGCTCGTGCTGTTCTTCGCCCTGCTGGCGATGCTGCCGGCGGCCAGCGCCCTTGTCGCCAATCGGGAGCTGGCGATTTTCGACGCCTTCTACCGGGCCGGCGCGCTGGTGTTCGGTGGCGGCCACGTTGTGCTGCCCCTGCTGGAGCAGGAGGTGGTGGCCAGCGGTTGGGTGAGCCGGGACGCGTTCCTTGCCGGCTATGGCGCAGCGCAGGCGGTTCCCGGCCCGCTCTTTACCTTCGCCGCCTATCTTGGCGCGGTGCTGGACGGCATGTCCGGAGGACTTGCCGATGCAGCGCTGGCGCTGGTTGCGATCTTCCTGCCGGGCTTTCTGCTTCTGGTCGGCGTGCTGCCGTTCTGGAGCGCGCTTCGGACGGTCTCGAGCATGCGGGCGGCCATGGCGGGGGCGAATGCGGCGGTGGTCGGCCTTTTGGCGGCGGCCTTTTACGATCCGCTGCTGATCGGCACAGTCGCCGACCCGGGCGATGCCCTTGTCGCGGTCGCCGGCTTCCTTGCGCTGGTGCTGTGGCGGACGCCGCCCTGGGTCATTGTGCTTTCCTGCGCGGCCGCGGGCGCTTTTGCGCGCTGAGGGCCGGTTCGGCCGTGAAGCGCATGCCGAGGCTCGGCGCGCCCTGTGGCGACAGAACCGGCACGAAGACCCGGCGCGAGGCGCGCTGGGCGGCAGGAATGCCCTGATAGAGGCGCTTCTGCGCTTCCACGGCGATGACACCGGAGAAGATCGGCCACAGCCGGCGGCCGCCGCTTTCGAGCAGGCCGTGCAGGCGCATCATGAAACGCCGGCGCGAAGGCGGGAAGAAAAGCGCATCCGACCATGCCGCCGGCGTGAAATTCGCCTCGCGCAGCAATTCACCGAGCTGACCGCGCGAATAGGGCCGGCCGGTGCCGAACGGCGTGTGCTCGAAGCGCGCCCACACGCCGCGCCGGTTGGGCACGACAATGACGACGCGGCCCGCCGGCGACAGGACCCGCCAGATCTCGTTCAGGGTCTCGCGCGGATTTTCAGCATGTTCCAGCGAGTGCACCAGCAGCATGCGGTCGATGGAGGAATCCATCAGCGGCAATTCCTCGTCGAACACCAGCGCTGTGGATGCCGGCCCGGTGGAAGGCCATATCACGGCGCCCTGCGTGGCCGGCATGAAGGCGAAGGTTCGTTCGGCATCCGCGCCGAACCGTTCCAGCCAGGGCAGGGCATAGCCCAGCCCCACCAGCCTTTCGTTGGGAACGGGTGCCCAGATCGACGACAACGCCATGGTGATCGAGCGCTCGGCAAGGCGGCCGAGCGGCGAGGCATAGAAGGAGCGCAGATCGACGATGTCGGAATGCATAGGAAGCCTGTGTTGCGAGTTCCGCGGGACGGTAGCCCGTGCGGACAGCGACTTCAACAAAGCAGCATCGGTCCGACGGGGTGACAGGGGCCATTGCAGCGCCTATCTCTGGGGCGAAACGGAGATTTTGGCATGGCCATAGAAATCGAACAGTTCATGTGCCGGCAGGACAATTTCGGCGTGCTGATGCGCGATCCCGGCACGGGCGAGGTTGCGCTGATCGATGCGCCGGAGGAAGCGCCGATCCTTGCCGCCATCGGGCGGACCGGATGGGTGCCGTCGCGCCTGCTCGTCACCCATCATCATGGCGATCATGTCGCGGCCAATCTGGCCCTGAAGGAACGCTTCGGGCTGCGCATCGTCGGACCGGAAACCGAGAAGGACAGGATTCCCGGCATCGACGAGACGGTGGAAGAGGGATCGCGCATTCCTTTCGGCGGCGAGACCATCGAGGTGATCGCCACGCCGGGCCATACGGCGGGCCATGTCAGCTACCATCTGCCCGGGTCGAAGGTGGCCTTCACCGCCGACACCCTGTTCGCGCTGGGCTGCGGACGGCTGTTCGAGTGCCCGCCGCCGGTCATGTTCGAATCGCTGAAGAAGCTGGCGGCGCTGCCTGTGGCGACCTCGGTCTATTGTGGTCATGAATATACGCTGGCCAACGCCCGCTTCGCGCTTACCGTCGATCCTGACAATGCCGCGCTACGGGCACGGGCGAAGGAGATCGAGGCATTGCGGGCGCAGGACAGGGCGACGCTGCCCACCACCATCGGCGCCGAACTGGAAACGAACCCGTTCCTGCGCTGGGGCGATGCTGCAATCCGCAAGCATCTCGGCATGGAAAATGCGTCCAATGTCGAGGTGTTCACCGAAATCCGCCGGCGCAAGGACGATTTCTAGGCTCCGGCAGGCACTCTCCGGCCGAACAGCAGCGACTTGGCGGCCAGCACCGCGCCGCTGGTGATCAGCAGGCAGGCGGCGAGGATGCGCCAGCTTGGCTCCGCGAAGCCGGTGGCGATCAGCACCAGCGTGGACAAAAGCGGCGCGGCGTAGCTGGCCGCGCCCAGCACCTGGATGTTGCCGCGCTTGACGCCGATGTCCCACGCATAGAAGGCCGCGCCGACCGGCATCAGGCCGAGGCCGAGCACGGCAAGCCACTGGCCGGCATCGGCCGGCAGCACCGTTTCCTCCAGCATCAGGTGGCAGGCCAGCGACAGCACCGAGGTCGCCGCGCAGAACCACGTCACGACCGTCGTCGGCACCGAGGGGAAACGGCGCGACAGCAGCGAATAGGCCGACCAGACCAGCGCGCATACGCCGGCCATGGCATAGCCGAAGGCATAGCTGGCATCGAAGGAAAGCCCGCCCCCGCGCGTGACGATGAGGAACGTTCCGGCAAGGCCGAGCAGGGCGCCAGCAACATGGTTCCATGCCAGACGCTCGCCCGGCATCAGCGCCGAGCCGATGACGATCAGCAGCGGCCACAGATAGGCGATGAGGCTGGCTTCCACCGCCGGCGCGTTGCGCAACGCGGTGAAGTAGAAGAAGTGGTAGCCGAACAGGCCGGCGATGCCGATCACCCACACCTGCGGCGGGATGCGGACCTTCTGCTGCGGCCGGGGCATGAACAGGCGCGCCAGCAGCCCTACGCCGGTGCCGATGGCGAAGGTGATGGCCGAAAGCAGGAATGGCGGAACTGCGCCGGAAGCGTCGGTCAGCAATGCGAGCAGCGCCCACATGGCGACGGCCGAAAAGCCGATCAGCGTTGCCCGTCCCATCCTAATCCCCCGTTTGATGCCCCCGTCACCGCGCGGAACCAGTCACGACCGCCTACCTTGCGGCCTCGAATCGGTGCGCGCTGACCGTGATCGTCCCGATCTGGGTGCCGATCGTCGCGTAGATGGGGGCATATACACCGGTCTCTCCAACCGGGGCAAACGTGACCATGATGCGGCTGCGGTTTTTCAGGTAGTCCAGCGACTTCTTGCCCTGCCGGTAGCCCGCAACGGGCTGGAAGTTCATGCGGCAGGTCACAGTAGGCCCCTTGTAGCCCTTCACCGAAATATTGCCCTTTGAGGCGAAGCTGAGCCTGAGGTCGGCCCGGATTTCACCGTCATACATTTTCACGGTTCGCCCGCACACCTGATCGATGCTGTCGGCGCGCACCATGGTGGAGGCGATGGGATCGATCGCCTGGCGCAGATGGCCCGCATCCAGCGCCACCCAGTCCTTGCCGCGCTTCCTCGGCTTGGGCTCCACCTCCGTCGAGGCGACAGTGCCATCGGCGAAACGGATATCGACGAGCGAAGGCTTTTTGGCCGAGGTGTATTCGGCGCGGAACGCGCGCGGAGTGGGGCCCGCTCCGGTGATGCGTCCGGTGGCGGTCAGGGAGCCCTTCGTGTCGTCGAAAATGCGGCCGAGACCGGCGCTGTTGACTGTGCCGCTGATGTTGTAGGCATCGCCGTCATAGACGCTGCGGATTGCGGCGCGCGCCACGGGCAGCCCCAGATAGGTGACGCTGTAATCGCCATTGAAGGTTTGCGGCGCGGCCGCTGTGGCGGCAAAAGGCATGAGGGCGGGCAACAGAAAGGCTGTTGCAGCAAGCCTGAGAGAAAGCGGGCAGGGTGGCATGGCTGGATTCCTGATACATGAGCGCCGCAGCGCTCCGCGTCCCTTTCAGTCTGCATATAGGGCGAATTCCGGCCTTTCTAAGAAAACCGTTTGCCCTGTTGCGGCGAGCTTGTGCTTGACGCCCCGGCCAAATGCCACTATGGAACGCCGACTTTCCTTTAGGCCGCCTGCTGGAGACCGCGCGCCATATGGCGCGGGCACCTGGGTTTGGCCGGAACAAGAATTGAAGGGTGCAATCATGTCCCGCGCTTGCGAACTTACCGGCAAAGGCGTTCAGACCGGCAATAATGTCAGCCACGCCAACAACAAGACCCGTCGCCGCTTCCTGCCGAATCTGGTGAACGTCACCCTCATCTCCGAGGCGCTGAACCAGAACGTGCGTCTGCGCATCTCCGCTGCGGCCCTGCGCTCGGTGGAGCATCGCGGCGGTCTCGACGCTTTTCTGGCCAAGGCCGATGAGGCCGAACTGTCGCAGCGTGCGCGCCTGCTGAAGAAGCAGATCGCCAAGAAGGCTGCCGAACAGCCTGCCGCCTGAGCCTGATCTTGCGCAGCGCCGCCGGATGGCCGGCGCTGCACTGGTTCCATCACCCAGGATAAAAAAATGAACTTCCTTCTCAGATACCTGCCTTTCGTGGCCGCCATGGCGCTCGTCGTTGTGGCGTCGAATGTGCTTGTGCAATTCCCGCTCGACGTCGATCTCGGCGGCCTGTCTCTGGCCGACGTGCTGACATGGGGCGCCTTCACCTATCCCTTCGCCTTCCTCGTCACGGACCTCGCCAACCGGCGCTATGGTCCGGCGGTGGCGCGCCGCGTCGTCTTCGTCGGCTTCATGGCGGCCGTCGCCTGCTCCATCGTCAGCCCGCCGCTGCTTTACAAGCTCGGCCTGATCGAGTTCGACACTGCGGCGGCGCGGATTGTGCGCATCGCCTGCGCTTCGGGTGCTGCCTTCCTCACCGCGCAACTTCTGGACGTCGCCGTGTTCAACCGGCTGCGCCGGCAAAGCTGGTGGCGGGCACCGATCTTCGGCACGCTGGCGGGCTCGGTGCTCGACACGCTGGTGTTCTTCTCGGTCGCCTTCGCGCCGGCCTTCGCTTTCCTCGGTCCCAATGAGCCGTTCGCGCTGGAACAGGCCCCGCTGATGGGGGTTTTCTCGGCCGAGGTGGTGCGCTGGCTGTCGTGGGCGGCAGGCGACTTCACGGTGAAGCTGGCAATCGCCGTCTTCGCACTCATTCCCTACCGGCTGATGGTCCTGCGCTGGAGCCGTCCGCTGACGGCGTAAACCCCGTCAGGCGTTGCGCCTTGCCATGAAGGCGAGGCGCTCGAACAGGTGCACGTCCTGCTCGTTCTTCAGAAGCGCGCCGTGCAGCCGGGGCAGGGCGTTCTTCGCCTCGCCGCGCAGATCCTCGGGCGCGACGTCGTCTGCCACCAGCAGCCTGATCCAGTCGAGCGCTTCCGAGGTGGAGGGCTTCTTCTTGAGGCCCGGAACTTCGCGGATCTCGAAGAACTGCGAGAGCGCGGCCTCGACCAGACGTTTCCTGATGCCCGGATAATGCACTTCGACGATGCGGGTCAGCGTGTCGATGTCGGGGAAGCGGATATAGTGGAAGAAGCAGCGGCGCAGGAAGGCGTCGGGCAGTTCCTTCTCGTTGTTGGAGGTGATGATGACGATGGGCCGCTGAACGGCGCGGATCGTCTCGCCGGTCTCGTAGACGAAGAACTCCATGCGATCGAGTTCCTGCAACAGGTCGTTGGGGAACTCGATGTCGGCCTTGTCGATCTCGTCGATGAGCAGGACGACTTTCTTTTCCGAGGCGAACGCCTCCCACAGCTTGCCGCGCCGTATATAGTTCCTGATGTCATTGAAGCGGTCGTCGCCGAGCTGGCTGTCGCGCAGGCGCGAGACGGCATCGTATTCGTAGAGGCCCTGCTGCGCCCGCGTGGTGGACTTCACGTTCCACTCGATCAGTTCCAGCCCGAGCGCCGAGGCCACCTGCTGCGCAAGCTCGGTCTTGCCGGTGCCGGGCTCGCCCTTGACAAGAAGCGGCCTCTCCAGTGCGATCGCGGCGTTGACCGCTACCATCAGATCCTTGTCGGCGACATAGGCCGGGGTGCCTTCAAAGCGCATGGTCTTCCTTCCAAGAACGATTGCGCAGGTGTGTAGCCAATCCGGGCGAAGCTGCCAAGGGAACCGGTCCTGCACAAAGATGGCGGCTTTCGGCAATGATATGTCCGGCGACGCTGGCGCGGCGGCATGGTTCGGCCTATATTGCGCATGACGGTCTGCGCTTCACGGCAGGAGAGACATTCCCCGGGGCCTTATCGATCTCGAAGGGAGCTGTCCCTGACCGGGCCCGTGGGCCCGGTCATATGGCGCCCACCTACTTTGTAGGTTCCCGGGATCGACTTCTCCACCGGTCGCGTGGATCGTCGCTTTCCGTCTGCGTTGCGTATCCGTGTTTGCGGACATTGCGGTTCCCGTCATGGAACGTCGCAGTCCGGACCCCGCCGTTTTGCTTTCTCCCGCATGGTCTGCGCATGATGGTGTCCAGGGAACAGAAGAATTCCGTACGGCGCGAGGCTCTGGCACGGCGCGATGCGCTGGATGCCACCTTGCGCATCGAACTTGCCTTGCGCGTGGCGGAAATCGGCGCGCGCGCCATCGATTTCGCGCCGGGCACCGTTATCTCGGGCTTCCTGCCGATCCGGTCCGAGATCGATCTCAGGCCGCTGATGTCGGCTTTGCGCGACAAGGGCGCGCGATTGTGCGTGCCGGCCGTGCTCGACAGGGAAACCATCGTGTTTCGGGAGCTGGAGCGCGGGGCCGAACTGGTGCAGACCGGCTTCGGCACGGTCGGACCGGGGGCTCAGGCCGCAGTGCTCGACCCCGGAATCATTCTCCTGCCGCTGGCGGCATTCGATTCCCGCGGTCACCGGCTGGGATACGGCGCGGGCCACTACGACCGCGCCGTGGCGCGCCTGCACGCCAGGGAGCTCAGGCCCCGCCTGATCGGCACGGCGTTCGGCTGCCAGCAGGTGGAGCGCGTCCCGAACGAGGCACATGACGTGATGCTGGACGAAATCCTCACGGAGCGCGGTCTGCATCGCTTCTGCAAGGCGGACAATCTTGACCGTTTCCATGTGAGCGACGGGATTCCACTTGGCGGAAAAATGCTCTAGAAGCCTGCCATGCGACTTCTTTTTCTCGGCGACATGGTCGGCAAGTCCGGCCGCACGGCAGTTTGGGAACAGCTTCCCGGCCTCATTTCCGATTTCCGGCTCGATTTCGTCATCGTCAATGGCGAGAACGCGGCTGGCGGCTTCGGTATCACCGAACAGATATTCCATGCCACCATCGAGGCCGGCGCGGATGTCGTCACCACGGGCAATCATGTGTGGGACCAGCGCGACGCGCTGAATTTCGCGCCGCGGGAGGACCGGTTCCTGCGGCCGGCCAACTTTCCCAAAGGCACGCCCGGCAAGGGCGCCGGGCTCTACGTGGCCCGCAACGGCGCGCGCGTCATGGTCGCCAACATCATGGGGCGCGTGTTCATGCATCCCGAACTGGACGACCCGTTCCAGGCCGGCGAGCAGGAACTGGCGGCCTGTCCGCTGGGCGAGCAGGCCGACGCGGTGGTGATCGACTTTCATGCCGAGGCCACCAGCGAGAAGATGTGCTTCGCGCATTTCGTCGACGGGCGCGCCTCGCTCGTCGTCGGCACGCATACCCACCAGCCGACCGCCGACCACCAGATCCTCAACGGCGGCACCGCCTACATCTCCGATGCCGGCATGTGCGGCGACTACGATTCCTCGCTCGGCATGGACAAGGAAGAGCCGCTCAACCGGTTTCTGTCCAAGGTTCCGAAGGGCCGTTTCGAGGCGGCCAACGGTCCGGCGACGCTGTGCGGCGTCGGTGTCGACATTTCCGACCGCACCGGGCTCGCCGAGCGGATCGCGCCGTTCCGGCGCGGGCCGCGGCTGGAGGAGGCGGTTCCTTCCTTCTGGACCTGAGCCGCAGAAAAAAGCGGGCGCACGCATTGAATGTCGCCCGCGGCCTCTCTAATTTCGTTCTCCATTTCCTCAGGAGAGCAAAACACACATGCTGGATTTCGTCGCCGACCACTTCGACTGGTTGAGCAACCCCACGGCATGGGTCGCCCTGCTCACCCTTGTGGTGCTGGAAATCGTTCTCGGCATCGACAACCTGATCTTCATCTCCATCCTCACCAACAAGCTGCCGCCGGAGCATCGGGCCAAGGCCCGCACGCTCGGCATAGGCGCCGCACTGGTGATGCGCCTGCTGCTGCTGGCGACGGTGTCCTATATCGTCAGGCTCACCACGCCCCTGTTCAGCCTGTTCGACCACCCCTATTCGTGGCGTGACATCATCCTGATTTCAGGCGGCCTCTTCCTCGTCTGGAAAGCAACGCGGGAAATTCACCACTCGGTCGATCCGGAAACGGACAAGAGCGAGATGGTCGGCCGTGCCGTCCAGCTCTCGCTCGGCGGGGCGATCTTCCAGATCCTGCTGCTCGACCTGGTCTTCTCGATCGATTCCATCATCACGGCTGTCGGCATGACCGATGAGATCGCGATCATGTACATTGCGGTGATCGTCGCGGTGACGGTGATGCTGCTTGCCGTCAATCCGCTGTCGGCCTTCATCGAGAAAAATCCCACCATCGTCATGCTGGCGCTGGGCTTCCTGCTGATGATCGGCATGACGCTGATCGCCGACGGCATGGGCTACCATGTGCCCAAGGGCTACATCTATGCCGCCATGGGCTTCTCGGCCATGGTCGAGGGGCTCAACATGCTGGCGCGGCGCCGCAAGGTGAAGGCCAAGGACGGTGGCGGACAGCGTTGACGCCGTCCCGGCAGCGAACCGGGCGGCCGGGGCTGGAGCATGTTGCAATCAGACGGAACCGTCTGACGTTGCATAGATGCGGCCGAGTAAAGAGACTGAGCAGCGTTCTTCAGAACGCTGCT
Organism: Mesorhizobium sp.; assembly: GCA_022833215.1. Taxonomy (GTDB): domain Bacteria; phylum Pseudomonadota; class Alphaproteobacteria; order Rhizobiales; family Rhizobiaceae; genus Mesorhizobium. The sequence goes on along the minus strand of JAIPUZ010000071.1, from coordinate 6,251 downwards.
GATCCAAGCTTGTCGCTATCTTTGAGATTCGTTGCTTACGCTTTGCCGGTTCCCGCTTTCGGTCGACATGACTTAGACGCCCTTCAGGACGATGATGGTGCGCTGGCGCGGAAGCGTCCGCAGCGAGACGGTCAGCGTCGGGCTGTCGCGAAACTCGACCGTGAAGGCCGGTCCCATGCGGCCGGTGAATGCGCCGATGGGCGTGGAATGCCGGTGCATGGGCAGGATTATGGACGAACTCAGCCGTTCGGCGATTTCGCTCATGGCGTCGAGCGACAGCGTCATGCCGCCGTCGATGGGGATCATCACGACGTCGAGCCGGCCGATGGCCGCGTAATGGGCGTCGGCCAGCCGGATGTGCAGGTGGCCGAGACGGCCGATGCACAGGCCGGCCACCTCGAAGATGAAGATGGAATTGGCGTCGCGTTCGAGGTCCCCGCCCCAGGTGCGGATGTCGGTCGGCACGTTGCGGATATAGACGTCGCCGATACCGAGCGCATGACGGGCCGGCCCACCTTCCGGGTTCCAGCCGCGCAGCACATGGGCGATGCCCGGCTCGGGCGCGTCCGTATAGTGGGTGCGGTGGGCCTTGTTCATGGTGACCACGTCGGGCAACGGGGCGGAGCCATAGGCGCCGCTGTAATCGGTGGCGATGCGCACCCCGCCGGGCGTCTCGATGACATAGGTCGAGTGGCCCGCATAGGTGATGCGGACCTCGTCCTTCGTCACGGCCTGCACCGGCATGAAGCTGGCATAGGTAACGTGCGGCAATGCCTGCGCGATGGCCAGGCAGCGCGATGGCGCGGCCTGCTCCTGCGCCATGGCCGGCATGGCCATGAGCCAGAAGATGCCAAGGCAGACGAGCAGGAGGCGTGGAACCGGCATTGCCCTCTCCAGACAGGAGAGCACAAACTACGATTGCCGGCGCGGGGACCACCAGTCACGTTTTCGCGACCGGACAGGGCGGTCCGGCTGGACGAATTGCGCCGATTTCTTTATAAGCCGGCCATTCCAGCATCGGTTCCCCAGGCGGAATCCGGCTTGCGGACCACCCGATGCTTTACCAGAAAATCAGGTCCGATCCGGGGCAACTTAGCCCGCCGCGATCCGGACGCCGCCAAGAACCAGGGAGTCCCATGGCCGGCCATTCACAGTTCAAGAACATCATGCATCGCAAGGGCCGTCAGGACGCGATGCGCTCGAAGCTGTTTTCCAAGCTGGCGCGTGAAATCACCGTCGCCGCCAAGACGGGCATGCCCGACCCGGCCATGAACCCGCGCCTGCGTCTGGCCATCCAGAACGCCAAGGCCGAGTCCATGCCGAAGGACAACATCCAGCGCGCCATCAACAAGGCGTCCGGCGGCGAAGGCGACAATTACGAAGAGGTCCGCTACGAGGGCTATGGCCCCGGTGGCGTCGCCGTCATCGTGGAAGCGCTGACCGACAACCGCAACCGTGCCGCTTCCAACGTGCGCGCGGCCTTCACCAAGGCCGGCGGATCGCTCGGCGAAACCGGTTCGGTTTCGTTCATGTGGGATCGCGTGGGCGAAATCGTCTATCCGGCCTCCGCCGGTTCCGCCGATGCGGTGATGGAGGCCGCCATAGAGGCTGGCGCCGAGGATGTGGAATCCGACGAGGAGAACCACACCATCTATTGTGCGTTCGAGGATATGGGCGAGGTTTCCAAAACGCTCGAAAGCGCCCTTGGTGAAGCCAGCTCCGTCAAGGCGATCTGGAAGCCTCAGAACACCATTCCGGTCGATGAGGACCGTGCCCGCTCGCTGATGAAGCTGGTTGGCGTCCTCGAGGACGACGACGACGTCCAGAACGTCTACGCCAATTTCGAGGTCGACGAAGAAACGCTGGCCAAGCTCAGCGCTGCATGACCGGGGAGGGCAAGCCCCGCATCGTCATCACCTACTGCACGCAGTGCCAATGGCTGCTGCGTGCAGGCTGGATGGCGCAGGAGCTGTTGTCCACCTTCGGCCCCGACCTCGGCGAAGTGGCGCTGGTGCCCGGCACCGGCGGCGTCTTTTCGATCACCTGCGGCGACACCCTGATATGGGAGCGCAAGCGCGACGGCGGCTTTCCCGATGCCGCGCGGCTCAAGCAGCTTGTGCGCGACGTGATCGACCCCGATCGCAATCTCGGCCATTCCGAGCGCAAGCCATACGGCTGACCGGAAAGCACCGTTCGCCAGTCCTGCCGCCAAAAGGGTTCAGCCCATAAAAAAACCCGCCTCCGAGGCGGGTTTTTCGTTTCAGGCCATTTGCCCGGATCAGATGCCGAGATTGGCGAACTTGTTCTTGAACTTCGACAGGCGGCCGCCGCGGTCGAGCAGGGTCTGCTGGCCGCCGGTCCAGGCCGGGTGCGTGGTCGGGTCGATGTCGAGGTTCATCGTATCGCCTTCCTTGCCCCAGGTCGAACGGGTCATGTATTCGGTGCCATCGGTCATGACGACCTTGATGGCGTGGTAATCGGGATGGATGTCTGCCTTCATCGCTCTCGTCCTGTCTCGGGGGGACGGCGGCCCTGCGGCGATGCGCCCCTTTTTAAAAACTCGAAGCCGCAGCTATTCAAAAGCCACGGCCCTGAAACGGTCGGCGAGCCTATACATCAACCGGAATTGAATCACAAGGTCGCACCGACGCATAATGGTCGCGGTCGAAGGGCGAGGAGAGACCCGCAACATGGCGCAACCCGAAGACGCGCAGCAGCGCAGGCGTTCGCTCAAACCGCTGCGGCGGCTTTTCCCCTATATCGGCTCCTATCGCGGGCTGGTCGCCGGGGCGCTGTTCTCGCTGGTGCTGGCCGCCCTGACGACGCTTGCCCTGCCGCTGGCCGTGCGGCGCATGATCGACCATGGCTTCTCCCATGCCGACACGACCTTCGTTTCCAACTATTTCGCCATGCTCATGGCCATGGCGGCGATGCTGGCGCTGGCCTCCGCCGCCCGCTACTATTTCGTCATCACGCTGGGCGAGCGCGTGGTGTCGGACCTGCGCCGCGATGTCTTCTCGCATCTGACGACGCTGTCGCCGTCGTTTTTCGACAGGGTGCAATCGGGCGAGATCGTCTCGCGGCTGGCCGCCGACACCACGCAGATCAAATCCGCCGTCGGCGCGACCGCCTCGGTGGCGCTGCGCAACCTCATCCTCGGGCTCGGGGCGCTCGCCATGATGGTGGTGACGAGCCCCAAGCTGTCGGGCCTCGTCATTGCCGCCATTCCGCTGGTGGTGGTGCCGCTGGTCGCCTTCGGCCGCTCGGTGCGCGGGCGTTCGCGCGCCGCACAGGACATGCTGGCCGCCGCAAACGCCTATGCCGGCGAGCAGATCGGCGCGGTGCGCACGCTGCAATCCTTCACCAACGAAGGGCTGGTCACGGGGCGTTTCCGGGCGGCGGTGGAAGCAGCCTTCAAGGCTGCCCGCGCCTCGGTGCTGGCCCGCGCGCTGCTCACCTTCGTGGCGATCTTCATCATCTTCGCCTCGGTGGTGGCCGTACTGTGGTTCGGTTCGCGGGACGTGCTGGCGGGCGTGATGTCAGCCGGCACACTCGGCCAGTTCCTGCTCTATTCGGTTTTCGCCGCCGGCGCGCTCGGCGCGCTGTCGGAGGTGTGGGGCGAGCTTTCGCAGGCGGCGGGCGCTGCCGAACGGCTGACCGAGCTTCTGGCGGAAGAACCCGGCATCAAGGCCCCTGCCGATCCGAAGCCGCTGCCCGTTCCGGCGCGCGGCGAGATCGCCTTCGACGGCGTGTCCTTCACCTACCCGGCAAGCCCGAGCCGCTCGGCGCTGCATGAGCTCGGCTTCGTCATCCGGCCGGGCGAGACGGTGGCCATCGTCGGCCCCTCCGGTGCGGGCAAGAGCACGGTGTTCGCTTTGCTCCAGCGTTTCTACGATGTCGATAGTGGCGCGATCCGCATCGACGGGGTCGATCTGCGCGAGGCCGATCCGCGGGCGGTGCGCGCGCGCATGGCCATCGTTCCGCAGGACGTGACGATCTTCGCCGCCAGCGTGCGTGACAATATCGCCTTCGGGCGTCCGGGCGCATCGGATGCCGAGGTCGAGGCGGCGGCGCGGGCGGCGCAGGCCGAGGAATTCATCCTCAGGCTGGAGCGCGGCTACGACACGCAGGTGGGCGAGCGCGGCGTCACGCTCTCCGGCGGCCAGCGCCAGCGCATCGCCATTGCGCGGGCCATATTGCGCGACGCGCCGGTCCTGCTGCTCGACGAGGCGACCTCGGCGCTCGACGCCACCAGCGAGACGCTGGTGCAGGCGGCGCTTGCCGGCCTGATGCGCGAGCGCACCACGCTGGTCATCGCCCACCGGCTGGCTACGGTTCTGGAAGCCGACCGCATCCTCGTTCTGGACGAGGGGCGCATCGTGGAGGAAGGCACCCACCGTTCGCTGGTGGCAAAGGGCGGCCTCTATGCCGAGCTTGCCCGTCTCCAGTTCGAGGCCGGTGTGCTGGAGGATGCGGCGGAATAGGGGTATCTACCCCAGAAGATTGCGCGCGGTGCGCATGAAAATGCGCGCGCCGATGGCGATCAGGTCGTCCGGGAAGTCGTAATCGGGATTGTGCAGGTTCGGCCGGTCGACCCCCGAACCGAGATAGAGCATCGCCGATTTCGAGGCGTGGCCGAAGATGCCGAAATCCTCGGAGGCGCGCATGGGCAGTTCCGCCCCGTCATGGGACATGCCTTCGGCATCGAGCGCCGCTGCCAGATGCGCGACTGCCTGCGGTTCGTTGAGGCTGGCGACGAATATCTCGTGATAGTCGAAGCTGCATTGAAGTCCTTCAGCCTGTGCCTCCTCGCGCACCATCGCTTCGGCCGCAGCGCACAGGCCCTCCATGCGCGCATCCTGCCTTGTGCGCAGGGTCACGCGGATCTCCGCATGGCCGGGAGCAACGCCGAAGACCGGCTCGCCCATGCGTACATGGGTGACGGTGGCCATCGAGAAGTCGTCGCTGTCGAACGAGCTGCCGCCCAGCGCGGCCAGCCGTGGCATCAGCCGGCTCACCGCCAGCATCGGCGAGATGCCGCTTTCCGGCATCGAGGAATGGGCGGTCCTGCCTTCCAGCGTGATGCGCAGGCCGCGCGACGCGCAGTTGACAACACCTTCGCGCAGACGGACGTGCCCCAGCGGTGTGCCGGGCAGATTGTGCAGCGAAAAGGCGAAATCAGGCCGGATCGCCGCGTAGCGCGGGTCGGCAACCACGCCGGCGGCGCCATTGCCGGTCTCCTCCGCGGGCTGGAACATCAGCACGACGCGGCCGCTTGCCGGCCGCTGCCGTCCGAACAGGCGGCCGAGTGCGGCGAGGATCGCCATATGGCCGTCATGGCCGCACATATGGCCCTTGCCCTCCACGGCGGAGCGGTGGGGAATGTCCGAAACCTCGGCGATGGGCAGGGCATCCAGTTCGGCACGGAACAGGATCGTGAGGCCGGGCTCGCCGCTGTCATAGACAAAGGCGACACCATGGCCGCCAAGCCCGGTCAGCACCTCGTCGGCGCCGGTGTCGTCCAGAAAGCCAGCCACGCGCCGCGCGGTCTCCTTCTCCTCGTTGGAGATTTCGGGGAAGCGGTGCAGCTCGCGGCGGAAGGCGGTGAGGTCTTCGATGTCCTGATTGGTGAGGTTCATTAGAGCGTTCCCTGGCCGCCGTAGCGCTTTTGCAGATGGGCGATGAAGTGGCGCGCATCGAGCTTCCCGCCGGTGGCGCGCTGCATCAGCTCGGGCGTCGACCAGCGCGAGCCCTGCGACCAGATGCGCTCCCGCCGCCATTCGTTGACGGCGGAGAAATCGCCTTTCGCGATGGCCTCATCCGTGTCGGGGTGCTCGTCCACCAGCGCCGCCCATTGCTGCGCCGCCATCATGGCGCCGAGCGTATAGGAGGGGAAATAGCCGAAGGCCCCGCCGGGCCAGTGAACGTCCTGCATCGGCCCGTCGCCCGGGTTGTCGATGGTCGAAAGGCCCAGATAGTCGCGCATGCCGGCATCCCACGCTTCGGGAATGTCGGCAACGTCCAGTTTTCCGGCAATCAGGCCCTGCTCCAGCTCATAGCGCAGGATGACATGCAGCGGATAGGTCACCTCGTCGGCATCGACGCGGATGAGCCCGCGCTCGACCTGATGGACATGGGGCAGGATGTCGTCCAGCGACCAGCTTTCGCCGAGATGGCTGTCCACCACCGGCAGCGCCCAGCGCCAGAAGGCGGGGTTGCGGCCGATCTGCTTTTCCACGAACAGGCTCTGG